>NZ_JAJFZK010000015.1 GCF_020731355.1 Bacillus sp. REN16 | reverse complement strand
GATTGCTCAATAGTTTTGTTACTTAGAATTAAAACGTTGACGCTTGTATTGTGTTCAGTTTTCAAAGGGCTTTTTTGAATCGCCGCTCAGAAGCGACTTTATTAATATAGCATGCTGACAATTTGAAGTCAACACTTTTTTAAAACATTTTTTGAAATCTGTGTTCGCCTTTCGACGACGTTTATTAATATATCATCATCTGAAAAACGTGTCAATCATTTATTTAAATTATAAAAAGAGGACCATATCGACATCATACAATCCTCCCTCTTCATTTATCCCTTATTACTATTTACCTTCTTTGAACGAATATACCTGCTGCATTCGGATGGCTCAGCAATTCTTTTGAATAAGCGAAATAATATCTGATATCTTTCTTCCATTGCTCTTTTTACAATATGGTCAATCCTTGCATCTCCCACATCAAATAGGATTTCGTCCATCTCTCTTTTTAGAAGGTATTCTAATTCTTTAACTTCCTTCTGATTCACTAATAATCCAATCATAATTTCACCCCAAGTTTATTGTAATCCTAGTTATTTCCATATTTACTTATTTTATGAATTGATTTTTTGTAAGAGTTTTACACATACAAATTGCGTGACAAGCATATTATTTTTACAGAAGATGCTTTGGACAAGGAGGATAAAAATGAATTTTTTCTACATCCTGAGTAGCAAAAGGATTAAACAAACTTTAATTATTCTTTTCGCATCCTTATTTACTGCCAGTATTTTTTATATAGAAAAAGGCAATATAGCTCCTGTTTTTTCAACAGAAAACGGACCACGTGTGATCTATACAGGAGAAAAGAGCGAAAAGACAGTTGCACTTACCTTTAATATTAGCTGGGGTGATACAAAGGCAATGCCGATTATTGATACCTTAAAAAATCAAGGAATCAAAAATGCAACGTTTTTCCTTTCTGCTTCTTGGGCTGAGCGTCACCCGCAAATTGTAGAACGGATTGTGAAGGATGGTCACCAAATCGGCATTAAGGGGTATGATTATAAAAACTATCAGGACCTAGAGGATGCACAGATTAAAAAGGATATCTATAAGGCACAGGATGCTTTTAAGAAAATGGGGATAAAGCCTGTTTCATTCGTTCGAACACCTGACGGTAATTTTGATTCAAGAGTTGTAAAGGTATTAGACACTCTTGGATATACTCTTATCCATTGGAGTATTGATTCAAATGATTGGAATAATCCAGGAGTGGATAAAATTACGAGCAATGTTTTGGATAAGGTAAAAAGCGGAGATATCATACTGTTCCACGCTTCAGATTCTGCCAAGCAAACGGCTGAAGCACTTCCTGGAGTATTAAAAGGAATTAAAGGGAAAGGTCTTTCCTTTGTAACAGTCAGTGATATGCTTAATAACGCTGATGTAAAGAGTGAGGTTGTGGAATAAATCTTTACTAAAAAAAGCTGATCCAATGGCTCAGCTTTTTTGGTTTGTTATTTTTGGCAGTATTAATAATTGATAAGCGTTGCAAATTAAAAGTGGATAAATCATTAAGTACAGCCAGCTTGTGTCGTTAACTCTAATCGCTGGCATCCACTCTATTACAGACACAACAAACATAAAGAAGACGGCCGGAATAAATGCCTTGCTATTTGTTTGCTTGCTCTTAAAGAATGCAATGATCAGTGAAAATACTAAAATTAAAACCGGTATCCATATAAAAGATGAGATCGTTTGGCCATCTGTTGCAAACACTTTAAAACGAAAATATATCAAATCAAAGAATACGAAAGCAATTAATACAATTTGCGCTGGACCCCAAGCACCCTTAAATAATCCGAGTCCAAAACGGTGTACGGTCAGATAGGCAAAGAAGCCCATTTGGCTAATAATACTAAAAATAAATCCAGCACCAATAAACCAAACTACTACAATCAGTATTTCAACGAAATCAGCGGCTAAAAATAATTCTTTATATTCACTCCATTTAATGGCAAACCCAAAAAAAATTGTGCTAATCGCACCCACTAGTAAGGTAGATAGAAACAACCTTACCCAATTTCGACTTTTCACGACAAAATCCCCCACTCTTTATATTCAATTTTGATTGTACCAAAATGGGGGGGAGAAATGCCAGTTTCTCACCATGTAATGCGTGAATATTTTTTAACAAAAAAAGCATATTAACAAGTAAGGATCCCTTTTGAAAGGAGCTTTACGAATGAAAAAAAGGATGTCGCTCCTCCTCATTTTTAGTTTTCTATTGGCTATTATGGGGTGTGCCCCGGCGAATGTTGAACAAAACCGAATGGATTATGAAGAAACCAAAAAGATGGTTGTCGATATATTGAAGACCGATGATGGTAAAAAAGCAGTTGAGGAACTCATGCGTGATGAAAAGTTTAAACAGCACCTCGTCATGGACCAAGTTGTTGTAAAAGATGCCATCCAGGAAACCCTTACCTCTGATAACGGAGTTGAATTTTGGAAAAAGACGTTCGAGGATACGAAATTCGTAGAAGAATATGCAAAAAGTATGAAAACGGAGCACGAAAAGCTCATTAAAGAATTAATGAAGGATCCGGATTATCAAAAAATGGTGATGGATATCTTAAAAAACCCTGAAATGGAAGAGCAATTCTTAGACGTGCTTAAAAGTCAGGAATTTAGAAAGCATCTTCAAACGGTCATAAGTGAAACACTTGAGAGCCCGTTGTATAAAGCGAAGATTGAAGATATCCTCATTAAAGCTGCAGAAGAAATGCAAAAACAGGAAAAAGCGAAAAAGGATGAAGGCCAAGGAAGCGGTAATAGCTAGGCCAAAAGATGAAAAGCCCTCCCAAGGATTCAGGGAGGGCTTTTGATTTAAATTGCATCAATTACTCGTTTCGCAATTTCATTATAGATTTTCCCAGTTGGGTGGTCTTCCTCATAGACAGATGGCGCGAAGTCATCGTCATTCCAATCAGGCTGTCCCAATGGAATTTTACCTAGTAAAGATGTTTGAAGCTCATCTGCAAGCTTCTCTCCGCCACCTTTACCAAATACATATTCTTTTTCACCTGTTACCTTGCTTTCAAAATATGACATATTTTCAATAACACCAAGGATTTCGTGCTCTGTGCGAAGGGCCATTGCACCCGCTCTTGCTGCTACAAAAGCAGCTGTTGGATGTGGAGTTGTTACGATAATTTCCTTACATGAAGGGAGCATCGTGTGAACATCCAGTGCCACATCCCCTGTGCCTGGTGGTAAATCGAGAACCAAGTAATCTAGATCGCCCCACTCAACCTCATTAAAGAAGTTATTCAACATTTTTCCTAGCATAGGACCACGCCAGATTACTGGTGAATTGTCTTCTACAAAGAAGCCCATTGAAATTACTTTTACCCCTTTTCTCTCTACTGGGATAATTTTTTCGCCGCGAACGACTGGACGTTTTGTGATTCCCATCATGTCTGGAACACTGAATCCATATATATCTGCATCAATGATTCCAACCTTTTTCCCTAGTCTTGCTAGTGATACAGCTAAGTTTACAGAAACGGTTGATTTACCAACCCCTCCCTTACCACTCGCGACTGCAATAAAGGTCGTTTGATTTACAGGAGATAATAGCGGGGCTGATCCCCCTGTTGGTTCAGTCTTAAATTTTGCTAATTCTTCCGGTGCTAGATCTGTAAAACGAAGACCAACAGATTCTGCTCCCGCTTGTTTTAATGCATTTACAATTGAAGTTTGAAGCTGAAGCTGTTCACCTGTACCTGTTTTAGATAGGGCGATTTTTACACTGACATGCTTCTTCTCTTCTTTTATTTTTATTTCTTGGATTGCATTTGTTTCCTCGAATGTTCTATGTAAGAATGGATCTTGCAATTGATGTAATACTTCTCTGACTTGTTGCTCAGTTAACATAAAGACACCACCTAATTCTGTATTCGGTTTCACTCTTACCCCATTATACCATACCTGTCCAAAATTACAGTGTGAGGAGCATCACAATTATTTGATTTGGCAATGTGTAAAAGGCTATTCCGCATTTTTTGCTTCGCCGCACCATGAAAACACCCACCTATCAGTCAGGTGGGTTTGTTTCGTTTGAGAAATATCGGTTGATTCCGGTATAGATGGAGGCTGCGATTTTTTCTTGGTATTTAGCTTGCATCAATAGGGCCTTTTCCTCTGGGTTTGAAAGGAACCCAACTTCCACAAGTGCACCGGGTTTCTTTGCACTTTTTACTAAATACACATTATTGATCGCTTTTGCTTTTCGTGTTGTATTTCCGAGATTGTTTCGAAGCTCATCTTGAATAAATTTAGCTACTTCTTCATTTTCCTTGAAGGTACTGTAGTAAAAGGTTTGTGCCCCTCTCCACCTTGGTGATGGGATAGCATTTAGATGAATACTTATAAATAAATCCGCTTTTGATTCATTAATGATTTGAACTCGTTTTTTCAAATCCTCTGTTTTTCGTCGGCTAAGGCCTTTCGTTCCGTCCTGCGCTAAATCTTTATCCTCTTCCCGCAGCATTTCTACAAGTGCGCCTTGCTGTTGCAGGTAATCACGAAGTTTCTTGGATATTTCAAGGGCGATGTCCTTTTCCTGTACGTCACCACTTTGGGCTCCCCCGTCTGGACCACCGTGACCAGGGTCAATAATAATGTACTTGCCTGAGAGAGGTAAACTCCATGGATCCCAAACATCTTTATCCATAAATCGAAATTGTATAAATATAAATAATATAACAGCTCCTAAAAGGAGACCGGCAATTTTTAGTTTCTTATTCATCATTTACCTCCTGCATGTCCCTTCCCTACAATAACTATATGGGACAAGGAGAGTATATATGATTAAAAATTCTAATGCAATTTTAGCCGGTGCCTTTTTTCCCCTTTCTGGAATCCTTCCGTCCACCAATAGGTAACATAGTGTTCGCATGAGTAGTAAAGAGACTCGTTCACAAAGCCTTGGTCGCCAATATGGCCCCAGTAGCAAATGAACTCATAGAGTGCATCAATCAAATTCTTTTCAAATCTGTAACAGCGCATTCTCACTTCTTCAACAGATTCTCCGTAGTAACCAAATTTGCTATACTTAGCACCTAATAGATATGATTCTATTGCAACATCGATGCAGCCCTCTTCAATTGCTCCTCCGAGTATGGAACCGACTCTAAAAAAGCTGCCAAAGGTATTCGTAACCATCTTTTTAAGTTCTTCTATTGAGAGCTCACGCAGCATTTTCCGTTCATATTTAATTTGCTTCTCTTTCCGCTTTTCCTTGAAGGTTGTAATGACATTCATAAATTTAGAAACCCCCTTTAACAAATAGTTTCCTACCGTGCCAGCGTAAACATGCGCTAAACACAAACTACCTCCATTGCCAAAATAAACTATGCATACATGTAAAAAGGCCCTCAATCCCCTGATTGAGAGCCTTTCTCTATATATCTGATGTCTTCAGCCTTTCGACTTCAGGTGATGGACTTTCCTTTTTCTTTCCAAGCAACCTGGCTATCTGCCAGCCAATGACCATGTGAACGACACCCATAATAGCGAATAATAAATAGTCCCCGATTGGTTCCGGAAGCAAAAGATCCACGACCAGCCACATTCCTGCTGACGAAGCACCGATAAACGCCCCAAGCATTGATTTTTGGATTCGATTCATTTTCACTCACCCCTTCAAGTTTGTTACCATTCTTACATTCATCATATGTAGGTAAATTGCTCGAAATAACTTGAATTTCGGCGGAAGGTTGTCCGAATGTGATAGCTTTCCTAGTTTTCCACATTATTTTTCTCATCCAAAAGTTGTAGGTGAAGTTCAAGCTTTTTGACGAAGATGAAGTCTCTCCTTGCCAGTATGCTTAAATCATCAAGAACTTAAAGGAGAGATCACGATGATGAAGAATAAAGTTGTGATGGTAACTGGTGCATCTAAAGGGTTAGGGAGAGCATTGACATTAGCATTTGCCAAAGAAGGAGCGACATTGGCAATCTGTGCAAGGACGGAAAAAAACCTATTAAAAATAAAACAAAAAGCTGAAAGCTTGGGGGCATCGGTGCTTGCCGTAACCGCAGATGTTTCTAAATCAAGAGATGTAGAACGGTTTGTTGCACTAACCGAGGAGGCATTTGGCAAAATTGATGTTTTGATTAATAACGCATCCGCATTAGGCCCCAGCCCAATGCCGTTATTAATCGATTACCCCGAAGAAGACTTTATGGAGGTGCTAAGGATAAATGCGCTATCTCCATTTTTGGTAACAAGGAGAGTAGTTGTTGGAATGCTTCAACGCAACCAAGGTTCGATTATCAATGTAACTTCCGAAGCAGGTCACATTGGTTATGCAGGCTGGGGAGCATATGGGGTATCAAAGTTTGCAGTTGAAGGACTCACCGAAACATGGGCGGATGAATTAAGCGAGACCGGTGTTCGTGTCAATATGGTTGACCCCGGAGAAATGGATACAGAGATGCACCAATTGGCAGTTCCAGATTGTGATTACCCATTAGCAAAACCGGAGGATGTAATCGATATCTTTTTATACTTAGCCTCTGATGGAGCCAAAGAGATTAATGGCAAACGATTTTCAGCTCAATCTCATGAGGAGGTGTAAAGAATGGTAGCCAAAGCCATAGATTTTTATCTTCCAGATCAACTGAATGCTTCCCGCCCGCCTGAGAAACGTGGTATAAGAAGGGATCACGTTCGAATGATGGTGCTTGATCGGGCTACCGGTAAAACCAAACACGACTGCTTCTTCCATTTACCACAGTATCTCCAGCCAGGAGATCTTATCATTTTAAATAATAGCCGGACCATTCCCGCTGTTTTACAAGCGGAATGGTTCAGAAACAAGGTCCAATTAAGAACAAAGACCGAAATCCGACTGGCCCGACGTCGTGGTGACGATATATGGGAAGCACTCATTGTTGAAAATCTTGTAAAAAAGGGTGATCATTTCATTTTTTCGCCTGAACTATCGGCAACTGTCGTTGGTGTAAAAAAGAATTCACCATTAAACATTTTGGAGTTTACTAAAACGGGCTCCGATCTTTTAAATATCATTTATAAAATTGGTGAGCCGGTTCGATATGAATATATTGATCAACCATGGGAATTGGACTATTACCAAACGGTTTTTGCGAGCCATCCCGGTTCAGTGGAAATGCCTTCAGCAGGAAGAGCTTTCAGCTGGGAGCTTCTATTTACCTTAATGAGAAGCGGAATCGGGGTCGATTTTATTCAACTCCATACAGGCCTAAGCTATTTGCTCGATGATCGGTGGCATCAGTCACCAGAGGAGAACGAGGAAGAATACCATATTTCTGAAAAAACGATGCAACGAATACTCGAGACAAAAGCAGCTGGAAAAAGGGTTATTGCGGTTGGAACGACCGTAGTTCGAGCACTAGAGAGTGCAGCGAAATTAAACAATCTTTCTGGGATAACCAATTTATACATCAATCACCAGTTTTCTTTGAAAATAGCCGATGGGATCATTACGGGGTTACACGAACCAAAAGCAAGCCATTTAGATATGCTTTCTGCTTTTATTCCTGAAAAGCTGCTACTAAGGGCATATGACCAGGCTATCGAATCTAACTATTTATGGCATGAATTCGGGGACATGAATCTCATTATCTAATTTGGAGGTTTGGCTATGAAACTTCATCATTATGGTCTCGAAGTAAGGAATCTTGATGAATCTGTTGATTTTTATAAAAATCAGTTAGGTTTTCTGGAGGAACAACGATTTAGGTTTATGGAAGAGGACATTGTATTTTTGACTCTTGGTGATTTTAGATTAGAGTTGATAGCCGGTCATACGTTAAATGCCCATATCTGTTTTGAAGTAAATAATCTTGATTGTACAATGACTATGCTTACGGGCCTGCGAAAAATCGAAGGCCCCTATCATCTCGATAATGGATGGAAGACAGCCTTCTACGAAGGACCTACTAAAGAAATTCTTGAATTTTTGCAGACTGATTGAATTCCATCCAAATTTTTAAAGTCTGAAAATTATAAATAGGATATAATGAAAGCAGAAAAGACCGCTGGAGGGAATATGATGTCTGCCCAAGATCGATATGAGGAAATTAGCATTTTAAAAGAAATTGCTGAACTGTTAAACGAAGGAACAGACACAAATACCGTTTTATCATGTGTTTTAAATAAGCTGCTCCAGGTTACTGGACTGCAAACCGGCTGGATATTTTTAATCGATAGGCATGGGAAGCACCATCTTATAGCTGACGAAGCACTTCCCCCTGCATTAGCAAATAACGAAAAAAGACGAATGTGTCAGGGCAAGTGCTGGTGTGTAAATAAATACAATAATCAACAACTAAATAAGGCAACGAATATTATTGAGTGTAAACGAATTGAGGATGCTCTTCATGATAATGCAGGAGATACATGTGGCTTGACCCATCACGCGACTGTCCCGCTCCGTGCAGGAAAGGAACGATTTGGGATCCTGAATGTGGGGGCACCACATAAAACTCATTTTGAAAAAAATGAACTTGCCTTACTTGAAGCTGTTGCTTATCAAATCGGAACCGCGTTAAAGCGAATCAAACTGACTCAACGCGAACAAAAGACAGCACTTGTTGCAGAACGAAATCGTTTGGCACGGGATCTTCATGACTCGGTTAATCAACTCCTATTTTCCCTTAGTCTTACTGCTAGGGCCGGCGTGGAAATGACGGACAGTACCGATGTCAAACAGACATTCACCTATATACAAGATATGGCTCAAGAGGCGCTAGGGGAAATGAGAGGCTTAATCTGGCAACTGCGCCCCGCTGGTCTGGAAAATGGATTAGTCAGTGCTTTACGGAGCTTTGCCGAAATGCTTGGTCTTTCAATCAAGGCAAAAGTGACAGGCGCAGCAACGATTCCCGGAAAGGTCGAGGAAGCCCTGTGGCGCATTGGACAAGAAGCTTTGGCAAATTGTAAAAAGCACTCCCAGACCACAGAAGTCATTTTACACTTTCAGGCTTCTGATGCTGAAGTGAAAATGATCATCAAGGATATGGGCTGCGGCTTCCACTATGACGAAAAACTTGAAATTCTATCATTGGGATTACGAAACATGAAAACACGGACGGAAAGCTTGAACGGGACCTTTCTTTTAAAAAGTAAACCAGGAACTGGGACAGAAATAGAGATTCATATTCCGTTTTAGGGGGATTTTACAGTGAGTATAAAAATAGTAGTGGTAGATGACCATCATGTCGTTAGACGTGGTCTTGTCTTTTTTCTTCGAACACAAAAAGGTCTACAAATTGTCGGTGAAGCAGCAAACGGAATCGAAGCGATTGAATTAGCAAAGTCCTTAAAGCCTGATCTCATCTTAATGGATCTTGTGATGCCAGAAATGGATGGCGTCGAGGCAACAAAGATCATCAAAAAGGAACTACCTGAAATAAAAATAATGATGCTTACCAGCTTTTCTGATCAGGATCATGTCATCCCCGCCCTAGAAGCAGGTGCTTCCGGTTATCAGTTAAAGGACATTGAGCCCGATGACCTTGTCAAATCGATAAAAAAAATAATGGGCGGCGAAAACCAGCTTCATCCAACAGCAACTTCACATCTGCTGGCCAACTTATCCAATCATAAAAACCAGGAGAAAAGTGCAATCGAGGAACTAACCAATCGAGAGTTAGATGTATTAAAGGAAATTGCCAAAGGAAAAAGTAATAAGGAAATCGCGAGCTCCCTATTTATCACCGAAAAAACAGTCAAAACGCATGTATCGAACCTACTGGGTAAACTCGAATTGAGTGACCGAACTCAAGCTGCTCTTTATGCAGTAAAAAATAAATTAGCAGACTAAAAGCGGATGTGGGTTGGATACTACATCCGCTTTTAACTTACTAAAAAAGACTCCCAACTTATTGGTTGAGAGTCTTTGAGCTGTACTTCTTAGCCTTAAGCTAGCGCGTTTTCAACTTCATCCCGCAAGCCTAGCGCATCAAGCTCAACTGGGAATTGGAATTCCTTATCGTTAATAAAAACAGTTGGTACCATTTTAACTTTTCGTTTAATTGCTTCAGACGTAATTTGTAAACTAATGTCAATGGTATCTGGTTCTTCTTTTAATCCATACTGTTCCGTTAACATTTTTTTGATCGAGTCACTATCTGACTCGCTCCATTCACTTTGTTTCTTAAATAAGTCTTTCATTAACTCATAAATACGTTCTGGTTCTTTGTAGTCAAAAAACAAATTCGCTAAAGTACCATATAACAGCATTTCACGTGGCTTATCATAATGTTTAATCACATATTGAACTTGATTATTTTCAATATATGGAGCAAGAACTTCATCCGCCGCTTCAAAAAATGTGGCACAATAAGGACATGCTAGATTCAAAAATACTTCAACTTTTACAGGAGCATCTGGATTGCCATAACTCAAAAATGCATTTTCTACTACCTTTGTCATGTGGAGCCCTCCTATTTAATGTTATCTGGAATCATTGCCTCATCTACGTTTGTAGCTTCTTCAACACTCACTTCAGTTTCTAGCAGACCCGCTTCAAAGAACGTATCCGCTAATTGTTGCTGACTCGAAATAATGACTTCTTCTATTTTTTCAACACCAAAGGTACGGCGATCATTCGCTTGTTGGATTGGCTCAATTTCTAAACCTAATTCAGCTGACAAAATCTCAGATACTTCTTGTTTATTTTCATTTGCCCATTGGTTCGAATTTTGTAATTCCTCTAAAATAATTTTGATTACGTCTTGTTTTTCAGCTAAAAACTCTTCTGATGCAAAATAAAATGTACGGTTCTCAGTTAAATCAGAACCATCTACAATGGTACGAGTTTCTACTTTATTCTCAACGATCGCTAAATATGGATCCCATGTGCCATACACATCAAACTGATCGGTTGTAAATGCGGATAACCCTTCAGCTGCGTCTTTATAAAATCGAATTTCCACTTCATCTAAAGAAATACCAGCTTTCTCTAAGGCAACTAATAATAGGTAGTGTTGATTACCACCTTTTGTAACGCCAATTGTTTTCCCCTTTAAGTCTTCTACTGTTTTAATATCTGAATCTGCCTTGACGACTAGTGCAACCCCTTTTGGATACGGGGCTTCAGATGCAATATAATGTAATGGGTGTCCGCCTGCTTGCATGAATACAGCGTTACCGTCAGACGCGTGGCCAAAATCGATATTATTTGTATTTAATGCTTCTAGTAAGACTGTTCCAGTCGGGAATACCTTCCACTCGATGGTATAACCTTCTTTGCTTAATGCTTCATCTAAGTTTCCATGCTCTTTTAAAATATTTAATGTATTTCCTCTTTGATAACCAATTCGAACGGTTTCTTTTTCTGCACTATCGCCTTTATTTGAACTTGCGTCAGTTGATGAAGCATCATCGCTTGAGCCACTTCCACATGCGGCCAACACAAACAATAATACTAGTGTGGCTATAAATAAGATTGATTTTTTCATCGTTTTATCCCCCTAAGATTTGGTCTAATATTTTTTTCTCATAATGCGTAAATTTCTCATCACGAACGCGAGGTCTCGGCAAGTCTATTTCTTGATCTAATTGAATGACCCCCTTATCAATGACAATGACTCGATCCGCTAAACGCACAGCCTCCGTTACATCGTGAGTCACTAGAAGTGATGTGAATTTCTGCTGCTCCCAAAGTCCTTCAATTAAATTTTGCATTTCAATCCTTGTTAGTGCATCAAGCGCACCAAGTGGCTCATCAAACAGCAGAATATCAGGATTACTTGCCAATGCACGCGCAAGAGCAATACGTTGTTTTTGCCCACCTGATAATTGGTCAGGCCAATCACTTTTCTTCTCAATCAACCCAACCTTTTCAAGCGATTCTTTTGCTACCTCTTTATTGACTGCACCGAGGTTAATATTATGTAGAACGCTTTTCCACGGAATCAGCCGATCATCTTGAAACATGACACGAATCTTCGGTTCCTTTGCTTCCTCCCCTGAGAACGCCAATTCTCCTCTTGATGCTTCCTCTAACTTCGCTATAATTCGCAACAACGTACTTTTGCCACAACCACTTCGTCCCACGATGGCGGTGAAGCTTCCTTGTTCAATTGAAAGATTAATATCATGTAAGACTTCATTTTCCCCATAGCTTTTAGCTACATTCTTTAGTTCAATATTGAACACTGTTACCACCCCCATCTACTATCAATTATTTTTTCTGTTATAGGATGGATTCCATTTTAATAAGCGATTTTCAAAAACCTTCGCAATCACGTCGGATAATTTACCCAAAATAGCATATAGTACAATCGTTAAGACCACGATATCCATTTGCATAAATTCACGGGCCGTCGTTGCCAAAAAGCCAATCCCTGAATTTGCCCCAATTGTTTCAGCAACAATTAAAGATATCCACGTAACTCCAAGTGCATAACGGATTCCAACTAAAATGGAAGGCAAGGCTCCTGGTAAGATGATATTCATAAACAACTTCCATCTCGATAAGCCATATACAGAACCCATCTCAATTAACTTATGATCGACATTTTTAATGCCATTGAATGTATTTATGTAAATCGGGAACATCACCCCAAGTGCGACTAGAAATATTTTTGCACTTTCGTCGATGCCAAACCACAAAATGACAAGCGGAATTAACGCCAAATGGGGAATTGTTCGGACCATTTGGATGGTGGTGTCAACAGTTTTTTCGAAAAATAGAATTGTTCCATTTAAAAGACCAAAAACAAAACCAACAATACCACCAATTAAAAATCCTAGTAGCGCACGTTGTGTACTAATTAAAACATGTTCCTGCAATTCACCACTTTTAAATAAACGAATCGCTGCTTGTATAACCTCCAGTGGGGTCGGTAATATCGATGAGGCAATAATTTTGTATTGGCCAAATACCTGCCAGATAACGACAAGGACGATTGGTAATACCCAAGGGATGAATTGGTTGTCATACCATTTGCTGTTTCTTTTCACTTTCTCACCTACTTGTCGTTTCTAATATAATGATATAAATTATAATTATTCCTATCCGTTTTGTAAACAATAAAGATTTGATGATTTCAAAAATTTAAAAATGAAGGAATATATTAAATTGATCATAAAAAAAGACCTCAACCAAATAGTTGAGAGTCTCGACTAAAAATTCTATCTTACTTCCTTCAATCGCGTGGTGTTCTTCAATTCTTGAATCGTCGACGCCCCGATTCCAAACATCGACATCCGAAGTTCCATTTCACGGATTTCCATGACTTCTAGAACATCTTCCGCACTTTGGGTTGCTTCTTTCAGGATAGATCGTCCGAATCCGACTAGGTCGGCCCCAAATGCAATGGACTTGGCTCCATCCAGCCCCGTTAGAATTCCCCCACTGGCAATGAGCGGATGGTCTCCAACACTTTCACGAACCATCTTGATCGATTCTGCTGTTGGAACGCCCCATTCGCTGAATGCTTCAGCAGCTGCCCGTCGGATTGGGTCATTAGAACGGAACTTTTCTACCTGGCTCCAAGATGTGCCACCCGCTCCAGCAACATCAATAAACGCAACCCCGGCATCAACTAATTTTTGGGCAGTATGACCATCGATTCCCCATCCAACTTCCTTAACTCCGACCGGAACCTCTAGCGTGTGACAAATTTGTTCAATCTTCTTTAGTAACCCTTTAAAATTTGTATCGCCATTATCCTGAATCACTTCCTGGATGCTGTTCAAATGGAGAACGAGCATATCCGCCTCTGTCATCCCGATAATTCTTCTGCATTCCTCCACACCATATCCGTAATTGAACTGAACAGCGCCCAAGTTCGCAATGATTGGGACACTCGGTGCATACTTCCTCATTAAGAAAGAGGAGGGATTTGTGTCACTATCAAGCAGCGCACGGGTCGACCCCAGCGCAAGTGCCCAGCCCCTCTCTTCAGCTGCCACAGCTAAATTTCGATTAATTGTCTCTGCTAGGTCTGTCCCTCCTGTCATGGAGCTTATAAGAAACGGGGTTTTGGTCGCAAAGCCAAGGAATGTAGTTTCAATCGTAATTTCGTCAAAATCAATTTCAGGGAGCGCATTGTGGATGAAAGCAAACGACTCCAATCCTGTTGAAATTGAATCTCCCGTAACCTTTTCGTTCAATGTAATTTGAATATGTTGAGATTTTCTTTGCTCGATTGAGTTGGTCATCACCAACACCTGCCCTTATTAATCAAATGCGCCTTGGCGTATTTGTGCCCAGATTTTTTCGTGCTTGCTCGAAAAATTACCTTTGAAAATCTGTGGCATCCGCCGGAGGCTTAACTTTATTCAGGCGAAGTTTGAACCCCGACTGAATTGTATACTCTATTTGCATTCATCCCCACATATAGAAGTAGGAAATTGCTGCATGATTAAAGTTAAAATTCTAAAAGGACGATAGATTCTGCATCACCAATCCCTGTATAAACAAGAATCAATTCGTTTGCACTTCTTCCACCGTTTGTTCTACTTCAGCACGAGTAATTTTTTCTCTTCCCTCTTTCAATGCTTTTAACGTTTTATGAGCTAGGGCAAGCGGCAGACGACAGAATAAGATAATGCTTCTCTTTTTGAGATGTGTCATATACTCATCTGCCTTCGCGAGATTTTCTTCTGCATATTTAAATAGCTCCTCACGATTCCAGCCATCAGGTACAAAGCTTACACCACGTTCATCCAAGTCTTCCTTCTCATTGCGCAAAATATTAACGGCCTGCAGCCCGCGTCCATAACCAATGGCAAGTTCCCGATCCGTTTTTTCCCCGCCATACAGCTCCCACAGGTCCGAAAGCATGACTCCAACAAGTCCTGCAACGTAATATGTATAGTCATCCAAATCTTCACGTGTACGGATATTCCAATTTGCTTTTGACCATTTCGCCATACCAGATGCCATTTCATAAGCAGATCTCATAACGATTGGCTGGGCATCCTTTGGACAAGCACGTAGCCAATCTCCTAGCCGAAGTGTCACTTCAGGCATTTGATCCTTTGTTGGTCCCAGTATTTTTACATATTCTTCGCTATCAAATGGTTGGTTGAATAAATCAGCCACTTGCATTAAGATCGTGTGTTTTACATCATTGTCCACGTTTTCATGATCTTCAATTTCATCAATTGCCCGAAATACCAAATAAGCAGATGCAACCGAATGCTTTAACTCCTTCTGCAAAAACGTAATCGGAATATAAAATGTACGACTCGTCTCTTTTAAAATACGAATTGCATCCTTAGGAAACCCACTCATTCTTCTTTACCTCCAAAAATAAATCTGTCTATACCCATCGTACCTTAATTTGATACATAAATCCTATAAAAGAAACGGATTAACATTAATTACTTTTTTTAGTTATCACTACTATTTTATAATTAGTTTGAATTCTATACAAACTTCGATTTTAAAAAAAGACTGGTAAATAAAGAGAGTATTTAAAAAGATCATTGAACACATTGGGAATGTTGCTATGCCAGCTTGATTAGGACTTATAGTCTATCGAAGGGCTATCCCGTACTGTCCGAGTGACAGCCCATAATTCTAAGAAGGTGCAAATATAACCCAACCTTTTTTACCCTAGAAAAATTGTCGGAGAAATTTCCCTTAAAAAGGAAAAGTCACTGAAAAAAGCTTAATTAAACGGAGATAGTCCGACTATTAACTCAAGAAATTCATGAATAGTGGATTTTTACTTACTTGGTACGAAAAGCTCTCCTTAATCTCCATAAAATAGGTTCCATTCTGTATTTAAACGGAAAATCTCCGTTAATTTTACTTTTACTGTTTCCCCGGTCAACATCTGTGGTCAAAGAATTTTTCAAATACAAAAAACCCCCAACCAATTGATTGAGAGCCTTTGAAACGTAAATATTAACGTTTTGAGAACTGAGGTGCACGACGAGCGCCTTTAAGTCCGTATTTTTTACGTTCTTTCATACGTGGGTCACGTGTTAATAGACCAGCTGATTTTAAAGATGGACGGAATTCAGGGTCTGCTTGTAGTAACGCACGAGCGATACCGTGACGGATTGCGCCAGCTTGACCAGTGTATCCTCCACCATTAACGTTAACAAGAACGTCATAGTTTCCTAAAGTTTCAGTAGCATTTAGAGGTTGTTTAACAACTTCTCTTAAAGCTTCAAATGGAATATACTCTGCAATGTCACGACCGTTGATTACAATGCGTCCGTCGCCAGGAACTAAACGTACACGTGCAACAGAGCTTTTACGACGACCAGTGCCATAATATTGTACCTGTGCCAAATTAATACCCTCCTTAATAATTAACCGCGAAGTTCGAATACTTCAGGTTGTTGTGCTTGATGTGGATGTTCGCTTCCAGCGTAAACATGCAATTTCTTGAACATTTGACGACCAAGAGAACCTTTTGGAAGCATTCCTTTAATTGCAAGTTCAAGCATTTTTGTTGGATAGTTTGTGCGCATTTCTAATGCAGTTCTTGATTTTAATCCGCCAGGGAATTGGCTGTGACGGTAGTAAATCTTATCGTGTAATTTGTTACCTGTTAATTCGATTTTTTCAGCATTAATAATGATCACATTATCACCAGTGTCAACATGTGGTGTAAAAGTTGGTTTGTGTTTTCCACGAAGTAATGTTGCAACTTCAGTTGATAAACGACCTAAAGTTTTACCTTCAGCATCTACAACATACCATTTGCGCTCTATATTATTAGCATTAGCCATAAATGTTGTACGCATGAGTTTCCCTCCTAATTTCAATAACGTTTCATATTGTATTTAATCACGATTAAAGTTCCGGGGCTTTAACGTGGGGTTTAAATATCATACCTAAGATATAATATAACTTTTAAGAAGCAATGTCAAGAAAATGTTACACCAGGATTAGTTGTTATGAGAATTTTTCTTTTCCTATTCCTTCCATTCTTCATAAAACACCTGCCATAGGCATAATCCCTGGCCTGGGGCAGTCTTTCCTGCAAGAGATCGGTCTTTCCCAGTCAGAATAGAATCAATTATCCTTACGTCTTTTTTGCTGCTTCCAACCTCAAGTAAAGTCCCTACTAGAATTCTTACCATATTATACAAAAAACCATTACCGACAAACGAAAAAATGAGTTCATCGTCAAGTTTTTCAATTTTTATCTGGTAGATGGTACGAACCTTATCCTGCACTTCCGTCTTTGAAGCACAAAAACTCGTAAAATCATGTGTGCCCACTAATAGATCAGCAGCCTCTTTCATTGCCTGAAGATTAAGTGGATATGGATAATGATACGTGTAATGACGCTTAAAAACGTCCGGTTCCTTACTGATCAATAAACGATACCGGTATTCCTTTGCCTTCACATCAAACCGTGCATGGAAGTCTGGCGCCGCCATTTCCGCCGAACGCACTCGGATGTCATCGGGAAGCACCGAATTCAAGGCTTTTATCCATCCTTCACCAGGAATCGATAAAGGTGAATCAAAATGAATAACCTGCCCCAGGGCGTGCACTGTTGCATCGGTACGGCCTGATGCGACAATTTTCATCTGTTCGCCTTTATGCATTTTCTGTAAAGCCTGTTCAAATTCCGATTGAACGGTTCGTTTATTCGGTTGGACCTGGTACCCTGAAAACCGGGTTCCATCATACGAAATGATGCATTTGTACCGATTCATTTTAACCCTCTATCCACGTAATAAAAATAGTATTGCTGCTGTTACAAGTAGCAGCACAAGCATAAGTGTATCGAGACCTCTCCACTGTAATAAGCGCATCTTAGTCCGTCCTTCTCCACCCCGATAGCCTCTTGCTTCCATAGCAATTGCAAGTTCCTCCGCTCGTTTAAATGAACTGATAAACAACGGAATTAATAATGGTACAATCGCCTTCATGCGATCCTTTATTGGTCCACTCGTAAATTCGACACCTCTTGCAGCCTGGGCCTTCATAATCTTCTCTGTCTCCTGCATTAATGTCGGAATAAAACGAAGCGAAATCGACATCATTAGCGCAAGTTCATGGGTAGGCAGACCGATTTTTTTAAATGGGGCTAATAAACTTTCCATGCCATCAGTAATCTCGATTGGTGTACTAGTTAATGTTAATATTGTCGTCATAATAATTAAATATAATAGCCGTAATGAGATAAAAATCCCCTGTGTTACGCCACCCTCATAAATTTTAAGCCAACCTAAATCAACAAGTAGGTCACCTTCTTTCGTTAGAAAGATATGAAGGATGAAGGTGAAAAGAATAACCCATAAAATCGGTTTTAATCCAGAAAGAATATAGCGTATAGGAACCTTTGTTAATAAAACAATCGTTAAAGTATAAATTCCCAATAAAGCATAGGTAAGAACCGAATTCGCGATAAAGACAATAAACACATAAAAGAAAATAAGTAATAGCTTAGCCCTTGGATCCATTCGATGCAGGGGGGAGTTACCCGGTATATAGCGACCTATAATAATGTTCATTGACGAGCCCCCTCACCTTTTAGCGCTGCCCCAACATAAGAGACTATCTCATCGACAGACAGACTAGCCGAACTTGGGATTTCTATGCCTAATTTTTCTTCAAGCAACCCTTTAAGTCTTACTGCTTCCGGAACATCCAACCCTAAATGCAGAACTTGCTCAGGGTTTGAGAAAATCTCAACTGGACTGCCTTGAAATTTAATTGTCCCTTTTTCCATCACAAGAATTTGATCAGCATATCGGGAAGCATCTTCCATGCTATGGGTTACAAGAACTGTTGTAAGTCCCCGTTCTTTATGAAGCTTATAAAACATTTCCATGATTTCAAATCGACCTCGTGGATCTAGTCCCGCAGTAGGCTCGTCCAAAACTAATACTTGTGGGTTCATAGCCAGAATTCCAGCAATCGCAACCCGTCTCATTTGACCGCCACTTAGATCAAAAGGAGATTTCGTTAAATATTCTTCTGAAAGACCGACCATTTTGATTGTCCGCTTTGCTCTTTCTTTTGCTTCATCTAATGGAACACCAAAATTTAGTGGACCAAAACAAATATCCTTCTCTACTGTTTCCTCAAACAACTGGTGTTCAGGAAATTGAAAGACGACCCCGACATTCTTTCGAAGAGGCTTAAGATTTTTTTCTTTTTGCTTCGAAGTGATCGTACGCTCACCTATTGCAATCGAACCAGAAGTTGGCTGTAAGAGGCCATTTAAATGCTGCAGAATCGTCGACTTCCCTGAACCTGTATGACCAATGACAGCCGTGTATGAACCTGACTTAATATTCGCATTAACATCATATAGAGCTAGTCTTTCAAAAGGTGAACGAATCTGGTAGCGATGCTCTAGTTTTTCGATTGTAATGTCCATAACTCATTCACCAAACCTTCTTCTGTAATATGATTCTTAGAAAGAGGAACCCCGATCGCTCGCAGTTTTTTAGATACCTTTACAGAAAACGGCAAGTCTAGTCCGATTTCGACTAGCTTATCATCCAATGCAAAAATGTCCTCGGGTTTCCCCTCTGCAAATAATTGTCCTTGATTCATTACAATCAATCGATCAGCTCTAGCTGCTTCCTCTAAATCATGGGTAATTGACATAACTGTGATTTGACTCTCATTTTTGATTTCCCTTATCGTTTCTAATACCTCTGTACGGCCAATCGGATCCAACATGGATGTTGCTTCATCTAAGATGATGAGATCAGGCTGAACAGCCAGAACGCCCGCAATCGCAACCCTTTGCTTTTGACCGCCTGAGAGTTGATGTGGCTCATGTTCTAGAAATTCACGCATCTTGACCATATCAATTACTCTTTCTATTCGGGACATCATCGTATCGCGGGGAATTCCGTTGTTTTCCATCCCGAAAGCAATATCATCCTTTACTGTTGTTCCAACAAATTGGTTATCCGGATTCTGAAACACCATTCCGATTTTCTTTCGAATATCCCAAATCGACTCTTCATTTAGCTGTACCCCTTCAATGGTTACACTCCCGGTTTGGGGCAACAATAGACCATTTAGGATTCGAGCTAATGTAGATTTCCCAGAGCCATTATGACCAACAATCGCAAGCCATTCTCCTTTTTGAACAGAGAATGATAGATTTTCCAATGCGAACCTCGTGTTATCTGCATATTTATAGCTAATCTGATCAACAACTAAAAGGTTGTCACTCATCCTCATCCCACCCATCTATCGACAATCGACATTATTTCCATAGAAATAAAACTTTTCGCATCTCAACTTACTATCTTCAAAATTATTCGTTTCTTCCGTATCTGTCAAGGGAATAAGAACGCGTTACTCCAATATTTCAGGAGAAGTTTTCATATATTGTGTGCATTCATTAGGAGAGTAAAATACTATTCGTAGATAATTCTATCTTTTTCGAAAAATAATGAACGTAAAATAAAAAGGGCTTAGACCAGTTTAGAAAACTGTCCCGCCCTTAAAGAAAAAAATTAGACTAATTCAATGATAACCATTGGAGCACCGTCACCACGACGAGGTCCAAGCTTCATGATACGAGTGTATCCACCTTGGCGCTCTTCATAACGAGTTGCGATGTCACTGAATAACTTTTGAAGCGCATCTTGACCAGACTCAACGTTCGCTACCTCGTTACGGATGTAAGATGCAGCTTGACGACGAGCGTGAAGGTCACCACGCTTACCTAATGTAATCATTTTTTCTACAACTGATTTTAATTCCTTCGCACGAGCTTCAGTTGTTTCGATGCGCTCGTTGATAATTAAGTCAGTAGTAAGGTCACGTAATAACGCCTTACGTTGCGCGCTTGTACGTCCTAATTTTTGGTATGACATGAGGTATTCCCTCCTTTGTTGAATTATTATGAAAGACAAAGATAACTAGGCTCTTGTAACAAGTATGACTGAACGTGTGAGAAAGACGCCTCTAATTCGCATAATTCAAATCGAGTCAGTCATCTTTACGTAAGCCTAGACCAAGCTCTTCTAGTTTAGCCTTCACTTCTTCTAAAGATTTACGACCAAGGTTTCGTACCTTCATCATATCTTCTTCAGTTTTGTGAGCAAGCTCTTGAACCGTATTGATTCCTGCTCTCTTTAAGCAGTTATATGAACGAACTGAGAGATCTAACTCTTCAATTGTCATTTCGAGGACTTTCTCTTTTTGATCCTCTTCTTTTTCAACCATAATTTCTGCATTTTGAGCTTCATCCGTTAATCCTACAAAAATATTTAAATGTTCTGTAAGGATTTTCGCACCCAGTGCAATCGCTTCTTTTGGACCAGTACTGCCGTCTGTCCAAACATCAAAAGTCAGTTTGTCAAAGTTCGCGACCTGTCCAACACGTGTTTTTTCAACTTGGTAGTTAACACGTGAAACTGGAGTATAGATTGAGTCAATCGGGATTACACCGATTGGTCGATCTTCACGCTTATTTGCATCGGCTGGAGTATATCCTCGTCCACGCTTCGCAGTAAATCTCACACGAAAATGTGCGTCCTTAGCAAGAGTTGCAATGTGCAGATCTGGGTTTAAGATTTCAACATCACTGTCATGAGTGATATCGGAAGCTTTTACCGGACCTTCACCTTGAACATCAATCTCAAGAGTCTTTTCTTCATCAGAGTAGATTTTGAGTGCTAATTTCTTCACATTTAAGATAATAGATGTTACATCTTCGACGACGCCTTCGATTGTTGAGAATTCATGCAGTACCCCATCTATTTGGATAGACGTTACAGCGGCACCAGGAAGAGAAGATAATAGGATACGACGTAAGGAGTTACCCAAAGTAGTTCCATATCCACGCTCAAGTGGCTCGACGACGAATTTACCGTATTTGGCATCTTCGTTGATTTCAACCGTTTCGATTTTTGGTTTTTCAATTTCGATCATTTATAAACCCTCCTTCAAAACGTCGAAACCTCGGCTAGACTATGATCAAAGCGTCTAACCGAAATTCCCAATAGTTAAGTTCCCTATCTGTGCACAACAACAACTCGATTCATTCTGTAAAGAACTTATAAACAAACAAAAGCGATTCGTGAATCAGCCTCACTCACGCCGTTGTTACACTTATAAGAGTAAAAAAGTTTACCAAAACCCATTAATCCATTATAGCCATGGATCATAAATCTTATACAGAAAAGATCAAATACGTCCTGTCAAATGTATAAATAAATTATACGCGACGACGTTTTGGTGGGCGACAACCGTTATGTGGTACTGGAGTAACATCTTTAATAGCTGTAACTTCAAGACCAGCAGCTTGAAGAGCACGGATTGCAGCTTCACGTCCTGCGCCAGGGCCTTTTACAGTTACTTCAAGAGTTCTCATACCATGCTCCATTGAAACTTTAGCAGCAGTTTCAGCAGCCATTTGTGCAGCGAATGGAGTAGATTTACGTGAACCTTTGAAACCAAGGGCACCCGCACTTGACCATGAAATTGCATTTCCGTGTGCGTCTGTAATTGTTACGATCGTATTGTTGAATGTTGAACGGATGTGTGCAACACCAGATTCAATATTCTTTTTAACACGACGTTTACGAGTATTCGTTTTACGTGCCATTTATCCATTACCTCCCTTACTATTTCTTCTTGTTTGCTACAGTACGACGAGGTCCTTTACGTGTACGAGCGTTATTTTTAGTATTTTGACCTCTTACAGGTAATCCGCGACGATGACGCAGACCACGGTAAGAACCGATTTCGATTAAACGTTTGATGTTAAGTGAAACCTCACGACGAAGGTCACCTTCTACTTTATAACGGTCAATGATGTCACGAATCTTGTTTAATTCGTCTTCTGTAAGATCACGAACACGTGTATCTTCAGAAACACCAGCTTCTGCTAGGATTTTCTGTGCAGTTGGACGTCCGATTCCAAAAATATATGTTAAAGATATAACTACACGTTTTTCACGTGGAATATCAACACCAGCAATACGAGCCATTTAGACGTACACCTCCTTATTTATTAGCCTTGTTTTTGTTTATGTTTTGGGTTTTCACAAATTACCATTACTTTACCTTTTCTACGAATAACCTTACACTTTTCGCAGATAGGTTTTACTGATGGTCTCACTTTCATTTTTCAAACCTCCTTGATAGTTCGGAGCGCATTTATTTAAAACGGTACGTAATCCTACCGCGAGTCAAGTCATAAGGTGATAATTCAACCGTAACCTTGTCTCCGGGTAAAATACGAATAAAGTGCATGCGAATTTTACCAGAAACATGGGCCAAAACAGTATGACCATTCTCTAATTCAACTTTAAACATTGCATTAGGTAATGTCTCAGCAACAGTACCTTCAACTTCAATTACATCGTCTTTCGCCATTGGAATGTTCTCCCTTCTTCAAATCAGTAACTTGCTCATTGACAAACTTCGATACGCACAAACATTACTCTACGTTTGTCATCGACCAGTTTCTTTAATACTGCTCTGAACTTCCGGAGATACGTAATCAAAAATTAGATGAATGTTATTCTCATGAATAGGGTTTGTGCCTTACAATTTTGTTAAGATCTCATACCCTGTTTCTGTAATAGCAATCGTATGTTCAAAATGCGCACACGTTTTGCCATCGACTGTTACAACAGTCCAGTTATCTGCTAACGTCTTCACGTATCGACTACCTGCATTTACCATCGGTTCAACGGCAAGTACCATTCCTGGTTTTAAACGTGGTCCCTTATTAGGAGGACCATAATGTGGAATTTGCGGTTCCTCATGTAATTCTTTGCCTACACCGTGACCAACATATTCTCGAACAATCGAAAAACCGTGAGCCTCGACATATACTTGGATTGCATGAGAAATGTTTGAAAGACGCTCACCAGGCTTTGCTTCTTCTAATCCTCGATAAAGGGATTCTTCCGTTACTTCTAGAAGTTTCTGATTTTCCGCATGTATTTTGCCTACCGGATAAGTCCAAGCTGAATCACCATGATAACCATTATACTCAGCACCGATATCAATACTAATTATATCTCCATCTTGTAAGATGCGATCACCCGGTATACCGTGTACCAGCTCTTCACTAACAGATGTACAGATACTGCCGCGAAAACCATTATACCCTTTAAAGGAAGGAATTGCATTATATCCACGTATAAACTTTTCAGCAATTGTATCCAGTTCTTTCGTTGAAATCCCCGGAGTAATATACTTTTGTAATTCTTGGTGAGTCAATGCAACGATTTTACCTGCTTCGCGCATTATTTCAATTTCTCTTGGTGACTTACAAATAATCAATTATTTTAATCCCCCAAGGAGTTCCTCTATATCACCAAAAACTTTGTTAATTTCTTGTTGTCCATTGATATTGCGAAGATAGCCCTTTACTTGATAAAAGTCAAGAAGTGGCTTTGATTGCTCAATATTTACTTGAAGACGAGTTCCAACTGTCTCCGCATTATCATCAGCTCGCTGATATAGTTCTCCTCCACACTTATCGCATGTACCTTCCTGGCTAGGAGGGTTGAATACTAAATGGTAAGTAGAACCGCAGTCCTTACAAATTCGGCGACCTGTTAGTCGTTCGAGTAAAATCTCGGAATTAACTTCTATGTTAATTACATAGTCAATTTGTTTTCCAAGATCTGTGAGAATCGCTTCAAGTGCTTCTGCTTGTGGAACGGTACGCGGAAAACCATCAAGTAAAAATCCTTCGTTGCAATCGTCTTTGCTTAATCGTTCGCGGACAATTCCGATCGTAACTTCATCAGGAACAAGCTCACCTTTATCCATAAACGATTTTGCTTGAAGTCCTAGTTCTGTTCTATCTTTTATAGCAGCTCGGAACATATCTCCTGTTGAGATATGAGGGATATTGTACTTTTCTACGATTTTTTCAGCTTGAGTACCTTTACCAGCACCCGGAAGCCCCATTAATACTAAGTTCAAGTGATTTGCCCCCTCAGCCTCTTATCTTGGAGGTGCTGGGAAAAACATTCCCAGAACCTTATTTGATAAATCCTTTATAATGACGTTTTACAAGCTGACTTTCAAGCTGCTTCATTGTTTCTAGTGCAACACCGACAACGATAAGCAAGCTGGTTCCACCAATTTGTGCAGACTGCGGTAAATTCGCAAAAGTTATAAAGAATACAGGAAGAACTGAAATAGCTGCTAAGAAAATAGAACCAACAAAAGTTAAGCGATACAGAATTTTTGTTACATATTCTTGCGTATTTCTTCCTGGGCGAATCCCTGGAATATAGCCGCCTTGCTTTTTCAAATTATCTGCCATTTGCTCAGGATTAACTTGAACAAACGTATAGAAATATGTGAACGCAATGATTAGCGCGATATATATGATCATCCCAACAGGTTGAGTATAATCAAAATACTTTGTAATCCATTCAGTTACTGCATTAGGACCAAAGAACGATGCAATCGTTGGTGGCGTAATAATGAAGGAAACTGCAAAAATTACAGGAATAACTCCAGCCGCATTTACTTTTAACGGTAAATGTGTGGAGTGTCCTCCAACCGGGCTATTAGCAGCTAACCGCTTTGCATATTGAATTGGAATTTTACGTAAAGCTTGTTGTACAAATATTACACCTATGACAACAGCTACAACAGCAACTAGCAGTAAAACAACAGTAATGATGCTTAGGAATAATCGATCCCCTGCATCCTCAAATTGTTGAATATAGATTTGATTTACAGCTGTAGGAATTGCGGCAACAATACCCGCGAAAATGAGAATCGAAATCCCGTTCCCAACGCCTTTCGCTGTAATTTGTTCACCTAACCACATTAAAAATGCAGTACCAGCAGTCAGCACAACAGCGATTAATAAATACGTTGCGATATTTGGGTTTTCAATTAACATCCCGTTAGACATATTGTTAAAACCAATTGACATACCTATTGCTTGGATAAATCCTAGCACGATCGTTCCGTAGCGAGTAAACTGCGCTAATTTACGACGTCCAACTTCCCCTTGCTTGGACCATTCCGTAAATTTTGGAACAACGTCCATTTGCAACAATTGAATGATAATTGAAGCAGTAATGTAAGGCATGATTCCCATCGCAAGGATTGAGAAGTTAAACAATGCTCCACCACCAAATGTATTTAAGAGGCCGAACGCTGTATTGCTGTCAGTTGCTTTTAAAACGTCTGCATTGACATTTGGCACTGGAATAAAGGTGCCGATTCGAAATACTACTAGCATAAGTAAGGTGAATATAACTTTGTTTCTTATATCACCAACGCGCATAAAATTGGAGATTGTTTGAAACATTAGATCACCTCTGTTTTTCCGCCAGCAGCTTCAATCGCTTCTTGTGCAGTAGAGGAGAATTTGTGAGCTCTAACTGTTAGCTTTTTATCAAGAGTACCTTTTCCAAGGATCTTAATTCCAGCATTAAGTTTACTTACAACACCAGTTTCAATTAGAAGTTCAGGTGTTACTTCTGTTCCGTCTTCAAAACGATTTAGTGTTTCAAGGTTAACAATAGCAAAGTCTTTGCGATTGATGTTTGTAAAACCACGTTTTGGCAAACGTTGGAATAGAGGCATTTGACCACCTTCAAATCCTGGACGAACACCGCCACCAGAACGAGAGTTTTGACCTTTATGACCTCTACCAGCAGTTTTACCATTACCTGAACCAGTTCCGCGTCCTACACGATTACGAGTTTTACGGGATCCTTCAGTTGCTTGTAATTCATGAAGTTTCATTTGGGCACCTCCTTATTTCAAAAAAAAATCTAATTATTGTTCTTTAACCGTAACTAGGTGAGCAACTTTGTTAATCATACCGCGAATCGCAGCATTATCATCATGAACAACAGTTTGATGTAATTTTTTCAATCCAAGAGTACGAACAGTTACACGTTGGTCTTCAGGACGTCCGATGACACTGCGAGTGAGGGTAATTGATAATTTGTTTGACATTGTGTTTTCCCTCCTATCCTAACAGTTCTTCTACTGATTTACCACGTAACTTAGCTACTTCTTCAGCACGCTTTAATTGACTTAAGCCTTCAATAGTAGCACGAATCATATTTACTGGAGTGTTTGTTCCTAATGATTTAGAAAGGATATCACCGATACCAGCAAGTTCTAATACCGCACGAACTGGTCCACCAGCGATAACTCCAGTACCTTCAGATGCAGGCTTTAATAATACTTCACCTGCTCCGAATTGACCAATTACTTGGTGAGGAACTGTTGTTCCAACCATCGGTACAGAGATTAGGTTCTTTTTAGCATCTTCAATTGCTTTACGAATTGCATCTGGAACTTCTTGTGCTTTACCAGTTCCAAAACCAACATGTCCGTTTCTATCACCAACTACTACTAATGCTGCAAAGCGGAATCGACGTCCACCTTTTACAACCTTAGCAACACGGTTAACGGTAACTACGCGTTCTTCAAGTTCTAATTTATTTGGATCAATGCGACGCATCTATAATGTCCCTCCTTTTTTGTTAAAATTGTAATCCAGCTTCACGAGCAGCCTCAGCTAATGCTTTAACACGGCCGTGATATAGGTAACCTCCGCGGTCGAAAACAACCTCTTTGATTCCTTTTTCAATTCCACGCTTAGCAACTAGTTCGCCAACCTTTGTTGCTGCATCTACGTTACCAGCACCTTCAACAGAAAGCTCTTTATCTAATGTAGAGGCACTTACGATTGTTACTGAGTTAACATCATCGATTAATTGAGCGTAAATGTGTTTATTTGAACGGAACACATTTAAGCGAGGACGAGCAGCAGTTCCTGAAACACGAGAACGAACACGAGCATGTCTTTTTCTGCGAACTGCATTTTTATCCTTTTTCGTAATCATTTACGTCTCTCCTTTCTTTTACCTAAAAAGGCTTACTTCGCAGTTTTACCTTCCTTACGACGAACAAATTCACCTTCGTAACGAATACCTTTTCCTTTATAAGGCTCAGGCGGACGTACACCACGAATATTAGCAGCTAACGCGCCAACACGTTCTTTGTCGATACCTTTAACAATAATTTTAGTGTTAGAAGGAACATCGATTTCAACGCCAGTCTCTGGAACGATTTCTACTGGGTGAGAATATCCAACGTTTAGTACAAGCTTATTTCCAGCTTTTTGAGCACGGTATCCGACCCCGATTAGCTCTAAGCCTCTTTCAAACCCTTTGGATACACCTTCAACCATGTTTCCTAAAAGACTGCGAGTTGTTCCGTGAAGAGCACGGTGTTCTTTATTTTCAGTTGGACGAGCAACGCTGATCACGTTGTCTTCAACATTGATTTGCATATCAGGATGGAAAGCACGAGTTAACTCGCCTTTTGGTCCTTTTACAGTAACAGTATTACCGTTAAAAGTTACAGTAACACCAGATGGAATTTCAATTGGTTTTTTACCAATACGTGACATGTACTACACCTCCATTCTTATCAAGCTATTACCAAACGTAAGCTAATACTTCTCCGCCGGCTTGCTTTTGACGAGCTTCTTTATCAGTTAACACACCTTGTGAAGTTGAAACGATCGCGATTCCTAAACCGTTTAACACACGTGGTACTTCATCAGATTTTGCATATACACGTAGACCAGGCTTACTAATACGCTTAAGACCAGTAATTACGCGTTCATTGTTTGCACCGTATTTTAAGAACATACGGATAATACCTTGTTTGTCATCCTCAATATATTCAACATCACGAACGAAACCTTCACGCTTTAAAATTTCAGCGATTTCCCTTTTGATATTTGATGCAGGGATTTCAAGTTTTTCATGACGTACCATGTTCGCATTACGGATGCGAGTAAGCATATCTGCAATTGGATCTGTCATCACCATAGTATTTTTACCTCCTTCCCAATTCGGGGTTTACCAACTTGCTTTTTTTACACCAGGAATTTGACCCTTATAAGCTAGTTCACGGAAACAAATACGGCATAATTTAAATTTACGTAATACAGAGTGTGGACGGCCGCAACGTTCGCAACGAGTGTACTCTTGTACTTTAAATTTCTGTGTGCGCTTTTGTTTCGCAATCATTGATTTTTTAGCCACGTTTTCGCCTCCTTTACTTTTGGAACGGCATACCGAATGCTGTTAATAACTCACGAGCTTCTTCGTCAGTATTTGCAGTAGTTACGATAACGATATCCATACCACGAACTTTACTTACTTTATCGTAATCAATTTCAGGGAAAATTAATTGTTCTTTTACACCTAAAGTGTAGTTACCACGGCCATCAAATGATTTCTTTGATACACCACGGAAGTCACGTACACGTGGTAATGAAATTGAAACAAGTTTATCTAAGAATTGATACATGCGCTCACCGCGTAGTGTAACTTTTGCTCCGATTGGCATTCCTTCTCGAAGACGGAAACCAGCGATTGAATTCTTAGCTCTAGTTACAACTGGCTTTTGACCACTTAGAGCAGCTAATTCCTCTACTGCGTTGTCTAATACTTTAGAGTTTTGAACTGCGTCACCAACACCCATGTTGATCACGATTTTGTCTACTTTTGGAACCTGCATAACAGACTTATAGTTAAACTTGCTCACTAGAGCAGGTGTAATTTCTTTTTGAAACTTTTCTTTTAGGCGGTTCATGTAAATACCTCCTTTCTTCGTTTACTATTTATCTAAAACTTCACCAGATTTGTTTGCTACACGTACCTTTTTGCCATTAACTTCTTTGTAACCAACACGTGTTGGGTTACCAGATTTAGGATCTAATGGCATTACATTTGATACATGAATAGGTGCCTCTTGGCTAATGATTCCACCTTGTGGATTCACTTGAGACGGTTTTGAGTGTTTTTTTACGATATTAACGCCTTCAACAAGAACACGGTCTTTCTTTGGGTAGCTTTCAAGGATCACACCTTGTTTACCTTTATCTTTCCCTGAAATAACCTGTACCTTGTCACCCTTTTTTACATGCATCTATTTCGCACCTCCTTAAAGGCCAATCAATTTCGAATTATAATACTTCTGGAGCTAGTGAAACAATTTTCATAAAGTTGCTATCACGTAATTCACGTGCTACTGGACCGAAGATACGAGTTCCACGTGGACTCTTGTCGTCACGGATAATAACACAAGCATTTTCATCAAAACGGATGTAAGTACCATCATTGCGACGTACACCACGCTTCGTACGTACGATTACAGCTTTAACAACGTCACCTTTTTTAACAACGCCACCTGGTGTTGCTTGTTTTACTGTACATACAATAACATCACCAATATTTGCTGTTTTACGACCAGAACCACCTAATACTTTAATAGTTAGTACTTCACGTGCTCCTGAGTTGTCAGCAACTTTCAAACGAGTTTCTTGTTGAATCATTCATGAAACCTCCCTTCGGATTATTGATTGATCCGAACAAAATTTAATTAGATAATAACTGCTTTTTCTACTACTTCAACAAGACGGAAGCGTTTAGTAGCAGATAATGGGCGAGTCTCCATAATTCTAACGATGTCGCCAGCTTTTGCAACATTGTTTTCATCATGAGCTTTAAATTTCTTTGAATACTTTACGCGTTTCCCGTAAAGTGAATGTTTCTTATAAGTTTCTACAAGAACAGTGACTGTTTTATCCATTTTGTCAGATACAACACGTCCTGTGTAGACTTTGCGTTGGTTACGTTCACTCACTATCGTAGACCTCCTTCCTGGTTATCGATTATTTACGACCGATTTCTCTTTCGCGGACTACTGTTTTCATACGAGCGATCGATTTACGAACTTCACGAATACGTGCAGTATTCTCAAGTTGACCAGTAGCTAGTTGAAAGCGAAGGTTAAATAACTCTTCTTTTAATGATTTTACTTTTTGTTCAATTTCGGCAGTGGTAAGGTCACGGATTTCATTAGCTTTCATTTGATTCACCACCAATTTCTTCACGTTTTACAAACTTTGTTCTAACTGGTAGCTTATGAGCTGCTAGACGCAGAGCTTCACGAGCGATCTCTTCAGATACGCCAGCAATTTCAAATAATACTTTTCCAGGTTTAACAACAGCTACCCATCCTTCAGGAGCACCTTTACCAGATCCCATACGTACCTCTAAAGGTTTTGAAGTATAAGGCTTAGATGGGAAAATTTTAATCCAAACTTTACCGCCACGTTTCATATAACGTGTCATTGCGATACGAGCAGCTTCGATTTGACGGTTTGTGATCCAAGAAGCGTCTTGAGCTTGTAAACCGTATTCTCCGAAGTGTACTTCTGTACCACCTTTTGCTTGACCACGCATTTTTCCACGGTGTTCTCTGCGGTATTTCACACGTTTTGGTAATAACATATTATTTTCCTCCTTCCTCTTTTTTCTTCTTTGTAGGAAGGACCTCTCCACGATAGATCCAAACTTTTACACCAATTTTACCGTAAGTTGTGTCAGCTTCAGCAGTACCGTAATCGATGTCTGCACGAAGTGTGTGAAGTGGAACAGTTCCTTCACTATAATGTTCTCCACGAGCGATATCAGCTCCGCCTAGACGACCAGACGTTTGAGTTTTGATACCTTGAGCACCTGCACGCATTGTGCGTTGGATTGCTTGTTTCTGTGCACGACGGAAAGAAACACGGTTTTCTAATTGACGAGCAATGTTTTCGGCTACTAGAGTTGCATCTAAATCAGCTCTTTTAATTTCAAGGATGTTGATGTGTACTCTTTTACCTGTTAATTGGTTTAATGCTTTACGAAGTGCTTCTACTTCTGTACCACCTTTACCAATTACCATACCTGGTTTAGCAGTATGGACAGTAACGTTAATACGGTTAGCTGCACGTTCGATCTCAATTTTAGAAACAGACGCATCACTTAAGCGTTTAGCGATGTATTCGCGAACTTTAATGTCTTCGTGTAATAAATCTGCATAGTCTTTGCCTGCGTACCATTTTGACTCCCAGTCACGAATGATACCAACACGCATTCCAATTGGATTAACTTTTTGACCCACTACTTATCCCTCCTTCTTTTCTGATACCACGATTGTAATGTGGCTAGTGCGCTTGTTTATTTGGCTTGCACGTCCCATAGCTCTTGGACGGAATCTTTTTAATGTTGGACCTTCATTTACATATGCTTCAGTAATAACTAGGTTATTAGCGTCCATTTCGTAGTTATGCTCTGCATTCGCAATCGCAGAATTTAATACTTTTTCTACAATAGGAGAAGCAGCTTTTGGTGTATGACGTAGGATTGCAACTGCTTCACCTACTTGCTTGCCTCGAATTAAATCTGCTACTAAACGAACTTTACGAGGAGCAATACGAACTGTTCTCGCAACAGCTTTAGCTTGCATAGATAATCCTCCTCTCATTAGCGTCTTGTTTTCTTATCGTCATTTGCGTGACCTTTGTAAGTACGAGTTGGTGCGAATTCACCAAGTTTGTGACCTACCATATCTTCAGTAACATAGACTGGCACATGTTTACGACCATCATATACCGCAATTGTATTACCGATGAATTGAGGGAAAATCGTTGAACGGCGTGACCAAGTCTTAATAACTTGTTTCTTTTCAGATCCGTTTAGATTTTCAACCTTTTTCAATAAATGATCATCTACAAAAGGTCCTTTTTTCAAACTGCGTCCCATAAGTGAACCTCCCTTCGTGATTGACCTACGGTTCCGGTGAACCGTAGCACAATCCCGTTATTTTTTACGACGACGTACGATAAATTTATCTGATTTGTTTTTCTTCTTACGAGTTTTCGCACCAAGAGTTGGTTTACCCCACGGAGTCATTGGTGACTTACGTCCGATAGGTGCTTTACCTTCACCACCACCATGTGGGTGATCGTTAGGGTTCATTACAGATCCACGTACAGTTGGGCGTTTACCTAACCAACGGTTACGACCTGCTTTACCAATGTTAACTAGTTCATGTTGTTCGTTACCCACTTGACCAACAGTAGCGCGGCAAGTAGCAAGGATCATACGAACTTCGCCTGAATTTAAACGAACAAGAACATATTTACCTTCTTTACCAAGTACTTGTGCAGAAGTACCAGCAGAACGAATTAATTGACCGCCTTTACCAGGCTTTAATTCGATATTGTGAACAACTGTACCTACTGGGATATTTGCTAACGGAAGAGCGTTACCTACTTTAATGTCAGCTTCAGGACCTGAAAATACCTCCACACCTACTTCTAGGTTTTTTGGAGCAAGAATGTAACGTTTTTCTCCATCTGCATAGTTGATTAATGCAATGTTAGCTGAACGGTTTGGATCATATTCGATCGTAGCAACGCGTCCTGGTATACCATCTTTATCGCGTTTAAAGTCGATTACACGGTATTGACGCTTGTGTCCGCCAGCTTGATGACGTACTGTAATTTTACCTTGGTTATTACGTCCGCCTTTTCTATGAATAGGCGCTAGTAATGATTTTTCCGGTTTGTCAGTAGTAATGACAGAAAAATCTAAAGTTGTCATTCCACGACGACCATTAGAGGTTGGTTTGTAATGTTTAATCGCCATCTCTATTTCCCTCCTTCTCTATAAAATTAAACTTCAAAGAATTCGATTTCTTTGCTATCAGCAGTTAATTTAACGATTGCTTTTCTGCGACGATTTGTATATCCACTGTGACGTCCTACACGTTTGAACTTACCTTTGTAGTTCATGATGTTTACTTTTTCAATCTTCACACCGAAAATTTGCTCAATAGCAACTTTAACTTCAGTTTTGTTAGATTTCACGTCAACATCAAATGTGTATTTCTTTTCAGCCATTAGGTCTGATGAACGTTCAGTAATAACAGGGCTCTTAATAATATCACGAGGATCTTTCATTATGCGAGCACCTCCTCTACTTTTTGCACCGCAGCTTTAGTAATCACAAGCTTATCATGGTTTAGAACATCAAGAACACTTACTCCATTTGCAGCAACAACAGTTACTCCAGGAATATTACGTGCTGAAAGTTCTACTGCTTCATTTACGTCCGCAGTTACGATTAACGCCTTACGATCTACGTTTAATCCTTTCAGTACCGCAACCATGTCTTTTGTTTTAGGAGCATCAAATACTAGATTTTCTAATACTAGGATGTTTTCCTCTAATACCTTAGTAGATAAAGCAGATTTGATTGCTAAACGGCGTACTTTTTTAGGTAATTTGAAAGAATAGCTTCTTGGAGTTGGACCAAATACAGTTCCACCGCCACGCCATTGTGGTGAACGGATTGAACCTTGACGAGCACGACCAGTACCCTTTTGACGCCATGGTTTACGTCCTCCGCCAGCTACTTCTGAGCGGATTTTAGTTTTGTGAGTTCCTTGACGTAAGGAAGCTCTTTGCATGATTACTGCATCGAACAATACTTGTTGATTTGGCTCAATACCGAATACAGAATCGTTTAATTCGATTTCTCCAACAGCTGAACCAGTTTGGTTATACAATGATACTTTAGGCATTCAAATGTCCTCCTTTCCTAGTAAGTTACTTTGCTTTAACAGCACTTTTTACTGTAATAACAGATTTTCTCGGACCAGGTACATTACCTTTTACTAGAAGAAGATTACGTTCTGTATCTACTTTCACGATCTCTAAGTTTTGTACTGTGATACGTTCTCCACCCATACGACCAGGTAGAAGTTTGTTTTTGAACACACGGTTCGGAGCTACAGGTCCCATTGAACCAGGACGACGGTGATAACGAGAACCGTGAGACATAGGTCCGCGAGATTGTCCGTGGCGCTTGATTGCACCTTGGAATCCTTTACCTTTTGAAATTCCTGTTACATCTACAATATCTCCTTCAGCGAAGATATCAACTTTGACTTCCTGACCAACTTCATACTCATCTAAGTTAACTCCGCGTAATTCGCGAACGAAGCGCTTAGGTGCAGTGTTTGCTTTTGATGCATGACCCTTTTCTGGTTTGTTTGAAAGCTTTTCTCTTTTGTCTTCGAAACCGATTTGTACAGCCTCATAGCCGTCAGTTTCAACTGATTTCTTTTGAAGAACTACGTTTGCAGCAGCTTCGATTACAGTTACAGGGATAAGCTCACCATTACCTACGAACACTTGAGTCATACCAACTTTTCTTCCTAAGATTCCTTTGGTCATTAGTCACACCTCCTATAATATTTACGTTATATTTCATTTTAAAATTAAAGTTTGATTTCAATGTCAACACCTGACGGTAAGTCTAAACGCATTAGTGAATCAACAGTTTGTGGTGTTGGGTTAATGATGTCGATTAAGCGTTTGTGAGTACGCATTTCGAATTGCTCACGAGAATCTTTATACTTGTGAACAGCACGAAGAATCGTATATACAGACTTCTCAGTTGGAAGTGGTATCGGACCAGAAACTGCTGCTCCAGAACGCTTTGCTGTCTCTACGATTTTCTCTGCAGATTGATCAAGAATTCTGTGATCATATGCTTTTAAACGAATACGAATTTTTTGTTTTGCCATTATTTTCCCTCCTTTTTTCGCCTATTTTTAAAATAGACCTTCTCCGTGGAAATTTCCTTACACTCGCCATGGCAAAGCGGCCGGGTGTATCAGCAACCTTCCACATCATCGCAGTCAAAGACCAACATTGTCTATTATATAGAAACCAAATACGAAATGCAACATTATTCTTCGTTTTATGCATGTCTTTCGCACTTTTTCAATTATACACACCATCAGTAGACATTTCAACAAAAGTCCCAATATATTTTTGCGTAAGATAATGGAAATTGCGTTCGTTTTGTTTTCCTTATTCGATCACATATTTTTTTCAATATATATAGAAGAAACTGTGCAAAAAAAAACAGGCGGATGATCCGCCTGTTTTTGAAAACGTATTGTTATTACTCTTGAATAGAAGCAACAACGCCAGCGCCTACTGTACGTCCACCTTCACGAATTGAGAACTTAGTTCCTTCTTCGATTGCAACTGAAGCGATTAGTTCAACAGTCATTTCGATGTTGTCACCAGGCATTACCATTTCTACGCCTTCTGGAAGGTTACAAATTCCAGTTACATCAGTTGTACGGAAGTAGAACTGCGGGCGATAATTTGAGAAGAATGGAGTGTGACGTCCACCTTCTTCTTTTGATAAAACGTAAACTTCAGCTTTGAACTTTGTGTGTGGCTTGATTGTACCTGGTTTAGCAAGTACTTGACCACGTTGGATGTCTTCACGAGCAACCCCACGAAGAAGTGCACCAATGTTGTCACCAGCTTCAGCAAAATCAAGAAGCTTACGGAACATTTCAACACCTGTTACAGTAGTTGTTTTTGGCTCTTCAGTTAAACCGATGATTTCAACTACTTCACCAACTTTAACTTGTCCACGCTCAACACGACCTGTAGCAACAGTTCCACGACCAGTGATTGAGAATACATCCTCAACTGGCATCATGAATGGTTTTTCAGTGTCACGTACTGGAGTTGGAACGTACTCATCAACAGCAGCCATTAATTCAATAATTTTGTCTTCCCACTCAGCTTCACCTTCAAGAGCCTTAAGAGCAGAACCTTTAATTACTGGTACATCGTCACCAGGGAATTCGTATTCAGAAAGAAGGTCACGAACTTCCATTTCTACTAATTCTAATAATTCTTCGTCATCTACCATGTCACATTTGTTCATGAATACAACTAGGTAAGGAACACCTACTTGACGAGAAAGAAGGATGTGCTCACGAGTTTGTGGCATTGGGCCATCAGCAGCAGATACAACTAGGATACCGCCGTCCATTTGAGCAGCACCAGTAATCATGTTCTTAACGTAGTCAGCGTGTCCTGGGCAGTCAACGTGTGCGTAGTGACGGTTGTCAGTTTCGTACTCAACGTGAGAAGTTGAGATTGTGATTCCACGTTCTCTCTCTTCAGGAGCACCATCGATTTGATCATACCCCATTGCAGTACCTTTTCCGCTTCTTTTAGCAAGAACAGAAGTGATAGCAGCTGTTAAAGTAGTTTTACCATGGTCAACGTGTCCAATTGTACCAATATTAGCATGTGGTTTCGAACGGTCAAATTTCTCTTTTCCCATTTGAAAAGCCTCCTTAAGTATTTGTTATTTTATATTTTAAAGTATGATATCCCGAAAGTGGGTTATCCCACTTTCAGAGTCTACATAAGTAGTTATACTTGATGTAAAGATGAAAATCAATTATTCACCTTTATTTTTTTTGATAATTTCTTCAGAAATTGATTTTGGTACTTCTTCATAGTGATCGAAGTGCATTGTGAATACTCCACGACCTTGTGTATTAGAACGTAATGAAGTAGCGTAACCAAACATTTCAGAAAGTGGAACCATAGCACGTACTACTTGAGCGTTACCGCGAGCTTCCATTCCTTCAACACGTCCACGACGAGAAGTAATACCTCCCATAATGTCGCCCATGTATTCTTCAGGAATAACAACTTCAACTCTCATAACAGGCTCAAGGATAACTGGTTGACATTTTGAAGCAGCGTTTTTAAGTGCCATTGATGCAGCAATCTTAAACGCCATTTCACTAGAGTCAACATCATGGTATGAACCATCATAAAGTCTAGCTTTAATGTCAACTAACGGATAACCTGCTAGAACCCCTCTATCAAGAGCGTCTTCTAGACCAGCTTGTACAGCAGGGATGTATTCACGTGGAACTACCCCACCAACAATTCCGTTTTCAAATTCGAAGCCTTTTCCTTCTTCGTTTGGTGAGAATTCAATCCAAACGTGTCCGTATTGTCCGCGTCCACCAGATTGACGAGCGAATTTACCTTCAACCTGTGCAGATTGACGGAATGTTTCGCGGTATGCAACTTGTGGAGCACCAACGTTTGCTTCTACTTTGAACTCACGTTTCATACGATCTACTAGTACGTCTAAGTGTAACTCACCCATACCAGCGATGATTGTTTGACCTGTTTCTTGGTCAGTGTGTGCTCTAAATGTTGGATCTTCTTCTTGAAGCTTTTGTAAAGCTGTAGACATCTTGTCTTGGTCAGCTTTTGATTTTGGTTCAACAGATAGTTGAATAACTGGTTCTGGGAATGTCATTGATTCAAGGATTACATTATCCTTTTCATCACACAATGTATCACCAGTTGTTGTATCTTTTAATCCAACAGCTGCAGCGATATCACCTGCATATACAGTTGATATTTCCTCACGGTGGTTCGCGTGCATTTGAAGGATACGTCCAACACGCTCACGCTTCCCTTTAGTTGAGTTCTTCACGTATGATCCAGAATTTAAAGTACCTGAATATACACGGAAGAATGTTAACTTACCAACATAAGGATCTGTCATTACTTTAAACGCAAGAGCTGAGAACGGCTCACTGTCGTCTGAATGACGCGCAATTTCTTCTCCAGTGTCTGCATCATGACCTTCAATTGATGCAACATCTGTAGGAGCTGGAAGATAATCGATTACAGCATCTAGCATTTTTTGAACACCTTTGTTCTTGAATGCAGTACCACACATTACAGGGTAGAACTCTACCTTTAGTGTTGCAGTACGAATAGCCTTTTTCAATTCCTCGTTAGAGATTTCTTCTCCACCAAGGTATCTTTCCATTAAATCTTCATCCAATTCCGCTACTGCTTCTACAAGCTTTTCACGGTATTCGTTTGCTTGGTCTAAATATTCTTCAGGAATTTCTCCTTCTTCAATTTCAGTACCAAGGTCATTACCATAGAATGTTGCAGTCATTTCAACTAGGTCAATAATACCTCTGAATTGATCTTCTGCACCAATCGGTAATTGGATTGGGTGTGCATTCGCTTGTAAACGGTCATGAAGTGTACCAACAGAATATAGAAAGTCAGCACCGATCTTGTCCATTTTATTTACGAATACAGCTCTTGGAACTCCGTATGTTGTAGCTTGACGCCAAACTGTTTCAGTTTGCGGCTCAACACCGGATTGTGCATCAAGAACAGTTACCGCACCATCAAGTACACGAAGTGAACGTTCAACCTCTACTGTGAAGTCTACGTGTCCTGGAGTGTCGATGATGTTAACGCGGTGACCCTTCCATGATGCAGTAGTTGCAGCAGATGTAATTGTAATACCGCGTTCCTGTTCTTGCTCCATCCAGTCCATTTGAGACGCACCTTCGTGGGTTTCACCAAGTTTGTGAATTTTACCAGTGTAATAAAGGATACGCTCAGTGGTCGTTGTTTTACCAGCATCGATGTGTGCCATGATACCGATATTACGAGTGTTTTCTAAGGAGAACTCTCTTGCCATTTGGGTCTTTCTCCTTCCTATGAGTAAGTATAATTTTTATTGTAGTAAATGCTCTGTTAATCTACTTAACAGAGCTAATAAATCTAAGGCAATCGCCGAGGGCGATAATATAATTCAGCAGTTGCTGAATTATATTATTACCAACGGTAGTGAGCAAACGCTTTGTTTGCTTCTGCCATTTTGTGAGTATCTTCACGTTTCTTAACAGATGCACCAGAGTTGTTAGCTGCATCAAGAATTTCGTTAGCTAAACGCTCTTCCATCGTTTTTTCTCCACGAAGGCGAGCATAGTTTACTAACCAACGTAAACCTAATGTAGTACGACGGTCTGGGCGAACTTCAATAGGAACTTGATAGTTTGCACCACCTACACGACGTGCTTTTACTTCTAGAACAGGCATGATGTTTTTAAGTGCTTGTTCAAACACTTCCATAGCATCTTTACCTGAACGTTGTTGAACTAATTCAAACGCATTATATAAAATCGCTTGAGATTTACCTCTTTTTCCATCAACCATCATTTTGTTGATTAAACGAGTTACAAGCTTTGAATTATATATTGGATCCGGTAATACATCTCTCTTAGCGACAGGTCCTTTACGAGGCATTGATATTTCCTCCTTTCAGTCTTAAATATGTTAGTCTATTATTTCTTAGCAGCTTTTGGTCTCTTAGTACCGTATTTAGAACGACTTTGTGCACGGTTATTAACACCAGCAGTATCTAACGCACCACGAACGATGTGATAACGTACCCCTGGTAAGTCTTTAACACGTCCACCACGAATTAGAACAACACTGTGCTCTTGTAGATTGTGTCCAATTCCTGGGATGTAAGCAGTAACCTCAATTCCGTTAGTTAAACGAACACGAGCATACTTACGAAGTGCTGAGTTTGGCTTCTTAGGAGTCATAGTACCAACACGAGTACAAACACCACGCTTTTGAGGTGAAGTAGTGTTAGTTTGTGACTTTTTGAAGCTGTTATAACCTTTATTTAACGCTGGAGAGTCTGAATTTTGAACTTTAGATTCACGACCCTTACGAATCAATTGGTTAATTGTAGGCATTTTTGTTTCCTCCCTTCTCTTTTCGTCAAGACCACATATCCAGGTGGTTCATTTTTTTACAAAAACAAAGTCTTTGTAGAATCTATGATCCACAAAAACAGTTTTTAATTAATAATTGCCACAGTAGAAGCCCCTACTTCGATTCCACAAGCCTTTCCTAGCTTCTTCATCGAGTCTACCTTTGATATTGGAATTTGTTGTTCATCTGCCAGTTGTAATACTTTATTGATTACACGGCGATCAGCATCTTCTGCCACAACAATTTCCACTACCTTTTCAGTTTGTATAGCTTTTACTGCTTGCTTTGTACCAATGATAATCTTCTTTGCCTGTGATACTTTTTCATAAGACATGTAAAATATCCTCCAAAGCAACAGGTTTAAGGAGCACCTTAGATATATTAACACCCTAAGAGAAGGATGTCAACTACAAGTAAATAAAATTATTTCGGCCCGCAGCAGACATCCAACATCTTAGATATGCTCTTCTAACCTTTATTCAACACCTACTGGATCTTCTTGTTGCTCAACAACTACCGCTTCTGCTCGACGATAGCGATTCATACCAGTACCTGCCGGAACAAGTTTACCAATAATTACATTCTCTTTTAATCCTAGTAACTCATCACGTTTTCCTTTAATTGCAGCATCTGTTAGCACTCGTGTTGTTTCTTGGAATGATGCAGCAGACAGGAATGAATCAGTTTCTAGTGATGCTTTTGTAATACCTAGAAGTACTGGTCTACCAGTAGCAGGAGCTTTACCTTCCAGTAAAACTTTCGTGTTTGCATCAGTGAACTGATGTATATCAAGTAGTGAACCTGGCAACACATCTGTGTCTCCTGCATCAGTGACTCTAACTTTACGAAGCATTTGTCTAACCATTACTTCGACGTGTTTATCACCGATTTCAACACCCTGCATACGATATACTTTTTGAACTTCTTTTAGGAGGTATTCTTGAACCTCGTTTGTACTTGTTACCTTCAATAATTCCTTCGGATCAACTGAACCTTCTGTTAATACCTGACCACTTTCAACCTCTTGCCCTTCTGCAACTTTCAGACGAGCACTGTATGGCGCGGTGTAAGAACGAGATTCAACATCACCTTGGATCACGATTTCCTGCTGTCTATCTTTTACTTCATTAATGGATGTTACTACACCATTAATTTCGGTAATAACAGCCTGACCTTTCGGATTTCTCGCTTCAAAAAGCTCTTGAATACGAGGTAGACCTTGTGTGATGTCGTCTCCTGCAACCCCACCGGTGTGGAATGTACGCATTGTAAGCTGTGTTCCTGGCTCTCCGATTGATTGAGCGGCAATAATTCCAACTGCTTCCCCAACTTCAACCTCTGATCCAGTTGCAAGATTTCGTCCATAACATTTTTTACATACGCCATGGCGTGTGTTACATGTAAAGGCAGAACGAATGGTTACTTCTTCAACTCCAGCATCCACAATTGTTTTTGCAAGATCTTCTGTAATTAATTCGTTTTCTGCAACTAACACTTCATTGGTTTTCGGGTTAACAATTTTCTTTCTTGCATAACGACCTTCCAGACGCTCTTCTAAAGGCTCGATAATTTCTGATCCTTCTCTTAACGCTGAAACAAGCAGGCCGCGATCTGTGCCACAGTCGTCTTCTCGTACGATTACGTCTTGGGCAACATCAACTAAACGTCTTGTTAGGTAACCGGAGTCAGCTGTCTTTAGGGCTGTATCCGCAAGTCCTTTACGCGCACCGTGTGTCGAAATAAAGTATTCTAATACCGTTAATCCTTCACGGAAGCTTGATTTAATTGGAAGTTCAATGATACGTCCAGCCGGGTTCGCCATTAGTCCACGCATACCAGCTAACTGTGTGAAGTTAGATGCGTTACCACGGGCACCAGAGTCACTCATCATGAAGATTGGGTTGCGCTTATCAAGTGAAGCCATTAGTTTACCTTGAATAATGTCTTTCGCAGCACTCCAGATCGAGATGACACGATCATAACGCTCATCTTCCGTAATTAGACCACGTCTAAATTGTTTTAATACATTATCAACCTTCGCTTGTGCTTGTGCTAGGATTTCTTCTTTTTCAGCTAATACAACAATGTCAGCTACACCAACGGTAATTCCTGCTTTTGTTGAATGCTTAAATCCAAGATCCTTCATGCGATCAAGCATTTTTGAGGTTTCTGTAATTTTAAAACGTTTGAAGACTTCAGCAATAATATTACCGAGAATTTTCTTCTTAAACGGATCAATCTGTTCTTGATTTTGAATAAGTTCTTTAACATTTGCACCTTTAGGTACGAAGTATTTATCAGGTGTCTTCACTTCTAAGTTCGTTCCTGTAGGTTCGTTAATATACGGGAACGATTTAGGAAGAATTTCGTTAAAAATTAACTTACCAACTGTTGTTATGAGCAACATATTATTTTGTTCTTCTGTAAATGTTTCGTTATTTAATGAACCGGCATGTACTGCAACCCTTGTATGGTAGTGAACATAACCATTTTGGTATGCAAGAATAGCTTCGTTTGTATCCTTAAAGACCATTCCTTCACCGACTGCTCCAGGACGTTCCATTGTTAAGTAATAGTTACCTAAAACCATATCTTGTGATGGCGTAACAACTGGTTTTCCGTCTTTCGGGTTAAGAATGTTTTGTGCCGCCAACATTAATAGTCTTGCTTCAGCTTGTGCTTCAGCAGAAAGTGGTACGTGGACCGCCATTTGGTCACCATCGAAGTCTGCGTTGTAGGCAGTACATACAAGTGGATGCAGACGAATTGCACGTCCTTCAACTAATGTTGGTTCGAATGCTTGGATCCCTAATCGGTGCAATGTAGGGGCACGGTTTAAGAGAACTGGATGTTCCTTAATAACTGATTCAAGTACATCCCAAACTTCTGGCTGCACCCGTTCAATTTTACGTTTCGCACTCTTTATATTATGAGCAAGCCCTTTTTCAACTAGCTCTTTCATTACAAATGGTTTGAATAATTCCAATGCCATTTCCTTTGGTAAACCACATTGGTACATCTTTAGGTTCGGACCTACAACGATAACGGAACGACCAGAGTAGTCAACACGTTTTCCTAATAGGTTTTGACGGAAGCGACCTTGTTTTCCTTTTAGCATATGTGAAAGAGATTTTAACGGACGGTTACCAGGACCTGTAACTGGTCTACCACGACGACCATTGTCAATCAGAGCATCAACTGCTTCTTGAAGCATACGTTTTTCGTTCTGAACGATGATGCTTGGAGCGCCTAAATCTAAAAGACGTTTTAAGCGGTTGTTACGGTTAATTACACGACGATATAAATCGTTTAAGTCAGAAGTCGCAAAACGACCGCCATCAAGCTGAACCATTGGTCGTAGTTCAGGCGGGATAACTGGCAGCACATCAAGGATCATCCATGAAGGCTCGTTACCTGAATTACGGAATGCCTCTAATACTTCTAGTCGCTTAATTGCACGAGTTCTTCTTTGTCCTTGAGAAGTTTTTAATTCTTCTTTAAGGCCATCGACTTCTTTTTCGAGATCAATGTCAAAGAGAAGCTTTTTAATTGCTTCAGCTCCCATTGCTGCATGGAATGTGTTTCCGTATTTTTCACGGTATGCACGATATTCCTTTTCAGAAAGCAATTGCTTTTTGTCTAAAGGAGTATCTCCAGTTTCTGTTACAACATAGGATGCAAAATAAATTACTTCTTCAAGAGCCCGAGGAGACATGTCTAGGACAAGTCCCATTCTGCTTGGAATTCCTTTAAAGTACCAGATATGTGATACAGGTGCAGCAAGTTCGATATGCCCCATACGTTCACGACGAACTTTTGCACGAGTTACTTCGACGCCGCATCGGTCACAAACGACACCTTTGTAGCGAACACGCTTGTATTTACCACAGTGACATTCCCAGTCCTTTTGCGGACCAAAAATTCGTTCACAGAATAACCCATCTTTTTCTGGTTTTAATGTACGATAGTTGATTGTTTCTGGCTTTTTCACTTCACCGAAAGACCATGAACGGATCTTATCGGGTGAAGCAAGACCAATGCTCATGTATTCAAAATTATTAACATCTAGCAAGGGGCCTACCTCCCTTTTGATCTACAGGATTATCCTACTTGACCTTTGCATTTACAATCAAATGCGCCTTGGCGTATTTGCGCCAAAGGCTTTAACGTAAATCAGCAGGAGTATCGACTTCTGCTGATTTATGTTATGTTATCTATTCTTTAACAACTGCGTTCTTTTCTAGTTCTGAATCGATTTGCTTGTCAGAATCAAGGGAGATTCCCTCTGACTGACTCGCTTCTTCATCATCATCTGTATCACGCAATTCAATCTCTTTTTCATCACTGGAAAGCATCTTCACATCTAATCCTAGTGATTGAAGTTCTTTAATCAATACTTTGAACGATTCAGGGATACCAGGTTCTGGTACATTTTCACCCTTAACAATCGCTTCATATGTCTTCACACGACCGACAACATCGTCTGATTTAACCGTCAGGATTTCTTGTAGTGTATATGCAGCACCATAGGCTTCAAGCGCCCAAACTTCCATCTCACCGAAACGTTGTCCTCCGAACTGAGCTTTACCACCAAGTGGTTGCTGTGTAACAAGAGAATAAGGTCCAGTTGAACGAGCGTGAAGTTTGTCGTCAACCATGTGCGCCAATTTGATCATGTACATCACTCCGACAGATACACGGTTGTCAAACGGTTCACCCGTTCTTCCATCGTATAAAACCGTCTTCGCATCTCGGGACATTCCAGCTTCCTCTAATGTATCCCATACATCTTCTTCAGTTGCACCGTCAAATACTGGTGATGCAACATGTATGCCAAGTTGTCTTGCAGCCATACCTAAGTGTAGCTCTAGCACCTGACCGATGTTCATACGTGAAGGAACCCCTAATGGGTTTAACATGATATCAATCGGTGTTCCATCTGGAAGGAATGGCATATCCTCTTCAGGAAGAATTCTTGAAATTACCCCTTTGTTTCCGTGACGACCAGCCATCTTATCACCTTCGTGAATTTTACGTTTTTGAACGATGTAGACACGAACAAGCTGGTTGACACCTGGTGGTAATTCATCCCCGTCTTCACGGTTGAATACTTTCACGTCCAGGATAATCCCTTCTCCACCATGTGGTACACGAAGAGAGGTATCACGAACTTCACGTGCTTTTTCACCGAAGATTGCATGTAAAAGCCGTTCTTCTGCTGTGAGCTCCGTCACCCCTTTAGGTGTAACCTTACCTACAAGTAAATCCCCGTCTTTTACTTCTGCACCAATGCGGATGATTCCACGCTCGTCAAGATTACGTAATGCATCTTCCCCAACGTTCGGAATATCACGTGTGATTTCTTCAGGTCCTAATTTTGTATCACGGGATTCAGATTCATATTCTTCAATATGAATAGAAGTATACACATCATCTTTTACAAGTCTTTCACTCATAATAATGGCATCTTCATAGTTGTATCCGTCCCAAGTCATGAAACCAACTAGAACGTTACGTCCAAGGGCTAGTTCACCCTGTTCCATTGAAGGACCGTCGGCAAGGATCTCTCCTTTTACAACTTCGTCCCCTTCTGTCACAATCGGACGTTGGTTATAACATGTACCTTGGTTAGATCGAATGAATTTAAGAAGACGGTATTTATCAAGATCACCTTTTACCTTTTGCCCATCTACTTCGGCATAGCGGCGTACCCAAATTTGTTTTGCTTCAACCCGCTCAACAACACCAGGGTGTTTACAGATAACAGCGGCTCCTGAGTCTTTACCAGATACATATTCCATACCAGTACCAACAAGCGGAGCTTCAGGGTTCATTAGTGGAACAGCTTGACGTTGCATGTTCGCACCCATTAGCGCACGGTTTGAGTCGTCATTTTCCAAGAACGGAATACAAGCCGTTGCTGCTGATACAACCTGTTTTGGCGATACGTCCATGTAGTCAATTCGATCACGGTGAACAACTGTGTTTTCACCTTTGAAACGAGCAACTATATCTTCATCAACAAATTCACCATCATCATTTAAACGAGAGTTCGCCTGAGCGGTAACATAGTTATCCTCTTCGTCTGCAGTTAAGTAATCAATACGGTTAGTAACTTTACCTGTTTCCGGGTCGACTCTTCGATATGGAGTTTCAATAAACCCAAATCGATTCACTTTTGCATAGGATGATAACGAGTTGATTAGTCCAATATTTGGACCTTCCGGTGTTTCAATCGGACACATACGTCCATAGTGAGAATAGTGAACGTCACGCACTTCAAATCCCGCACGTTCACGTGTAAGTCCACCAGGTCCTAATGCTGAAAGTCTTCGTTTATGTGTTAATTCTGCCAATGGATTAGTTTGGTCCATGAACTGTGAAAGCTGTGAACTTCCAAAGAACTCTTTAATAGACGCAATCACTGGACGAATATTGATTAGTTGCTGTGGAGTAATAGTATTTGTATCTTGAATTGACATTCTCTCACGAACAACACGTTCCATTCTTGATAATCCGATACGGAATTGGTTTTGCAGAAGCTCACCAACAGAACGTAAACGACGATTACCTAAATGGTCAATATCATCTGTATCTCCAACCTGATGTAATAGGTTAAAGAAATAGCTTATAGAAGAAAGAATATCCGCTTGTGTAATATTCTTAACGCCTTCTTCAATATAGGCATTCCCAATGACATTAATGACTTGTTCGCCATCCGGATCATTTGGTGCGTAAATTTTAATAGATTGAAGAGTAATTTCTTCATCAATTACGCCACCTGATGGTTGAAGTGATTTAAAACCAATACCATTCTCTAAATATGGAATGATACGATCTAGCGTTCTTCGATCGAGAAGAGTGTCCTTCTCTACGATTATTTCACCTGTTTCTGGATCAACAAGTGTTTCCGCTAAACGTTGATTAAACAAACGGTTTTTAATATGGAGTTTTTTATTAATCTTGTAGCGTCCTACACTTGCCAGATCGTAACGCTTCGGATCGAAAAAGCGTGATTCTAATAAACTTTTCGCATTATCTACCGTCGGTGGTTCTCCCGGACGAAGACGCTCATATATTTCTAGTAATGCTTTTTCTGTGCTTTCTGTGTTGTCTTTTTCAAGTGTGTTACGTAAATATTCATTCTCACCAAATAAATCGATGATTTCTTGATCAGAGCCAAACCCAAGCGCGCGTAAAAGAACCGTAACAGGCAATTTACGAGTACGGTCAATACGAACGTACACAACATCCTTCGCATCTGTTTCATACTCTAACCATGCACCACGGTTTGGTATTACCGTTGCAGTAAAGCCGCGTTTACCATTCTTATCAACTTTACCACTGAAATAAACACTCGGTGAACGAACCAATTGAGAAACAATTACACGTTCTGCACCATTGATTACGAATGTACCTGTTTCTGTCATGAGTGGGAAATCACCCATGAATACATCTTGATCTTTTACTTCACCTGTTTCTTTATTGATCAAACGCACCTTAACTCGAAGTGGCGCTGAATAAGTAACATCTCTTTCCTTTGATTCTTCTACAGAATATTTTGGTTCACTTAAACTGTAATCAATGAAATCTAGAGATAGATTACCTGTAAAATCTTCAATCGGGGAAATATCCTGGAACATCTCCCTAAGACCCTCATCAAGAAACCATTGATAAGAAGAGGTTTGAATCTCAATAAGATTTGGTAATTCTAAAACCTCACTAATACGAGCATAACTCCTCCGCTCTCGGTGTCGTCCATACTGAACTAGTTGACCTATCAACCCATTCACCCCTCATATCAAGCGTTATTAATCTTGCTATTTTATAAACACTTACTAGTTATGAAAGTCTAATTTATACCTTATAATTAGTAAGATTGTAAACCACAAATCAAAATGATAGGACACATAACGCAGCCTATCAATTCTTAAATTACTTCGACTTTTCTAGCCTACATGAACTCGTTTTTTCGTCTTTCGGAGATGCTTTATGACCACAAAACACCCATTTTTATAGACAAAAAGAAAAAGGGTTTCTACTAAGAAAACCACACTTTCAAAAACGAACTATTGATTTTATTAGTTTTTCCATACATACTATATTTATACATATATTTAATTTTTTAGTTATACATGGAAAAATTACATATCGGCATTATATAATGCTACCACACGAGAATTGGCCAGTCAACAGCTTATTCTTTTTGTCAAGGAAATTTTTTGGATCACACGATGCGGGTCACAAAAACAAGACATCAGGCCGTGTCGTTCTTATAAAGTTCTTACGGCTTTAATAATATGATAGCCTTTTTTTCTTTCGACAATTTCCACTTTTTCAAAAACCGATTCTAGCTTCTCAATTGCAGATGGAGCCCCTTGTTTCTTTTGGATCACAACCCAAAGCTCTCCCCCAGGCACTAAATACCGATAACTCTCTTCTAAAATCTGGTGGACTACCTTCTTCCCTGCACGAATTGGCGGATTAGAGATAATCGCAGCAAAACCTCGATTTTCTACATTTGAAAACAAATCACTTTGATGAATGTCTACATTACTGATTTTATTCACTTCTGCGTTTTTCTTGGAAAGCTCAATCGCACGCTCGTTGACATCAATCATTTCAATAGAACGATCATTATATACTTTCGCTAGCGCAAGGCCAATTGGACCATACCCACACCCAACATCTAAAAATGGACCTGTAACTTCAGGAGCACGAAATTCTTCTACTAGTAATCTTGATCCAAAGTCGACCTCGTTTTTTGAAAAAACACCGCTGTCGCTTGTAAAAGAAAGCGAATTCCCTTTTAAAACAAAGGTCCATGTTTTTTGATTACTGGCTACCGTGGGTTTGCTAGTGTAGTAATGTTCAGCCATTTATGTATCTCCCAACATAAGAGTATATGAACAGTATACCCATATCATTCACAATTGATAAAAAAAGCTCGCTTTCATAGCGAGCTTTTTCTTACGTTCATTCGTTATTACTTAACTTCTACGCCAGCTCCAACTTCTTCAAGTTTAGCTTTAACTTCTTCAGCTTCTTCTTTAGAAACGCCTTCTTTAACAGCCTTTGGAGTGTTGTCAACAAGTTCTTTAGCTTCTTTTAAGCCAAGACCAGTGATTTCACGAACAACTTTGATAACTTTGATTTTTTGTGCACCAGCGTCAGCTAATACAACATCAAATTCAGTTTGTTCAGCAGCAGCTTCAGCAGCGCCACCAGCAGCTACAGCTACAGGAGCAGCAGCAGTTACACCAAATTCTTCTTCAATTGCTTTTACTAGGTCGTTAAGTTCTAAAACAGTCATAGATTTAACTGCTTCAATGATTTGTTCTTTAGTCATTAGAAAATCCTCCTTAAATAATTATCCTATTTGTAATTCGAATTGTAAGTCTGTATTGCGATTAAGCGCCTTGCTCTTCCTTTTGCTCTGCAACTGCCTTAGTAGCAAGTGCAAGGTTACGGATTGGAGCTTGAAGTACGCTAAGCAACATAGAAAGTAAACCTTCGCGTGATGGTAGATCAGCAAGAGCTTTAACTTCCTCAAGAGTTGCGATGTTTCCTTCGATAACACCTGCTTTAATTTCTAATGCTTCATGCTTTTTCGCAAAGTCATTAAGAATTTTAGCAGGAGCAACTACATCATCGTTACTGAATGCAATTGCGTTCGGTCCTGTTAATGCATCATTTAAACCAGCAAGCTCAGCTTGTTCTGCAGCACGGCGAGTTAATGTGTTTTTGTACACTTTGAAATCAATGCCTGCCTCACGAAGTTGCTTACGGAGTTCTGTTACTTCAGCAACAGATAGTCCGCGGTAGTCTACAACTACTGTCGATTTACTTGCACGGAATTTGTCTGCAATTTCAGTTACGATTTGTTTCTTTTGTTCTACTGCATGACTCATTCTTCTACACCTCCTGTGAGTAATTTCAGACACTTGAAACCGTTCGGTGTTTGTCGTTGTCCATAATGGACAACTCTAGATTAAAAAACCTCTATGCCTTGCAGACATAGAGGTAGTAAGATCTTAGTTTATATACTACACCTCGGCAGGAAATTAAGCTTTTAAAAAGCACCTACTGTCTACGGTACAAATGCTATTCATTTGTTAACAACAAAATTTATTATATGAAATGCTTTCGTAAAAGTCAATATCCACTATTTTCTAATTAGAAAGTAGAGCCGTCAACTTTTACGCCAGGTCCCATTGTAGATGATACAGCAACGTTCTTCATGTAAGTACCTTTTGCTGCAGATGGTTTAACCTTAAGCATAGTTTCATAAATTGTAGCGAAGTTCTCAATTAGTTTTTGATCGTCAAATGAGATTTTACCAATTGGAACATGGATGTTTGAAGATTTATCAATGCGGTATTCAACTTTACCTGCTTTGATTTCGTTGATTGCTTTTGTTACATCAAATGTAACAGTTCCTGTTTTAGGGTTTGGCATTAAGCCTTTAGGTCCTAAAACACGACCAAGCTTACCAACTTCACCCATCATGTCAGGTGTAGCTACGATTACATCAAAGTCAAACCAGCCTTGTGTGATTTTGTTGATGTATTCGCTATCTCCAACGTAGTCAGCACCAGCAGCTTCAGCTTCTTTTGCTTTTTCGCCTTTAGCGAAAACTAATACACGTTGAGTTTTACCAGTACCGTTCGGCAGAACAACTGCACCACGAATTTGTTGGTCAGCTTTCTTAGGGTCAACTCCTAAACGGAATGCAACTTCAACAGTCGCATCAAATTTAGCTGTGTTTGTTTTCTTTACTAATTCAATTGCTTCTGCAACCGAGTAAGCTTTTGTACGGTCTACTAATTTAGCAGCTTCTACGTACTTTTTACCTCTTTTTGCCATTATCATTTCCTCCTCAATTGTGGTTTTAACGGAATAACCTCCCACGCCAAGCAAGCAGCATAATATATTCATACTGATGCTGGACAGAACAAAGGTTGCGAACGAACGAAAAGATTGTTCCATCCGCAACCCCTAAAAACATGTAACAAACAGGAATTAGTCTTCGATAACAATTCCCATGCTACGAGCAGTACCTTCTACCATACGCATTGCAGATTCAACGCTTGCCGCATTTAAATCAGGCATTTTTGTTTCTGCAATCTCGCGTACTTTATCACGCTTAACTGTTGCAACTTTATTACGGTTAGGTTCACCTGAACCAGACTCAATACCAGCCGCTTTCTTTAAAAGAACTGCAGCAGGAGGAGTTTTAGTAATAAATGTAAATGAACGATCTTCATAAACTGTGATTACAACAGGAATAATTAAACCAGCTTGTTCTGCTGTACGAGCATTGAACTCTTTACAGAATCCCATAATGTTAACACCTGCTTGACCTAATGCCGGTCCAACTGGTGGTGCTGGGTTTGCTTTACCCGCTGGAATTTGTAATTTAACCTCTTTAATTACTTTTTTAGCCACGAGACACACCTCCTTAAAGTCCGTGATGTGGTAATAGGGGTATACCCTCCCACTCATCTATTCTTTACCTATCAATAAAGAACGTTAGCATAGCTAGTCTTAGTCTTTTGAGACATACTGACCTATGCAATATTACCACTTTCGGCTTCCAATATCAAGTTTTTTCTAAATTAGATTTTTTCAATTTGTGTAAAGTCTAATTCAACCGGGGTTTCACGGCCGAACATGTTAACAAGAACTTTTACTTTTTGCTTATCAACATCAAGATCTTCAATTGCACCAGTGAAGTTCATAAATGGACCTTCCTTCACACGAACTGTTTCCTTAAGTTCAAAATCAACTTCCTTCGGTCTTTCATCCATTCCCATTCTCTTAAGTATGAACGTTACTTCATCCGGCAGAAGCGGTGTTGGTTTTGAACCTGAACCCGCTGAGCCTACGAAACCTGTAACACCTGGGGTATTACGGACAACATACCAAGAATCATCCGTCATAATTAACTCAACTAACACATAACCCGGGAATACCTTCTTTTTGACGGTCTTTGTTTTCCCATTTTTTATTTCAGTTTCTTCATCTTCTGGTACAACAACGCGGAAGATTTTATCTTGCATGCCCATTGTTTCGACACGTTTTTCTAAATTTGTTTTTACTTTATTTTCATACCCTGAATACGTATGAACAACATACCAATTCTTTTCCATATGTTAGGACTGCTTGTCCTTCCCTCCCTTTACTGGGTTTAAACTAAATATCATTTTGACAGTCTATTTTTTTGCAATTAAAAAAACCCGTACCCGGGCTTTTTCGAAAACATTCTTTATTCTCTATCCATCATTATACCATGACTGTACAGTGTTTATTCAAGTACTAAACGAATTAATTCGGAAATTCCTAGGTCAATCACGGCAAAAAACACAGATACAAAGATTACTGTTGTTAATGTAACAATTGTATAACGTGTAAGTTCCTTTCTCTTTGGCCAGCTTGTCTTCTTCATTTCTCGAACTACTTCACGAAAAAACTTAGTTATGCGCTTCATCCAAGTAACCTCCAACTTTATCAACACAGTCTGCGATCTATTTCGTTTCACGATGATTCGTGTGGGAATTGCAAGTCTTACAAAACTTCTTCATTTCAAGTCGTTCAGCTGAAGTGCTATTCTTCATGGTGGAATAATTTCTACTGCCACATTCCACACAGGCTAAAATTACCTTTTTTCGCATTTTATCACCTTCAAATGCTACGAATACTATTTTATGAAAAATGTCTCAATTTCCTTAAAAATGTAACACAGGCTTGATTTATATGTCAATACTAGCCCTTATCTGTAAATAATGGGTAAATTCGGTTTTATAATTTGATTTCCTGAATTTCCAAATACCGTTCTAATTTTCGTTTTACCCGCTGAAGTGCATTATCAATCGACTTTACATGTCGGTTTAGATCCTCTGATATCTCCTGATAGGACCTTCCGTCTAGATATAAGGACAATACCTTCCGTTCTAAATCACTTAAAAGCTCTGCCATTTTTAATTCAATGTCATCAAACTTTTCTCTATTGATGATTAATTCCTCAGGATCCAAAATCTTCGCTCCTGATATCACATCCATTAATGTACGGTCAGATTCTTCATCATATATCGGCTTGTCCAACGAAACATAAGAGTTGAGAGGAATATGTTTTTGTCTTGTTGCCGTCTTAATCGCAGTAATAATTTGGCGTGTAATACAAAGTTCCGCAAACGCTTTAAATGAAGACAGCTTGTCCTCTTTAAAATCACGAATCGCTTTGTATAAACCAATCATCCCTTCTTGTACAATATCTTCACGATCTGCCCCAATAAGAAAGTATGATCTGGCTTTTGCACGCACAAAGTTTTTATACTTATTGATTAGAAAGTCCAATGCCTCGCTTTCCCCAGCATGGACCAATTCCACGACTTCCTCATCCTCTAGTCGGTCATAATATAACCTGTTGCCATAATCATCGAAGCTTGAACTCACGCCGATCCCTCCGACCTACCTTAGAAGTTGTTTCCTACAAAATTACTATTACGATGAAATCTGTAATGTTCATAAAATTCTTTATCTAGGAATATTATACAGGAGTGCTTTTCCAAGCGTCAACCGGTCATCGCTGTCCGCGGCGCCATTTTTCAAATATTTCAGCAATTTCATCAGAAAGTGGAATTTTTGAAACACTTTTTTCTTGATACGTTTTCTTGACATCCTTTTGAATTCCAGACTCGACAACTTCCATCTCGGTTAATAATTCCCTCGCAGATTTTCGTAAAGCCCCTTGTCCAAATATCTGCCATTGTTCCGTAAAATCGGAGGTCGCTACATGGATTTGTGTTTTGATATTACTTAATTGTTGGGCAAGCTTTTCGATTCGTTCATCAGCCGTCTCATTTTCACGGGTAAAAATAACTTCGATCTTTCGGCTTTTCGTTTTTGTTTCAATTCCTGGTACGAGGTGTGCATCAAATACGACAATCACCTTATATCCTGTATACGCCTGATATTCAGCCATCTTTTCGATTAATAAATCACGCGCTGCCGAAAAGTCCTTTGTTTTAAGAAGACGTAGTTCTGGCCATGCACCAATTATGTTGTAGCCATCCACCAGCAGGATATCCATTTATTTTATTCCCCTAACGGATTCCGCTTACGATATACCTCATACATAAGTAGACTTGCAGCTACAGAAGCATTTAAAGAGGTAACTTTACCTTGCATCGGCAGCCGCAGAAGAAAATCGCATTTTTCTTTCACAAGACGTCCCATGCCTTTACCTTCACTGCCAATGATTAAGCCAATCGGCATTTTACCATCAACGTTTCGATAATCCTCTTTTCCCTTTGCATCTGTTCCAACAATCCATACACCACGGTCCTTTAATTCATCAATCGTTCTTGCTAGATTTGTTACACGGGCAACTGGTATATATTCAATTGCTCCCGTTGAAGCCTTTGCAACAGTCGCAGTTAAACCAACCGCTCTTCTTTTCGGAATGATAACCCCATGTGCCCCAACTGCGTCTGCAGTACGGAGAATTGAACCGAGATTATGGGGATCCTCTAATTCATCCAACAGAATGATAAACGGCGCTTCATCTCGGTTTTTGGCTAATGCCAAAATATCATCAACTTCAGCATACTCATACGCCGCTACCTGTGCGACAACTCCTTGGTGATTCCCTTCAACCATTTGGTCAATCTTCTTTTTCGGAACAAATTGGACCAATACATTTCCTTCTTTTGCAAGAGATGTGATCTGGTTCATTTGCCCTCGATTCGAGCCCTCTGCTATCCAAATTTTATTAATATCCCGCTCTGATTTTAATGCTTCAATAACAGGGTTTTTCCCAATAATATAATCACTCGCCATTACTTTTTCCTCCTTTCTTAAGATTCGATAATACGAAATGCTTCTTCAATAATAGAATGAATTCTATCTGTGTTATTCTGTAAAAAATGATAACCGATTAAAGCTTCGAACGCTGTACTGTATCGATATGTTTGGACATCTGTATTTTTAGGAACAGTTCCACTCTTCGCATTGCGTCCTCTTCTCACTACCGCTCGTTCCTCTTCTGAAAAATACTCTTCATCCAGCATTCTATGAATAACAGCAGATTGAGCTTTGGCGGAAACATAATACTTTGCCTGATTATGAAGCTGGTTCGGTCTTACGCCTCCCTTTTGTAATAGGTAATGCCGCACATACATTTCGTATACGGCATCACCCATATAGGCAAGAGCAAGACTATTTAATTGATGGCTATCTATTTGATTGTCTGATAATAACGTCATTGATTATCCTCTTTTCCATCTTGTCCCTTGAGGCGTGTCTTCGAGAATTATGTTCATTGCTTTTAATTGATCTCGGATTTGATCAGATAAAGCAAAGTCGCGATCTTTACGTGCTTGGTTTCGCTTTTCGATTAGTTCTTCGATTTCCTCATCAAGTAATTGTTCATCCTCTAATCTAAGCCCTAGTGTATCAAACAATACCTCGAACTCTTGCAGAAAGGCATTAATGACTTTTTCCGACGTATTTTTTTCCTGCAAATAGTAATTCGCTTGTTTTGAAAGCTCGAACAAGACAGAAATTCCATTCGCTGTATTAAAATCATCATCCATCGCAACGATAAAATCATTGCGAAATCCTGTAATTTTTTCTAACCATTCTGCATCATTATCTGTTAGATTAGTGCTGCTTTCCATACGATGCTTCAAATTTGCATAGGAGGTACGTAATCGTTCCAACGCATTTTTAGTGCTTTCCAGTAAATCAAGGCTGTAGTTAATTGGATGTCGATAATGAACTGACAGCATGAAAAAGCGTAATACCTGCGGGTCAATGTCTTTGATAATATCGTGAACCAATACAAAGTTCCCAAGGGACTTAGACATTTTTTCATTGTCAATATTAATATAGCCATTGTGCATCCAATAGTTTGCGAAGGTTTTTCCGCTTACGGCTTCTGATTGTGCGATTTCATTTTCATGGTGCGGGAATGCCAAGTCCTGACCACCTGCGTGAATATCAATTGTTTCACCCAAGTATTTTTTAGCCATCGCCGAGCACTCGATATGCCAGCCTGGTCGACCTTGGCCCCATGGGCTTTCCCAATAAATTTCCCCTGGCTTTGCACTTTTCCAAAGCACGAAATCAAGGGCATCCTGTTTCTTATCCCCAACTTCAATTCTTGCACCAACGCGAAGCTCATCAATGGATTGGTGTGAAAGCTTACCATATTCCTTGAATTCCCTTGTACGATAGTACACATCACCTTCTGATTCATAGGCAAATCCTTTATCAATTAAAGCTTGGATAAATTCAACGATAATATCCATGTTTTCGGTAACCCTTGGGTGAACATCTGCCTTTTTGCAGCCTAACGCAGACACGTCCTCATGGTATGCATGGATAAAACGTTCCGCAATGGCTGGCACCTCTTCCCCTAATTCGTTTGCTGCTTTTATTAATTTGTCGTCTACATCCGTGAAGTTGGATACATAATGGACGTCATAGCCTCTAAATTCAAAATAGCGACGAACCGTATCAAAAACGATAGCAGGGCGTGCATTCCCTATATGGATATAGTTATAGACAGTTGGACCGCACACATACATTTTTACCTTGTTTTCTTCAAGAGGTTTAAATTCTTCCTTTTTGCGTGTTAGCGTATTATAGATGTGAATGGGCATTGTCCCTTACTCCTTCCTTTTGCTGCATTTCTTCTCTTAGGCTTTTTATTTCATTTTCTAGTTCTCTGATTTTATCTAAAACCGGATCTGGTAAGTCCCGATGATTTAAATCCTTGCTATTTTTTATTTTGACACCATCTTGAATCACTACTCTACCTGGTATTCCGACAACCGTCGAATTCGGAGGAACATCTTGCAGAACAACCGAACCCGCACCTACCTTTGAATTTTCTCCAATTGTAATCGATCCTAATACTTTTGCACCGGTTGCAATAAGGGCATTGTCCTTAATTGTTGGGTGTCGCTTTCCTTTTTCTTTCCCCGTACCGCCAAGTGTTACGCCTTGGAAAACAGTCACATTATCACCAATTTCACATGTTTCGCCAATCACCACACCCATCCCATGGTCGATAAAGAAACGGCGACCAATTTTGGCTCCTGGGTGAATTTCAATTCCTGTGAAAAAGCGACTTATTTGCGAGACTGTTCTAGCTAAGAAAAACATTTTTCGGTTAAAAAGAAAATGTGCCACACGATGGGCCCAAATTGCATGTATTCCGGAATAAGTCAGCATTACTTCAAAATGAGTTCTTGCTGCTGGGTCCTGTTCAAATACAACCTCGATATCCTCTTTCATTCGTCTAAACACGATCAACCCTCCTTATAAGAAAAGCGCAGGCGCCTGAAGCTAGATATTACCTTTTTGCCAAATCAAAAAGCGCCCCTGTGTATAAACACAGAGACGCTTCGTTCGCGCGGTTCCACTCTGTTTAGGTAATGAAAAGTCCGTTACCTCAACTTAATCTCTTAACGGTGAGACGCCGCTTTTATCTACTTCATTAATTGGTTCGATAAAAGGCTCAAAGGTGCATTTCAATAAGTATTTCCCTTAAACCACTTTCAGCCGGTGATGGTTCTCTCTGCTCGTATTTGCGACACACACAAATACTTTAAGGTCTATCACTTATTTACTCTCCTTATCAACACTTTAACATAATCGTTTTTATTAACTATACTATATTACATTTTCAGCCAGATGTTAACTAATTAAACTCTTTAAGCGAGAAATAATTTTTTCTTTTCCTAAAAGGTGAATCGCTTGCGGCAGATCAGGACCATGAAGCTGACCAGTTGCAGCTGCACGAATTGGCATGAAAAGGTTCTTTCCTTTTTGACCAGTACCTTTTTGAACAGCTTTAATGGCTGCCTTAATTTCATCCGCACCGAAAGTATCAAGACTTTCAACCTCTTGTAAAAAGGCTGCCAATACTTCAGGAACTGTTTCACCCGCCAAGACTTCCTTCGCATCGTCCTCAAGGGTTACTTCATCCCTAAAGAAAAGGTCTGTAAGCTCAACGATTTCCGCTCCATAGCTCATTTTTTCTTGATGTAAGGCAATTAAGTCGCGTGCCCATTCTTTATCAGCTTCGCTTAATGACTCATTTAATTTACCTGCTTTAATTAAATGTGGCAATGATAGCTCAATTAGGCGATCAAGATCAATATTTTTTATATATTGATTGTTCATCCAAGTCAGTTTTTGGGTATCAAATACAGCCGGTGATTTCGATAGTCGTGCCGAATCAAAAATTTGAATAAACTCCTCTTTTGTATGGAGCTCTTCTTCCCCGACCGGTGACCAGCCTAATAGCGTAATGAAGTTAAATAAGGTTTCAGGCAAATAACCAAGCTCTTTATATTGTTCAATAAATTGAATAATCGATTCATCACGTTTACTGAGTTTTTTATGGTTTTCACTAACGATTAGTGTCATATGTCCAAATGTTGGAATTTTCCAACCGAATGCCTCATACACGACCATTTGCTTAGGTGTATTAGAAATATGATCTTCTCCGCGTAGCACATGTGAAATTCCCATTAGATGGTCATCAATAGCTACTGCAAAATTATAAGTTGGAGTACCATCCTTTTTCACGATTACATAATCGCCCATACCTTCAGATTCAAAAGAAATTTCGCCTTTTACCATATCATGAAACGTGTAGGTTTTTCCTTCAGGAATAATGATCCGAATACTTGGCTGTCTTCCTTCAGCTTCTAAAGCCTCTTGCTGCTCCTTTGTTAAGTGACGGCATTTTCCAGAATAATGAGGAGTCTCACCACGTGCCATCTGCTCTTCACGCTCATTTAAAATCTCTTCTTCCGTACAATAGCATTTATAAGCAAGTCCTTTTTCAAGAAGCTCTGTATAATGCATTTCATATATCTCATTACGTTCTGATTGACGGTATGGCCCGTATTCGCCACCAACATCCGGACCTTCATCCCAATCTATTCCAAGCCATTTTAAATATTTAAGTTGGCTTTCTTCGCCGCCTTCAATATTTCGTTTTTTGTCTGTATCTTCAATACGAATGATGAATTTTCCATTTTGATTTCTTGCATATAAATAATTAAATAGGGCTGTTCTTGCATTTCCTATATGTAAATGTCCTGTTGGACTTGGTGCATAGCGCACACGTACGTTATTTGCCATTAATGTACCCTCCGTTACAACGCTTAATGATATTTTAATAATATTAGCTATCTGCCTTTTGCAGCAAAACTGCAACTTGTGCGGCTATTCCCTCACCGCGTCCAGTAAAGCCGAGCTTTTCAGTTGTTGTTGCTTTCACATTTACCTGTGCAGGATCGGCTTCAAGCAATTGGGCAATCCGCTCCCTAATTTGCTCAATATATGGAGCCATTTTAGGTTTTTGAGCGATAATCGTGCAGTCGATATTCCCAAGTTTATAGCCCTTTTCTTTCACTAAATTCCATACATGCTGTTGAAGTTTAGCGGAATCAGCATCTTTGTAGTTTGGGTCCGTATCCGGAAAATGCTTGCCGATATCTCCTTCGCCAATTGCTCCAAGACAGGCATCAGAAACTGTGTGAAGCAACACATCTGCATCTGAATGTCCTAGTAATCCTTTTTCATACGGAATCGTAATTCCGCCTATAATTAACGGGCGCCCTTCAACCAATTGGTGAACATCAAAGCCCTGTCCAATACGAAACATGGTTTTCCCCCTTTTAAATAGTTTTTATTGTCTAGTTCCAGGTGCCATAGGCTCGAGGTCATAAGCCAATCGCTTCGGAAGGTAAAAGGCACCTTCTGTCAGCGCTCGTCTTATGCTTGTCGCCTATAAACAGGCACCTTGCACTTTTCTATTTTGCCCAGTTTTGTAAAATTGCTTCCGCAAAAACTAAGTCATCAGGTGTTGTTAGTTTGATATTTAAATAATCGCCATTAACAATATATACCTGTTTTGGGATTCTTTCAACGAGACTAGCCTCATCTGTACCTAGAAAATTTTCTCTTTTCGCCAACTCATGTGCCTTTTGTAAGATAGAAACATGAAAAGCTTGTGGGGTTTGGATGGCCCACAAGCTAGAACGTTCAACTGTTTCTTCGACATATAAATCAAGAGAGGCGCGCTTGATTGTATCCTTTACGGGAACCGCTAGCACGGCTGCTCCCTTTTCTGCTGCAACATTCACTAACTCATGAACATGTTTTTGTTTCAGGAAGGGTCTTGCACCATCATGAACTAACACAATATCTGTTGCCTTCACAGCTTGTAAGCCATTATAGACACTGTACTGGCGCTCACTGCCACCCTGGATGAGAGAAACAACCTTTTTGATCTTATATGTTTGTATCATCTCTTCAAAAATGGGTTGTTCATCCTTATTAATAACTAAGATAATTCCTGAACACTTAGGGTCATGTTCAAAAACTCGTAATGTATGAATAATAACTGGTATTGATTTCAATTCGATGAATTGTTTATTTTTTCCTGCGTTCATTCTTTTTCCTTGTCCTGCCGCGGGAATGACAACCTGATAATTCACCCGTAACGCCCCTTATAATGCTTTCTCAAGTAATTTTGGCTTCGCAAATATCATTCGGCCCGCCGATGTTTGTAAAACACTCGTTACAAGAACATCAATGTGTTTTCCAATATAGTCACGACCTTCTTCGACAACAATCATCGTACCATCATCTAAATATGCGACACCTTGATTATGCTCTTTTCCATCCTTAATGACTTGAACGCTTAACTCTTCACCAGGTAATACCACCGGTTTTACTGCATTTGCAAGATCATTAATATTCAACACTGGCACATTTTGCAGCTCACACACTTTGTTCAGGTTAAAGTCATTTGTCACAACTACACCCATCGTTAATTTTGCAAGTTTTACTAACTTACTATCAACCTCTTGAATATCGTCAAAATCACCTTCGTAGATTTCAACCTTGATTGACAGTTCTTTTTGAATTCGATTTAAAATATCTAGACCTCTTCTACCGCGGTTTCGCTTTAACACATCTGAAGAATCAGCTATATGCTGAAGCTCCTCTAGCACAAACCGAGGAATGACAATGATTCCTTCAAGAAACCCGGTTTGGCATATATCCGCAATACGTCCATCAATAATAACACTTGTATCTAAGATTTTCAGTTTTTTCGCTTGTTGGTTTACTTCTTCTTCCTCCAAGCTCTTTTTCTTACCAGCGCGGTTAATAGAGAATAAGTTCACAAGCTCATCCCGCTTTTTAAAACCAACTTGGAAACCTAAGTATCCTAAAAGCAGGGTAATGAAAATAGGAAGCACTGTATTTACAACTGAAAATGAAATACGGTCTAATGGAATCACAATTAAAAACGCAACAATTAATCCCGAAATCAAACCTAAGCTTCCAAATAAAACATCTGTAACAGGAGCTTTGATCAATGACTCTTCAAGCCATTTAATTAAACCTACGATATAATCTACTAACCAAAAAGTAACAATAAATAATATAATAGCACCTAAGATCGCAAGCGTATAAGAATTATTTAGATATGGAATATTGTCGATATTTAACAGCCCTAATAAATCTGGCAGATAGACAATTCCAAGCATACCTCCGACAATTAGAAAAAAGAGCTGCACAATACGTTTTAACATTCCTTCACCTCCTCCTATTCATTATTAACACTTTATAACAATTGAAACCTGCAATAAATAGCTTTTTAAAAATGTAAAGCAAATGACATAGATGTGTAAAACGCTACTCATATATTATTTTTAAAAGCTTATAAAATTATTACTGCTTCTTTAAAAATAATTATTTACTCAATTGGTATGAGAAAAACGGATGTCCCACCTATTTCACACATACTATACGAATTAAGAAACAAAAATGTTTCATTTTTTCCAGATTTTTTAACGCGCAATTATTGGTTATTTTCCTAATGTATGTTGAATCGCCTGTCTAATATCACTCACACCGATGACTTCGATTCCCTTTGGAATTGTCCACCCACCTAAATTTCGTTCTGGAAGAATCACTCTTTTGAAGCCAAGTTTTGCTGCTTCCTGGACTCGCTGCTCAATCCGCGAAACACGCCTTACCTCTCCGGTTAAACCAACTTCACCAATAATGATATCTGCTGGATTTGTCGATTGATCTTTAAAACTGGAAGCGATACTCAAGGCAACTGCTAAATCAACCGCGGGTTCATCTAGTTTTACTCCACCTGCGACCTTCAAATAGGCATCTTGATTTTGCAAAAGGAAGCCTGCCCTTTTTTCCAATACGGCCATTAATAATGAAACCCTGTTATGGTCAATCCCTGTTGCCATACGACGTGGATTACCAAAACTAGTTGGTGATATAAGTGCCTGAATTTCGACTAAAACGGGTCGTGTACCTTCCATCGAAGCAACAACTGTTGACCCCGCAGCACCCGCGGAACGCTCCTCCAGAAAGATCTCCGAAGGGTTCGCCACTTCTTCAAGGCCGCTTTCCTTCATCTCAAAAATACCCATTTCATTCGTTGAACCAAATCGGTTCTTGACTGCACGTAATATACGATATGTATGATGACGTTCTCCCTCAAAGTACAGAACGGTATCCACCATATGCTCGAGTAAACGCGGACCAGCAATATTACCCTCTTTTGTCACATGGCCCACAATAAAGATAGCGATCCCGTTTGTCTTTGCAATTCGCATTAGCTCCGCAGTACATTCTCGTACCTGAGAAACACTGCCAGGAGCAGAAGTGATTTCAGAGTGATAAATCGTTTGAATGGAATCAATTACAACAAAGGATGGATTTAACTCGGTAATTGTCTGGGAAATAAATTCAAGGTCAGTCTCCGCTAAAACATACAACTGATCAGAAGAAACCCCTAAACGATCGGATCTTAGTTTTGTTTGTTTGACTGATTCTTCCCCGGAAATATATAGAACTTTGCTTTGTTTGGCTATTTGTGAGGATACTTGCAGTAATAACGTAGACTTCCCTATACCTGGGTCGCCACCAATTAAAACAAGTGAACCATTAACGATTCCACCGCCAAGTACACGATTAAATTCCTTATTTGTTGTAAACATTCTAGGTTCATTTTCTGACTCAATTGAAGTGATGGGTGAAGGCTTGCGCTGAACTGTGGGACTTGAATGAGCAAAAGCGCCTTTTCTTGCTGGTTTATGCAAAGTCTCCTCGACTAATGAATTCCATGCACTACATCCAGGGCATTTTCCCATCCATTTTGGCGATTCATAGCCACAGGATTGGCAGGTGAATTTTGTCTTTGTTTTTGCCATCGTCATTAATCCTTTCTTTATAAAAAAAGAGGTATACACCAAATCAAATACGCCAAGGCGTATTTGCGCCCAGATTTTTTAGGCCCACACGAGGTGGGTCACAAAGACGAAGACATCAGGACATGGCGTTCTTAGTCTTTGATCCTTTGCTCGAAAAGTTTCCTTTGAAAATCTGTGGCATCCGCCGGAGGCTTTAACTTTATTCAGCAAAAGCCTGAATAAAGTTAACTATTGATGTATACCTCTCTTACAATGTGCATTTACATGCTTTTTTATTTCACTGTTTCTTTTGTTTCTTCCGTGTGAATGACGAATTCACCGTTATTAAAGTCCATTACGATTTTCTTTCCTTTTTCTATATTACCGCGTAATAGTTCTTCAGACAAACGGTCTTCGATTTGCTTCTGAATCGCACGGCGTAAAGGACGTGCCCCGTATTCTGGATCATACCCTTCTTCAGCAATTCGATCTTTCGCGCTTTCTGTTAATTCAAGCTCAAATTCTTGCTCTTGCAGACGTTTTGTTAACTGATCTCCCATAAGGGTAACGATTTCTCTTAAATGCTTCTTCTCGAGTGAGTGGAAGACGATGGTCTCATCAATACGGTTAAGGAACTCTGGGCGGAATGCTTTCTTTAGCTCTTCCATTACCTTATCCCTCATGTTTCGATAATCTTGTTTCTCATCGTCAAGCGCAAAGCCGACATATTTGTTTCGTTTCAGTGTACTAGCTCCAACGTTCGACGTCATGATTAGGATTGTATTTCTAAAATCAACCGTACGACCCTTAGAGTCTGTCAAACGTCCATCCTCTAGTACCTGAAGTAAAATATTAAACACATCAGGGTGTGCTTTTTCAATTTCATCCAGAAGGACAACAGAATATGGCTTACGGCGAACCTTTTCGGTTAATTGGCCACCTTCTTCATAGCCAACATATCCAGGAGGTGAACCGACTAATCTTGATGTGGAGTGCTTCTCCATGTACTCCGACATATCGACACGGATCATTGCATCCTCATCACCAAAAATGGATTCCGCTAAAGCACGTGCTAATTCTGTTTTCCCGACCCCTGTTGGCCCTAGGAATATGAATGAGCCTGTTGGGCGCTTCGGATCCTTTAAACCCGCACGTGAACGTCTTACAGCCTTAGAAACAGCCTTTACAGCTTCTTCTTGACCAATTACGCGTGAATGAAGGATTTCCTCCATGTTAAGTAGCTTATCTGCTTCTGTTTGGGCTAATTTAGATACTGGCACCCCAGTCCAGCTAGATACAACCATTGCGATATCATCAACCGTAACCTCAGAATTCTCTTGGCCCTGTTTTTCCTTCCAGTTTTTCTTTGTTTCTTCTAACTGTTCACGAAGGCGTTGCTCTGAATCTCGTAATGAAGCTGCTTTTTCAAATTCCTGACTTTGAACAGCCGCATCCTTTTCCTTGCGAACCTCTTCAAGCTTTAGTTCAAGCTCCTTTAAATTCGGTGGAGCCGTATATGAACGAAGACGAACCTTTGAACCTGCCTCATCAATCAAATCAATTGCCTTATCTGGTAAAAAGCGGTCTGAAATATACCGGTCTGAAAGTTTAACTGCTTGTATAATCGATTCATCAGAAATGGATACTCTATGGTGCGCCTCATAACGGTCACGCAATCCTTTTAAAATTAAAATGGATTCGTCAACAGACGGTTCATCCACCTGAATTGGTTGGAAACGACGCTCTAGAGCAGCATCTTTTTCAATGTATTTTCTATACTCATCTAATGTGGTTGCACCGATACATTGCAGTTCGCCGCGAGCAAGAGATGGCTTTAAAATATTTGATGCATCTATCGCCCCTTCAGCACCACCTGCTCCAATTAATGTATGAAGTTCATCAATGAATAGAATAATATTGCCTGCTTGGCGAATCTCATCCATTACCTTTTTCAAACGATCCTCAAATTCACCGCGGTATTTTGTACCCGCAACAACGGTCCCCATATCAAGGGTCATTACACGTTTATCACGAAGCGTTTCAGGAACTTCATTGTTGACGATCTGTTGGGCTAATCCTTCAGCGATTGCGGTCTTACCGACACCCGGTTCCCCAATTAAAACAGGGTTATTTTTTGTTCGGCGGCTAAGCACCTCGATTACACGTTGAATCTCTTTGCTGCGCCCAATCACTGGATCAAGGCTGCCTTCTCTAGCAATCGCTGTAAGATCTCGTGCTAGGCTATCAAGTGTTGGCGTATTTGCATTTGCTGAACCTCCGCCATGATGCCCTGATGATGACTCATTGCTTCCCAACAGTTGTAGAACCTGTTGACGAGCTTTATTAAGGCTCACTCCAAGATTATTTAATACTCTTGCAGCAACACCCTCACCTTCACGAATTAATCCAAGTAAGATGTGCTCAGTTCCAACATAAGAATGACCAAGTTTACGGGCCTCATCCATTGATAGTTCAATGACTTTTTTAGCACGCGGTGTATAATGTATGGTCTGTGAACCTTCCTGGCCACGGCCAATTAAAGCTTCTACCTCTTTTTGAATTTTTTCTGGACCTAATCCAAGTGCAAGAAGGGCCTTTGCAGCGATTCCTTCGCCTTCACGTATAAGACCTAATAATACATGTTCAGTACCTATATTGTTATGTCCCAATCGAACAGCTTCCTCTTGAGCTAACGCTAACACCTTTTGAGCACGCTCAGTAAATCTGCCAAACATCATAACCCATCACCCTCCGTGTTGGTAGTCTTATTTTTTTCTAGCTTCAACCTTTCTCGAATCATAGACGCCCTTCTGACATCCCTTTCATTTGGCCTTAATACCCCACCTGCATAGACCTGTAAGAATCCCGGTTGAGTTAATGTCATGAGTTCATTAAGGATCGTTCTCGATATATCTTTTATAAGTCCGAGATCAATGCCTAATCGAACATCTGATAAACACTTTGCTGCTTCCTTCGATTCAATGATTCTGCTATTAGCTAAAACCCCATAGGAACGAAAAACACGGTCCTCCAGCTGAATGTTGGAAGTTTTCACAAGTGCTTCTCGTGCAGAGCGCTCTTGTGCAATCAATTGCGCAACTACACTCTCTAAATCTTCCACAATATCTTCTTCTGTCTTGCCCAGTGTGATTTGGTTGGAGATTTGAAAAATATTTCCTAACGCCTCACTGCCTTCACCATAAATTCCTCTAACAACTAGACCTAGTTGATTAATCGCCGGTATTATGCGACTCATTTGATGGGTAAGGATAAGTGCTGGGAGATGCATCATTACAGATGCTCTTAATCCTGTTCCCACATTTGTTGGACAGCTAGTTAAATATCCTCTTGTTTCATCAAATGCATAATCAACATGCTCTTCGATCCAGTCATCCAAGTTATTTGCAACCTTCAAGCTTTCGGATAATTGCAACCCTGGGAATAAACATTGTATTCGGATATGGTCCTCTTCATTAATCATGATGCTAATTTCTTCATTTTCGGATAATAGACAAGCTCCAAATGTAGAGTTTTCGGCTAAATGCGGGCTTATTAAATGCTTTTCAACAAGTACCCTTTTTTCATTGGGCTGAAGTTCCATCATTTTTAATAATTCAAGTTCCCCTATTGAGGGGAAACTCTTCCCCGCAAATCCTTTTTGAAAGACATCTACAATTTGCTCGGCCTCCTCATTTGAATTAACGGTTGAAAATGGTACGTTTTTCAAATTCCGAGCAAGCCTAATCCGTGAACTCAAGACAATATCTGAATCAGGACCTTCTTGACTCATCCAAGCACTTAAGGCTTGATTGATAAAATGCTCAAGTGACATTGATTAAACCTCCCCCTCTGTGTAACCACTCAGCCTTTTTTCGAGTGCTCTAACGTGGTCACGAACATCAGCAGCTTTTTCAAATTCCTCTAAAGAAATATATTCCTGCATTTTTTGCTTTAGTTGTTCAATCTCTTTCCGAATATGGAAGGAGCCGCCGATTCGTTTTGGAATTTTCCCTGTGTGATGTGTATTGCCACTATGCAGACGTTTTAAGATTGGGGTAAGTTGTTTTTCAAAGGTTGGATAGCAATGTGAACATCCAAACCGTCCTATCTTTGCAAATTGTTGAAAAGTCATTTTACAATTCTCACATTGTAATACTTCATTTTTTTGAAATGCATTTTGATTTGAACCTGCAAGTGGCTCAAACTGAAGTAGCCCCGCTAATAAGTTATCTATTGAAAACCCAGATGTTCCCGGAAACATGAACATCTCACTTTTTTCTTGAACACAATGTTCACAAATATGAATTTCTGTTTTTTCACCATTAATAACCTTTGTAAAATGAAAAGTCGCAGGGCGTTGATTACATTCTTGGCATATCATGATAACACCTTCCTACTTTATCAAATGCACCTTGGCGTATTTGCGCCCGATTTTTTAGGCCCACACGATGTGAGTCACAAAGACGAAGACATCAGGATGTAGCGGTTCTTAGTCTTTGATCTTAAGCTCGAAGATTCCCTTTAAAAAATCGTGGCATCCGCCGGGGGCTTTAACTTAATTCAGCATGGGTTTTACCCTGCTGATTAATTAACTTTTTATCTGTACATAAGGGATGTAAGCATTGCCTTTAGCATTCTGGCCCTTAATTCATCCCGATGTGGAAGCTCTATAAACAAGACAGAACGGTCAATTACACTCAGCATGATCTTTGCCTCTCTTTTCGAGATGACTTCCTCTTCAATCAAACGCAAAATGACATCCTCCGCACTTGTTTGAGAGACCCGTTTATCAATAAGACGTACAAGCTGATTAATTAAATGAGAGTCGTCATTTGATTTTACTCTCATAATCCGAATGTAACCCCCGCCACCTCTTTTACTTTCCACCAGGTAGCCTCGTTCTAAGGTAAACCTTGTATTTATCACATAGTTGATTTGAGATGGGACACATTCAAATTTATCGGCAATCTCACTTCTTTTAATCTCAACTATAGCTCGATCACTTGTATCAAGAACACTTTTTAAATAATGTTCTATGATATCAGATATATTCCTCATTATGACCACACCTCACCTTGACTTTGACTATATTTGACTATAATTATAATATAAAATGATTGCACTCATTTTTCAACTATTTCGCATTTATAATTGAAAGCAGAAATTGGCAATCATTTACCGTTCACAAGGCTTTACTATCCTATACTTTCCAAATCCAGTATATATCTAAACACCAAATTAAAAAATTTTTTGTACGATTTCCTGTTTTGACATTTCTTCATATAAACGTAAGCGCTCATTTTTACTTGCCACTTCCACCTCAACCGTGTACTGGCAATTATTATCCGATTTATCCTTCGAATACTTAATATTAAAATCCCTTACCTTAAAACCATTATCCTTAAATAACTTTAAGATGGCTGAAAATGAAGAAATATCCTCATTGATAATGATATGAACAACCCTACGCTTTCGAGATTTAAAAAAGAATTCTTCAAACCGGTTTAGAAAAATCAAGCTCAATAAAACCACAATGGTTGTTAATATAGCCGGAGCATACATCCCTAGCCCTATGATTAACCCAAGGCCTGCAACCACCCAAATTGATGCTGCCGTCGTTAATCCACGAACCGTTGCATCCCTTACTAAAATGGTCCCCGCACCCAAAAATCCAATCCCGCTAATCACATATGAAGGAATTCGTGCCGGGTCAAAGCGGACATTTGTACTCATCTCCAAGTAAGGCTGAAACCCAAAGATGGACATGAGCATCATTAAACAAGAACCGACTCCGACCAGTAAATGTGTACGGAATCCAGCAGGATGTTTATGAACCTCTCTCTCCAATCCAACTAATCCACATAATAACGCTGCCATAAAAATACGTATCGCCATCGTTATAAATTCGTGCGTCTGGAACGATGCAAAAAAATCTGCCATTGTCACATCCCCTCCTGTTCATAAATCCTGTACCTTAAAGTATTCGATAGGTATTCAAAATCCCCTTTATTAAAAAGAGAAAAAATAAGTGTTTTATCATTATACGATTCCCTTAAAAAGTTTATGATTGTCCTGACTCCTTTTTTTAGAATAGTATTTCAGTCTTAGGAACTTAGACATTTTTATCATAAGCAATTTGATTTAAAATATTGAGTATTTGTGGGGTGTAAAATTTAACAGGATATATGGGAGTAGCAGTCGTATTGCATTTTCATTGATTTTATAAAAAGAGATAGTATGCGGGGGTTTTCCGAATAAATACGGAACGGAACCCATTTCGGAGTGAATAAGGGGAGGTTTTCCGACTATTAAAAGCAAAATCCCCTATTTTCGTGTTTTTCGACTCAATAGGAGGAATTTCTCCGTCAATTTAAGAGTTTTTTAATAATAATTACTTTATAGGCGAAACTTTTTCCTTTTATTTTCCGGCTCAGATCTTTAATAACAAAAAAAGACCAACCATAATGGCTGATCTTCTTGGGTGCCTAGCGACGTCCTACTCTCACAGGGACAAAGTCCCAACTACCATCGGCGCTGAAGAGCT
>NZ_JAJFZK010000014.1 GCF_020731355.1 Bacillus sp. REN16 | reverse complement strand
GCCGATGGTAGTTGGGACTTTGTCCCTGTGAGAGTAGGACGTCGCTAGGCACCCAAAAAGATCAGCCATTATGGTTGGTCTTTTTTTGTTGCCAAAAGAATCAAAGAGGATTACCGGTATAACACTGAGTCGAGAAACGATAAATGGTATACCGCAACCCGCCTCTTCGGTATATCACCACGCTAAAAATCTCAACCTGATATACTGCAGTCCCAAAGTTCCTGAAACCTTCCCCCTCCCCAATCCGTAGATATCGTATACAACAAAAAAGGAGGATATCCAATGCTCGCCGGATTCATCGTATGTTTCATTGTAGGTCTTTTTTGTATCTTAATGGGTTTTCTTATATGGAAGAAAAAGTATCTTTCATTTATTGCGGGTTATAATGAACACACTTATAAGGGAGACAAGGAAAAGCTAGCAAAGGCTGTGGGCTTATTTACAATCATCGTTGGTTTGCTTACCGTCTTACTGCCGTTTGGGCTGGAGTTTGTAAGTGAGTTCTTTGGCTTGCTTTTTGGTGCTGTCATCACGATTGGTTCGGTTGTCCTTGTTATCTATGTAAATAAACTGAATAAGCCAACTGATCCAAAATAACCAATCCCCCACCAAATGTGAGGGATTTTTTCATATTATTTATCTCGATCTAGTACCTCCACTTTTTTTCGAGAATCGTCAGGGATTTGTTTATGAAGGTGGATGAATAGGAGTCCTCGTTTGTAGCTTGCTTTTATACGGTCTTCTTTTACATTGTATGGGAGTTGTATTTCTCTTTCGAACTTTCCTTGAAAGATGCCCTCTTGAACGATATCAAATCCTTTAAAATTCATATTGATTTTTCCTTGTACTTCTAGGGATTGATGGTTTACAAATATGTCGACGTCTTCCACTTTTGCAAGTCCAGGTAAGCTCAAGACGACTAAGAGTTCATTTTCACCTTGATAGATATTTAGCTGAGAATGGGCGTTATCGAAAAATGGGGCGAATCCGCTCCAAAACTCATCACCAAAAAAATGGTCCCATTGCTTTTGCCAATTATTCATATTTTTAAATTGATCCATTTTCATGGGCTGTTTTTCCCTCCTCTAAATGACAGATTTCTGTAACGTAGTATATGGCTGTAAGAATTGGTATGTGCCTACTTAAAAATTCATGATAATATGTTTTGAGTAGTATTCTTAAGGGTAAATGTTTAGTACAATGAATTCTTTGGAAAGCTAAATGAAGGAATGATTCCTAAGGGGGAGTTTACATGCTCACGAATGCGTATGTCATGGTGGCAATTATTTTACTAATTAATATTGTATACGTGTCTTTTTTTACGATTAGGATGATCCTAACGTTGAAGGGCCAGCGATATTTGGCTGCGTTGATTAGTACAGTTGAGGTTGTAATTTATGTCGTTGGGCTTGGATTGGTGTTAGATAATTTAAATCAAATTCAGAACTTAGTTGCATATGCAGTTGGCTATGGGATTGGTGTAATTGTTGGAATGAAGATTGAAGAAAAGCTTGCACTTGGATATATCACCGTACATGTGATAACAAAGGAATATGAATTGGATTTGCCAAAGCGCTTGCGAGATGAGGGATACGGGGTTACAACCTGGATGTCACAGGGGAGAGAGGGGGACAGATTGTCAATGACAATTTTAACTCCACGCAAATATGAGATAAAATTATATAAAACCATTACGGAAGTTGATCCGAAGGCGTTTGTGATTGCATCTGAACCGAAGTCCATTCACGGCGGATTCTGGGTTAAAGCGGTAAGGAGAGGAAAGCTTGAATCATGAGCAAACCAAAGAAACAGAAATTTGAAGTAAAAGAAAATGAAACAATTGGGCAATGCCTTGATCGGATGCAGGCGGAAGGGTATTTCCCCGTCAGAAGAATGGAAGAGCCTGTGTTTAAGGAGATCAAGCGAAATGGGGAGATTGTCGTCGAAGCCTGCGGGAGAAAGATCGTTTTTGAAGGGAAATTACAGTAAAACACGAACATTAAAAATGAATTTTTTGTAAAACGTTCGATATTAATTGACAATTGAATCTAACTGTTGTTAAGATTAGGTTAGAAAATATACCTCATATAATCTTGGGAATATGGCCCATAAGTTTCTACCCGATAACCGTAAATTATTGGACTATGAGGGAAAAGTATAATTTTACCTATTCTTGACATGGAATGCCCAGGTAGGATTGCTTTCCCCTTTTCGGAAAACAATCTTTGCCTGGGCATTTTTCATTTTAAAGGAGGATCTTATGAATCCAGTAGTTGGTGTAATTATGGGAAGTACTTCAGATTGGGAAACGATGAAGGAAGCTTGCAATGTACTAGATGAGATCGGAATTCCTTATGAAAAAAAGGTTGTATCGGCTCATCGTACACCAGATCTTATGTTTGAATATGCGGATAAAGCAAAGGAACGAGGCATTAAGGTCATCATTGCAGGAGCAGGTGGTGCTGCCCATCTACCAGGTATGGTTGCAGCGAAAACGACTTTACCTGTCATCGGAGTTCCGGTTCAATCGAGAGCATTAAATGGACTTGATTCACTTTTATCCATCGTTCAAATGCCTGGTGGAGTACCAGTTGCAACAGTTGCAATTGGTAAAGCAGGTGCTACGAATGCAGGATTACTGGCAGCCTCCATTCTGGGAACATCCAATCCGGAATGGGATCAGAAGCTAGTTGAGATAAGAGAAACTAGAAAGATTCAAGTACTAGAAAGTAGTGATGAACTTGAATAATCGAATTTTACCAGGGCAAACAATTGGCATTATTGGTGGTGGACAGCTTGGTCGCATGATGGCCATTTCGGCTAAGGAAATGGGATTTTTTGTTGCTGTCCTAGACCCAACACCGAACTCACCATGTGGGCAGGTAGCGGATATCGAAATTACCGCCAATTACGATGACCTTGAAGCAATTAAACAATTAGCAAGCGTGAGTGATGTGCTCACGTATGAATTTGAAAATATAGATTATGAGGCTTTAACGTGGCTTGAAGAGAATGCGAAACTACCTCAAGGCAGTCATATATTAAAAATCACGCAGGATCGTGGTACAGAAAAGAGTGCGATTCAGGAACTTGGTTTGAGTGTAGCTCCGTTTCTTCTTGTTGAAAATGAAGAGCAATTAGCTGAGGCTGCCCGGACAATTGGTGTTCCCTCCGTTTTAAAAACATGTCGTGGCGGGTATGACGGAAAAGGTCAGTTTGTCTTGAAAAAGAGTGCGGATATCAAAGAGGCAGCAAAACTTCTTGCGTCTGGAATGTGCATTTTGGAAGCATGGGTACCATTTGAAAAAGAAGTTTCGGTCATTGTCACAAGAAACCCGGCAGGAGAGGCTAAGACTTTTCCCGTTGCCGAAAACATTCATGTTGACAATATTCTGCACCAATCCATTGTTCCGGCACGGATTTCAGAAAAAACAGAAGCCAAAGCAAAAGAAATGGCATTGAAGCTTGCTTCTGAATTTCAATTAGTTGGAACATTAGCAGTTGAGATGTTTGTGACTGAAGAGGGAGAAATCTACATCAATGAATTGGCGCCGCGTCCGCATAACTCTGGTCATTATTCAATCGATGCTTGTGAGACGTCGCAATTTGATCAGCATGTTCGCTCCGTTTGTAATTGGCCGCTAGGGGAAACAACTTTATTGCGACCGGTTGTAATGACCAATATTTTAGGCGAGCACATTCAGCCTTTACTTGAAAAAATATCTCTTTTATCAAGTGTGAAGGTTCACCTCTATGGAAAAAAAGAAGCAAAAGTGAAACGAAAGATGGGGCATATTACCGTCTTAGGAAATACAGCAGTAGAGGCTTTGGAAAAATCAGGTTCCTTGCAAATTTGGAAGGATTCACAATACACCCGTGTCTAAATGATAAGATCCGGTGCGATATAAAAACAAAATTTTTAAAACGACTAGGAGGAAAAATGATGTACAAAGTAAAGGTTTATGTAACATTACGTGAGAGTGTTTTAGATCCTCAAGGAAATGCTGTGAAGGGGTCCTTGCACCAATTGAATTATCAAGAGGTAAAGGATGTTCGTATCGGTAAGTATATGGAGTTAACAATTGATGAAACGGTAGCTGACCTTGATCAAACAGTTAAAGAAATTTGTGAGAAACTATTAGCAAATACAGTGATTGAGGATTATCGTTATGAGGTTGAGGAGGTTGTCACACAGTGAAATTTGCCGTAATCGTATTTCCAGGCTCAAATTGTGATGTGGATATGTATCATGCGATCAAGGATGCACTTGGTGAAGAGGTTGAATATGTTGGACATCATGAAACCAATCTTGATGAATTCGATGGTATTTTGCTTCCTGGAGGATTCTCTTATGGAGATTACCTGCGCACTGGGGCACTTGCCCGTTTTTCAAATGTCATGGATGAGGTTATAAAAGCGGCTGAGGCTGGTAAGCCAATTCTCGGTGTTTGTAACGGATTCCAGATTTTATTAGAAGCAGGACTATTGCCAGGAGCGATGCGCCGTAATGAGAACTTAAAGTTTATGTGTCGTCCAGTGGAACTTCGTGTAGAGAACAATGCATCCATGTTTACTTCTGAATATGAAGAAGGAGAAGTCATTACAGTTCCGATCGCCCATGGAGAGGGAAACTATTATTGTGATGAACAAACACTTGCTGGATTACGTACGAATAATCAAATCGCGTTCACGTATCACGGAACAAATCCAAATGGAAGTATTGCCGATATCGCAGGAATTACAAATGAACGAGGAAATGTACTGGGAATGATGCCTCATCCTGAGAGAGCGGTTGAGGATCTACTAGGCAGTGCAGATGGAATTAAGCTATTTCAATCAATTGTGAAAAATTGGAGGTTAGCAAATGTCGTTACTTCTTGAACCAAGTCCGCAGCAAATTAAGGAAGAAAAAATATATAGTGAAATGGGTTTAAGTGATTCAGAATTTGAGTTAGTCGTGAGTATTTTAGGCAGACTTCCAAACTACACAGAGACCGGATTGTTCTCTGTTATGTGGTCAGAGCATTGCAGCTATAAAAACTCAAAGCCTGTGTTACAAAAGTTCCCGACAACTGGTGAACGTGTTCTTCAAGGACCTGGTGAAGGTGCTGGGATCGTTGATATTGGGGATAACCAAGCGGTTGTTTTTAAAATTGAAAGTCATAACCACCCTTCAGCAGTTGAGCCATATCAAGGGGCTGCAACAGGTGTGGGCGGAATTATCCGCGATGTGTTTTCAATGGGAGCAAGGCCTATCGCTCTATTAAACTCACTTCGTTTTGGTGAGTTAACGTCACCAAGAGTAAAATACTTGTTTGAAGAAGTAGTGGCAGGAATCGCTGGCTACGGAAACTGTATTGGAATTCCTACGGTTGGTGGAGAAGTTCAATTTGATTCTTCTTATGAAGGAAATCCACTAGTTAACGCGATGTGTGTTGGTCTAATCAACCATGAAGATATTCAAAAAGGTCAGGCAAAAGGTGTTGGCAACACTGTCATGTATATCGGTGCTAAAACAGGCCGTGACGGAATCCATGGTGCAACGTTTGCTTCTGAAGAGCTTACAGAGGATTCAGATGCAAAGCGTCCGGCTGTACAAGTCGGGGACCCATTTATGGAAAAATTATTGCTTGAAGCTAGTTTAGAGATTATAAAATCTGATGCATTAGTCGGAATCCAAGACATGGGTGCAGCTGGTCTAACAAGTTCTTCAGCGGAAATGGCAAGTAAAGCGGGTTCAGGAATTGAAATGAACCTTGACCTTGTCCCACAACGTGAAACAGGAATGACAGGCTACGAAATGATGCTTTCTGAATCACAGGAACGTATGCTAATCGTTGTTGAAAAAGGAAGAGAGCAGGAAATTCAAGACATCGTGAAAAAATATGACCTTGAAGCTGTGTCAATCGGACATGTTACAGATGACAAGCAATTTCGACTCATACACAAGGGAGAAGTTATTGCGGATGTGCCGGTTGATGCACTAGCAGAAGATGCACCTGTTTATCATAAGCCGTCTAGCGAGCCGCACTTCTATCGTGAATTTAAGGAAATGAAGGTAGAAGCACCTAAGCTAGAAAATGTAGGGCAAACACTGCATGATTTACTTGCACAGCCTACAATTGCAAGTAAGGAATGGGTCTATGATCAATATGACTATATGGTTCGTACAAATACAGTAGTTGCTCCAGGTTCGGATGCTGCTGTTGTAAGAATCCGTGATACTAATAAGGCTCTTGCGATGACAACTGACTGTAACTCTAGATATCTCTATTTAGATCCAGAGGTTGGCGGCCAAATCGCTGTAAGTGAAGCAGCCAGAAACATCATTTGTTCAGGTGCTGCACCACTTGCGATTACAGATAATTTGAACTTTGGTAATCCAGAGAACCCAGAAATTTTTTGGCAGATTGAAAAAGCAGCGGATGGTATTAGTGAGGCGTGCCGCGTACTAAATACACCAGTTATTGGTGGAAACGTGTCACTTTACAATGAAACGAACGGGAAAGCCATTTATCCGACACCAGTTATTGGTATGGTTGGTTTGATTGACGATGTTTCTCATATAACAACTCAAGAATTCAAAGAAGCGGGTGACCTTGTTTATGTCATCGGTGAAGCGAAAGAAGAATTCGCCGGCAGTGAGCTTCAAAAATTAATCCATGGAGAAATTTATGGCCCTGTACCTGAACTAGATTTAGAGATTGAGAGAAGAAGACAAAAACAAGTATTGACTGCGATTCGAGCAGGTGTAATTGCTTCTGCACATGATGTAGCAGAGGGTGGATTTGCCGTTGCCTTAGCGGAAAAGACATTCGGTGCAAAAGGCTTGGGTGTTAAGGTTCAAATCAAAGGGGATACAGTAACTGAATTATTCAGTGAAACACAGTCTCGTTTTATCGTATCAGTCAAAAAAGAAAACAAAGAAAAATTCGAACAGCTAGTAAAAGCAAATCTTGTTGGTGAAGTAACTGGAGATGGATCATTAATGATTGAGGATCAAGCTGGTAAAGAGATTATCAATCTGCCAGTTGATGAGTTACGACGTACATGGAAAGGGGCTATCCCATGCTTGCTGAACTCAAAGGCCTAAACGAAGAATGTGGTGTATTTGGTATCTGGGGGCATCCAGACGCAGCCCAAATCACGTACTATGGATTACACAGTTTACAGCATCGTGGTCAAGAAGGTGCCGGAATTGTTGTCAGTAATGGTGAAAAGCTTCGAATTGTTAAAGGTGAAGGCCTTGTGAACGAAGTATTTGGCAATGGCCAGCTTGAACAACTACAAGGTAGTGCTGCCATCGGGCATGTTCGTTATGCAACAGCAGGGGGTGGGGGCATTCAAAATGTTCAGCCCCTCCTCTTTAATTCTCAAGTAGGCGGACTTGCAATTGCTCATAATGGAAACCTTGTAAATGCAAATGACTTAAAACATCAGCTGGAAAACCAGGGCAGTATTTTCCAAACTTCTTCTGATACAGAGGTTCTCGCCCATTTAACAAGAAAAAGCGGGTATACAAAAATCAAAGACCGCGTGAAAAATGCCTTAACGATGTTAAAAGGGGCTTATGCATTCCTAATTATGACCGAAAAGAAAATGATTGTTGCACTTGATCCAAATGGTCTTCGTCCGCTATCACTTGGAAGAATCGGTGATGCTTGGGTAGTAGCTTCTGAGACTTGTGCATTTGATATCGTGGGTGCAAAGTTTGAAAGAGACGTGGAGCCAGGTGAATTAATCGTCATCAATGATGAAGGCATCCATTCAGAACGTTTTTCATTATCGACTAATCGTGCAATGTGCAGCATGGAATATATTTATTTTTCACGTCCTGATAGCAATATTGACGGAATCAATGTTCATACCGCGCGTAAAAATTTAGGCAAACAGCTTGCGCTTGAAGCTCCTATTGACGCCGATGTAATAACAGGTGTACCTGATTCAAGTATTTCAGCAGCCATCGGTTATGCAGAAGAATCAGGAATTCCGTATGAGCTTGGTCTAATTAAAAATCGATATGTAGGCAGAACCTTTATTAAGCCTTCCCAATCACTACGGGAACAAGGGGTGAAAATGAAGCTCTCGGCTGTTCGTGGTGTTGTCGAAGGAAAACGTGTAGTGATGGTTGATGATTCAATTGTACGCGGGACGACAAGCCGACGAATTGTCAAAATGCTTCGAGACGCAGGTGCATCGGAAGTGCATGTCTGCATCAGTTCACCGCCAATGAAGAATCCATGCTTCTACGGCATCGACACCTCAACACATGAGGAATTAATTGCTTCTTCACACTCAGTTGAGGAAATCCGTGAAATCATTGGGGCAGATTCATTAACGTTTTTAAGTCCGGAAGGGTTAGTAAAAGCGATTGGAAGACCGTTTGAAGGGGAAACACGCGGACAATGTATGGCTTGTTTTACTGGAAAATATCCAACTGAAATCTTCCCAGACACGGTATTACCGCATGAAAAAGTATACATTTAATTTAAAGTAGAGGTGTTCAGGAACGATGGCAAATGCTTATAAGCAAGCAGGTGTAGACATTGAGGCAGGCTATGAGGCTGTTTCCAGAATGAAAAAGCATGTTGCGAAAACAGTTCGCCCTGAGGTAATGGGGGGACTAGGCAGCTTTGGCGGCATGTTTGACCTTTCAAAGGTCAATGTGAAAGAGCCTGTATTAGTTTCGGGCACGGACGGTGTTGGCACGAAACTCATGTTGGCTTTTATGATGGATAAGCATGATACGATTGGAATTGATGCAGTTGCAATGTGTGTGAATGATATTGTGGTTCAAGGCGCTGAGCCATTATACTTTTTAGATTATATCGCTTGTGGGAAAGCACAACCAGAAAAGATCGAACAGATTGTAAAAGGGATTGCAGATGGCTGTGAACAAGCGGGTTGTGCGTTAATCGGTGGTGAGACTGCTGAAATGCCAGGCATGTATAGTGAGGATGAATATGACCTTGCTGGTTTTTCAGTCGGTGTTGCTGAAAAATCAAAGCTTGTAACAGGAGCTTCCATCAAACCTGGAGATGTGCTAATTGGACTTTCTTCCAGCGGAATTCATAGTAATGGCTATTCCCTCGTACGTAAAGTGTTGCTTGAGGACGGTAAGTTAGACCTCGCGAAAAACTACGGAGAAATTGGTCGTCCATTAGGTGAAGAGCTTTTACAGCCTACTAAAATTTATGTGAAATCTTTGATTAAGGCAATGGAGAAATTTGAGATTAAGGGAATGTCCCATATTACAGGTGGAGGTTTCATCGAAAATATTCCTCGTATGCTGCCAGATGGTGTGGGAGCGGAAGTTGATTATGGCTCATGGCCAATCCCGCCAATTTTTGATCTGCTTCAAAAGACTGGAAACCTTGATCGAAAAGAAATGTTTAATATTTTTAATATGGGAATTGGAATGGTACTTGCTATTGATGAAGCGGTTCTGCATGATGTGATTAGCCTTCTTGAAGACCAAGGAGAAAAGGCGTTTATTATTGGACGTATGAAAGAAGGAAACGGTGTAACCTTTGGTGGAGGAGCACTGGTATGAAAAAGATAGCAGTTTTTGCATCAGGAAGCGGCACAAACTTTCAAGCCATTGTGGATTCGATAAAAGAAGGAAGACTTGCTGCTAAAATTGAATTATTAGTTTGTGATAAGCCTGGTGCAAAGGTGATTGAGCGTGCTTCAAAGGAATGGGTGGATACCTTTGTTTTTTCACCGAAAAAATATCCGGAAAAATCATACTTTGAAGCCGAAATAGTGGAACAACTACGTGCGAAAAATGTAGAATTAATCGTGTTAGCAGGTTATATGAGATTAATTGGTGATACTCTTTTACATGCGTATCGAAATAAAATTGTGAACATCCATCCGTCACTATTGCCTGCATTTCCTGGTAAGGATGCGATTGGTCAGGCATTTCAATCAGGGGCCGATATGACTGGTGTTACGATTCATTATGTTGACGAGGGAATGGATACTGGCCCAATCATTGCACAGAGGGAGCTTTCGATCGAACCAGAAGATACATTAGAAAGCATCGAGGAGAAAGTACATCGGATCGAACATGAATTTTATCCGCAGGTCCTGCAGTCACTTATAGCATCAAAGAGTGAAAATCTACAATAGGGAGCGATTTAACGTGACAATCAAACGTGCACTTGTTAGTGTTTCTGATAAACAAGGCCTTGTTCCATTTGTAAAAGGCTTAATTGAAAAAGGTGTTGAAGTCATTTCAACAGGGGGTACAAAGCGTACTCTGGAANCATTTCAACAGGGGGTACAAAGCGTACTCTGGAAGAGGCTGGACTTACAGTAATCGGGATTTCAGAAGTAACAGGCTTTCCTGAAATCATGGACGGTCGTGTAAAAACACTTCACCCAAATATTCATGGTGGACTTCTTGCAGTTCGAGGGAATGAGGACCATGTAAAACAGCTTCAAGAACATCATATTACGCCAATTGATTTAGTTGTTGTAAACCTATATCCATTCCAACAAACAATTGCAAAGCCAGACGTTCAGTTTGCAGATGCAATTGAAAACATTGATATTGGCGGACCTTCAATGCTCCGTTCGGCAGCCAAAAACCACAAGTATGTAACAGTTGTAGTGGATCCACAGGATTACGACACAGTGTTAGCTGAGATTACTGAAAACGGTGAAGTTACAGCTGAAACAAAGCTTCGTCTAGGTGCAAAGGTTTTCCGTCATACTGCTGCTTATGATGCAGTTATTGCTGAATTTTTAACTAATGCTGCAGGTGAAGAAAGCCCAGAATCCTTAACTGTTACGTATGAGAAAAAACAAGATCTTCGTTATGGAGAAAATCCACATCAAAAGGCAGCATTTTATAAAAAGCCATTAGGTACATCTCTTTCCATTGCGTCTGCAACACAATTACACGGAAAAGAATTATCTTACAATAACATTAACGATGCTGATGCAGCTCTACAAATCGTCAAAGAATTTAAAGAGCCAGCTGCAGTTGCAGTTAAACATATGAACCCTTGTGGTGTAGGGGTTGGAAATACTCTAGCGGAAGCTTATCAAAAGGCATATGAAGCCGATTCTACGTCGATTTTTGGCGGAATTATTGCTGTTAACCGTGAAATTGACGCACAAACGGCTCATAAACTCCGCGAAATTTTCCTTGAAATTATTATAGCTCCATCTTTTAGCGAAGAAGCTTTTGAGATTCTTTCTTCAAAGAAAAACTTACGTCTACTCACTGTTGATTTTTCTGATGACGAGAAGGTCGAGAAGAAGCTTGTATCTGTTCGAGGTGGCTTGCTAGTCCAGGATGAAGATGCATTTGGCTTAGATGATGCAACGATTTCCATCCCGACAAAACGTGAACCATCTGAGCAAGAATGGGCTGATTTAAAGCTTGGCTGGAAGGTTGTCAAACACGTTAAATCAAATGCAATTGTGTTGGCAAAAGATGATATGACAATTGGAATTGGTGCAGGTCAAATGAACCGTGTTGGCTCAGCGAATATCGCGATTAATCAAGCGGGTGAAAAAGCAAAAGGATCTGCACTTGCATCAGATGCCTTCTTCCCAATGGGTGACACTGTTGAAGCGGCCGCAAAAGCAGGCATCACAGCCATCATCCAACCAGGTGGATCAATCCGTGACGATGAGTCTATTCAAAAAGCAGACGAATACGGAATCGCAATGGTCTTTACTGGAGTACGTCATTTTAAACACTAATTTATTTTTTAAATCCAATATTGATGAGGTGAATAAATATGAAGGTACTAGTCGTTGGCCGTGGTGGCCGTGAACATACACTTGTTTGGAAGCTTGCCCAAAGTCCAAAAGTAGATACCGTTTATGCCGCTCCAGGTAATCCAGGCATGAAGACAATCGCAACATTAGTTAACATTGATGAAAATGATTTTGATCACTTAATTGAGTTTGTAAAGAAAGAACAAATCGACCTTACCCTTGTTGGTCCGGAGGTCCCGTTGATCAATGGGATCGTCAATCGATTCCAGGCAGAAGGCTTAGCCATTTTTGGACCTACAAAAGAAGCGGCACTACTTGAAGGCAGCAAATCGTTTGCGAAGGAAATTATGAAAAAATATAATATTCCAACTGCAGAATATGAAACATTCACATCTTACGAAGAAGCCAAACAATACATTCTTGAAAGAGGCGCACCGATCGTAATCAAAGCGGATGGTCTAGCTGCCGGTAAGGGTGTGACCGTTGCTCTTAACTTGGAAGAAGCCCTATCAAGCGTCTATGACATGCTTGAGGCAAACAAATTCGGCGATGCAAGTGCTCAGGTTGTCGTTGAAGAGTTTCTTGCAGGGGAAGAATTCTCATTAATGGCTTTTGTGGACGGAAAAACAGCCTATCCAATGGTCATTTCACAGGACCATAAGCGTGCCTTTGACAATGATGAAGGTCCTAACACTGGAGGAATGGGCGCCTATTCCCCAGTTCCGCAAATTTCAGAGGAAGTTGTCCAAACAGCAATTGAAACCATCATCAATCCAACTGTTCAAGCGATGGAAACAGAAGGAAGAAGCTTTACTGGTATCCTCTATGCAGGGTTAATTTTAACTGAGAATGGGCCAAAAGTTATTGAATACAATGCTCGTTTTGGCGACCCTGAAACACAGGTCGTTCTCCCAAGGTTAGAGTCAGATCTTATCGAAGTAATCGAAGGCTTGCTTGATCAAAAGGAGATTAACCTCAAGTGGTCTAACAAAGCAACCCTAGGTGTGGTGCTGGCTTCAAAAGGCTATCCAGACAGCTATGAAAAGGGAGCAGTCATTGAAGGACTTCACAGCTTAGATGAAAAAATTACGGTGTTTCATGCCGGAACGGATCTGGTGAATGATCAATTTGTTACAAATGGCGGAAGGGTTTTAACAGTTGTAGCAAGCGGTGAAAGTCTTGAGGATGCACAAAACTTTGTTTACGAAGAAGCGGAAAAAATTCAATGTTCAAACCTATTTTACCGAAAAGATATTGGAAACAAGGCTATAGCTTATCGCGCAATTATTGAGAATAAAGCGCAATTCGTTTAATTAACGCGCAATTATGCCCGGCTATCGCGCAATTCCGTAAAATAACGCGCAATTATGCTGAGCTATCGCGCAATTCCATAATAAAGCGCATTTATAAAACGCAAAAAGGTAAGAGGGACACCCTCTTACCTTTTTATGATGGATTTACCGGAGGAAGCTGCTTCTGTGTCTCTGGTGCTTCTTGTTTTCTTTCACAGTATTCATAATAGAGAGCTGTGAGCGGGCAAAAGCGAGTGATCCCTTCGGCTACCTTCATTCCTCCAAGCATTGCGACCAAAATAAAGCTTTCGCGCCAAGGGCGTTTTACCATTTTTGACGTTGACCATGCAAGCATCGTTAATCCGCAGGTTATTCGGATAAACGAATTTATAAGCCCGATATTTGGTTTCATACGAATGACCTCCATTCACATTCTTTACAAAAAAGTGAAAAAACTTTTACAAATTTTCACAACTTCTTTAATGCACTAAATCGATTAATATGGTACTATAATGTAAAGCGCTTCCACGAAGCTTTAAGCAGAGGAGAGATGGTTAAATGGTTGGGCAACGATACCGTTGGAAAAATAAGCAACTCCGTGAACATGTTGCTGTTATAGATGGAAAAAAATCGCCAACGATTCTATTAAAAAACGTCACGTATTTAAATCAAATGTTAAAAAAGTGGATCAACGCACATATTTGGATTTACCAGGATCGCATTGTGTACGTTGGCCAGCAGATACCATCACTACTCACTGACTGTGAAATTGTTGAGTGTGAAGGGAAATTTGTCGTGCCAGGTTATATTGAACCTCATGCACATTCTTTTCATTTATATAATCCCCACTCATTAGCTCACTATGCATCCCAAACAGGGACGACAACAATCATAAATGATAACCTAGTACTGGCCTTACAAACGACAAAAAAGAAAGCGTTTTCTTTTATAGAAGAAATGAAGAAGCTTCCGGTAACGATGTACTGGTGGTGCCGCTATGATCCTCAGACGGAAATTCACCATGAGGAACAAGCCTTTTCAAATGGGAATGTACTAAGTTGGATTGAACATGATTCAGTTGTTCAAGGCGGAGAGTTAACAGGATGGCCAAAGCTGCTTGATGGCGATGATCTGATGCTTCACTGGATTCAAGAAACGAAGAAAATCGGAAAAAAGGTAGAAGGACATTTTCCTGGGGCTTCAGAAAAAACGTTAGCAAAACTGATGCTATTGGGTGCTGATAGTGACCATGAATCGATGACTGGAACAGATGTGTTAAATCGCCTGCTTCAAGGATACACAACGTCATTAAGATATTCCTCAATCCGTCCAGACTTGCCAAAAATCTTAGATGAAATTCATGAAATTGGCATTGATCAGTACGATAAGTTCATCTTCACAACTGATGGTTCACCGCCAGCGTTTTACGAACAGGGAATTATTGATAACATGATCAGAATTGCCATTGAAAAAGGCGTTCCATTAATTGATGCGTACAATATGGCAACCATTAACGTTGCAAGACATTACAATATGGAGAACCTCCATGGTATGATTGCAACTGGAAGAATTGCAAACCTAAATATTTTATCGGCAAAAGATAACCCGACCCCTGAGTCTGTTCTTGCTAAAGGCGTTTGGGTGAAGCGAGATAATCAAGATAAGAATGCATTCCCTGAATTTCCATGGATGAGTCAAGGCTTTTCAAACCTGGAATCCAATTGGGAACTGACGCTTGATGATCTTCAGTTTTCAATGCCATTTGGGATGAAGATGGAGAATGCTGTTATAATGAAACCGTATTCGATATCCATCGACGCTTCGTATGATGAGCTTTCAATGGAACATGATGAGAGCTTTCTAATGCTATTGGACAGAGAAGGAAAATGGCGTGTTAACACAATCGTAAAAGGTTTTGCTAACCGGATCTCAGGATTTGCAAGTTCTTTTTCAAATTCGGGTGATTTTGTATTAATTGGTAAAAATAAAAAGGATATGCTTTTGGCCTTTAATCGGATGAAAGAAATTGGCGGTGGTATAGTCTTAACTGAAAACGGTGACATACTTCATGAAATACCATTAGATATAAGTGGAGTAACATCAACAAAATCTGTGGTAGAATTAAGTTCGCTTGAGAAAGAGTTTGTTCGTTTAATGCGGGAACGCGGGTATAACCACAGCGATCCCATCTATACACTGACATTTTTGTCGTCTACACATTTGCCGTATATTCGCATCACACCTCAAGGGATTTATGATGTCATGAATAAAATAGTACTCTTTCCGTCAATAATGCGTTAAAATATAAAAGGATTTAACTTTATTCAGAAGAAGTCTCCTACTTCTAAAAGTGGGGGATGAATGCAAAAGAGTCTCCAATTCAGTCGGGGTTCAAAATCCGGCTGAATAAAGTTAAAGCCTCCGGCGGATGCCACAGATTTTTAAAGGTAATTTTTCGAGCATGCTCGAAAAAATCTGGGCGCAAATACGCCAAGGCGCATTTGATCTTACTAATGCAAAGAGCCAAAAGACATTTTAATTTTATTTAATAAAGGTTGTGTGCTCAATTATGAAAAAGACATTTTACATTCTAGGAATTTTCCTATTACTTCTAACAGCAGCATGTAGTAATAAAGAGGAAGCAGCAAAACACCAGGATGAGCATGAACCAAAACAAACTGAGCCGGTTGCAAAAGAGGAACCAAGCCAAGAGTTTGAACATGTATTTCCATTAACAGGGATTGAAACAAATGACAATGTGAACAATCGTCCATTTGCTGTCATGGTTAACAATCATCCGCAAGCACGTCCGCAATCCGGTTTACACATGGCTGATGTTGTGTATGAAGTGTTAGCCGAGGGAGATGTTACTCGTTTCCTGGCGGTGTTCCAAAGTGAGCAACCAAAGATTATTGGACCTGTTCGCAGTGCGAGAGATTATTATATTGAATTGAGCAAAGGCTTTGATGCCCTATATGTGGCACATGGATGGAGCCCTGAGGCTCAGGAAATTCTGAACAGCGGGAAAGTCGACAACATAAATGGAATGGTATATGATGGCACTCTATTCTGGAGAGCTGACCATAATGTCGCTCCGCATAACTCGTATATTTCATTTGAAAATATCGTAAAAGGGGCAGACAAACAAGGATATTCAATGAAAGAAGAAGTTCCAAGCTTTGTATTTTTATCTGAAGATGAAGTTGGCGGAATTGAAGGAACATTAGCTGAACATGTTCGAGTGTCCTATTCATCAAGAGATATTTTTGCGGCTGTCTATGATTATAATGCAGATAAAGGAAAGTATGAGCGTTATAGCGGAGGCGAGCAAACCGCAGACCGTGAAACCGATACACCGGTACTGCTTGATAATGTGCTAATCGTTGAAATGAATCATCGCTTGATTGATGATTATGGCAGACGTGCAATTGATGTGACCTCTGGAGGCAAAGGCTATTTGCTTCAAAAAGGTAAAGCTCAAGAAATTGAATGGAAAAATGTTGATGGACGAATTGTTCCTATGGCGAATGGGAAAGAGATCGGCTTTGTACCAGGAAAAACGTGGATTAATATTATTCCAACATCACCAGGAATTTCAGGCGCCGTTTCATTTGGAAATTAGATCTTAAAAAGGGAGATACTATCTATATGCAAATTGATAAACTACGCGGGAAAGAACTTGATCAATTATTTAATGCAGTCCTTTCACTTAATGACCTTGAGGAGTGCTATCGATTCTTTGATGACTTATGTACAGTAAATGAAATTCAGTCATTGGCCCAGCGTCTTGAGGTTGCAAGAATGCTGCAAGAGGGTAACACATACCATAAGATTGAAACAGAAACAGGTGCAAGTACAGCAACTATTTCACGTGTAAAACGTTGCTTAAATTATGGGAATGATGCCTATCAAATGGCGCTTGACCGTGTGAAGGAATCGGATAACCAATAATGGATACGAAAAAGTCGGAACCCTTGGGTTTCGACTTTTTTTGATTTTATTGGTTTTATTGTCCAGGTATTAATAGATGCGTGTAGTTTTGTTATAATGGAGGAATGGAATGATGAATGGAGGATCTTCATGTACGATTTTAGAGAATGGAGACATGTTTTTAAGCTGGATCCAAATAAGGAAATCAGCAATGAACATTTAGATGCAATTTGTGAATCTGGTACAGATGCGATTATAGTTGGTGGTACGGATGGGGTCACATTAGACAATGTTTTGCACCTTATGTCTTTGATCCGACGTTATACTGTACCAGTTGTATTAGAAATTTCAAATGTAGAGTCAGTCACTCCTGGCTTTGATTTATATTTTATACCAACCGTTTTAAATAGCAGTGACACAAGATGGATGATGGGTCTGCACCACGAGGCGGTTAAGGAATATGGGGACGTCATGAATTGGGATGAAATGATTATGCAGGGTTATTGCATCCTCAATGAAAAATGTAAGGCTGCTAAGGTGACTGGCGCCAATGCTTCCTTAAGCAAGGATGATATCGTGGCCTATGCAACGATGGCAGAAAAAATGTTTTCGCTCCCTATTTTTTACTTAGAATATAGCGGGATCTATGGAGATAAGGAAATCGTCGAGGCGGTACAAGACAATCTCAAATCAACGAAGCTGTTTTATGGTGGTGGTATCAAGACCGTCCAGCAAGCGAATGAAATGGGGCAGCTTGCAGACACAGTTGTAGTTGGAAATATTATTTATGAAGATATAAATATAGCCTTAAAAACAGTACATGCTGTTAAGGGGTAACTATGGAAATTTATTTGTAAATCAGGTAAAATGGAACATATGTTTGATATTGAGATAGGACGGTGAAGAAATTGCAATTTATCAGCAATAAATTGTTAGCGGGATTAAACGAACAACAACAAGAAGCGGTTAAAGCGACAGATGGCCCACTCTTAATTATGGCTGGTGCGGGGAGTGGAAAGACTCGAGTACTGACACACCGTATCGCATACTTAATGGTGGAAAAGCAAATAGCGCCATGGAATATTTTAGCGATCACCTTCACAAACAAGGCGGCAAGAGAAATGAAAGAACGTGTTCAGGGGATCTTAGGCGGTGCGGCCGAGGATATTTGGATTTCAACATTCCACTCTATGTGTGTTCGAATTTTACGAAGAGATATCGACCGTATGGGATTCAGCCGTAATTTTTCAATTTTGGACACAACCGACCAGCTATCAGTTATCAAAAATATTTTAAAAGAGAAAAATATTGATCCTAAGAAATTTGATCCACGTTCGATTCTTGGCACAATTAGCAGTGCAAAAAACGAATTACAAACACCTGAAGAGTATGAAAAAACTGCGGGTGGTATGTACGAGCAAATCGTTAGTGATGTATATAAGTTGTATCAAAAAAGACTTCGCAAAAACCAAGCGCTCGATTTTGATGATCTCATTATGACAACGATTCAGCTTTTCAGAAGAGTTCCGGAAGTGCTTGAATTCTATCAACGGAAGTTTCAATATATCCATGTGGACGAGTACCAGGATACAAACCGTGCTCAGTATATCTTAGTTCAGCTCCTAGCATCGCGGTTTAAGAATATATGTGTTGTAGGTGATTCCGATCAGTCCATCTATCGTTGGCGTGGAGCTGATATCGCCAATATCCTTTCATTTGAAAAAGACTATAAAAATGCAAAAGTGATACTACTTGAACAAAACTACCGTTCAACACAAAGAATCCTGAATGCAGCGAACCGAGTGATCCAGAACAATTCGAATCGTAAAGCAAAGAATCTTTGGACGGAAAATGATGAAGGTAATAAGCTTTTCTACTACCGTGCTGACAGTGAGTCCGGAGAAGCCCAATTTGTAGCCGGAAAAATTCGCGAGCTCGTAGATGGAGGAAAACGTTCCTATAAAGATATCGCGATTTTATATCGAACAAATGCACAATCCCGTGTCATGGAGGAAGTTTTACTGAAATCGAATATTAACTACCAAATTGTCGGAGGCATTAAGTTCTATGACCGAAAAGAAATCAAGGACATATTGGCTTACCTGCGTGTGATAGCAAATCCTGACGACGATATTAGTTTAACGAGAATTATTAATGTTCCGAAGCGTGGGATTGGTGCGACTTCTATCGATAAAATTGCAAACTATGCGATTGCTCAGGATCTTTCAGTCTTCCAAGCATTGCAAGAGGTTGAACAAATTGGTTTAAGTGCGAAAATCACCAATTCGTTACGTGAGTTTCGCGATTTAATCACGAATTGGGACAAAATGCAGGATTATTTATCGGTTACTGAATTGGTTGAGAATGTGTTGGAGAAGACAGGATACCTAGAAGTGTTAAAGACTGAAAAAACGTTGGAATCCCAAAGCCGAATCGAAAATATTGAAGAATTTTTATCTGTTACACAAAACTTTGAAAAGGCAAATGATGATAAGAGTCTAGTTGCATTTTTGACAGATTTAGCATTGGTAGCAGACATTGATAAGCTTGATGAGGATGAAAATGATAAAAATAATGCGGTTGTCCTCATGACCTTGCACTCGGCAAAAGGACTTGAGTTCCCGGTTGTCTTTTTGATGGGAATGGAAGAAGGAGTCTTCCCGCATAGCCGTTCACTAATGGAAGAGGCTGAAATGGAGGAAGAGCGCCGACTAGCTTATGTGGGGATTACAAGGGCAGAGGAAGAGCTATATTTATCAAATGCCCAAATGAGAACTTTATATGGTCGGACTTCAATGAATCCAGTATCACGCTTTATTGCGGAAATTCCTGATGATCTTCTTGAAGATTTAGGGGAACAACGCAGGCAGCAAATGCGTACTCCATTTTCTTCATCATCTTCACCTTCACGCCAACAACCTGAACGTAGAGTTTTCTCAAAACCAATTACACAATCAACTGGTGGAGATGAAATTGGCTGGAAGGTTGGCGATAAGGCAGAGCATAAAAAATGGGGAATTGGTACGGTCGTAAGTGTGAAAGGTGAAGGGGAATCGAAGGAATTGGATATTGCGTTCCCAAGTCCAACCGGAATCAAACGATTACTTGCAAAATTTGCTCCAATCACTAAAGGGAATTAACTTTATTCAGTAGAGTCCCTTAAAAAGGAAAGAGAGGATTGGGTTTATGGACAAAGTGGCAGTACAAGAAAGAGTTCAGGAGCTGCATGAGCTTTTAAATAAGTACAATTATGAATACCATGTGTTGGATAAGCCTTCTGTACCAGATGCTGAATATGATCAATTAATGCGGGAGCTGATCAAACTTGAGGAGGATTATCCAGAATTAAAGACGGATGATTCTCCTACTGTCCGTGTTGGTGGGCAGGTTCTTGAATCCTTTCAAAAAGTAGAGCATCGAATTCCAATGCTAAGTCTGGGAAATGCATTCAATGAACAGGATTTGCGTGATTTTGACCGCCGTGCACGTCAGGCGGTTGGTGAATCTATATCCTATGTGTGTGAGCTAAAAATAGATGGTCTTGCTGTGTCCCTTCGTTATGAACAAGGGCGTTTTGTTCAAGGCTCAACTCGTGGTGATGGGGAAATTGGAGAGGATATTACCGTTAACTTAAAAACAATCCGTTCCATTCCGCTTCGCTTAAAGCAGACGATTGATATCGAAGTGCGCGGTGAAGCATTTATGCCAAGAAAGTCATTTGAAAAGCTAAATGCCGCAAGATTTGAAAATGAAGAAGAACCGTTTGCGAATCCACGGAATGCCGCAGCGGGTTCATTGCGTCAGCTTGACCCGAAAATTGCAGCGAATCGCAATCTTGATATCTTTTTATATGCCATTGCTGATACAACAAATTTAGGTGTTGATTCACATAGTGAAGGCCTTAATATGCTTGATGAAGCTGGTTTCAAAACAAACCCGGAACGCAGAAAATGTACCAACGTTGAGGAAATCCTCGATTATATTAAGGAATGGACAGAAAAGCGCCCATCTCTTGCGTATGATATTGATGGAATTGTGATAAAGGTCGATTCATTCGACCAACAGGACGAGCTTGGTTTTACAGCGAAAAGTCCACGTTGGGCGATTGCTTATAAATTTCCGGCAGAAGAGGTCGTTACAAAGCTAATTGATATCGAGCTAAGTGTCGGAAGAACTGGAGTCATCACGCCAACAGCAATCCTTGAGCCAGTCCGAGTTGCGGGTACGACTGTACAGCGTGCATCCCTTCATAACGAAGATTTAATCCGTGAAAAAGACATCCGAATTGGTGATTCGGTTGTTGTGAAAAAGGCAGGGGACATCATTCCAGAGGTTGTGAATGTTTTAGTTGAAAAACGGACTGGTGATGAATCAGAGTTCTTCATGCCGACACATTGCCCTGACTGTGACAGTGAGTTAGTCCGCTTAGACGGAGAGGTAGCCTTACGTTGCATCAATCCGAAATGTCCGGCACAGATCAGGGAAGGCTTGATTCATTTTGTTTCTCGAAATGCGATGAATATTGACGGCCTTGGAGAAAAGGTAATTTCACAATTATTCGATGAAAAGCTGATTGAAGATGTGGCTGATATATACACATTGACAAAGGAACAGCTCATCAATCTTGAACGAATGGGTGAAAAATCAACTGATAATTTGATAACTGCAATTGAGGCATCGAAATCGAATTCCTTAGAAAAGCTATTATTTGGCTTAGGTATTCGCCATGTAGGTGCAAAGGCTGCTAAGACCTTAGCTCAGCATTTTGAAACAATGGATAAGCTGCAAGCTGCTTCCAGGGAAGAACTTACGGCAATCAATGAAATCGGTGAAAAAATGGCGGATGCAGTTGTCACCTATTTTGAGCTGCCAGAGGTTCATGACCTTTTAAATGAACTGCGTGAATATGGGGTAAATATGGAATACAAGGGTCCTAAGCTTGTAACAGTGGAAGATAGTGATTCCTACTTTGCCGGAAAGACGATTGTCCTCACAGGCAAGCTTGAGCAATTATCCAGAAATGAGGCAAAAGCAGAGATTGAGGCACTTGGGGGAAAAGTTACAGGAAGTGTTAGTAAAAGCACAGATCTTCTAATTGCGGGGGAAGCAGCAGGTTCAAAGCTTACAAAGGCGCAAGATTTGAAAATTGAGATTTGGGATGAGGATAGACTGGTACAAGAACTAAGGAAGTAAGAGGTGTTCAATCTTGAGAAACCTATACATTCTGGGTTTGGTGATGTTGCTTCTCTTATCTGGATGTGCCCCGGATTTTGACCAAGAGACAGAGGTCGTTCAGGATTCAGATAAAAAAGCGGAAAAAGCGATCATACCTAGATATAATATTTCAGATTCCTATTATAAAGCGGTCATCCCTTATAAAACAGGAAAAGCGCGGGGGATTGTCTCAGCTTATATTAATAACCGTTTAGATATTGATGAATTTGAGACGGGATTGATGCGAATTGCACAGGATTCATACCCGTCGAATAAATACTTTTTCCAGGAAGGGCAGTATTTAGAAAAAGATACGGTTCAAGATTGGTTAAAGAGAAAAAGATCCGATGCTCAGCAAAAAGCATATGAAGTGGCGGTAGCGAAAGCGAAAAATTCAAAAGAAAAAGAATTGCCAAATGAAGGGTTAAACCCGGTTTTTGACACCTCAAATGAGGACCCGGGATATGAGGCTGCCATGCAAAAGAGCCCGATATATATTGGAGCCATTACAGAGCAGAATTATTTAATTAAGAATAATGAGGATAAATTGGAGCTTGGAGGGATTGTCATTGGGATTGGCATGAACTCCCATCACTATTATAATCTTCCTGATTCGATGGGTGGCTATCCGCGAGATGTAAAGATTTCCAATGCCGATATTGAGAGTGAAGGTAAAAAGGCGGCTGAGGAAATCATTAACCGAATTCGAACCCAAAAAGAATATTCGAGTATACGTGATATTCCAATCGTTGTCGCTTTATTTAGACAGGAGGCTGCTAGTTCTGTTGCCCCTGGGAATTTTATTATGAAGGCAAAAGTAGACCCCAACTCCTCGAAAATAGGGAAATGGGAAACCATTAATGAAAAATATTATTTCTTCCCATCAAATGATGCAAAAAACAATTATCGGGAGGACTCGTTAATGGTACAAAACTTTTCCGATGCGATTGCTGATTTTTTCCCGAATTTCACAGCAGTTGTTGGAAAAGGTTTTTACAAGAATGATGAATTACAGGAGCTTACGTTGACCATTCCAATGCAATTCTATGGTAAAGCCGAAGTAATTGGCTTTACTCAATATGTAACAGGACTAATTATGGAGCATTTTGATAACTATATTTCACTTCAGGTATATATAGAATCTGAAAGTGGTGCAGAAAGTGTCATTGTACGGGATGCAGGAGAAAATGAACCAACCGTTCATGTCTATAATTAAACACTGAAACAAGATCTCACCATCTGAGGGTAGGTCTTGTTTTTTTGTGGAGTCAAAAATATAGAATATTGCGAAAAACCTTTTTCGTTTGATGTAAGCGTTTTATTTTAGTAGAATGATATTGTTGAGTTTAACGACTATACAGGGAGGCGAAGTAGAATGGTAGTACCTTATAAACATGAACCATTTACGGATTTTTCAATTGAAGAAAATAGGAGAGCGTTTGAGGCCGGCTTGAAAACAGTTGAAGCTTATTTAGGTAATGATTACGACCTGATCATTGGTGGTGAACGCATCTCAACCGAAGATAAAATCGTCTCTGTTAACCCTGCAAATAAAGAGGAAGTGGTGGGCCATGTATCGAAAGCTAGTCGTGAATTAGCTGAAAAGGCCATGCAGGTTGCACATGAAACCTTCCAAACATGGAGAAAATCAAGCCCAGAAATGCGAACAGATATTCTTTTTAGATCTGCCGCAATTGTTCGTCGCCGTAAGCACGAATTTTCTGCATTACTTGTAAAAGAAGCAGGTAAGCCATGGAATGAGGCGGATGCAGATACTGCAGAAGCGATTGATTTCATGGAGTACTATGGGCGTCAAATGTTAAAATTAAAAGATGGAATTCCGGTAGAAAGCCGCCCAATTGAACATAATCGTTTTACCTATATCCCATTAGGTGTCGGGGTAGTCATTTCTCCTTGGAATTTCGCGTTTGCGATTATGGCAGGAATGACAACAGCTGCCTTAGTTTCAGGTAATACAGTATTACTAAAGCCAGCTAGTACAACCCCGGTAATTGCTGCTAAATTCATGGAAGTTCTTGAAGAAGCGGGACTGCCAGCAGGAGTTGTTAACTATATCCCGGGAAGTGGCTCTGAAGTAGGTGACTACCTAGTCGATCACGCGAGAACTCGTTTTATTAGTTTTACAGGTTCACGTGATGTAGGTCTACGAATCTATGAACGTGCTTCCAAGCTAAATGAAGGCCAAATCTGGTTAAAACGTGTCATTGCGGAGATGGGCGGTAAGGATACAATTGTTGTAGATAAAGAAGCAGATTTAGAATTAGCGGCTAAATCAATTGTTGCATCTGCATTTGGATTCTCTGGACAAAAATGTTCAGCCTGTTCGCGAGCGGTTGTAGTTGAAGATGTATATGATGAGGTTTTAAACCGTGCTGTTGAATTAACAAAAGAATTAACAGTGGGTGACCCTACACAAAAGGCAATCTATATGGGACCAGTAAATGACCAAGGTGCTTATGATAAAATAATGGGCTATGTGGAGATTGGAAAGCAGGAAGGAAAACTTCTTCATGGTGGAGAAGGTGATGATTCCAGAGGCTGGTTCATCCAACCAACAATCTTCGCTGATGTAGCGGAAAATGCACGTATCATGAAAGAAGAAATCTTTGGTCCCGTGGTGGCATTCAGTAAGGCGCGTGATTTTGATCATGCCATTGACATTGCCAATAACACGGAGTATGGATTAACAGGTGCGGTGATTTCTAACAACCGTGCAAATATCGAAAAAGCCAAGGAAGACTTCCACGTAGGTAATCTATACTTTAATCGTGGATGCACAGGAGCAATTGTTGGCTATCAGCCATTTGGCGGCTTCAATATGTCTGGAACGGACTCCAAAGCGGGCGGCCCGGACTATCTGCTCCTGCATATGCAAGCAAAAACAACTTCAGAAATGCTATAAACATTTAAAAATAGACGCCCTCTCAATCCAAATGAGAGGGCGTTATTCATTATTAATGGTGGTGGTGACCCTTTTTCGGGTTTGTGATCACGAATTGTTCTTCAGGAACATAGAAAAATTGGATCCAAATGCCGTCTAAAAATTCCGCATCCCTTGTATCAAGAAGGACCTCAACGTCTTTATCGGTTTTTACAATTTCGTCATGCTCTGTTGGGTTATCGAATTGAAGGGCATAGTGGGCATGGTTGCCGTGATGTTCTGTGATCACGACACGAAGCATTTTTCCTTCGGATTCTTCACTTTCGAGCATATTCTTCATTATTTTTGCTGCATTACGATTAATTTTTACGTTCATACTCATATCTCCCATTTCCATAAAAATTTATACTACTTATTTTCTCAGTATTTCTGAAAAATAACAAATATATAGCCCTATACCGAAAAAAGTTCAACTTAATTTTATTAGTTTTAATGAATAGATATTAGATTATTAGTTTTATATTGTAAATTTAATCAAAATATATGAATAATTATACATAGACAATATATTATGTGAATATTCCCCCTGTTCTGTAAATTATCATATGTTACGATTGAATGGTGTTTTTCCTGACGTGCAGTTATTATCGAAAAATAGGAATTATCATGAAATTGTATATGACTGCATAGGGATAGGAATAACGAAGTTTTTAAGGGGGTGGAAGTGTGGAATATAGTTTAACAGGTGCCACGTGGTTTTGGTTGTTCGTGCCAATGCTTTCGTTAATCGTACTATCAGCTATTACATTATTTACTGAAAGAGGAGAGGATGTCTAGACATGGATATTAATCCACAAACGTTGACAGCAATTATAATTTATCTAATCGGAATGTTAGTAATCGGAATCATGGCTGCAAAAATGACAAAAAATCTAACAGACTATGTTTTAGGAGGAAGGCGATTAGGTGCAGGAGTAGCTGCATTAAGTGCTGGATCTTCTGATATGAGCAGCTGGCTCATGCTTGGTTTGCCTGGTGCATTGTATGCCGGTGGAATGGGTGAAATTTGGCTAGCGGTAGGCTTGTCGATTGGTGCTTATCTGAACTGGCAATATATTGCGAAGCCGTTTCGTGTGTATACTGAGGTTTCAAAAGATTCGATAACGGTTCCAGATTATTTTGAGAATCGATTCCGTGACGGGTCAAAGCTTCTACGTGTTATTTCCGCGGTTGTTATCTTGGTGTTTTTTACCTTCTATACCTCTGCAAGTCTTGTAGGTGGAGCAATTCTTTTAGAAAGTTCATTTAAAATGGACTATGAACTCGCCCTTTGGGTTGGAGCTGCCGTTATTTTATCCTATACCTTCTTTGGTGGTTTCCTTGCTGCAAGCTGGACCGACTTTGTTCAAGGAATCCTGATGTTTTTGGCATTAATCATTATTCCGATTGTAACCATCTATGAATTAGGTGGCTGGGGTGAGACTATTAATAAGATTGGCGCCATTGATCCAACTTATTTAGATGTCATGTCCGGTGCAACGACATTAGGTGTTATTTCACTATTAGCATGGGGCCTAGGTTATTTTGGTCAGCCACATATTATTGTTCGATTTATGGGAATTAAGTCAACAAAGGAAATTCCTAAAGCCCGTTTTATTGGGATGACATGGATGGTGTTATCACTATTTGGTGCAATTTTTATTGGTTTTACAGGTATTGCGTACTTTGCAGATGCTCCATTAGGCAATCCAGAGACAGTATTCATTGTATTTTCACAAGTACTATTTAATCCATGGGTTGCTGGATTCTTATTAGCAGCGATTCTCGCGGCCATCATGAGTACGGTAGATTCCCAATTGCTTGTATCTTCAAGTGCATTGACACAGGATTTCTATAAAGCAATCTTTAAAAAGAATGCTGGTCCAAGAGAAGAAATGTGGGTTGGCAGAATTGCGGTTCTTGTGATTGCAGTAGTTGCTATTTTACTAGGTTATGATCGTGATAGTAAGGTTTTAGATCTTGTGGGTTATGCTTGGGCAGGATTTGGAGCTGCATTTGGTCCTGTTATCATTCTCTCCCTGTTCTGGAAACGGATGAATCGTTGGGGAGCGTTAGCCGGAATGATCGTAGGAGCAGTTACAGTCGTTGTCTGGAGTATTCTTTCTACACCTACATTGAATGATGCTGGAGAAGTTATTAAAGAAGCTGTCATTCCATTTAGCCTGTATGAAATTGTTCCAGGTTTCCTACTTGCCTTAGTTTCGATTATCGTCGTCAGCTTACTTACAAAAGCACCATCCCAAGAAATCCAGGATGAATTTGACACGGTTAAAGATAAACTGAAAAAAGCCTAATGTTATCGATTTAAAAAGAAGCCGTTACTGTTTTGCAGTAACGGCATTTCTTTTACGATATTAGATCCCTAATCCTTCAAGGTATTCATTGACTTGTTCAGGAGTTTTTGCATTTGCACTGTGTAAGTGGCCAAGCTTTTCTCCGCCTTTATAATAAAGAAGACTTGGGATTCCCATGACATTATATTTTTCAACGATTTCTGGGAACTCGTCCTTGTCCATGCTGTACCAGGGAACACTATTGTGAGTTTCTAGAATCTCACCAATGAACGCTTCAAGGCGTCGACAATCCGGACACCAAGTTGTATCAAATTTTACAATTGCCCCTTCAGATTGAATAATTTCATTAAACTGCTCAACAGAAGTAATCCTTTCCATTCCTATCCCTCCACATCCTATAATTGCAATCTTACTATAACAAATTCCCTATCTAAAAGAAAAATAATCTGCCCCGTCGAAACTTTCGCGTTGGTTCTTGTTGAATTCGGGAAGAATGAGGGAGGAATTGTTGCCGAAATAGAGTAATTTTTGATATTATCAGTATATTGTATGGACGGTGGAGGTGAAGGGAAATGTCGAGGATTTCGATAGAGGAAGTAAAACATGTTGCGAATTTAGCACGTCTAGCAGTAACAGAGGATGAAGCAAAGATGTTCCAACAACAATTAGACGGGATTATTTCATTTGCGGAGCAATTAAATGAACTAGATACAGAAAACGTGGAGCCAACTTCACATGTTCTTTCCATGAAAAATGTCATGCGTGAGGATATTGCAAAAGAAGGATTACCTGTTGAAGAAGTATTGAAAAACGCACCAGATGCGAAAGATGGTCAATTCCGAGTACCATCTATTATTGAATAAAGGGGGGAGAAAGGTTGTCACTTTTTGATCACAAAGTCTCAGAATTACATTCGCTTTTACATAAAAAAGAAATCTCAGTATCAGATCTTGTTGAGGAATCATTTAAGAGAATCAATACAGTTGATGATAAGGTACAAGCTTTTTTAACATTAAATGAAGAAAATGCAAAAGAGTATGCAAAGCAATTAGATGAAGCAGTTGGAAACAGGGATGAGCTAGGACTATTATTTGGGATGCCGATTGGCGTTAAAGACAATATCGTTACAAAAGGTCTTCGCACAACTGCGGCAAGTAAAATCCTCGAAAACTTTGATCCAATTTATGATGCAACTGTTGTCCAAAAGCTTAAGTCAGCTCAAACGGTTACGGTTGGTAAGTTAAACATGGACGAGTTTGCGATGGGTTCATCAAATGAGAACTCTGGTTTCAAGGCAGTAAAAAATCCATGGGATCTCGAACGTGTTCCAGGAGGATCTAGTGGTGGCTCGGCAGCAGCAGTTGCAGCTGGAGAAGTCTTATTCTCACTTGGTTCAGATACAGGCGGTTCCATTCGCCAGCCCGCAGCCTTTTGCGGAGTGGTTGGACTTAAGCCAACGTACGGAAGAGTATCACGATTTGGCTTAATCGCATTTGCGTCATCTTTGGACCAAATTGGGCCAGTTACTCGCACTGTTGAGGACAATGCCTACCTATTACAAGCCATTTCAGGTGTTGACCCAATGGATTCAACATCAGCAAATGTGGACGTACCAAACTATGTATCAGCCTTGACTGGTGATGTTAAGGGTCTAAAAATTGCCGTACCAAAGGAATATCTTGGTGAAGGTGTGAACGAGGAAGTTCGTCAATCTGTTCTTGATGCGTTAAAAGTTCTTGAGGGGCTTGGTGCAACATGGGAAGAGGTTTCGCTTCCACATTCCAAATATGCACTTGCAACTTATTACTTACTATCATCATCAGAGGCATCAGCAAACCTTTCACGTTTTGATGGTGTTCGTTACGGATACCGTACTGACAATGCTGAAAACCTCATTGAAATGTACAAGCAATCAAGAAGCGAAGGCTTCGGTGACGAGGTAAAACGTCGTATAATGCTTGGAACGTTTGCATTAAGCTCAGGTTATTACGACGCGTATTATAAAAAAGCACAAAAAGTTCGTACATTGATCAAGAAAGATTTTGAAGATGTATTTGAAAAATACGATGTGATTATTGGACCTACTACACCAACACCAGCATTTAAAATTGGTGAAAACATGGAAGATCCACTTACAATGTATGCGAATGATATTCTGACCATCCCAGTGAACTTAGCAGGCGTACCAGGAATATCAGTTCCGTGCGGATTCGTGGAAGGATTACCGCTTGGACTTCAAATTATCGGAAAGCATTTTGATGAAAGCACCATTTATCGTGTTGCAGATGCATATGAAAAAGCAACCGATCATCATAAACAAAAACCACAACTGTAAGGGGGGGAAACAAAATGAAGTTTGAAACAGTTATCGGGTTGGAGGTTCACGTCGAACTTAAAACCGAATCCAAAATATTTTCAAGCGCGCCGAACGAATTCGGGGCTGCTCCAAATACAAACACAAGTGTCGTTGAATTAGGTTACCCAGGTGTTCTTCCAGTGGTTAATAAAAAAGCCGTTGAGTGGGCAATGAAGGCCGCGATGGCTTTAAACTGTGAAATTAACCAGGAAACAAAATTCGACCGTAAAAACTATTTTTATCCGGATAATCCAAAGGCCTACCAAATCTCTCAATTTGATAAGCCAATCGGTGAGCATGGCTGGATTGAAATTGAAGTGAACGGGGAAAAGAAGAGAATCGGGATTACTCGTCTTCACTTAGAAGAAGATGCAGGTAAACTGACTCACTCTGGCAGAGGCTATTCACTGGTTGACTTAAACCGTCAAGGAACACCATTGATTGAAATCGTATCAGAGCCCGATATTCGCACACCTGAAGAAGCATATGCTTACTTAGAAAAATTAAAATCAATCGTCCAATATACGGGAGTATCTGACTGTAAAATGGAGGAAGGCTCACTTCGTTGTGATGCAAACATCTCTTTACGTCCAGTCGGCCAAGAAGAATTTGGTACAAAGACAGAATTAAAGAACCTTAACTCATTTGCTTTTGTTAAGAATGGCCTTGAATATGAAGAGATTCGCCAAGCTGAAGTGTTATCAGCAGGTGGAGTGATCGATCAGGAAACTCGTCGCTATGATGAGTCTTCGAAATCAACTATTTTAATGCGTGTGAAGGAAGGTTCAGATGACTACCGCTACTTCCCAGAGCCAGACTTAGTCGAGCTGTATATTGATGATGAGTGGATGGAAAGAGTTCGTGCAGAAATCCCTGAGCTTCCAGATGCTCGTAAAAAGCGGTATATTGAAGAACTTGGCCTGCCTGAATATGATGCAGCTGTACTAACGGTTACGAAAGAAACCTCAGACTTCTTTGAGGAAACAGTAGCGAACGGTGCAGATGCAAAGCAAGCCTCCAACTGGATTATGGGTGACGTTTCTGGTTACCTAAATGCGGAGCAAAAGGAATTACATGAAATTGCCTTAACTCCAGCAGGTCTTGCAGGAATGATCAAGTTAATTGAGAACGGAACGATTTCCTCTAAGATTGCGAAAACCGTCTTTAAAGAGCTAATTGAAAAAGGTGGAGACGCAGAAACTATCGTGAAGGAAAAAGGACTTGTTCAAATCTCTGATGAGGGTGCCCTAACGAAGATTATCGTTGAAGTTATTGGAAACAACCCACAATCAGTAGAAGATTTCAAGAGTGGTAAAGGAAAAGCAATCGGCTTCCTAGTTGGCCAGGTCATGAAACAAACAAAAGGACAAGCCAACCCACAAATGGTTAACAAAATTCTTGCTGAGGAAATGAACAAGCTATAATTGGTGAAAGGGACCTATCTAGAGTAGGTCCCTTTTTCGCTTGCTACGACAAAAATGAAGGCTACCGGTACACGGTTGGGTGAAAATAGCGCGGATTATGTACCGCAAACATAGTTTGTACATATACCCCATTACCGAACGCCGTCAATAAGCTGCCGAAGAAAGTTAATCTGCTTCAATGACACTTTTGTTGATTGATTTTAAAGAGTAAAAAACTTATGATTGAAAAAATAGGGTATTTTTGGAATAGGGGAGAGTTGAATGAATCCAATACTTAAAGAGTTTCCTGAAGAATTCACGACTGAAAGATTAATAATCCGAATGCCAAAGCCAGGAGATGGAAAGGTTGTATATGACGCAATAATGGCTTCCATAAATGAACTTAAGCCTTGGATGCCATTTGCTCAAAGTGAGCAATCTGAACAGGATGTTGAATTGAATATAAGGTTAGCACATATATCCTTTTTAAAAAGAGAGGATCTAAGATTGCTAGTATTTTTAAAGGAAACAGGGGAATTCATTGCATCCTCAGGATTGCATAGAATCGATTGGGCTGTGCCAAAGTTTGAAATAGGGTACTGGATTGATAGCCGTTTTAGTGGAAAAGGATATATGACAGAAGCGGTTAAAGGCATTGCTGATTTTGCTTTCCAAGAGTTAAGTGCTAGAAGAGTTGAAATTAGGTGCGATGAAAAAAATATCAAGAGCAGAGCCATTCCGCAAAAATTAGGGTTTACTTTGGAAGCTATACTAAAAAACGATGATGTATCACCTGATACCAACGAATTACGGAATACTTGCATATATGCAAAAATAGTTTAGTTATACACTATACAATCTACTTAAGGTTAAGTGAAAATAATATTCACGTTAATTAAAAAGGCATTGCTAATCAGCAATGCCTTAAACATTCATGCGATTCTCATCATCACATATAACCTTCAACCAATTCATAGCATCTTTCTTCTGTAAGGTTTGCTGACACAGCTGAATATTCTAAATGTTCCTGTGTACCACCTTTAAATTTATGCGATGCTTCTAGTGCGGTGTCATCCCTAAATTTTATCCAGTCTCGTTGCTCTTGTCTCAATTGCTCCATTTCGTCAGCCGGAAGTTGCTCGTTTAAGACCCCGTACAATTCATTTAACAGGGCATCCCAAAGATCCCATCGGTCATCCTCCACTTTCTTCAAAGCGTATGTTGATGTATCTGTGGCCTCCATTTTATCTGCTTCAGCTTTTGTATCATTTAACTTCTTGAAATACTCTTCCTTCAAATCACCGGTAGTATTTGTAGATGTGTCTTCTGTTTTTGCGGGTTCATTTTGTGCTGTATCTACTTTTTCTTTAGTATTATCGTTGTCTGTGTTTGCAGGATCTTCTTTTGAATTACCGTTAGAAGAATCATCATCTGTGCTTTGAGATGAACTGTTATTTTGTGACAGGTCATCTGCCGCAGCATTTGATTTGTCAGTTGAATTTTTACAAGCTGCCAATAAAAAAACCAATGATACAGTAAGTATTACGATCAAATATTTTCTGTTGTTTTTCATTATGTAGCCCTCCTCCATACATATTTTAACATAATAACTTAATTTTTCCTCGCTAAATTTCGACATTCTTCTATGAAAATACGATTACACAAGCTTTCTAAAGGAATGGAAGGATGGCAAGAAAAAAATTTCCGCACACACGGAACCTTACCGGGGGGCAATTCGTAATGTAGGTATAAGGTTTAATCACCAGGGGGGAAATGATGATGGGTGAAAGTGTTATTTGGTATGTAATCGGCGGTGTCCTTCTTCTTTATGTTTTAATTATGATTCCGATTCAGTACAGAAACATAGCGGCGACGAAGGAAGAATTCCGGAAAACTAATAAGACTCACAATGAAACGTACGAAGATATGTCCTTTGAAGAGCAGCAATTACAATACAACCTTCAAGGAAGCCTTATAAATTTACCATCAACATTAATCGCAACCTTAATTTATAAAATCGTTCATCGAAATAAATAAACTAGACCAAACAGACCTTCATTTGTTGAGGGTCTTTTTTCGTGCAAAAACTTTTTTATTATTTTTTTATAAAAAGTGTAGGGTATAGTAGGTGTTAGTTCGTCTATAAGGGTAGACAAGAGAGAAAGGGGGAGAGCAGGATTGTCGGATGAGGTTCTGATTGAGAAGGCGAAAGCAGGAGATGAGCATGCCTTTCGCTTACTCGTTGAAAAATATAAGAATCTAGTATTCAAGGCCATTTATCCGGTTTTGCGTCATGAAAAGGATGCTGAGGATGCTTCGCAGGAAGTATTTCTAAAAATCTATTATGCACTCCCCCAATACAGTGCACAGGGCTTTAAGACTTGGATTACTCGCATCGCGGTAAATCATGCAATCGATGTGAAGCGCAAAAAACAGCGGCAAAATGAGATGATTTTAGAGACGAATGACCTTCCAGCACTCTCTTCGTCGAAGGAAACGGTGGTTATCCCACTTTTACGAAAAGAACAAAGAGAACTGGTTAAGAACCGGATACACAATATGCCAGCGAATTATCGCAAAGTGATCGAAGCCTATTACATAGCGGAAAAAAGCTATAAACAAATTGCGGATGAACAGCAGGTCGAGGTAAAAACAGTTGAAACAAAGCTGTACCGGGCCCGAAATTGGATGAAGAAACATTGGAAGGAGGATGATTTTTAGATGAGGCATTTCAGCAATGAAGACTGGTTGTTATATATAAAGGATGAGCTAGAAGAATCAAAGCGGGAAGAACTCGAAAATCACCTGTTTACCTGTGACCAATGTTTAGAAATCTATATGGAGCTAGTGGAAGCACAAGCTGAGGAGTTACCTTGCCTTGAAAATGAGGGCTTTACCGACGGGGTAGTCACAAAGCTTCCAAAGAAAAAGGAAAAGCAAGGGAAATCGTTTCTGCAAAGTCCCATTTTCCATTACGGGGTTGCTGCAGCTGTGACATTGACGCTGATGTCGACTGGGGTATTCCAAAGTATGACAGGTATTATTGGTACTGTGGAGGCATCTAATTTTTCAGAGCAAAAACAATCTGTTTCAAATAGTTTGATGGAAAAGACGTTATCGTTTTTTGACATCATTGGAGCAAATCAAGAGGAGGGAGAAAAATGAGTTATAATCCAGTGCTAGCATTTTTTCTATCATTTATTCCAGGTGTTGGACATTTTTATGTGAATCGAAAAATAAGAGGATTTATCTATGGAATGGGGGCAGTTGGCTCCATTTTAATAGGAATCTTCGGAACGTTTATGGTAGGGTATGAGGACCCATTTTTCATTGGGCTCATCTTTGCATTTTTTGTGGGGGTTATTAATGTTTTAGATATGATCATCTTCCTGCTGCGAAATAACAAACATCATCAAAGCCAGCACGTGGTCCAAACCGAAGAAGGGCAGGTTGTGTCAGTTCGGACGGATGATTCAGATCGTTTCTATACCATTATTCTGTCATTTATCCCAGGCTTAGGTCATTTTCAGCTTGGTTTGATTAACCGCGGTTTGACGTTCCTTATTGGATTTTTTGGATTAGGAACGATGGTTGTGTTTATTTCGGTGTTTACGAATCAAGGGGCATTCATGGTGTTTCTAGGAATTCTCCCTGTAATTTGGGTATACAACATATTTGATGCAGTTCAGCTTGTCGGTAAAAAACAGCGTGGGGAAGAATTGGTCGATAGGACCATTTTAGAGGATTTTGAGGAAACAAGACGCGAGCAAGGACGTAAAAGCAAAACGTTAGCAACGGTTCTAGCAATATTCCCAGGGGCAGGGCACTTGTATCTTGGCTTGCAAAAACGGGGTATACAGCTGATGGCGGCCTTCTTATTCGCTATCTATATTTTAGATGTGCTTCGGTTGTCATTATTCCTATTTTTAATCCCGATTATTTGGTTTTACAGCTTTTTCGATGCCCTTCAGAAGGTTTCAAAGCATGGTGAAAAGGAGCTTGAGGATGTTCCTGTTGTTTCCTATATTGTAAACCATCAAAAATGGGTTGGATTTGGGCTAATTGCATTAGGACTGTACTATTTACTAGTGAATGTTGTACTTCCAACAGTTGGCCCAATGGTTGCGAGAATGTTCCACTTTGATATTCAACGCTTCTACTACACATACTTCCAGGGCACAATCATCTGTATTCTATTAATCGGCGGTGGCTTGAAGCTTATGGTAGGCAGTAAAAAACGGAAGGAGAATGCATAATGAGAAAATGGCGTGTAGGTTCTGTTTCGATGGGCTTGTCTTTAATTTTACTTGGAGTTCTCCTATTTGTATCACAAATAAAAGGAATGCAAATGATCGAGCCACTCCTTGTGTGGTGGCCGCTCATTTTGATTGTCTTAGGAATTGAGATAGTCGTTTACCTCTTTTTATCAAAACAGGAAAACCCGATTGTAAAATATGACTTTTTAAGTATTATATTTGTAGGGATTATTGGGACGATTGGGATTGGCTTTACTCTGTTGTCATCTGTCGGGCTTGTGGATGAGGTTCAAGGTGTGATTGGAGCAGAGCATCGTTCCATGGATTTGCCGACTGTTGAGGAAAATTTGACAGACGACATTAAACGAGTGGTCCTTGAAACAAATGGAGTAACAAGTAAAATTGAAGGCGGGAGCGTAAAAGAATTACATGTGTTTGGCGTGTATCGGGCAACGATACATCCGAAAGCAGATCCGGTCATTTCGGAAGCAAAGGACTATGTATTTACAAAGATTGTTGGCGATACGATGTACGTGACATTGAAAGAACCAGCAGACCAAGCGGGACCATTTTCTACATACGCGACAATTGAGCCTACGATTATCGTCCCAAGTTCGGTTCAATTAGAGGTTCGTGGCCAGCATAATCATGTTTCCCTTTATCCTGGATCCCTAGAAAATAACTGGGTGGTAGACGGAGCATCTAATGTTTCGGTTCATATTAATGATAAGAGTAATATTCTGTTATCTGCGGTTTCCAATAATGAACTAGAAAATGGCAATATGGAATGGGATAACATCGATAAGACTGAACGGGGTGGTGTTGATGAGGTATATAAAGAGAGCACCACGGAGAAGTTATTCAAGGGTACGATAAAGCTAGGAGAAGGCACCTATAAGCTGTCGATTTTCAATAGTGACCTTGTAACAGTGAATCTTGTTGAAAAAATGTAGAAAACGATACGAAATGTGCGCTTTGGTTTTGGCCAAGCGCATTTTTTAACTGCAAGGTTTGAAGCAAGATGGACAAGCTAATAAAGGTATTTCGGAAAAATACAATATGTGAAAAAATGGATTTTTTTGCATGTATCTAAATTGATTAAATCAATTGGATAAGATATGATGGAACATAGATAATTGATTATCATATTTTAGGATGATGAAAATGAAAAGGGCTCGAATTATATATAACCCAACCTCTGGGAGAGAGATATTTAAACGGCATCTGTCTGAGGTGTTGGAGAAATTAGAAAGAGCAGGGTATGAAACGTCATGCCATGCAACTACCGGAGCGGGAGACGCAACAAATGCTGCGCGTATTGCGGTTGAAAGAAAATATGACCTTGTGGTAGCAGCAGGTGGCGATGGGACCATCAACGAGGTTGTGAATGGCATAGCTGAACAGGAATATCGCCCGACTCTTGGAATTATACCAGTGGGAACAACAAACGACTTTGCACGTGCAATCGGGGTACCGCGAAATATTGATGGTGCATGTGATGTAATTATTGAGGGAAATTCTGTTCCAATAGATATTGGACGGGTTAACGATAATTATTTTATCAATATTGCTGGCGGTGGAAGGTTAACTGAGCTGACCTATGAAGTACCAAGTAAGCTAAAAACGATGATTGGGCAGCTTGCGTACTATTTAAAGGGGATTGAGATGTTACCATCGATTCGTCCAACCGAGGTTAGCATTGAGTATGATGGAAAGCTGTATGAGGGTGAAATCATGCTATTTCTCGTTTCTTTAACGAATTCTGTCGGAGGCTTCGAAAAGCTTGCGCCAGATTCATCGCTCAATGACGGCTTATTTGATTTGTTAATTTTAAAAAAGGCTAACTTAGCGGATTTTATAAAGGTGGCGACACTTGCGATACGCGGTGAGCATATCAATGACCCGCATGTCATTTACACAAAAGCAAATCGTGTTAAGGTAAACCCTACTGAAAAAATGCAGATCAACCTGGATGGAGAATACGGTGGGTTGCTCCCTGGTGAGTTTGTGAATTTGTATCAGCATATTAATGTGTTGGTATCAAAGGAAAAAGCAGAGAAGATGGAATAAATGGGAAAAATCTGGCGCTAAGGCCGGATTTTTTTGTTTATGGAGTATCGTAACAGGTTAACCCACATTGGCACATTACTCCTCCAATATGTTACAATCAGTTCAGCATTTTGAACGAAAAGGAAGAATACACAATGACAAAACTGAAACCTCCAGTTGAAAAGAATACATACTATGATGTCACATTTGAGGATCTTACCCATGATGGAGCGGGAGTGGCGAAAATCGAAGGATTTCCGATTTTCGTACCGAACGGTCTACCTGACGAGAAGGCGAAAATCAAAATCACAAAGGTTCAAAAAAGCTATGGCTATGGGCGGATAATTGAGCTCTTTGAAAAAAGCAAGTATCGAGTCGAGGCTCCATGTCCGATTTATAAAGAATGCGGCGGATGCCAACTCCAGCATCTTAGTTATGAAGGGCAATTAGCATCTAAACAAAAGCAGGTCCAGCAAGTGTTAGCTCGAATCGGCAAACTTCAAAACATCAAGGTTCATCCTGTTCTTGGAATGGTGAATCCATGGCGTTACCGGAACAAGGCACAGGTGCCTGTGCAGGATAGAGAGGGTGGGCTTGTAGCAGGGTTTTACCAACAGCGGAGCCACGAAATCATTGATATGGAAGCGTGTCTCATACAGCAAGAAAAGAACGATTTGGTCGTGCAAACAGTTAAAGCCATCTGTGAGAATTATGGAATTAAAGCTTATAATGAAAAAAACGACAAAGGTACCCTTCGCCATATCATGGCACGCTATGGCCTAATCTCAGGCGAAATTATGGTTGTTCTGATCACAAGAACAAATGAACTTCCACATAAAAATAAAATTATCACAGATATTACGACCCAGTTACCTGGCGTAAAATCCATCGTACAAAATATCAACCCAAAACAAACAAATGTGATTTTTGGGAATGAGACAAATGTTCTTTGGGGCGAAGAATATATTTACGATAATATTGGTGATATTCGGTTTGCCATCTCAGCAAGGTCATTTTATCAGGTTAACCCTGAGCAAACAAAGGTGCTCTATGATAAGGCATTGGAATACGCAGAATTAACAGGTGAAGAAACCGTCATTGATGCGTATTGTGGAATCGGGACAATCTCGCTTTTTCTCGCGCAGAATGCAAAGAAAGTCTACGGTGTAGAAATTGTTCCCGAAGCGATTGAGGATGCGAAGCGAAATGCTGCTTTAAATAATATCCATAACGCAGAGTTCGCGGTAGGTGAGGCTGAAGTGGTAATTCCGAACTGGTATAAGAATGGGGTTAAAGCAGATGTGATCGTAGTCGACCCTCCCCGTAAGGGCTGTGATGAGGCCCTATTACAGACCATTTTAAAAATGAAGCCGAAGAAAGTCGTTTATGTATCCTGTAACCCAGCAACCTTAGCTAGGGACTTGCGGATATTAGAAGATGGTGGCTATGCAACGGTTGAAATCCAACCAGTAGATATGTTCCCGCACACAGTTCACTGTGAGGCAGTTGCGAAGCTATTATTAGCACCATAGGAAAATTTGGAGGTGTATCAGGAATGGCAAACTTAAAATTAAAATCAAAAATACTAGAAATTGTAGATAACCAAATCAAAATAAATGATCCAAGTTGTACGAAAGAGACCTTGGAACGACTTGTCGACTTAGGTTACTCAGAAATAGAGTCTAAGGAAATGATAGGTAGAGTGCTTGTTGAAGAAATGTATGATCTGTTAAAAAATCAGGTACCATTTAATGAAAAACGTTATGCCGAAAAATTATCGATGCTTCCGGAAGCGTAACAGACAAAATGGATAAAAAACAATCTGTACTAATCCGCACTTTTCCCAAAAACCCATTTTCAAACAAACGTTTGTACAATGGGTATTTCCAATTGTAGCAACGGTTTGCAAATTCAAACAAACGTTTGTTTGAATGTATTTGGAAAAATGGAAGGTGAAGAAATGTGCTCTGTACTAGTTGCAAATTTATGGTCTTCTCCATAGATTCCCTGAATTTCTTGGGTATATTTCAGTTAGAAAAAATATCCTAACAAAGAAAATTCACGATAGGAATGGGACAACAATGAAAAATCCTTATGAGAACTTAACACAATTAAGAAGGGCAATCTATCTATGGATTTTGCCGTTTTTTCTTTTGACCATACTATTTAGTTTGGTAATTGGGTATCGGTTAGGTCAAATCAATAAGGATATGTTAGTGCTCACTGTCCCACTATTTATTTGGTTTACAATATGTTGGTTCTTGTTATATAAGCGTCATTTTATGTCTCTAATTGAGTATATTAATTTATTTTTCATTGGTTTTTATCATTTATTGGTGTTTAACGGATCGATTGTTAGTCAAATGATTCCGGGGAATGATTATGACTTTGGTGTTTTCATTGTTTGGCTGCCATTATATTTCATTGTTATTTTTATTACGTTAAGTAATTGGCAACGTTTGTTTTTTTCAGCAGGATTTATCGGGATCACAATATGTATTGCATTATATTATCGAGTGGATCTCCCGGCAGAAGCCTTTCCTTCCATCATTCAATATATCGTGGCTGAAGTTGTGTACGTCATTGTTTTATATTTTATTCAATATGTTTTGAAAGCTTTTGTTGAAAGAGAGATCCTTTATAAAGGAGCATATACTGATGCGCTGACAGGCATTGCAAATCGGTTGCAGTTCAACGATTGGATGGAAAAACAAATAACAATTGCAAAAAAACAAAACACAACCTTCTCCATTATTTTTATTGACATTGATCATTTTAAAAAGATTAATGATACCTATGGACATACAGTTGGAGATTTAGTACTTATTGAATTTGCAAATACGGTAAAGGGAGCCCTTTCAGACATTGATTCCTTTGCACGCTGGGGTGGCGAGGAATTCATCATTCTGACGAATCGTGGGAGGAAAGAGGCTTTTGAGTTTGCAGAACAACTTAGAAAAAGGGTGGAAATACATTCGTTCACAACTGTGAATTATGTAACTGCAAGCTTTGGAGTAACCGAATTCCACCAGGGAGAAAGTTTTGATTCCCTATTAAATCGTGCGGATAAGGGGCTTTACTTATCAAAACAAAATGGAAGAAATCAAGTGTGCCAAATGGATTAACTTTAACAGGCTAGTATCAAAAAAATAGAAATCCTTGCTTAGGTATTTATCCCCTAAAAACAATAAAAAACAGATTCCGTTAATAAGCCCCTAAATAATAAAAAACTGTTTCAGGAAGCATATCATATTAGCAGGAGCGGACCTGTATCCAATGCGGATACAGGTCCTTTTTTATATTTCATATTTCGGGATGAATTAAGTCATTTTGTACGGGAATTATAGTAATGCAAAAAAATTTCCATCTTGTTTCTTTTACATAGGATGTACGCCAAAGGGAGAAAAGGATCCATTTTTTAATCATCATCCTAAATTCGATATCGATGAAGATGCGCTTCTCGTCGCAGCAAAAGCAGTAGGACATGTTGTTTGCGGGTATTATGAATTAGCTTAGAAAGTGAAGAAGTTAGTTGAAAAGCAATCTGTACTAATCTGCCATTTCTGCAAAAAACCATTTTCAAACAAACGTTTGTACAATAGGTATTTCCAATTGTAGCAACGGTTTGCAAATTCAAACAAACGTTTGTTTGAATAAAATGGGCAGTGTTAAGTCGGGCTAAACTCGTACTGTACCAGTCTTAAATTGACGATGAAATGTCCATTCCAAGTTAACTCATTCTCTTTTTGAAAAACTTGTTCTATAATGAGGTGGGGTGAAGAGTATGGCTCGTGAACGTAAATTTACTACTGAGGAATTATTTCAGATCACTGAGGAATTGCTTCTGGATCATCATTACGAAGGGTTCCAGTTTGGTTTGGTTGCAGATCATTTAAAGGTTTCTCGTGGGGCGATTTATAAGTACTTCGAAAATAAAGAAGAACTGATTACGGAATATATGCTTTTTAAGATGGAGCAATTTCTCCAAGAGTTGAAGGGAATCAATTCAATTGAAGGGTTTTATGCTCAATTTGATTTTCTGTTGAATCTGATGTTTAAGAATCCGGAGCTTCATCAATTAATAGAAATAGGAAAACGTGTCCCAGTCCATATAAACGAAAAGGTAGAAGAAAATGTAAGGAAACTGGAAAGCTACCATATAGAGATGTACCATTATGTGCAAGGCTTTATTAGGACGGGGAAGAGTGAAAAGATACTTAACACAAACATCCCGGAACCTTTGATTTCAGGATACATTTTTCAATCAATCGCCATTCCAAATCATTTTGGGATTCCGCATGATGTGTGGGTCGGGTCGATTAAGGAAATGATTTGTCGTGGAATCTTCAAAAATTTATAATTGACACAGGTGTCACTAATAAAAGATAATTATAATTATGGCATGGTGTCAATTTTTTTATCCAAAGTGACAACAGTGTCACTTTATTTTTGAAAACGAGGGAGTTGAGAACGAAATGAAACAAATGCTACGGGCTATTACAGATAAAGTCACCACAAAAAAGGGTATGTGGATTACGTTAGTTTCCTGGCTTATCATTACTATTGTCTTGGCTGTTTTTGCGCCGAATGCAAAGGATTATGAGGTTTCTAGGATTGTATCTTTGCCTGAAGATGCACAATCTGTCATTGCCCAAAGTAAGGTAGATGAGTATTTCGAGGATAGTAATGGTACTCCCGGAATATTAGTCTTCAAAGCGAAGGAAGGCAAAATAGAATTTTCTGACCTTATAAATGTATTTGAACAAATTGAAGTGGCGAAGATTCCAGGTGTAGAACAAGTTGTTCCACTAACTTCCTTACCGCCACAGGCTGCAGCAGGATTTTTCTCAGAAGATCAAACAACCGCATTACTTCCAATGGTCTTTGATGAGTCACTGGAAACAAAGGAAATCCAAGATTCAAAGGATAAAATCTTAAAGGTAGTTGAGGAAAATACAGATTTAACGCTGTATGTAACAGGACCAGCGGGAATCGCGACTGATTCGCTTGATTTATTCTCAAGGGCAGATCTTGTATTAATTTTTTCTACAGTTGGCTTAATCTTGATTTTATTAATTGTGATTTACCGTTCACCACTGCTCGCATTAATACCATTGTTAGCGGCAGTTTTTGTATATGAAGTAGTTATGCAAATGCTGGGTATACTCGGGAAGGCGGGTCTGCAATTAAGTAACCAAACCATTTCAATCGCTTCGATTCTTTTATTTGCGGCAGTTATTGATTATTCGTTATTTGTATTCTCTCGTTTTCAAGAAGAGCTTAAGAGTTATGATAGTAAATATGATGCGATGAGAGCTGCAATGAAAGAGGTAGGAATGCCCGTTTTTTTCTCAGGTGGTACGGTTTTGGCAGCGATGCTCGTGTTGTTCTTTGCAAACCTGGGAGATTATCGTAATTTTGCTCCAACCTTTGCTACTACGATGGTTGTCATCATGATTGCTTCAATTACGCTAGTCCCTGCCTTATTTACACTTTTCGGGCGAAAATCATTCTGGCCAAAGGTACCAAAGGTGGGCGAGGAAAAAGTCAAAGATCATTCAATCTGGAGTAGAGTTGGAAGACTGGTAGTCAAAAAGCCTGGGCTATCCGCAGGAATTGTAGGTATTATCCTGCTTATCTCGGCAGCGAATATGTTTAACCTCACTTATGAATTTGATACGATGAAATCTTTCCCTAAGGATATGCCATCAAGGCAAGGGTATGAATTGATTGAAGAAAAATTTGAAAAAGGTGAGCTTGCACCTTCAACTGTATTGTTTGAAGGGAAGCAAGCGGTCACCAAAGAAGAACAGAATACATTGCGTGAAGCGTTATTGGAGCAAGATCTTGTAAGTAATGTAAGAATCAACGGAACTGCTGATGAAAATAGAGTATTAAACTTTAGCTTAACGTTTGAAGAAGGTCCATATAGCGTCAAAACAATTGATTCAATGGAGCAGATAATCAATAACTCTGATACCCTATTAGAAAATGCAAATCTAAAAGGAAATCTCTACTTTGCTGGAGAAACCGCTTCTAAAGTGGATGACCGTTCAACAAATAATCGAGATGTTATTTTGATTGTCATACTTGAAACGATTTTAATCTTTGGTATGTTAATCGTTCTGACTAAATCAATTAAAATGCCAATCTACATGATGGGAACGATTTTAGTGTCATTTTTAGCGGCATTGGGATTAGGGATGTTCTTAACAAACCTGTTCTTTGGTATTGATACGATTGCTAATCGCGTGCCATTGTATGCGTTCGTGTTCCTTGTAGCACTTGGAATTGATTATAATATTATGCTTATTTCAAGGTATCAGGAGGAGCGAAGAACTCATTCTGTTAAAGAAGCCGTACAAATCGCTGTATCAAAAACAGGTGGAGTGATTTCGTCAGCAGGTATTATATTAGCGGCAACATTTGCTGTTCTGATGACACAGCCTGTACAATTATTATTTGTCTTCGGTTTTATTGTAGCGGTTGGGATTCTGTTAGATACATTCTTGATTCGCGGAGTATTACTCCCAGGATTAATTGTATTATTAGAAAAGGATAAAGCAGTAAGTAAAGAAAACTAAACATAGAAAAGGCCTGTATCGGTTGGGATACAGGCCTTCTTTAACTATGTCTAGCTCCAGCGCTTTTTGTTTTAATTTTGCCCCATTTTAAATTCAAGGAAAAGCTGATTGTATTTGGATAGATTCTTTTTACCTAGGTTTTCATAAACCTCAAGTCTATCTGTTAATTCAGGTGATGGATAGAATCGCTCATCCGTTACCATTTCCTCAGGCATATACTGAAGTGCCTCTTTGTTTGGAGTGGAATAACTGACATACTCTGTGTTTTGGGCAGCGATTTCCGCATCCAAGATAAAATTAATAAATTGGTGAGCACCGTCAATATTTTTTGCGGTTTTAGGAATAACCATATTATCGAACCATAAGTTTGATCCTTCGCTTGGTACCACATAGTCTAAGTCCTCATTTTCCCACATAATATCAGCAGCATCTCCAGACCATAAGATCCCAATTGCCGCTTCGCCATTTTGAATAAGGACTTTTCCTTCATCACCAACGATGGCTTTGACATTCGGTGTAAGCTTGATGAGTTTTTCTTTTGCTTCTAATAAGTGGTCCAGGTTTGTGTCATTTAGTGAATAGCCAAGAGAGTTAAGCCCCATCCCGATGATTTCTCTAGCTCCGTCGACAAAGATAATTTCATTTTTTAAGGAAGGATCCCAAAGGTCATTCCAGCTTGTAAATTCTTTTCCGTCGAGCATTGTTGGGTTATACACGATTCCAACCGTTCCCCAGAAATACGGAACAGAGAATTTATTACCCGGATCAAAGGGAAGATCCATGAAACGTTCATCAATGTTTTTTAAATTTGGCAGCTTCGAATGGTCAAGGGGGACGAGCAAGTCCTCTTGTCGCATTTTATCAATCATATATTCAGATGGAACCGCGATATCATAAGTTGTTCCACCCTGTTCGATTTTTGTAATCATCGCTTCGTTAGAGTCAAATGTTTCATATATAACCTTGATTCCCGTTTCCTCTTCAAAGCGGTCAATTAATTCTTCGTCAATATAATCTCCCCAGTTATAAATGGTCAGCGTATTCCCACCTGCAAGGCCCTGAGACGAATTTAAATGGTGGATAAGATAAAGGAGACCACCAGAGACAATAACGATTGCCAAGAAAGCACGGACGAGTTTGGTCATTTCCGAACCCCCAATCCACGTGTGCTGTCACGTTGTGCGATAAAGTAATAACCAACAGCAAGCAGCATTGTAAAAATAAACAATAAAGCTGATAATGCATTAATATTTAAGGAGATTCCGCGGCGTGCAAGGGAATAGATTTCAACGGATAGTGTTGAGAAACCATTACCTGTCACGAAAAATGTAACAGCGAAATCATCAAAGGAATAGGTAAGCGCCATGAAAAATCCCGCAAAAATTCCAGGTGTAATATAAGGAATAATGACCTTTGACAAGACCTGCCACTGACTTGCTCCAAGGTCCTTTGCAGCGTCGATCAAAGTTGGGCTCATTTCCTTTAATTTTGGCAATACCATTAGAACGACAATAGGAATACAGAAGGCGATATGTGAAAGTAACACAGAATAAAAGCCTAATTTAATTCCAACCATTGTTAATAAGATTAAGAAAGACGCACCAATGATTACGTCTGGACTAACAATTAAAACGTTGTTCAGTGATAATAATGTATTTTGAGTTTGTCTTTGTTTCATAGAGTGTATTCCGATTGCACCAAATACCCCAATAATTGTCGAGACAAGGGCTGAAAGCAAGGCAATCACAAATGTATTTAAGACAATGATAAGTAATCTTGTATCCCCGAATAACTCTTTATACCAATCCAAGGTGAAGTCCTCGAAATTGTTCATCGTGCCGCCGCTATTGAAGGAGTAGTACACTAAATAGATAATCGGTGCATATAAAATGAAGAAAATAATAAATAGATATAATTTTGAAGAAATAGCTAGTTTATCTCTCATTTTTAGCACCTCGTTTCTTGCGGTTTCCAGTTGCCACCATTATTAAGACCATGAAAATTATAAGGAAGACAGCGATGGTTGAACCCATGCCCCAATCCTGTGTGACAAGAAACTGTTGTTCAATAGCAGTACCAAGTGTAATCACTTTGTTTCCTGCAATTAATCGTGTTAGCATGAACAATGAAAGGGCAGGAATAAAAACAACCTGGCATCCTGATTTTACCCCTTGAATCGTTAGCGGAAAAATCACACGACGAAACGTTGTCCATTTAGATGCGCCTAAGTCGAGAGAAGCATCCAATAGACTCGGGTTTAACTCATTTAATGAGTTGAAGATTGGTAATATCATAAATGGAATAAAAATATAAACCGATACAAACACAAAACTGAAATCCGTAAATAATAGCTGTTTAGAGCCGATACCAAGAACTTCAAGAATCGCATTAGCTGTTCCATATGCACCAAATATCCCGATAAAAGCATATGCCTTTAATAGTAGATTGATCCACGACGGAGCAATGATGAGAAGCAGCCAAAGATGCTTATGCTTCGTTCTTGTGATTAAATAAGCAGTAGGGTATGCGACCAATAAGGTGACAGCTGTGATTAAAAAGGCATACCAAAATGAGCTTAACGTCATTTTTAAGTATATCGGCGTGAAAAACGTTTTATAGTTAACGAAAGATAGATTTCCCTCTATATCAAAAAAGGAATAATAGAGCACTAGCGTAATCGGTGCAATAACAAATATGAGAATCCATAATGCATAAGGGATAAAATATATTTTGCGGGTTAGCTTATTTTCCATGGCTTTCCCCGTCCACATATGCCTCTAGGCGACGATCATATTCTTCTTCCGTTTCACCAATACGCATAACATGAATCGCCTCAGGATCAAAGTAAAGTCCAATTTCATCGCCAACCATAGCTTTCTTCGTTGAGTGTACAAGCCACTCATTTCCGTCTTTATCAAAGCCGCAAATTTCATAGTGAACACCTCTGAAAAGCTGAGAATCAACAACAACCTGAAGTTTTCCATTTTCAATAGAAGTTATTTGTAGATCCTCAGGACGGATGACAATTTCAACTGGTTCATTATTTGAAAAACCTTGGTCAACACAATCGAATGTTTTCCCAACAAATTCAACCAAAAAGTCTTTATGCATTTTTCCAGTTACGATATTTGATTCACCAATAAAATCTGCGACAAATCGGTTAATTGGTTCATCATAAATATCAATCGGGCTGCCGCTTTGTTGGATTTTTCCTTTATTTAGGACAAAAATTTCATCAGACATTGCTAGGGCTTCCTCTTGGTCGTGCGTGACAAAGATAAATGTAATACCAAGGCGTTTCTGAAGGTCGCGAAGCTCATACTGCATTTCTGTACGAAGCTTTAAATCAAGCGCAGATAATGGCTCATCCAATAAAATAATCTCTGGTTCATTCACTATCGCACGAGCAATCGCAACACGCTGTCTTTGACCACCGGACATTTCTTTAATTTCACGGTTTTCATAGCCAGTAAGATTGACGAAGCTTAAAGCTTCTTTCACCTTTTTATCGATTTCAGATTGCTTCAATTTTTTTATACGTAAACCAAAGGCAACATTTTCATATACATTTAGATGCGGAAATAAGGCATAATCCTGAAACACGGTATTCACTTGACGCTTATTAGCAGGTGTGGTGTTTACTTTTTTTCCATTAAAATAAACCTCTCCATCTGAGGGTTCAATAAATCCTGCAATTAAACGCAATATCGTTGTTTTTCCACATCCCGATGGACCAAGAAGGGTATAAAACTTTCCTCTTTCTATTTCAAAGCTGACATTGTTAAGGACAGCCGGATCATTGTCATATTGTTTCGTCACATTTTTAAATTGGATAATAGGTATACTGTTCATAGCAACCCCCTTCTTTCTATTTAAGCTATTATATTTTTGGTGTCTAGCTTCAGGCACCATCGGCTCTATGGTCTAGCCAATCGCTTCGGAAGGTAAAATACACCTTCTGTCAGCGCTTTTCTTATGCTTGTCGCCGATAGGCGGGTGCCTTACGCATTTCTTATCAATCCGGCATAATTATACACGAATCGGCCAAAAATTCAATAACATTCATAATAGTCAAGGTTGAAAAGTATGGAGTGTATAATCTAAATAAGTAATGAAACACAAAACTAGGTAAATAGTAGTAGGAAAAAATTCACATTTTTAGAAAAAGACTACGTCAATTTCATTGACCTAGAGTGAAAATAGAAATATAATTATAGTACAATTTAAAATAATCTATCTTTAATGTGTAATAATTGAATAAAGGAAAGGCAAATTCATTGAAAGATGAAGACGCAAAACTATAGGGGCTACGTCAAATGGGACATGCCAGCCAGTTGCCGAGTATAACTCGTATCGTATGAACGAAGATTAATCGGTATTTGATTAGTCTTTTTTTGTACCAATTAATTTTAGTACCTACTATTTTACTAGATTTTTGGATAGAAAAATTTTGGAAGTGATTATGCATGGAGAAAACCATCCAGAATCTGAACGTACTTAAAAAACTAAGTGAACTAATTGAAAAGGTTGGTTCCGAGAAGAATCTGATTTCTAAAGAGGTTCGCAGCTTTTTTGACGAGACAGGTCAGGAAAAAGAAGAACAAGAGATTACCGGCACTTTATTAACCCAACTCCAACAAATGAACGAACAAATGGAAAATATGCATTGGATGAACAAGCATTACCGTATCCTTCATGAATTTGCTCAAATCTGCAGTAAAACCCTTAATGAAAGTGTTCTTCTCCAAAAGTCCTATGAAATGGTTTCACGAGTTATGCCAGCAGATGCATTTTACATCGCCTTGCATAATCCAGGTGATAAGTATATTCAATTCATCTTTATTATAGATAATGGAGAGCCTGCACCACCAAGCATCGTGGATTTTGGTGAAAATTACACATCAAAGGTTATTAAAACCCGTGAAATCGTTCACCTCAAGCATCAAAACCAAAACATTGAGTATGATACGAAAATGGGGGAAGGGGACGAAGACACGAGCTCCTGTCTTTTCGTACCAGTTGTCATTGATGACCAGGTAAAAGGTGTCATCTCGACCCAAAGCTTTAGGGATTTTGCCTATCGGAAGGAACATGAAGATCTCTTGCAAATGATTGGCGCACAGGTTATCAACTCGATTGAAACAGCGCGGTTATATGAGAAAATTTATACGATGTCCCGTACTGACGAATTAACCGGTTTAAAAAACCACCGCGCTTTCCATGAGGATTTAGCGCAATTAATACAAAATGAGAACGACGAAATTACAGTTATGATGATTGACTCTGATGATTTAAAGCAAGTCAATGACCGCTTCGGACATGATGCAGGTGATTTATATTTAAAGATACTAGCGGATGGAATGAAAACGGTATGTAATGGTCAGCTTGATGGTTATCGTTATGCCGGTGATGAGTTCATGATTCTCATTAAAACCCAAATCGATATGAGTGTGAAGGAGATCTACAATACGCTAAAAGAGTACTACATTGACCACCCACTCATTTTCGAAAAAGAAAAAGTTACTGTTTCGATAAGTACAGGTGTCGGTGTTTTCCCTCATCATGGAACAACCGTCGATTCATTGAAGAAGGCAGCGGACCAAGCGCTTTATACTGCAAAAGAAAGTGGAAAAAACCGCATAGTCGTGGCAAATTAAAGAAAGCTCATCCAAATGGATGAGCTTTCTATTCATTGTCTAGTTCCAGCGTCTAGCCCCTCGAGGTCATAAGCCAATCCGTCAAGAAGGATAAAAGGCATCCTTCACGCCGGCTTTTCTTATGCTTGTCGGACTTGCACAGGACGTGCTGACATCGACGTTTGCCACAGGACGTGGCAGTAGTTAGTCGATGTTCCTCTTTTAAGACGCTTGCACTTTTCTCAGTTAATATGTGCGATAATGCCTTCTTCATCGTCTAATACAAGTTTGATCCCGGCATATGGGTCTCTGTTTAGAAATTCGCCTAACCATAAGCGAATCGCTTCAATTAAGTTCGCCATGATAAGGACTTGTTTTCGATCGTTCACATAAACCTCGGCGGAGAACCCGTAATCATCGTCATACATGAGCTCTACTTCTACTTCTTCCGGTTTTACTTGCTTTTTTAAGCCGATATAAACGCAGACGGCATTAATGATTTCTTGTTCCGAAAGAATTAGCGTCGCCATGGATCAGTCTCATTTTTCTTACGATCTTTGATCATTACGAAGATTTTACGAATAACCGCAATCAGAACATAAATCGCTAGAACGTTAACCAATAGTCCTAAAAATGAACCAAGCATACCCATTCCGCCCAAAAGGCCACCAAATAGGAATCCTGCAAGTCCGCCAAGCATTAAACCTTTCATTAAACCGCCGGACATGAATCCGCCTTTAGGATTGGTAGGAGTAGTCGATTTGTTTGTAACATTATTTTCTTCTTTTTTCTTTTGTTGCTGTTTAAAGTTGGATTTATTCGTGTTTCCAATATTATTATTGAAACCTCTTTTTCCTGATTTATAGCCTCTCGCCTCAACAGTTGTTGTTTGATCTTGGAAAACATAGCTTCCAAGTGGCGAAAAAATCAACGTAAGTGCTACTAAAGCTGATAAAACCTTTTTCATAAATTTGTGTACCTCCATGAGTTAGTGTCTATATTTTTAATTATTATAACCTATTATCACGAAATTCTCTTGTAAATCACCTTCCTATCTTTCTACTTGTATATACGATGAAAAGAAAGGATGGTTTCATTTTAGATAAAAACGAGGGATGGTAAATACTAACAAAGTCCTAACTGAATTGTTAGGGTTGCGTTTGGGCCGTTATCACAATTGATGTAGGTAAAAAGTGGTTTTCTTATCCTAAGTGCTATAAAAATGGTATAGTATATTTGAAGCATATTGACCTTGTACTTGAAGGCAGGAGAGAGGATAGAAATGAAAACAGAAATACAATTACAAAAAACTTCCCTCATAGCTGATCTTAAATCCCTTTTTAAGGCAGGAGTTTTACTAGCAAATGTTCTACCTGTGTTTTCAGGATTTTGGTTAGCCATCTATTTTACGGGGGCATCATTTCAAGATAATTTTGGATTGTTACTATACACAATGATTGGAAGTACGCTCGTTATGGCGGGAGCTTTGATCATTAACAATTGGTACGATGTTGATATCGATACAGTCATGGATCGAACCAAAAAACGTCCAACAGTTACAGGACATTTTTCAATGAAATTTGTATTGGCTTTGGGCATTATCTGTACAGTATTGGGATTCATTTTCCTATTTTTCACCACATTTGAAGCCGTCTTTTTCACATTTGTGGGCTGGTTTACGTATGTTGTGCTGTACACGATGTGGTCTAAGCGCAGATTTACGATAAATACCGTGATTGGGAGTGTATCAGGCGCCGTTTCGCCACTGATGGGGTGGGCCGCTGTTGCACCAATTCATCATACTGTCCCAATCATGCTCTTTTTAATTTTATTTGTGTTCCAAATGCCCCATACGTATGCAATCGCAATGAGAAAATATGAAGAGTATAAGGCGGCAGATGTTGCGATGCTTCCAGTGGTTCGCGGTTTTGTGGTAACGAAGAGACATATTCTGTTCTGGGTGATTTGTCTGTTTCCAATGCCTTTCTTTTTACACGACCTTGGAATGGTTTTTGTTGTTCTTGCGACATTACTTAATATCGGATGGATTATCTTAAGTATCAAAGGGTTTTCAGTTAAGGATGATATGAAATGGTCTCGCTGGAATTTTCTATATTCCGTAAACTACATTTTGCTTATCTTCCTATTAATGGTCATTGTTACATTGCCGAAATATATCGGATAAGAACGGATTAAACCTCGCTGCTATATATTGAAGTGGCGGGGGTTTTTTACATATAAACAGCAAGGAGTCTACCTATGGATGATAAATATTTCGATGCGCTATTAAATGTAAAAACAGGTGGAGGACAAAAGGGCTTTAGTTCGTCTGTTCACAATAACCGTTATGAACCAACACCATATGCAGGACTTGACTCACTATTTAATCATTATCAATTGAAAAAGACGGACCGCGTAGTGGATTTTGGTTGTGGGAAGGGACGGATTCTTTTTTATATTCATCATTTTTTTAAGGCAACTGTTATCGGGGTTGAGGTTGATAAGGGCCTGTATCACGATGCCGTTCAAAATCGAAATCGTTATGTAAAGAAGCCGGGTATCCTCAAAGAAGATATTGAAATCCACCATTGTGCAGCACAAGAATATGAAATAAATCCATTCGATAATCATTTTTACTTTTTTAATCCTTTTTCAATTCAAGTTTTCAAGCATACGGTTTCTAATATTCTTCAATCTAACGAGCGGAATCCGCGCGGGATGGAGATCATTCTTTATTATGGATCAACAGATTACACCCGCTTTCTAGAAGACAACACATCTTTTCAATTAAAGAAAGAGATTATCATTCCGGAATTGTTTGCGAAAAACACATATGAAAGATTTATGGTTTATCGGCTAGGATAGGCAGCCTCCAACAGATGGAGGCTGCCTTTTTATTTGATCTGTAAGTTCACCAATTTGTCATTATTGTTTTTGAGCTAAAGATGGAAAATAAGAAAAGTAAGCAAACCTCAAGAATGGCGCGCCTTTGAAGCGTTTTGTACAAGAACAAACTGACGGAAAAAAGCCTATTATCTTGTTGTTTTTTTTGTGGGTGTATCAAAAATTACACTTTATGTGTGATTCAGTTCACAACATTGAGAATGGTTCCTAACTATGATGTAAGTAAGAAGAACATAAGGAGGTTGAGTTGGATGGGAGCTTCAAAAGTTAACCGAAACAAAAATTCAGACGGGGAATACCAAGGACGATTAGTTGGAACTTGGATTTCAGTCGGGGTTGTTGGAGCAGTCATTCTTTTTACGTATATAACACTATTCGGCCTATTCATGGCTAGATTTTAGGAGGGAAAACGATGAAACAAAAAATGCATCTTGATGAAAAAATATGGCTTACATTAAGTTTCGGGATGATCGTAGTATTCATGCTTGTAACGGGCTACCAAACGTTTGCATTGGAAATGGGGCCACCAAGTACAATGGAAACAATCGATCCACAAAAGGTAGACGAAACAGCCCCATTTGATAAACCAGGTGTATATCAAACTGGAGAAAATGAATATGAAGTTGTCATGACATTAGAAATATTCGCCTTTAATCCAGGGAATATCGAAATACCTGCTGGTTCAAAAGTTACTTTTATTATGACATCGAAGGATGTTGTGCATGGATTTGAAGTTGCAGGTACTAACTTAAACGCTATGGTAATGCCAGGACATATTCAAAAAATTACTCAAACATTTGATGAGCCTGGTGAGTATTTAGTTCTATGTAATGAATATTGCGGTTCCGGTCACCAATTAATGGCAACTAAAATTATTGTGAAATAAAGGAGGGGAGACCATTGGCAACAGTATTAAATAATTCAGATTTGACCTTAAAGGAAAAAGCAAACAAGGTTCTAGGTGTAAATCCACTGGACGCAAAAATCTCAAAATCTTATTTATCAGTAGCATTTATCGCATTATTATTAGGTGGGCTTTTTGGACTATTTCAAGGATTAAACCGGGCAGGTCTTTTAGAATTGCCAAGCTGGTTAAATTATTATCAAGTATTAACAGCACACGGTCTACTTTTAGTAGTTGTATTTTCAGCATTTGTTTGTATTGGTTATTTCTACGCAGGTCTTTCACATGACTTAGGAGGATTACTACCTAAGGTAAGAAAAATGGCGTGGGTCGGCTTCTGGACGAAGATGCTTGGTATCGTGCTTGTTGTAATACCTGTCTTAATGAATGAAGCGTCTGTTATGTATACTTTCTACCCACCAATGAAAGCACACCCAGTGTTCTATATTGGGTTAGCACTAGTGGTGGTTGGTATTTGGATTTTATCAGTTGGAGCATTTATGCAAGTGGCAAACTGGAGAAAGAATCATAAAGGTCAGCATCTGCCAATCCTTTCTTTCTTTGCAACTGGAGTATTCATTTTATTAGTTGGAGCAACAGCATTTGTAGCAGTTGAAGTATTATTCTTAATTCTACCTTGGGCATTTGGCTGGGTAGATACAATTAATGTAATGGTTTCTAGAACACTATTCTGGGCATTCGGACATACAGCCGTTAACATCTGGTATTTAACAGCAGTATCTGCGTGGTATGTTATCATACCGAAAATTATCGGTGGAAAGCGCTGGAGTGATTTACTGACTCGTGTAGTTGTAATTGCACTTGTTATCATGAACATTACGGGTGGATTCCACCACCAAATCGTTGACCCAGGAATTAACTTGTCCGTAAAATTCCTACACGTATTCATGAGTTTAGCAATTGGTTTCCCATCATTAATGACAGCATGGGCAATGTTCGCAGTATTTGAACGTACTGGAAGAGCAAAAGGTGCAAAAGGGGCATTAGGTTGGATCAAGAAATTACCATGGGGAGATGTGCGCTTCCTAGCTCCATTCATCGCAATGGCGGCCTTCATCCCAGCTGGTGCGGGTGGTATTGCACAAACAACTAACCATCTTGACCAAGTTGTTCACAATACAATGTGGATTGTAGGACATTTCCACTTAACACTAGGTATGACAGCAGCGATGACATTTTTCGGAATTAGTTATTGGTTAGTTCCTCATATTTCAGGACGCGTTTTAACAAAAGGAATGAATAAATTAGGTGTAGTTCAAACCATCATTTGGACAATTGGTATGATTATAATGTCAGGTTCAATGCATACAGTTGGTCTTTTTGGATCACCACGTAGAACATCATTCTCTGATTACTTCGGCAGTGAACAAGCGGCAAGCTGGGAACCATTCATGATGCTAGTGGGTATCGGTGCAACACTATTACTAATCGGTGTAATCATCCAAGTATACGCAGTATTTAACATGATGTTCTTTGCACCAAAAGGCTTAACAGAATTCCCAATCGCTGAAGTAGAAGAAAATGCTTCACCAACTCCTAAGTGGACAGAGCGTTGGGGACTATGGGTAGTGCTTATGGTTCTAGTAATCGCAATGGCATATGTATTACCATTAACAGATATGATTGTAAACGCACCTCCAGGATCACCACCATTTAAGACTTGGTAATCCTGAAGTAGGCACCTTATTAGAAAGAGATAGCGAAGTAAAAGTGCTATCTCTTTCTATAATTAAAGAAATATAAGAAATAGGATGTGATCTTCGTGATCAAAAAGAATCGGAAGACATTCGCTTGTATGTTCATACTACTATTTGGGTGTGTACTGTTCTATACAGGAACTGACGGATTTCAGGCATTTACTGCAGAAACAGCAAGAGTCAATCAATTAATAGATGAAAAGCCAGCATTTCCAGATGTAACATTTGAAGATAGCGAGGGACGAACATATCCTATTTCTGAGTTTCAAGATAAGTATATTTTTATCACATTTCTATACACATCATGTACTACTGTTTGTCCGCAATTGGAAATGAACATGGCACAGGTCTATGAACAAATCCCGCAGGAATACTTCGAAAGAGATATCGTCTTTTTGAGCATAAGCTTTGATCCGACTAGGGATGACCCGGCAACTCTAAGTAAATACCGTACATTCTTTGGAGCAGACGGAGAAACATGGAGAATGGCAAGGATTTCAAACGAAACTGAATTACAAACTCTTCTTGATGAATTCGGTGTAATTGTCATCCCCGATGGAAGAGGAAATTTTGCACATAACTCAGCCTTTTATCTAGTAGATCCAAACGGCTCTTTAATGGATGTTATGGATTACCGTGAAATTGATGAAGCGGCTACCAAAGTCATTAGCATCTTAGACAAAGAAAAGGGGGAATAGGCTATGAAACAATTTTTGATCGGACTAGGACTTTTATTCGTATTAGCACTTCCCCCAGTTGCTAATCTCTTGGAGTCCATCATGATTATCCATATGCATATGCAAATGCCTTCAATTATAATTGCGGGATTCTTTATGGGAAAATTATTTCAACAGAGGTTCCCGCGTTTTTTTGAAAAATGGAATCAAGATGGCATACCCGGAATTTTATTATTCATTGTAATCATGGTGTATTGGACAATACCAAAAACAATGGACGAGACTTTAAACATTACAAGTATGGAAGTATGGAAATTTTTGAGTCTATCTTTATTAGCAGGTGTTCCTTTACGTGATAGCTGGAAGAAACTGACGGACCGGGCAAAAAACATTGTGTTCATCTTTTTTACAGTCAAGTATTTAGGGATGGGCGTATTGTATATCAATATAAATAATCAATTATGTAATAATTACCTTGTAATCGACCAAATCACATTGGGCTGGGGTTTTATTACAACAGCGATATGTATCGTAATTTATTTGGTTTATAACAATTTTACAGACCAATCAATATACAAGGAATAGATGGGAAAGAAGCTGCTGATGTGGCTTCTTTTTTGTTAAAGACTGACAGACATTCTGAGTTAAAGGATTACAATTGACATCACTAGAAATAAGGTTCAGAATAATAGCAATATAGAATAAAGAGGTGGAAAAGTTGGCAAACAGGTTTGAGACAAAATTAATACATAGTGTGAAAAAAGGAAAACTCCCAATTCGAAGCAAAGTTACACCAATTTATCAAACATCTGCTTTTACTTTCGATAACCTTGAGGATTTAGAGGGCTATTTCCAAGGGGAAGGAAATTATTTATATTCCCGTACTGGAAATCCAAATCCGGATGAGCTTGGCCAAATGGTAGCAGCCATCGAAGGTGCTCCAGCAGGTATTGCGACTTCTTCTGGGCTATCTGCGATTTTCGCGGGAATCCTATCCGTTGTTAAGAGTGGAGACCATATTGTTGCAGCAGACGATGTGTATGGCGGTAGCTTCCATCTTTTATACGAGGAGCTTCAACAGCTCGGGATTGAAACAACCTTTGTTTCATTTGCAGATCTTGAAAAAGTAGAGAGTGCGTTTCAGTCAAATACAAAATTACTCTATACGGAGTCCATCACGAATCCACTTTTACGGGTAGAAAACTTACCAGCAGTTGTCGAACTTGCAAAACGAAAAAATGTAATTACAGTAGTAGACAACACATTTGCTACCCCATACCATTGCAATCCTTATAAGCTTGGTGTAGAACTAGTGGTCCATAGTGCAACAAAATATATTGGGGGACATAGTGATGTTACGGCTGGAGTTGTTGTGGGGAGAGAGGATCTAGTTGCAAAAGCACGTGCAAAGGTTGTTAATCTCGGTGCTAATGTGAGTCCTTTTGAAGCGTGGTTAACGACCCGAGGCTTGAAAACACTAGCAGTTCGAATGCAAGTACAATCCGCAAACGCACGTAAGCTAGCAGATGCTTTACGAAATAACCCGAATATCACGAGAGTGTATTATCCATTTGAGGAAGAAGCATTAGGATTTGGGGCAATGGTATCCGTAGAGCTTGCTAAAACCGTCGATGTAAGCCAATTTTTCAAATCACTTGGGTGGGTGAAGCTTGTTCCAACCTTAGCGGGAGTGGAAACCACTGTATCACATCCACTAAAAACCTCACACCGTGCACTTCCGCCTGAGGCACAGGAAGCATTGGGGATTACAAACGAGCTTGTGCGAATCTCGGTCGGAATCGAACATTACGAGGACATTATTTCTGTTTTTGAACAAGCAATTGAAAAATCTCATAAATAAAAAAAAACAGAGTATCCATAAAAATGGATACTCTGTTTTTAAACAATCGTTTGATTGAACTGGCGACCAGTTGGGGCCGTACGGTTAAAATCCAAACAAACATTTGATTGAAGTGAAATTGGATAACCTTTAGAAATGATTACTATAATAAACTAGCGAGTTCCTCCGGGGTATACAGGCCTTCTATTCCCGGTTTGTTTATTAAATATTGATAGATTTCATCCTTCGAATAATATTCTTTTAGCCCTGTAATAATTGTCGTCAAATACTCATAAGAAGGTCTATTATACGTGATTTCATCCATATTCCAAGGTGCCGTAAATGTATATATTGGATAGCCACCGTCATCACCAAGATAAAGGATTCTTCCATACCACGCCTTTTTCCGGAAAACCATAGATCCGGATTCTTTCACCTTTTCTAAATCGATATCAAATTGGATCCCACTGTTTTCCTGTTTCAACACATCCAAAAACTGTTCAGGTGTAATCAAATACTTTTTGCTAAATGTTGTTTCGATATTATTTTTAGTCCCATTAATAAAGGCAACGCCCTTTGAATCCCATCTTCCAGCCTCCTTGGCAAAATACAAGGGGTAAGGAATTGTAAACATTTCTTCGTCTATTGGAGGAGAAGGATCCTTACACCCACTCTCAGTTTCATTAGAACCTAGTGGTCTGCCACCCTTTATGTAACAAAGAAAACGATCCCTATTAATATTCGAACCATAGCTTGCATACCATACGTATTTTGTCACTAACAAACACCAGCCTTTCGAAATTCTTTCAATTTTTGGTTATTCGACTTATTTCTACTCATTTCCCGAGCAATAAATGTAAATGGATGCGGGAAATTGTTAGTGTTTGTAGAAATATAGATTAAGACTCCTTTGAACCAGTAGAATCGTCCCTTTGGGTTCTTTTGATTCCAAACTTTTTTAAGCGATATTGGAGGTTTTGCCGACTCATGCCCAGTACCTCGGCTGATTTTGTGATATTAAAGTTAAACTGATGCAGAACTTGTTTTAAATATATGGTTTCGGATTCCTCCACGTATTTGTCTAATGGTTGAATATCTGTTATTTCTGTGATTTGTGGGTTGACGGTAATTATTGTTTCCGGTTTTACATGCAGCTTTTTTCTAAAATGCATGGGGAGATGATTATAGGAAATCGTATCTTCGTATGTGATAACATTTAGTGCTCCCTCAATAATATGCTCTAACTCACGAACATTTCCCGGCCAGTCATATTGCATTAAAATCTGTAAAACCTGATCATCAATCTTTGATACATTCAACCCAAACAGGTGATCATACTTCTCTAAAAATGCATACGCAAGCTCAGGAATGTCATCCCGACGATTTCGTAATGGTGGGATAAAAAGCGTTACAACACTTAGTCTGTAATATAGGTCCTTGCGTAGCCTTCCTTCTGAAATGGCATCGATGGGATCCTCATTCATCGTTGCTAGGATGCGAACATCGACTTTCTTATCCTTTGTGTCACCAACCCGTCGGACCGTTTTTTCTTGAATCACCCTCAGAAGCTTTGCTTGTAATGCCGGGTTTAATGAATTAATCTCGTCTAAAAGCAGAGTCCCGCCATTTGCCTGCTCAAATAAGCCGGGGCGGTCAATTGCTCCAGTGAAAGCACCTTTTTTTGTCCCAAACAGGAGACCTTCAATTAATGTGTCCGGAAAAGCAGCACAATTTTGTGATATAAAGGGAGCGGAAGACCTGTTGCTCCCATTGTGAATACTTTGGGCAAAAAGCTCTTTACCTGTACCGGTATCCCCAATAATGAGAACGGAGGAGCTTGTCCGGGTTGCACGCTTGCTCGCTTCAACCACCTCTGAAATAGCAGCACTTTGCCCAATAATACTATCAAAAGTATAATGTGTGTCGCTTCTTCGATTCATATTTTCACGGAGCAGTTTCTCTAGTTTTGTCACATCCCGAGCAATTTCCATTGCCCCAATTCGCTTCCGGCCATCCATAATCGGAATGGTATGATTAATGGTGGTGATTTCCTGCCCGCGATTATTATAGTAGGTCTGTTTTGCATTTTTTATAGGTTCACCATTTTTAAGAACCTGAAGCAATGTACTATCCTCATTTTTATGAAACGAAAATACGTCAACAAGCCTTTTGTTTAGAACATCATGTTGATTCATCCCCTCAATTTGAACCATTTTTTGATTATAGATAATGGTGGTGCCTTCTGCGTCTACAACATGAATGCCCACATCAACTTCATGTACCAATTGTTCAGTTGCTTTGTTTTTTAATACATCAACCTGTTTCATGGTATCGCCGCCTTTTCATACTATTATTATACGGGAAAGAAAATGAAAGCGCATAGAATTTTTGCGTTTTTGAAGGAGGTTGAAAAGACTTTTTGCGCAAAAAAAGATTGAATGCAAGTAATTTTTGCATCAATGTGATTTGAATGAACTAAACTAAGTGATAAATCCCTTTTTAATACGACCTATTTAACATGAATACCGATCGAAATATACCTTAAATGATTTAATTAATCTAAAAAGTTGGCTTTCCGTGAATTTGGCATGATTCTTGCATAAGATAATATGCAGGAAGCAATTCTTAAGTTGAATTTATATTCCGAATGAGGACAGGAGGTTAAATAGATGACTCAAACGAAAGTCGACTCAAAAACAATTATTAAACAAACGGAAAAATTTGGTGCAAATAACTATCATCCACTGCCAATTGTGATTTCAAAAGCAGAGTGTGTGTGGGTGGAAGATCCAGAAGGCAATAAATACATGGACATGTTAAGTGCTTATTCAGCAGTTAACCAGGGCCATCGCCATCCCAAAATTATTCAAGCCTTAAAGGATCAGGCGGATCGTGTCACCTTAACATCACGCGCATTCCATAATGACCAGCTTGGACCTTGGTATGAATTAATTTGTAACGTAACAAATAAAGAGATGGCTCTCCCGATGAATACGGGGGCAGAAGCCGTTGAAACAGCTATTAAGGCGGCGCGCAGATGGGCATATGATGTAAAAGGAGTTCAGGACAATCAGGCTGAAATCATCGCTTGTATTGGAAACTTCCATGGTCGTACCATGACTGCGGTGTCCTTATCATCTGAAGACGAGTATAAGCGTGGGTTTGGTCCAATGCTGCCGGGAATAAAGCTTATTCCTTATGGCGATATTGAGGCACTTAAGAATGCAATCACTGAAAATACAGCAGCATTTCTAATTGAACCGATTCAAGGAGAGGCTGGAATTATCATTCCGCCAGAAGGTTTCCTTAAGGAAGCTTATGAAACATGTAAACAAAATAATGTTCTTTTTGTTGCAGACGAAATTCAAGCTGGACTTTGCCGTTCCGGGAAAATGTTTGCCTGTGAATGGGATGAAGTCGAGCCTGATATGTATATATTAGGTAAGGCGCTAGGAGGTGGGGTGTTCCCGATATCCTGTGTAGTAGCAAACAAAGATGTGTTAGGGGTGTTTAATCCGGGTTCACATGGTTCCACATTTGGTGGAAATCCAATGGCTTGTGCGGTTTCGATTGCATCGATGAACGTATTAATTGATGAAAATCTGGCACAACGTTCTCTTGAATTAGGTGAATATTTTCTAGAACGATTACAAGAGATTAAAAATCCAAAGATTAAAGAAGTTCGTGGCCGTGGTTTATTTATCGGGGTTGAGCTGACGGAGGAGGCTCGCCCATATTGTGAGGCTTTGAAGCAAGAAGGACTGCTTTGTAAGGAGACGCATGATACGGTGATCCGGTTTGCTCCACCATTAATCGTTACGAAAGATGAGTTAGATTGGGCAATCGAACGTATTGAGAAGGTGTTAGGATAAGGTAAAAAAAGGATCAAGACAATTTGTTTTGATCCTTTTTGGCTTTCTTAAGGCATTTCGTCTTCTTTTACTCGGTTTTTAAAGGCTTCATGGGAGACAATGCCTTCAATTTGTTCAAATTGTCGGCTATGGTCTTTTTCTTCACTTACGCTGTTCTTTGGAAAGTTGCCAGGATGGCCTTTTTCTTTGTGATTAAAGCTTTTTCCACGACCCAAATCCATCTCTCCTTTCAAATTCTTTCCTACGTAGTTTTTGCATTCATTTGTTTTGTATGTATTTCGTTTTAATTGGTAAATCGCGGAATTTACAATCATACAGTTCTTTTCGAATTTAGGTTAAAATAGTTTTTAGAAAGGAGTTTTAACATTGAACGAAAAAGATGCACAGTTTTACATAACACATCTTGGGCTTGAGCCACATCCGGAGGGAGGTTATTATAATCAAATATTTGCTTCGGATATAATGGTCAATACGGAGCAAGATAAACAAAGAAAATTGTATACAAGTATATATTTTCTGTTGGGTTCTAAGGATATTTCCCATTTACATAGAATACAATCAGACGAGCTCTGGTATTACCATGGCGGAAGCTCATTAACCGTCCACATCATTGACGAATTAGGAGAATACAAAGAATTGAAGCTTGGTCTCAATCTTGAATCAGGTGAAGTTCCACAAGTTATTGTACCTAAAAATTCAATATTCGGGTCTTCAGTTAAAGAAGAAAATACCTTTTCACTTGTAGGCTGTATGGTTGCGCCAGGATTTGAATTTGAGGATTTTGAATTATTTACCCAGGAGGAATTACTAAAAGATTATCCTCAGCATGAAGGGGTCATTCGCAAGCTCGCATTGGAGAAAAAATAGATTAGAATAGTAAAAATGCCGTTTATCGATATATAACAGCTTAAACTTTGCTTGTCCAAACCCGTTCAAACAAACGCTTGATTGAATTTTGAAGTGCTTAAGGCCGTAAGCTTAGGACGCTAAACAAACGTTTGTTTGAAATGAGGATTGCAAAATGAAACAGATTGTTTTGAAACCATATTTCAATAATATTTAAGACGCCTCCAATATGACAATTGGAAGGCGTTTTTCAATGGATTAAAGCGTTTAAAGTGTAGCGGAGGTTCTTGAGAAGAATGCCGATAATATCATACATTATAGATAGATTGAATTTTCTAAATGAATGGAGGGGTTCGGATGGAAAGAAGAACGGCAGAGCCATATAAAATCAAGGCAGTAGAACCATTAGCAATGCTAACCTATGAAGAAAGAAAAGAAGCATTGGGGAGAGCAGGCTATAATACATTTTTGATTGATTCGCAAGATGTCTATATCGATCTCCTAACAGATAGCGGAACGAGCGCTATGAGTGATCGCCAATGGGGCGCCTTGATGGTTGGAGATGAAGCCTATGCGGGGAGTAAAAGCTGGAAAAGGCTTGAGCAGGCTGTAAGGGAGATTTATGGGTATAAATATGTTTTGCCAACGCATCAGGGGCGAGGCGCAGAAAATATTTTATCTCAGCTAAAAATAAAGCCGGGAGATGTGGTTCCTGGAAATATGTATTTTACAACAACTCGTGCTCATCAGGAGCTAAATGGGGCGAGATTTGTTGATATCATTATTGATGAAGCACATGATTCAAGGACAGAGCATCCTTTTAAAGGGAATGTCGATTTATCAAAATTACGGGGTCTCATTAAGAAGGTTGGGGCGGAGAAAATTCCTTATGTATGTGTAGCAGTGACTGTTAATATGGCAGGAGGGCAGCCGGTTAGCATGGAGAACATGAAAGAGGTATATAATCTCTGTAAAAATCATGGGATTGATGTCATGCTAGATGCCACACGCTGTGTGGAGAATGCTTATTTTATCAAGGAACGAGAAGCAGGATATGAAAATCACCGAATCAAAGATATTTTAAAAGAGATGCTTTCCTATTCAGATGGCTGTACAATGAGTGGTAAAAAAGATTGTTTGGTCAATATTGGCGGATTCCTGGCAATGAATGATGAAGAGCTTTACGCGAGATCACGTGAATTGGTGGTAGTATATGAAGGGATGCCGTCCTACGGAGGAATGGCAGGGCGTGACATGGAAGCGATGGCACAAGGAATTTATGAATCCATTGATGATCATTATATCCAACATCGCATTCAACAGGTTCGTTATCTCGGGCAGCAGCTGATAGAAGCAGGAATTCCGGTTGTTCAACCGATTGGAGGTCATGCTGTCTATTTAGATGCAAGGCGATTTTTATCCCATTTGTCCCAAGAGGAATTCCCTGCCCAAGCGTTGGCAGCAGCACTTTATTTGGATTCAGGTGTGAGGGCAATGGAAAGAGGGATTGTTTCAGCGGGTCGTAACAAGGAAACCGGTGAACACAATAAACCAAGGCTTGAGCTTGTTCGATTAACAATTCCGAGAAGAGTGTATACGAACAATCATATGGATGTTGTAGCCGATTCGGTGATAGCTCTGTATGAAAAAAGAGACCAGATAAGTGGGTTGCGTATGGATTACGAGCCGCCTACACTTCGATTCTTTAATGCCAGGTTTTCACCATTATCAGGTGATTCAAAGTTGATTACGGAAGAATAGAATGAAAGCCAGCCTTTTTGAAATGGCTGGCTGTTTTTTATTTTCCTTTTACTAGATAAGGACGGTCATTTTCCCAATGAACATGAACGGGAAGATTGAAATAGTTTGAAAGGGCCTCACTAGTAATGATTTGATCTGTTTGTCCTGAAGCAAATACTTCTCCATTTTTCAAAAGCAATGTTTTTGTAAATACGGGAAGGATTTCTTCAACATGATGGGTGACGTAAATAATCGTTGGCGCATCTCCTTTATTGGCGAGCCTTTCGATGGAGTCTAATAATTGTTCTCTTGCGATAAAATCTAACCCGTTTGTAGGTTCATCCAAAATGAGAATTGACGGGTCGGCCATTAATGCGCGCGCAATTAGCACCCGTTGTTTTTCGCCCTGGGAAAGTGTTGCGTAATCTCTGTTTGCATAACCGATACACCCTAGCTCCTCAAGTAATCCGATTGCTCTTCCCCGCATTTCATCTGTGGGTGTTTCATACAAGCCGATAGATGCGAATGCTCCGCTTAAGACAACCTCGAACGCGTTATCTGTCGGATAAAACTTCTGCTGCAAGGAAGAGGATACAAAGCCAATATTCTTCCGTAGCTCTTCACCAAGATACATCTTGCCAAATTTAAATCCAAGTACTGTGCAATCACCACTTGTAGGAAAATTATAGGCATTGATAAGGTCCAATAGCGCCGTTTTTCCAGCACCATTCAGCCCGTAAAGCACCCAATGTTCCCCTTTTTCAATTTTCCAATTAATGTTCTGCAGAATTTGCACACCATCGCGCTGAAGTCTAACATTCACCAAATCCAAAACCACAGTTATCCCCCCTTGATTGATAAATCAATAGTATCAAAAAACTCGGATAAACATGAAGGATTAAATAAAATATGGAAGCAAAACATATTCCCTTCAGTTCATTCAACATATTCACTTGTTGAATGACTTTTTGTGCTAGCAGAACTTTTTGAGGTATACTTTATTTAAAGATTTTGATAGGGGAGTTCGGTTATGGCTTATAAAAAGGTTCGTTGGGGAATTATTGGCTGTGGGAATGTAACAGAAGTGAAGAGTGGTCCGGCATTTCAGAAAATCGATAATTCCGAGTTGGTTGCGGTAATGCGGAGAACAGGTGAATTAGCAAAGGATTATGCCCAAAGGCATCATGTTCCGAAATGGTATGACAATGCGGACGAGCTTATCCAAGATCGAGAAGTGGATGCCATCTATATCGCGACACCGCCGGGATCACATCAGGAATATACATTGAAGGCTGCACAGGCTGGCAAGCCCGTGTATGTTGAAAAGCCAATGGCTCGAAATTATGAAGAATGTGTAGCAATGATTAAAGCCAGTAAAGAGGCAAATGTTCCATTATATGTCGCATATTATCGTAGAGGGCAACAACGATTTTTGAAAATAAAAGAGTTGCTTGAAAGTGGGGCAGTAGGGGAAGTACGTTATGTGTCCTCCACACAATATCGCAAAGCAACAGAAGATCCTTCAAATCTTCCATGGCGTGTACAGCCAGAGTTATCAGGTGGGGGTCTATTCTACGATTTAGCAAGCCATACTCTTGATATCTTGGATTTCCTGTTAGGACCAATTAAGGAAGTTCGTGGTTTTGCTTCAAATCAGGGAGGCGTTTACGAAGCGGAGGATATTGTTACTGGTACCTATTTATTTGAATCTGGAATTCATGGTACTGGCAATTGGTGTTTTACCGCGTTTCAAAACGAAGATATCAATGAAATTGTGGGTAGCAAAGGGAAGATTACGTTCTCTACTTTTGGAAATGAACCAATCCTGTTAACAACTGAGAACGGAACAGAAGAGTGGAGCTTTGAACGCCCTCAGCATGTTCACCAACCACTTGTCGAAACCATTGTAGCTGAATTAACAGGTAAAAGCGGGGTTTGCCCTAGCAACGGGGAATCCGGCGCACGAACGAATTGGGTAATGGGCGAAATGGTAAAGGGATATTATGCAAAACATTAAAATAACGAAATGCGCTCTAATCAAAGGGTTCCGTTTTGAGGTACTCTTCTTAAATATGTGCCAATCCAGCAAATGTATGATAAGCGGAGATTTTCCGGGTAGATGCAGAATGGAGCTCGTTTAGAGGTGAATAGGGGGAGAATTTCCGATTGTGCAAAGAAAAATCCCCCATTTTTGCATTTTTTGAGTCAATAAGCGGAATCTCTCCGTCTATAAAAGATTTAATAATAATTACTAGATAGGCGAAATTTTTCCGTCTATTCTTCAGCCCAGTTACTTAACCTATCACCGTTACCGATAAGTGATGACCCTTAAAATTCTATATTTTTATTTAATAAACCTACTTCACTGGACTTTCAATTATCACCTCAGAGGAAGCGATGTTTACCGGATTTGCAATTGTATCCCCAACTGGGCAGTGTGCCTCTAGAAACGCCTTGAACTCTTCCACCTTTTCCCTAGGTGCGTCTGTTTCGATATGGAAGGTATATTTGATGGACTGGAAGCCTGGTCGTACATCGGATTTATCAAAAAAACCGTCCAAATCAATATCTCCCTCTAAATCAACCCAAAATGCCTGAAGGTCAATCCCAAATTTTTGTGCATAGACCCGAGCAACAATCGATTGGCAAGCACCTAATGAGGATAAAAGTAGTTCAACGGGATTCATTCCAGTGTCAGTGCCACCTAAACTTTCAGGCTCATCCACAATCACCTTATGTCCCCTTGATTCTGTTTCCACCAAAACCTTTTCCTTTAAAACTGCTTTTGCATGAAATGTTGTTACCGCCATGAGAATCTCTCCTTTTGTTTTAATATTTTTTGTTCTAACAAATAAAAAACCCTTCTCAAAAATAGAGAAGGGTGAACAAAACGTAAGTGTTTTACATTTCGTATAGCTTCTCATCTTCGGAATTTTTCATTCCTCTGAAATTGGCACCGTGCAGTACATTAGTCGGTTGCCGAGAGTTCATAGGGTCAGTCCCTCCCTCTCTCTGAATAAGAAGAAAATCATATTAATCGTATTGGAAATATATGATTATAATATCATGAAATTCCAATAAAGCAAGATAATTGTTAAATTTCAAAAATTTTATTTAAATAATTTTACAGATTACGAATGTTTCCTGCACTATTTATACCGGGATTGTGATAAAATAGTTGATATTATTATCAGAATAATATAAGATTTCGATTATTATTAAATTAAAGATTTATTTTAAATGAAAGCTGGGATTAACATGACGACAGATCTTAAACTAGACATCACCCTTGCAACTCAGAAGAAGGAAATTCCTCCATTTGACCAATTGGTGTTTGGAACAAGCTTCACAGACCATATGTTTATGTGGGATTACACGGAAGGAAAGGGCTGGCATGATGCTCGAATTCTTCCATATCAATCAATTCCTTTAGACCCTGCTGCGACAGTGTTTCATTATGGTCAATCCGTATTTGAAGGATTAAAAGCCTATCGTACAAAGGACGAGGAAATTTTATTATTCAGACCGGATCAAAACATGAAACGATTCAATAAATCAAACCAGCGTTTAGTCATGCCGCAGTTTGACGAAGAATTTGCACTTCATGCCTTGAAGAAGCTAATTGAGATTGATAGAGACTGGGTTCCAAACCTTCCAGGTACTTCCTTGTATATCAGACCATTCATGATTGCTACGGAAGCACATCTTGGCGTCGATCCGGCTAAAAATTATAAACTTATGATTATCTTATCCCCAGTGGGCTCTTATTATAAAGAAGGTATCAATCCTGTAAAAATTGCGGTAGAACATCAATATGTTCGTACAGTATCAGGCGGAACAGGCGAAGCAAAAACCGCTGGAAACTATGCTGCAAGTTTATTGGCATCAGAAATCGCAGAAGAAAACGGGTATTCCCAAGTATTATGGCTTGACGGCAGAGAGAGACAATATATTGAAGAAGTGGGCAGCATGAATATCTTCTTTAAAATCAATGGAGAAGTAATTACTCCTGAACTAAACGGTAGTATTCTGGATGGAATCACTCGTAAGTCAATTATTGAACTCTTGAAACATTGGAACACACCTGTAACAGAACGAAGAATTTCAATCCATGAAATCCAAGAGGCCTACAATAATGGTGTTCTTGAGGAAGTCTTTGGAACTGGAACAGCAGCTGTTATTTCGCCAGTTGGAGAGCTTTTCTACAATAATGAAAGAATGATCATTAACAATGGTGAAACGGGTGCTTTATCTAAAAAGCTATATGATACGATTACTAGCATTCAAAATGGTACAAAAGAAGATCCGTTTGGATGGACTGTAAAACTATAGGATTAATAAATAGTGTTTACCCGATTGGGTAGACACTATTTTTTGATCTCAGGACAGGTCCAGCCCGAAATCGAAGTCGTATGATTTTAGGAAAAGTTCGTCATCTGGTTTATGAAGGACCGAACGGGGCAGGAACCCGCGCGCAAGGTCCTTCATCGTTGTTATGAAGGACCGAACGGAGCCGAAGCCCCCGCGGAAAGTCCTTCATCAGGGTTATGAAGGACCAGACTGGACCGAAGCCCACACGGAAAGTCTTTCATCCTCGAAAACTTCCATGTTTCATAAAGATTTTAGGGTCAGCCCAAAGTGGACTGACCCATTTTAATAGACATAAAGATTACAATCTTTTATTTTAAAAGAAAACCAGCCAATAAATATAAGATGCGATGAGCAGACTGACATATACCCACGATAGTATACGCTTCCATGTCTTTGTCTGGAAGGTTGTAAATAGGAATGTGATAGGTACTAATGTCCAAGGTAGTAAGACTAATAGACTTAGTAAAAACAATCCGATCGAAGTACCGAGTGATCCAGCCTCAATAGACATTTTAGCTAAGTATGCTGATGCTCCTAAACCAATGGGGGAGAGGAGAAGCAGGAAATAGCTTTTAAGCCGGAAAGCTGAGAAGAATGTGCTAAGAGCTTCGGTTTCAAATATGCTGAATTTAAAATGTGAAAGTGGTTCACGAAACTTTTCAGGAACTAATTGCATTTTCATCACTCCTATTAGAAATGCTATTGGGGGAGGAAAAAAGTACTCTCTATATATTTATACGTAATATATAGTAAAAGGTTTTACAATTATACAATAATATTCCAAATTTATAGATTTTATAACAAATAAATTTAGCGGCCAACCCGTGTGAGTTGGCCCTCATATTATTTTAAGTCGATTTCAACTTCTAAATCAGAAAATACTTCATAGGCAGCATCATACATTAGAAATTGTAAGGAATCTGGATTCTTTACTTTCTGATAGGTTACCTCATAAAGACTATCTTGTTGTTGATAAGAAATTGCTCGATATTCTGTATCATGATTGGAATCTATTATTTTTGGGAAAATCGGCAATAAGCTGTTCATTTCATAATAAACGATAGTCTCACCAGGCTTATCTTTAATTTCAACCACCATAATCTTAGAATCAGTTTCCAGAATCGATCCCTGTTTGAAAGGAGCAGTAATCTCATCCCATACATATCCGTTGTCACTAACCTTTTCTCCCTTATATGTCACTATATATGGAACAATTTTATAAAAGTAAGAGTCTGTTCTTCTCGGAATTTCGACTTTTTCATTTATTGTTAGTTCAGGTTCTTCTAGTTGATATGAATCATTACTGCTTCTTCTGTTGTAATCCTCTAAATATTTGGTTCCGTTCGGATCAAGTGCAACAACTGATAATTCAAAATGACTTAAATTAGTATAGGATTTCTCTAACATTAATGTTGTTCTTGCGTTTAGTTGTAAATGAGATGGAGTAAGACGTGCTTGGTTGACAGTAAAGTAGTTGCCTTTTTTATCTCCTTTTTCAGCAACATTCGATTTTTTAATATACTCATCTTCCTTATCTAAATCAAAGGTAAAAACCCAATTTCCCTCAACATTATTGATGGATGTAACCCGAATTTCGATTTCTGGATGTTCGGGAAACCCTTCTGATGTTTCAAAATGGAAGATATCACCTGTATTGAACATTGTATTTGTATGCATTCCACTGTAGCCATGGTTACCCTTATATTTTCCGTTAACATACAGGTCTAACGAAATAGAAGTTTCTTTAATGAATTCCATTGCACCAGTTAGATCTAAACGATAGGAGATTGCCATTCGTTGGCTATCCAGATACCCTTCCTCAAGAATTACTTTTAATCCCTGGTCCTCCGATTCAAGTGAAAGATTCTTTGTTTTTCCTTCTGTTGCCATTCGTTTAAGTCCAGCATCACCAACATTATAAAAAATACTATCGGTGTGAGCAGTTCCTTCATTACCACTCATAGGGACTTCTTTTTCGACTGTTCCAAGATAATATGAAGCAAATAATACCCCACCAATTGCTAAAATAAATAAGGAAGCAATACTAGCCATTACATGTGGCACCTGAAGCAAATGGCGTTTTCGCTGCCTTTTTCCAGATGATAGGGCTGTTTGGACAGTTTCATTAAGCTTATCAGTAGGGACGGAAACGTGATCTACCATACTTTTAATATCTTGATGAAGCTTTTCCATATGTATCTCCTCCGTTTTCAAGTTTATCTTTTACCAATTGCAGTGTCCGATGTAATTGGGACTTAATGGTACCCTCGGGTTTGCCGAGAATTTCAGAGATTTCGTTGATGGAGTAACCATAATAAAAACGTAATAAAATTAATGTTTTTTGTTGTGGCTTTAGCTTTTCAAATATAAGTTCAATATCCATTGTCATAATTGCATTATTTTCTTCATTCCGCCCAGAATCGAACCAGTCCGTTTCGAGGGGAATAACCTTTTTGGATTTTCTGATATGATCGATAGCTGTATTTATTAGGATCCGAGTAATCCAAGTAGAAAAATAATCAATATCTTTCAACCTATCAAAGGATTTCAAGCCCTTAATGATTGCATCTTGTACGATATCTAATGCGTCTTGCTCATTTTTTACATAGGAATAGGCAACTTTATAGAGTTTTTCCTGCTCCTTTTTGATGAGTGCCTCAAAGGAATATTCATCTGAATTTGACCGCTTATAAAATGATTTGAAAATAGACATTTGGACAGGAATCCCCCCTTCATTAGGTTTATTTTACTATGAATCTATCCTTATAGACATTATTGCTAGTCCGGATCTAAACAACTGTCTACTTATTAGACTTGGTATCATTCTCTTTCGTTCCATTCATTTTTTAATGATCACTCACCCAAATCCTAAAAATTTGCATCAGAACTAACATTAATAAATAATGGAGGTAGTTAATATATAGTAGAAATCCAAAATTGGGGGTACAACCATTGGAAATAGGAATTAGTACTTTTGTTGAGACAACACCAGATCCGAAAACAGGCGAGGTCATCAGTCATGCACAGAGAATTCTTGATGTAGTCGAGGAAATTGTGCTAGCGGATCAAGTAGGCTTGGATATATTTGGGGTAGGGGAACATCATCGAGAGGATTACGCAGCTTCTGCTCCAGCAATGGTGCTTGCGGCGGCAGCATCACAAACGAAGAAAATTCGCTTAACAAGTGCGGTTACTGTGCTTTCCTCTGCGGATCCAGTTCGCGTGTTTCAGGATTTTTCAACACTTGACGCCATTTCAAATGGTCGCGCTGAAATTATGGCAGGAAGAGGTTCCTTCATCGAATCATTCCCGCTGTTTGGCTATGATTTACAAGATTACGATGAACTCTTTGAAGAGAAATTAGATCTCTTGCTCCACATTCAAAGGTCTGAAAAAGTAACCTGGCAAGGGAAGCATCGACCATCAATCAATAACCGCGGGGTCTATCCACGCCCTGTTCAAGATCCATTACCAATCTGGATTGGAAGTGGCGGAAACCAGGAATCAGTCGTTCGTGCAGGATTATTGGGATTGCCGCTAGTGCTGGCGATCATCGGAGGGAGACCAGTTCAATTTGCCCCGCTTGTTGAATTATATAAGAGGGCTGTTGCTCATGCAGGGCATGATTTTTCAAAATTAGCAGTGGCCTCTCATTCCCACGGGTTCGTTGGGGAAACGATGGAAGAAGCTGCGGATAAGTTCTTCCCATCAACCGCCCAAGCGATGAGTAAATTAGGAAAAGAGCGTGGCTGGGGACCCTATACACGTGAAAACTTTGATTTTGCCCGCAGCTTTGAAGGGGCGTTGTATGTGGGTGACCCTGAATATGTTGCCAATAAAATTATAGACTTACGTAAAAATGTAGGGGTGACCCGGTTTATGCTGCATTGCCCTGTCGGCACAATGCCGCATGAGGATGTCATGCGCTCTATTGAACTTTTGGGCAAAGAAGTAGCACCGCGCGTCAGAGAAGAAGTTGCAAAGTGGGAAGCTGAAAACAAAGCGAAGTAAAAATTAATTGGAAAAAATATGAATAAGTGATGAGAATAATTGGGATATTACTTCTGAGGTGAATAATATGAAAAAAATAGTAATATCCCTGCTTACTCTTGTTATCTTTTTCCCATACCATGTCGGTGCACAAGCGAATGTTGAATGTCCTAATGTGAGCCAGTTAGAGAATGCTACGATTGTTTATAAAGATGAGCTCTTAAAGGCATTAGAAACCATTATCCCTCGTACGTTCGGAGATAGTGATTACTTAAATCACTATGCTGATTGGGAAGTCGTTACAGCACAGCCGTTAGATGATAAGGTGGCGAAGGAATATCAAATGTCCTCCAATTATTGTGGACAAGAAGTGGCAGATAAGTCCTGGTTAGTTACATTGCATTTTCCTAGATGGGAAGGAAAAAGTGACGTTGCATCAGAAGGCCAAATCTTTGTATCCAAAAGCAAAGATAAAGGCTGGTTTGTCTGGTACAAAAATCAATAAATAGCAAACAAAACAAACGCTTGGGAGCACCAAGCGTTTTGCTTTTTTTATGAGTGGAAAATAGATTAGTGCGTTCGTGTGTTTTATATTTTTTTAGTCTTTGCCTCAGCCGTTTGTTTATATAATTGATGACCGAATACAGCAACTCCAGCAGCAATCACGCCATTATAGAGAGCTTCGGCTGTAAACCCATAAAAAAATGCGCCTCCCACTAAAGAAACCCCTAATAAAATCCATGCAATTGACCAGTTCGGAATAGTAGGCGTTGCCTTTAGGAAATAACCAATCACCCAAAGAACAGGAACTAACATATAATAATTTTCATTTAAAAATTGCAGCAAGTCCATCGATGTCACCTCCCTTTCGTATATCGTATGAACGAGAAGAAAAAGTGCGTGTTCGGATGTCCAATATTCAAAAAAAATTGTGAGTGGGCACTCATTTTATATTGACTAGAGATAAAATCCGGATCATAATATGAGTAATCACTCACTCACTTATTTATTTATGCGGAAGTTCCCTAATAGGAATGAATGTAAAAGGGAGGCATTTTAATGGCCAATACGGTAGAAGTTGAAAAGGTTAGTAAAAGCTTTGGAAAGAAAATCGTATTAAATCAAATCGACCTTACTATCGAGGAAGGGACCATTTATGGATTTATCGGTCCTTCAGGAGCGGGTAAAACAACATTAGTCAAAATGATAGTAGGGATGGACTCACCTGATGAAGGATCCATTCAAGTGTTAGGAAAGAAAATACCTAATTTGGAGCTGATGCAGGATATTGGTTATATGGCCCAATCCGACGCCCTTTACACAGAGCTAACAGGGAAGGAAAATCTCGCATTTTTTGCTTCACTTTATAAATTAAATCGAGCTCAAACAAAAGAACGAATTGCTTATACTGCAAAGCTTGTGAACCTGACCGATGATTTAAATAAAAAGGTCTCTGCTTACTCTGGCGGGATGAAACGCCGGTTGTCTCTAGCTATCGCCTTAATTCAAAATCCAAAAATGCTCATTTTAGATGAACCAACTGTTGGAATTGACCCTGAGCTAAGACTAAATATTTGGAATGAATTAATTCGATTGAAAGAGGAAGGAAAAACAATTATTGTCACAACCCATGTCATGGAAGAGGCAGAACGTTGCGATTATATTGCGATGGTCCGGGATGGACAAATTTTAACAAGAGGCACACCAACCGAATTGAAAGAAACATACCATGCAAGAAATTTTGATGAGGTATTTTTACAAGCGGGGAGAGTGAAACAATGAGAATCATTGCGCTCATAAAAAGAATCTTTCAGCAGCTTCTTCGTGACAAACGGACGCTGGCTTTATTATTTGTTGCTCCACTTCTTATCTTATCCCTTATGTATGTCATGTTTAACGGAGATTCACCAGAACCAGTCTTGGGGGTTGTAAATGTTGATGAGTCGCTCATAGAAGCACTGAAAGAAAATGATATTGATATCGTAAAGTTTGAGCAAGACACAAAAACAGAGGAAACTATTCTTGAACACGATCTTGATGGATTGCTGGTAATGGAAAATGAACAAATCGTTCTTACACTAACTAACAGTGACCCATCATCAACAAAAGCCTTACAAATGAAGGTGAATCGGGTGTTTGCTGCACAGGCACAGGAAAAGTTAGTTAGCCAAATACCAAACCTGGGCCAATTGCCAAAAATTGAACTTGAAACAAACTACGTGTACGGTAGTGATGAAACGGTTTTTTTTGATGTATTAAGTCCCATTTTAATTGGCTTTTTTGTCTTCTTCTTTGTCTTTTTAATTTCTGGAATTGGGTTGTTAAAAGAGAGAACCACTGGAACGTTGGAGCGCTTATTGTCAACGCCGATTCGAAGAGGGGAAATTGTCACAGCCTATTTAGTCGGATTCGGAGTTTTCGCGATTATCCAAACGATGATCGTTGTCTTTTTCGCTATTACGGTATTGGACGTGACTTTAGTCGGTTCAATCTGGAACGTACTCGTGATCAACCTGCTATTGGCGCTGGTTGCGTTATCCTTAGGAATTTTACTGTCTGCTTTTGCGGCTTCTGAATTCCAAATGGTACAATTCATTCCAGTAGCTGTCATTCCACAGATCTTCTTTTCAGGAATCATCCCACTCGAAGGAATGGCAAATTGGCTCCAAGCTATCGCGAAAGTCATGCCACTATATTATGCTGCAGATGCATTAAAGGGAGTCATGTACCAAGGCTTAGGATTTGCTGATATTAGTTTAAACCTTCTGGCATTGGTAATATTCGCTACTCTCTTTATCATATTAAACGTATTTGCACTGAAAAAATACCGTGTATTGTAGGTAAGGAAGTGAAAGAATTTGTCTAAGGATAATCTATTAGATGCCCTAATTGAACAAACCAAACTATCAAAAAAGCAAACCGATAAACAGCAGAAAATCATTGAAACAGCGATCAAAATGTTTGCAGAAAAAGGGTATGCAAACACTTCAACAAATGAGATTGCCAAAGCTGCTGGAGTAGCAGAAGGCACCATTTTTCGTCATTATGGTACGAAGGATAATTTATTGCTTTCCGTTATCCTTCCCTTTTTAAAAGGGGCATTACCGGGAATGGCTGAGAATGTGTTTAAGGAAGTTTTAACTGAGGAAACTCTTCATTTCGAAGACTTCTTAAAGGGTCTTTTTAAAAACAGGATTGAATTCGTTATTGAAAATAGAGAAATCTTTCAAATCATTGTGAAGGAATTATTATATAATGACTCACTGCGGCAGGAAATTGCTCCATTTTTTGCTGGTAGTGTGGTAAAACGAATTACTCAAGCCATTGAGCTGTTTAAGGAGCGAGGGGAAATAAAAGACATCCCAACAAACAAATTGTTAAAAATGCTAATGACGACATTCGGTGGCTTCCTAGTCACGAATTTTGTTCTGCTGCCATATCAAGGCACGATGGATATTGACCAAGAAGCAGATCACCTTATCCGTTTTGTCATGGATGGTATTCGAAATTAAGAAAAGCGCAAGGCGCATGAACGTGACAATAAACAAAGCCTTGCCCTGAACTGACCTAGCCAAATGAGACATATATAAAACACCTATCCATATTAAATTTAACACTTTTTC
>NZ_JAJFZK010000013.1 GCF_020731355.1 Bacillus sp. REN16 | reverse complement strand
TTGTATCATACCAAGGGGACTTTTTTTGTTCAAACCTCAAATTTCTTCATTACAGGAATGCTCCTATTATTTGTTGTGTAATTCCCTGAAAAAGCAACTCTTTTTCTTCAATCAATTTCTTATAAAGTATTTTTTCTCTTTGGTGTAGCTGGAAAAGTTCAATCAACACTTGTTGTTTGTAGTTAGACGTTAACATAATAGGAATATTCCTTATTGCATGTTGATTTGTGCTAGGAATCCTACTTCCTGCTTGAGAACGCTCCAATTCCTTCTTTACATTCAATGTATTAAGATACCATGCTGCATATTGTGGTAAAATCTTTGCTTTATTCACCTTTATGATAGCAAAGTATGACGGAACCAATAAACCAGTATGGTCTTTATCTATAAAAACTGCGGTATAAGGTTGGCTTAACCTCATAAGAACATCGCCTTCTTCGGTGAAGTAATGGTCATCTAAATGATCATTACTGATAAACTCATCAAATGATTCGTTAACTATATTCCCATCTTCACTTATATTTTTAAGCGACATAAGTTTGTATCTGGCCTTTGCATCATACTCAAATTCTGCTTTCTTCCTACTTAATACCAATCCCGTCTTTATTTGGGAAATCTCGCCAAGTTGCATGTTCCACCTCCTTCTGAGTTGTTAAATCTAATATTTAACCACAATTTGTTAAATACATTATATAACCTAATTGCGACTAGAGTCAATCTTTTGTGGTGATGAACCTAAACTAATAGAAACACACAATCCGATACAGTTATACTAAGGAAACTTTTATCTATAATACATTAACTTCATAAAAAGAAAGGGGTTGTGTATATGGATAAAAACACAATCATTACAATGCCATCAGCAAAAAGAGTTCAGGAAGTCAATAAGATGTTAAAAGAGCATAGTCTTTCGGAAATTTGCGAACGTCTCGAAATTCCATCTGGTTCGTTCAGTAAGCTCATGAGGGAGGGAGATTACTTGTACCATCAAGCAGACAAGCAATACTATCCCTTTGTTCGTTCTGAAGAGGAACGAGTTTCAAGTACCCATACCGAGCAGAATGATGATATAGCATTCATCAAGACCCATATTGACACTCTTAAAAAGGTGATTCAACAATTTGAAGAATCGGGGAATTTACTGCTAGATAAACGCATATACAGCAAGAATGCAGAGTTCACAAATAAAAGTGTCAGAATGAACACTTCTATTTACGAGGACTTCAGTAAATTTTGTGAAGAATATTATCCCCACCTAAAAACTCAAGACATCATCGCACAAACACTAATTGATGCAATGACTAGGTACAAACCAAAAAATGGACGAGAGTTGTAAAATGCTCTCGTCTTTTTGTGGTAGTTTTTCATAAAAAAGGTGTCTATTGCGTTTGTTACAACACATTTTAGACACCTTCAATGTTATTTTCACTTTTTTTAGATTTTGAATGGATTTTTCAAACAATTGGGGAAATCAGTGCGGTTCTTTGGAATGAGGACAGGGCTTACCCCAATACTAGCAAGATCCTGAAGGTATTTTCGATAGGTAGGTGCGGACATATGTTTCTTCGGTGTATCTATACTTCCTTTGGAGATTTGAACGAGGAATGCACGAAGATCATTCTTTTTCTTTTTTGAGAAATGACTATTTTCAATGATTTTTTCCGCCTCAGTGATCTTATAATAATCACCTCGGTGAACTATTGGTAGAACATGCTTTTCCATGTACTCTTTCCATAAATGATACAAAAAGTAGCTCCTTAATTCCTTTGGTCTACCTTTTCCTTTATCTTTTCTTTTCATGCTATTGAGGTGGCTATTTTTCAATCTTAGTTCGTATCTGACCCGCCCCTTATCATACGGTTGGATTTCTTCTCCTTTTGCAATCCTTTCTTCCTCTTTATCATAGATCACCAACTCCACACTCTTCGATTTGTGGTATTGTGATGTTTCATATTTGAAAGGATTTTCATTTTCATCCTTGCCCCATTTGATTTTTTCTTTGTATCCGTACCTAGTTGTGTATTTTTCCAATAGAAAAAATAGCAGCTCTCTGTCTTTTGAATTCGGCACATAAAAGTCCAGTTTGTAGTCAATTCTCTTGAGTGTATGAGTGTCAAAATACAAGGAATGCCCAAAATGGTGGATTAGGAATTTACGAATATCGGATTCTACCAAATCGTAATCTTCCTCTAAAATCTCTCCTTTATCCAACATTTTAACAATATCTACTTTCACATGTAGATTCCATTCTCCACTTGCTTGACAACTAATCCATGTAACTGCATAGGCATCGAAATTCTTTTTTATTTCTTTGTTAAGCTGTTTAACAGCAGCTCCAAAGTGTTCGTACTTGTTGAGGTTAATACCGTACATGGAAAAGAGATGTTGAATATCATAATAGGTTACAAGCAACATCATTTCAAATGTGTGAATCAATTAAATCAACTCCTTTTTTTCTAGGTCTTAGGAGTAAATAAACCCTTTATTATCAAGGGTTATCTTAGCATTGTTTTTCCCGACCCGAACTAATTTATATGACTTCCCAACACATTGAAATGTGCCAATGTGATTGTTAAGTAAAACATGCTATGTAGTTGTAATAAAAATATTCACATTTGTACCTAAGTAAGCTGTTCTATTTTTACAAGATGTTCATAACAATAGAGTTACAGTGATTACTTCAACTCCATTTTTCTTGGACTAAAAAAGAAAGAACCGTATAGCTATAATTCTCTACGGTTTCTTCCTTTTAGATATTTATTTTATTTGAATAAAGTTGAAAACTCATTATTGAAAAATCCAAAAGTGAAAAAACGTTTTTTTGATTCCCCTCCACTCCAACTCATTTCAAGCTGTATATTACCATTTCCTTCATCTTGATATGCCTCGATAAATTGATGATAACCCTCATCTTCCCTAGCGATAGCTGTAAGGCAAATATTATTGAACAAATCAAAAACCACCTTCATTAATACCTTCTCATCTTGTTTTGATATTGTAATAGAATAGTCCTGCTTACGAGAATAATCCTTAATTAGCAAGTATTCTTGAATATTTTCCTCTTTATCTGAAATATTAGAAAATCCAAGTCTATTATTACTAAACTTATCGAAATTATCTTTACTTTCAAATTCCCAATGAATAATTGGGTTTCCACTATTGTTAACTCCTAAGTAACACTTCTCCATACGTTGCATTCCCCTTTTAGTAATTGTATGTAACCTATAATAACTTCATTTTCTCCTTTAAAGGTCTGTAAAGTAACCAATTAGCACATCCCATAGCTATCATAAGGTTAATCAAAATGTTCTTCATATCCTAATACACCGTTATTGCTACCCAATACTTTTTCACCTTTTGATCTCGATATTGTTTGTTTCCTAACATGATAGAAAATATTAAACTAAACTCTCAAGATTTTGATTTACTTTATATCTCATTATCGTTTCGTTTATCTGGCTCACTTTTCCCTCAAATTTTTCCAAATCGACTAGAATATCGAATTCACCTTCATTACTTTCACACTTCTTTAAGCACATGTTGAAGTAGGAATTGAATTTATCGAGCTTATCGGTCAACTTCATGAAATCAAATCTTACATATTCTATTTGAGATGAATCAGGAATAATAGAATAAGGATCAAAATAGTAATGAAAGTCATCTAAGCTCATGTCGCTCTTTGACTCGTTACATTTAGCACACGCAGGTACACAGTTCGAAAAACTGGATAATCCGCCATGGCTCTTTGGAATAATATGATCAATAGTTTCAGCAACTTCACCACAATAAAAGCATATTTCTCCAAACCTTTTGAATATCAGTTTTCTGAACGTATCACGGTCAAAAAACTTCCTAATGAGTCTTTCATGCACAATATATGCAACTCGTTCATCCACCATTTGTATCGCTTTTTCATATGGGACAGAATATGTGTACCCATGTCCGTTAGCTAACTTTCCCCTAACCTCTATCTCCACTCCTCGATCAAGTTTCGGTGGTTCTATTTTTTTTGCTTTCATCATTTCATTTTTGATTGCCTTACAACTTTTACAATAAGAACGCCATTTATGTTTTTGTTTCTTTGAAAACTCTGCTATAGACAATTTATCACCGCAAATACTACAATCCTTTAGTCTTTCCATAGCCCTTTCCTCCGTATATCTTTCAATGTTCTCTTTTTCCTCATTTCCTCACCTCTCTGAAAAATACTCCTTTCTTGATTCATAGGTTTCCTTCTTTACTCTAATCATCAATGTCTATATCCCACTCTGCAAAATCATTACCGAGAAATTCTTTAATGGTCTCATTTATATCGCCTGTTTCTATTTTTCCTTTCAAGTACTCGAACTCTTCTTTCGGAATCAAATAACGTTCTGGATCTTCTTTATCCTTTTTGCCAGAGATTTTTCTTTGCTTAATCCAGCAATTTATCTCCTTCAATGTAACCCCGTAAAAATCAGCAACTAGCTGTGCATCAATATAAACTATATCTTTATCAACTTTTCGATTTTTTGCATCAATCTGCCTTAATACGGCTTCAGCTCTCTGATCCTGTTCTCTTGAAGTAATGAAATCCCCTACTGGTATTAACCATTCACCATTATCAGTTTGATAGGCATCTTTAAAGCGTCCTTTTTCACACATATTCTCAATTATTTTTATACTCAATCCTAATTTTATAGAAACCTCCTTAACAGAATAAAACTGCATACCTCACCATCCTTTCTTACACTATTGTAATTACCATTTCCTATAGTCACTGGGGAACACAAAAAACTCGTCCCCTTGTTAGAGAACGAGTTTTTTTTGCAATATGGATTTATAGTTTGTTTGTATAGATTCATAAATCTTATTCATTTTCTTCATATAATATCCATCTTCCCTAGATTATTGTAGATGGTAATCTAATAATAAGTATATCCTAACACAGTAGAACAAGCAACAAGACCCTTAGCCCCACTAGAAAATTTTATACCCTCGAACCTAAGAATTTTGATTTATGAAATCAACCAAATTATGATAGATATATAAACTAATTGACTAATTGAAGGGAAGTGAAATTAAAGTAATATACAACTCCCCAAAATAGACCCACTCACTTTTAACCTCAGATGTACACCAATCATTCTTTCAAACTACAACAGGAGGAAACATGATGACAATCGAAAGAAACTTAAATAACCAATCCACAATATTCCCCAATAGCAATTTACAATTCACTTTGCACGACAATACCGAGATAGCAGATAAGATCTCCAACTCTTCTATTGAGAAGGGAGATGAATGAGCATGACAACATTACTTCAAGATACAGAATTACAACAACTCTCCGTTAACCTCACAATCCCTATCCCTTCCGACTCAGTAATCATTTCCAAGGTAGAATTGCAAGAACTAAAACAACAACAGTTAAAAGGCGTTTATTGGACAATGAAAGACTTGGAAGTGCGAATTAATCGTAAACATGAATGGATTAAAGACAATATCCTCTATCCCCCAAAATTCAAAAAGATCCTTGATGTTGAAAAAGGCGGTTTCGTATTTTACCCACAATCAAAAGGACAGACTTGGTCATTCCATGCTTTGAAAATGGCAGAGTTTTTGGACAAGAATTTCCAACAAATATTCTCACAAAAAAGATAAAAATGCCTAATAGTTAGGCTATACAAAATTTAAACCAGGCTATATGATAAGGGTACGCCATGATGACCACCAGGCTACCCTTATCTAATTACAACTACAACTAGATAAGGAGACAGAAATTATGGCATCTATAAGAAAACGTGTTGGAGTAAAAAAAACAAGTTTTGAATTTACAGTTAGCAACATGGTAAATGGAAAATCAAAACCTATTAAAAAAGGTGGATTTCGTACAGAAAGAGAAGCAAAAGCTGCGGCGATTGAAATGGAAGCACAATTAGCAAAAGGTATCAGTCCAATTACAAAAAATGTTCCTTTCGATGAATATTTCCAGGAATGGATTGAGGATTATAAAAAGCATTTAGTGAGTTCAACAACACTAAAACATTACGAATACTCCTTAAATGCTATAAGAGAACACTTTTCAAAGACTCCTATTCAGAATATCAATAAACGTGAATATCAAAAATTCATTAATTGGTTTGGATCAAACAAAGCAAAAGAAACGGTTGAAAAAGTACACCGACATATAAGGGCATGTGTAAAAGATGCTATAGACGAACAAGACATCCACATTGATTTCACCAGAAACGCAAGATTACTTTGGAAAGTACCAAAAAGAGAACGCAATTATTTGGACTATGAAGAAAGTCAAAGACTTTTAAAAAGTGTTTGGAGTAATATTGATGATGGATTAGGATACTCCTTGATACATCTAATAGCGACATCAGGAATTCGTTATCAGGAGGCTGTTGGGCTAACTAGAAAAGACTTTAACTTTGAAAATAACACCATCGCTATAAATAAAACTTGGGGATATAAAAAAAGTTCCCCTGATGGATTTGGCAAAACAAAAAATGAACAATCAAAACGAACCATTAAAATGGACAATGTTACCATGAATCATTTTAAAAGATTGTTTAAAACCACTCCAACTAACATTCATGGATTGGTGTTTTTCAGCCCTGAATCTAAATACAAAGTCATTAGCAATACCAACGCCAATAAGTTGCTAAAGAAACTTCTGGTAGAATTAGACATTGAACCAATAACTTTGCATGGTTTACGACACACTCATGCAAGTGTGCTTCTTTATCAAAAGGCTTCTATTCATTATGTAAGTGAAAGATTGGGTCATAGTGATATTGAGACAACATTAAAAAAGTACACGCATGTCCTAAAAGAATTACGCCTAGAGGATGAGCAAATTACAGTACAAACTTTTGAACGTATGGTTGTTTAAAAAATGCGTAAAAATTTGCGTAAAAAAATATCAGAACATATCGTTTCATATCTTATAGTCAATGGAAAAGAAATGAAAAGAAAAAAACTCCAACCCTTATGTATCAAGGGTTAGAGCATTAATAGAGATTCACTAAACGTATTCAATATTATTTATCAGATACCGGTGGTCGGGGTCAAACAATGATGCCCCGGATTAATCAGCCAAAATCCTTCTCCAAGAACGCTATCCCACCTGCTTTATCCAGCGGTTCATTAGACCGCTCACAAATAGCTAAATATGTACAATTTGGGCAGCCAGATTGGCATGGACATGAACGTAAAATAGCAAGTACTTTTCGCATAACATGAAAAAGACGCTCTTCAACCATTTCCACTATTCCCGCTCCACCACCACCTGTTTCATATAGAATGAAAAAACGAGGGGACTGTTCTTAATTAAAGAACCCTACTCCTTCGTTAACCCAAAAATACTTTGTTTCTCTTTACTGTACTAAAGTGCAGATATTAGACTAATTTTGTCCGTTTTGCTTCATCAATTAATTGTAAGGCAAATGTTACATTATCACCTACATAGCAATATCTTACTCCTCCCGCATGATAAGCAATTCTATCATTGTCATTTAGCGTCCAGACCTTTGTAATAAATTCATCAATAGAAGATAATGATTCTAAGTCTACATAATTAAACTCTAAATAAACCCTATTCTTTGAACTAAATGCGATTTTTGCAATCCTGGCGTTGCGCCTCTTTCCTTTTGGAAAATATGAAAACCCATCCTTTATTTCTACCTCATCAATTAAACTATCCTGAAGATTAGTTTTTAACAATTCGAGACTTTCTGCTGATAATCCTTGACCTCTTTTTTGACATTGGTTTATTAACGCATTCATATTATTCTCCTTTTGATTTTAATTAGTGAAAGGTTATACCTATTCTCAAACATTTATATTATTTAACCATCTCATCAACCTGCCGATGTACTTCTCCAGCCTTTTCTATCTCTTTTTTTAATTTTGCATCCCAAATTCATACCCGTATTTCTTGTTAATCTTTTCTGCAATGGTCTTTAAGAATGCTTCTACAGTCATATTTTCTACATCCCTTGTATACCAAGCTAGTTTTGCATCTTTATGCTTTCCATTATAGTTGACCTCTAATGGCCAGAATGTATTTGTGGCATGTGTATAATCGAAATGAATATAAAGTTCCTTGCCTTGTGGGCATTCGAGAATAACCTTATATACCGGGTTTTTACCTTCTGTGTTTAACTTAACTTTTCTGATTTTTGCTAGCATCATACTAGTCCTCTCTTATCAATTTTACTTTTGTACAACTCAAACCCCTTGTCTATAAATCTAATTATCTGCTTTTTAAAAACCAGGATTCTCTTTCACCTGAATCCATGAATCTGTCTGTTCAAGTTGTCCTGCAAGCTGTAACAGAAGGTCTTCACGGCCTCGTCTTGCCATTACTTGAACACCGCATGGGAGACCATCCTTTGTAAGATGCATAGGCAGAGTCATTGCAGGTTGACCAGTTAAGTTCGCAAGTTGGGTAAATGGGGTTCTCTCAAGGCTTTTGTTTGCCAATTGTTCAACAAAGCCCGACTTTTTCAACATTCCTCCTAACCTTAAACCTCCAACTACTCGGATCAGTCCTTTTTCAAATGGTGTTTGATCAAGTTCACCTATCCCTGATGGAGGGTGGGCAGTAGTTGGTGTCAGGTAAAGATCATAGTTGTCGTGAAAGCTATCCATTTGAATAGCCGCCTCGTCCCAAAACTTAAGGCTTGTTAAAAATTCATCGGCTGATACAGCTTTTCCAAGTAATTTTAGCATCCATGTTGCTGGTTCTACATCGTTAAATGTGACTTTCCGTCCAATCACGTCCTCAAGCGCTGTCAAGGTTGTAGCCACTTCTGCAAAATACAACATGAAATAGCTATTCGCTATTTCTTTACCGTCTACTGGTGCTGCTTTTTCAACAACGGTATGACCCATCTCTTCTAATAGCTTTGTCGTTTTATGAACTGCCTCCTTACACTCCTGATTAACAGTGGTGCCTAATGGAGACTCTGTCGTAAATGCTATTTTTAGCGGAGTTGTTAGAGGAGTCATAGATGCATCTAAATAAGAACCATTAAAAAGGGGCGCCATAAACGCATTGGCCCGGTCCATATGATAGTGGTCTAGCATGGCTGCACTATCCCTGACAGAACGACTTAAAAGATGATCGACTGATGCACCTTGCCATACCCGCCCTCGATCAGGACCAACTGGTGTGCGACCACGAGTAGGTTTTAAACCAAATAATCCACAAAAAGCACCAGGAATCCGAATCGAACCGCCACCATCATTTGCACCTGCAATTGGAACCATCCCCGATGCGACAGCTGCTGCGGAACCTCCACTTGACCCACCTGGTGTATAATCCTTGTTCCACGGATTTCTAGATGGTCCATAATAAGCAGGCTCTGTGATTCCCATTAACGCAAACTCTGGAACATTTGTCTGTCCTAAAATGGTGACCCCCGTATTCCGAATTTGACGAACAAATTCACTATCTTGATCGGCAATAATGTGTTCCAAGAGTTTCGAACCATTTCTGAGTGGACGACCTTTTACTTCCTGATTAATACTTTTCGTTAAGAAAGGAACACCCGCAAAAATTCCTGTTGATTCGGTTTGAGCAACGCCCTTTGAATCATCGTAAAATGTATCAATTACAGCATTAAGCACACCATTCTTCTTTTCAATTTCACAAATCGCCGCCTCCCGTACTTCTTCGGCCTTCACTTCTTTTTTTTGAATTAACTCGGCTAAACCCAACCCATCATATTGCTTGTAATCAAACACCAACCATCGCCTCCTTTTGTTTTGCAAACGTTTTATATTTTTCTTACAGAATTGCCAAAATTTCGTTACAACCCTACAAAGTTCCCACTATTTACCTATTATCTTATCATTTAATCCTCTCCTTTTTTATAGAATCTTTTATGTATGTAAAAAAGAGCCAAATAAGCAAGGAGTGGATAACAACCTGCATCATGTATGCTAAGACAAATGGGGGGACTTTTTAAAGTTTTTTGAAAACGCGGGGACGGTTCTGGTGTTTTAGGAGAAGGAAAAGAAACAATATTAGTGGACACCCTCCTCTCTTTCCAACCCCCAAAATAGAGTAATTTTCAAGATTGTGATATTATTGCGATATTAATGGAGGGGAGTGTTGTTTTATGGAAAGTAGAATTCCTGAGGTTACGTTAAATGATGGCTTACGTATTCCTGTGATTGGTTTTGGTACATACCCGCTTAAAGGAAATGATGGAGTAAATGCCATCGTCAGTGCGATTCATAACGGCTATCGTCTGATTGACTCGGCTTATAATTACGAAAACGAAGGAGCGGTAGGAGAAGCAGTTCGCCGTAGTACTGTACCGAGACAAGATTTACTCATTACTTCCAAACTTCCTGGTCGCTATCACAAATACGATAAAGCAAAAGCAACTATTCAAGAATCGCTTTATCGAGCGAATCTTGATTATTATGATCTATATCTCATTCATTGGCCGAACCCTAATAAAGATACATATGTAGAAGCTTGGCAGGCTTTGATTGATGCTAAAAAATGGGGACTTATTCGTTCAATCGGGGTTTGTAATTTCTTACCTGAACACTTAGACCGTTTGGAAAAAGAGACCGGTGTCAAACCAAGCATTAATCAAATTGAGTTACACCCATTCTTTAACCAAGCTGAACAAAGAAAATATCATGAAGAAAAAAATATTGCGACAGAATCTTGGAGTCCATTCACTCGTGGCATTAAAGACTTAGAGAATGATACACTTCGAACGATCGCTGCACATCATAAAAAGACGATTCCACAAATTGTTTTACGTTGGCACTATCAGCTTGGAGCGATTTCCATACCTAAATCAGCATCACCAGTTCGCCAGGTAGAGAACCTTTCTATTTTTGACTTCTCTCTGGATGAAGCAGAAATGGCAATGATTTCAGCCCTTAGCCAGCCAGATGGAAGGATTGCCAATCAGGATCCTGCGGTTTATGAGGAATTTTAAATCGATTTCCTAATATATGATGCAGGCTACTAAATATTTAATTGATTATACGGAGGGTGTGCCGTAGTTGGAGTTAAGTAGAGGTCATAATCGCGGAGCCTTCCCCCGCTATGATAAAGTTTTGCTAGGCTAAAGCATATCTTTGATATCCGATTTCCGTTTTTTGGGACATATACCCTCTTCTGTACAAATATTATCCTAGTTGAAAATAGCGGATATCCTTTTAAAAAAAGACAGACCCTCTTACGTCATATTGATGATGTAAAAGGGTCTGTCCCTGTTTCCTATTACTTTTTAAATTACGAATTACCTAGATTTTCAATTTCATGTAGTGTTAATCCAGTTATGTCAGCAATCGCCCTCGGTTCCATCCCTTTTATTAAGAGTTTTTTTGCAATTGCAATCTTTTCTTCTTTTTGTCCTTCTTTTTTTCCCTCTGCTTTCCCCTCTTGTCTCCCTTCCTGTCTTCCTTCTTGTCTCCCTTCTTGTCTTCCTTCCTCTATTCCCTTTTCAAATCCTCTTTCTTCGAATTTTTTATACAGCTCTTCAAACGGCTTTGCCATTTCTAGCACCTCCAGTATTTTTTCTTTTTCTGCATCATCAATTCCGCTATAATTAACAGCCACCATTGCAGCTATAAGATAAAATGCTGCATCTACATCATGGTAATTCTTTAAGATATTTGTTAGCTCATATGCTCTTTTGGAAATCGTTGATTTCCGCGATTTCATCATCGGTAATAAAATAACCTGTAATTTTTCAATGTTTGAGAATGCTTCGTTATTATTTATGCTTGCCTTTATTTTACTAAAAATTTCATCCCCATCAAAGTCGTGTTCAAGAAATAGACATTCATGTTTTTGAATGACGCTTCCAATATCAAGTTTTTGCATAGTGGTATCTTGGACTCCAGCTGAGAAAATGATGATACGGCGAATTTTTTGTTGGCGTTGTTGATAAAGTTGGAGATCGTAGTGGCCAAAACGTATGAGGTCGTTAATGTTGAGGGTGTCCGATTCGAATTCTATGTGAGCAATTGTGTTATCCTCAAGTAGAAAATTAAGATCCATTCCTCGGTCTTTCATTTGAATGGTAGGAACATTGGTTTCAATAACATCCTTCACCTTTGGGAGTTGCATTCCAGTAAAGGGCAGAAATTCATTTTTAAACATGACAGCGAGGGATCGGAGTCCGATGTCCTTATGGTTTCTTGGAATACTATCGTCTTTTGTCATATAATATTTTCCTTTCCTTATTTTTTCAAGCATACAATATATTCGACAAAAAACTTGATTTTCCTCCACCAAATTTACTATGTTTAGTGAAAATGATAAAGGTGCTGAGACAGATGCTTTCCCTTTCTCTATTTATCCTCTTTCATCTAGTGATTTCTTCCTTGGTCCCAGTCACAGTTTTATTCATCTTCCTGTTAACAATATACTCGTCCGAACTATTAATGGTTAACTTTCCCCCTGCATGAACTAATTCAAGTACTGACATAAGATGAGGAAATAGATCTTTAGTGTATCAATTACATTTTGCCCTTAATTTTTGTCATAGCCTACTCCTTAAATCCTTTATTTGGACTCATAATGTTAGCACATTTCCTGTATTAAGTTCGGAGAGTTATTTTTAGGTGAATTAACCTCGCTGGATACCTCATATGCCTCCATCAATTCCATTGGAAAAGGCCTTAACAAATCATTTAAGTCATTAGTGTTTTCATTTGAAGGGTCTAACCAAAACTTCTCGTCTTCAGGTTTTAGAATCACAGGCATTCGATCATGAATGTCCTGAACAAGTTCATTCGGTGTAGTAGTAATAACCGAACACGAAAAAATGGATTCTCCATTGGGCGAATTCCATCGTTCCCACAATCCGGCCATGGCAAACATTTCATTCGATTTGAGCTTAATTCTCATCGGGGTTTTACTTTTGTCCTCATGACGTTTCCACTCATAAAAGCTATCGGCAATGATTAAACAACGCTTCTTTTTGTATGCATTCCGATAACTTGGTTTTTCTGCAAGAGTCTCAGCCCTTGCATTTATCATTTTATATCCGATTTTTTCATCCTTTGCCCACGGCGGAATAAGCCCCCATCTTAAATACCCTAATCTATTTTTCTTACCATCGTTAATAACTGATAAGACCGAATGGGATGGAGCTACATTGTAATTAGGACTATATGATTCCCCTGGAATTGCAGCTTCGATTCCAAAACGTTCCATAATATCGTCGAATTCAGCAAATAAAGTAAATCGACCGCACATGTTATTCCACCTCATAAATTTGATACATATAGTATAGCAAACTAATTGATACGGTACTCGCCCGGCGACAATTGGCACGGCTTCATACACTTGGAGTTAGGTAATAGAATTAAAAGCCATATCCTTGATAAAGTTTTTTATAAAAAATGTTTAACTTTTTAAAAAATATGAACAAATCAAATGTATAATAAAAAATGCAAAAATAAAAGGTTATAGGGGGAAGAAACATGACGCTTTACGGTGGACTGGTATTAATCCATGTTTTAGCTGCGGTGATAGGTATGGGGCCTAGTTTTATATTCCCGGTTATTCAGTCTTTTGGCACAACGAAAGAAAGTTTGCAATTGGTTAATAAAATCATGGAAAAAGCAGAAAAAGTAGTGACGATTGGGAGCATTGTTTTATTACTTACAGGATTAGTGATGGGCGTGATGAATCCACATTTATTTACACAAATATGGTATATCGCCTCTATTATTCTATATTTTGTGGCTCACTATTTGGCTGTTGGTTTTGCTGGAAAAAGAACGAAAAAAGCAGCAGCACTGTTAAATAATCATCAAGGTGATGATATCCCAAATGAAATTTTAACACTCAATAAAACTATTGGTATGGCAGGTATGGGGTCTGCATTAATTGCTATTGTTATGATTATTCTCATGTCAGTTAAACCATTTTAAGTATTTCTTCATATTCTCTAAGATGAAGGGTGCTTCTTAGGAGAAAGCAATCCAATTTCATCATAGTAATGCAGTGTTCTTATCGGGTTGCCGGTTCCTTCGGAGAATTCCCCGATAGATAGTAAACACAGTATAGGAAATTGTTGCCATTTAGCATCTTTTTTTATAGAATAGTTATATATTCAAGACATACCTTTTATTATAAGTTATTTTTGGTAATGCTTATTCTAGGAGGTGTTGAAGATGAACAAGGAGGATGATAAAGATATGACCATCCAATCTCCAACTATTGAACCTGCACAGGAACAGGAACTTTCTTTCCAAGAGAAATTAAAGCTATTATCCAAATCAGTAGGTACTGTTGATATTGGTGAAAATTCTGATCAAATATGCCGGGAAGTAAGAGGAAAAGAATAATGAATATTAAATACCTTGAAGAATATTGCGTCCCCGGAAACAATTACAACGGGGATGCTTTTTTTATTGACACAAATTATCTCATTGCTTTTATTAATTCTAAACATCCTTTTCATATCTCAACTGTTATACATACACTTTTTTTACTTCAAAAAGAAGCAAGGCTTTATGTCAGTGAAACAGTTCTATCTGAAGCAATTGATGTATTAGCCCGCGGGATCTACACAGAACTAAAATTTCAAGAGTGGAAAGATAGCGAGCGTCATACATTATGGTTAGCCTCAAATGAAGGAACTGAAAAGCAGTATAACGATAAAAAGAACGAAATACGTGCAACTTTTATCCCAGAGATAGTAAAGAACCATGAAGATCCTTCTTTATTAAGATACTATAACTCAGAATCTACTAGGCAATTATCTGGAATTATTGAGTCAAGATTATTTAAGCTCTCTAATACTAGTTTTGCTGTAATTCGTTCAGGTATGGATTTCGCCAAGTCAGTACCCCTTCAGTCAAATGATGCTCTAATAGCAGCTGCGGCGGCCAGCAATTCTGGTAATATACTAACCTTTGATAATGATTTTAAAACAGTATCGATAAAAAACCCTGTTGATAATAGTGAATTTGAATTTTTCACAGCACAAATACCTGACAACTTCTATAAGAAAAAAAATCGTGCTTTGAATCGTATTGAAGAACTTGACCAAAATCTCAAATCAATTATAGAAGATGCTGTCGGTGGTCCAGACGCATTTGCGGCTAAATTCATGAACTAACTAACAGGCCCTTTAAACTAACAAAAAGTTAAAAGAGCATTCAAATGCGGGTTCGTCTTTTTGATAGAATATCAAATCGGAAGCTTAATAGATTGAAAAAAAGGGGCCAGACACAAGCTGAATTAATGCTTTAGTGCTGTATTGATATAGCAAACTTAGGGTCTTTAGGGTCTGGCCCCGTTATCCGCAATTACAAAATCGGAAGAATTTTTAAACCCCAAGTCTCCCTCGTATCAACTCAATCGATTTTTCAAGTCGCTCCTGATAGGTCCCTTTTATACTTACGTACTTGATTCCACTTTGTTTCAATATTTCTTTCAAGCGCTGATTATTTTCTTCTCGCACTTCTTGTTCTCCATGCACCCTTAATCCATCATCGACCCATTTCACATCAGGTTCTAAATAGAGGCAAAGGTCGTATTGTTGAAGCTTGGCAATTTCATCTAATATCTGCTGAGTTTGTTGATTATAGAGTTCAGAATAAAATTGAGTGACAGCTGCTTCAGTGTCGATAAAGACAATCTTATTTGCCAGTTTACAAGCTTCATATTCTTTTATTTTATGGCCGAATGCAATGAGAGGGTAATCCTCCTCAATCATAATTCCGTCACAGCCTCCCAACTCCTCGCAGAAATCCCTGCCATATTCACTTACGTAAGACGTGTTAAAAATATGGGCCAGATTTCTTGTTAGGGTTGATTTCCCACAGCTTTCTGTACCCAAAATGACTACTTTTTTTACGAAAAATGGTCTAGCTACTTCGGGAATGTACTGCCAGTAATGAAACACACCTTTCTTACGAATTTCAGTTGCCGATATCGGAACCTGGTCCCTTTTTTCATCAATCAAAATGTGGGTTGCCTCCGTATAGAGTCTTTTAAAAATCGGCCCATATTCCACTTCAGAGCTAAACACTACATCAATGTTCTTCCCAATCGCTGTTTTTATTTGGTTGGCCCCTTCCTCCCAATTATAATCTTCATCACTAGCATCATCTTCTACTTCTATAACCTTGACGTGTTTCATTTCTTTCGTCAGTTGTGAAAGCCAGCGCAGCCGAATCCGACTTGGAACATAAGGAAACTGGCTCCCCTCACACAACTCCCGATCCCTTTTTTCACTATGTGACAATACCACATACAATTCATCCACCATGCTTGATGCTTTGATGATCGCAAACACATGACCTTGATGCAAAGGTAAAAACTTTCCGCCGTAAAATCCAACCTTTTTCATACCAATTTCTCCCCCTTTTGGTTTTTATACACTTTCGACCAGTTGTAATATCCGTACATACTATTAATTAGAAATGCCGACCACATGACAAGCATGGATATATCGTTTCCTCCTTGTAAAAGTAAAGCTTTTATCCAAAGAGCGATGGATAGTACATTTACCGCAATCCAAAATAACCACTGCTCTGTATATCGCTTGAGCATAAGAATCTGCGCGATAACCGATAAAGTAGTCGTTGCCGAATCAATCCAGACTACATTGCCTCCTATTTTTCCTAGTATGTAGGCATAGAGTACAAAGATGACCAGAAATGAAGATAAAGTAATGGTCCATCCTTTTTTCGTTAAAGCACTTACTTGAATTTCTTCCCCATGTACGGTTTGTTTTGTTTTATGTTTCGTCCATAAATAAAGTCCTACAAATTGTAATGGGAAGTAAAACAAAGCATTCAACATAACCTCCCCATACAGGCCATAACCGTATGAGATGTAGGCATACGTGCCAGTTTGGATAATCCCAAAATAGTAATTGCTAATCTTTCCTTTCGCAACCAACACGACACATAACATTCCTGAAATCGAAGTAATTAATCCGAGAATCGTATCATCCCAAGCATAAAATAAATACACATTCACACACGTAAACGTCACAAGCCATAGTATTTCAAACAACGTCCAGTCCTTTAACGTCTTCATTTTCCCCACTCCTTATTGATTATTAATTATCAAATTGTTAATTAATAATTTGAAAAAAATTTAGTATTTGGCATTATAGATTGATACATACGGATTAAAATCATTAAATCGGTATAGTTGGGCATTATTTTTCGACCAACGATTTGTTTTTTGAGGTATTCCATCCTTCATTACTTTTTCAACAAAGGGAAGTGTTGGGGCTTTTCTAAAAAATTGTGAATCTAGCTTTAGCCACGGCTCATCCATGACGGTTAACAATACCCCTTGCAATTCTGATAGGACAAATTCATTTGGTAAGAAGTTTTTCGCGAGTGTTGTTAATGACATGTCTTTTTTGATGAACCAAATCGCATCGTCTATGATTTGCTTGTGATCAAAGGCTAGGTTCAGCTTAAACACTTCATCCATCGAGAATAGCTCTACCTCGACTGCATCCTCGGCAGCCCTTCTTTTTACTAGTTTATCTTCAGGAACAATCGCATAATGAGCATTTGAAATAATCCAGCCCCGCTCGTCTCGACCAAATTTGTCGTATACACCAAAGTGCTTTACCTTTAATCCATCAATACCCGTTTCTTCTCTTAATTCGCGAATTGCTGCATCATATGCCGTTTCCTCCGGTCTAATAAATCCACCTGGCAAAGCCCATTTTCCGCTTTCTATATTTGACTCGCCTTCTCTGGTTTTCTCTGCTCGTTTAATTAGCATAATTTTTAATGTCTTTTTTGGTGGCTTATACGGAGCTACTTCAGTTGAAATAATTGTAAAAACAGCAATATCGCTCGTATACCCATCCGGAGTCCGATACTTGCTCACATCATAGCGTAACAGATCCTCACTCATTCATTGCTCACCTCATTCTGCTTAATTTTTTAATTAACATTTTGTTAATTGTTATTATATCAAATACTTTCAAAAAATGTCACATGAATTTCTCGACAAAAAGTGACCTTTTCAATTGATGGCATTACCTAGTTTTTAGTATCTAAATTGGACTTTACAATGATTTATATACCATGAAATTGAAATTCAAATAGAAGAAAAAGGATATTTTATTATTGTTTTTCCATATAATTCATTTTTTGGTAGTTTGTTGAGGTAGCAAAAAGATGCTAGTTTTATGATTACAGAATAAATTTGATTATTGTAAAAAGTCTTGAAAGGTAGTGATGTTTTGCTAGATACAACTTTGATAAAAGAAAAAAAATCAACATATATTGACCATGACCGTTTGTTTAAGATGTTAATAAAATCCTTTTTCCAGGAATTCATGGAAGCATTTTTCCCTGAAGAATGCGCCTTTATCAATTTTTCAACTGTTAAGTTTATGGAACAAGAGGTTATTACGGATATTTTTAAAGGTGAGAAAAGAAGAATTGATATTTTAGCAGAGGTCACAATGAAATTTGAAGATAAGTTAATCCTTATCCATGTGGAACCCCAATCTTATTACCAGGAAGAATTTAACGAAAGAATGTTTATCTACTTGTCTCGCCTTTATGAAAAATACCGTATTCCTATTTTACCCATTGCAGTTTTTAGCTATAATGAACGTAAAGATATCCCACAAAAATTCACGATTAATTTTCCAACTTCCCAAATCTTAGAATTCAACTACTTACAACTTCATCTAAAAAAAAAGAACTGGCGGGAATTCATTAAAACAGATAACCCGGCCGTAGCGGCACTGTTAAGTAATATGGGATATACTAAAGAAGAACGAATTCAAGTAAGATTGGAATTTTTACGAATGATAAGTCGAATGGAATTAGATCCAGCAAGAATGGAATTACTATATGGATTTTTTGAAACCTATTTAAAATTAACAAGGGAGGAGGAAGTCCAGGTGGAAAAAGAAATTGCGAAATTACCAGAAGAGGAAGCGGACAGAATTTTGGAATTACCCAATTCCTATTTTGAAAGAGGAATAGAAAAAGGAATGGAAAAAAGAGGTGTGGAATTAGTGAAAAATATGCATAAAAGAGGACTCTCAGTTGAACAAATCGCTGACTATTCAGGAATAAGTTTGGAAAAAGTGAAGGAAATAATAAAAAATAGTTCTCAATATTAGCTCGGAGACTGTGGGACTTAAATTAAGCTACACTTTAGCCTAATCAGATAGTCATTAGCCAATTCTTCGAAATCCATTATTTCCTTATATTGAGGCCAGTCCCTCAGTCAGATAATGCTTCGGAACACCTGGGGCTTAACTAAATAGCCCCTTTAATAAAATACTTTGTCCACGTTATATTTCGACTGGAGTGCATTAATGATATATGTTTCGTAAATTTCACGTTCCATTGGATCTTCAACTATGCAAATATCGATTTTATGTACTTCGTCTCTGTGCGCTTTAATAGGTGAAACAGTATCTTCGAAATGTTTTTTAATCCGTTGGCGTAGTTTCCGCGCCTTTCCAACAAAAAGAAGCTCATCATTAATATTATAAAACAAGAAAATGCCGCCTTTATCCCTCGGTATTAGATGGAAATCAATAAATCCATAAATGTCCTTGATTTTTGGTTCATTTTCTTTCGGAGTTTGTTTCCGTTCTGTAATCGTAATATCTGGAGTAGGTATGCTAATTTTTATCATGTGTAATCACGTCCTCTTTTTGTATAAAGATAAATGGTATCATATGCAGGAAAGAAATGCGATATAACAGTTAATTCATGCCCTTGCTTCTTCTTCAATTCTCTCTACTAGTTTAAATAAAAATCGATAAATTAACCGAAATGCTTCCTCCAATGACATCTCCTCTTTAAACCCATTCACATAATTCAAAGCGAAATTCAAGTCCCATAAGCCATCATTTTGATTAAAAATCAATTCAAATTTTGCTTCATCTCCATGTAAATTTGTTCTCAAATTTTCTTTAAGAGATGTCCCAAACTTTTTCTGCAGCTTTAATCCTGCCATCACGTCGTATGTTCCAAATACATCATTCACTTCAAACGAAATCGCATCAACACCGATTAGATCCAACCAATTAGATTCAAAGTATAGAAATTCATTCTTGTGTTTTTGAAGGTAGTCAATCGGATGTTCCAAAAAAACGAATAATTCTGTTGAGATAGTTCCTTCTGTTTCCTTCTCACACCTTTCAATGTACGCTTCAAGGAAACGTGTGGTAGGATCTTTTTCAATTATTGTCACGTCATTTGGAATCCATTCATATTTTTCAATGTACTCTTTTTCCTCTTGATACAGTTCAACCTTTTCTGCCGTAGGTTTATTCATCAACTCTGTTGATATGTATTTTTCCATTTGTTTATGTAACATAGGTGTATCCTCCTGAATTTGGTGCTGAGATGGTGCCTTCCCTGTTTTAAAAGGAAGGCACTCATTTTCTATCATTACTCTTAACGAGAACGTCTTCTATCTTTTGTTGGATTGCTTGGATTGCTTTTTGCTCGCCTATCATTTGGTTTTCTATTTGAAGAAAACGGTGCGGCCTTCCTTCCGTCTCTACCTCTACCTTCCGAGCGTTTATTTTCTTTTATAGGCTCGCTGCTTGCGCGCTGGTAATCCTCACGATCAGGGATACTTATTCCTTTAATCACTTGGATGTCTAATTTTTGATTGATTCCTTTTTCTATCATTCGGAGGAACTCCATATCCTTAGGGGCTACTAACGTATAGGCAACCCCATCTCCACCTGCACGTCCAGTTCGCCCAATCCGGTGAATATAGCTTTCAGCATCATGTGGAATATCATAGTTATAGACATGGGTCACCCCTTCAACATCAAGTCCCCTTGCAGCAACGTCGGTTGCCACCAGAAATTGTGTTTTCGCTTCACGAAATCGTTTCATCGCTTTTTCACGTTTGGACTGTGGTAAATCACCATGCAGCTCGTCTGATTCATATCCGCCCGCAATCAGCGCTTCGTGCAGCTTTGTAGCACGAACTTTTGTACGACAGAAGATAATCGCTAAAAAAGGACGATGTTCTTCGATTAAATGCAATAAAGTGGCTTGTTTTCTCCGGTCAGTTGTTTCAATCACAACCTGTTTAACCTCTTCAACCGTTACTTTTTTGGCTTTCACTTCGATGAACTCTGGCTCTACCATATATTTTTTGGCAAGAGTTTGAATTTCATTAGGCATTGTTGCTGAAAAAAGCATGGTTTGTCTTGAAGGGAACGTTTCACTAATGATGTCATCTACCTCTGGAAGAAACCCCATCAGCAGCATTTGGTCGGCTTCATCTATTACAAGCCTCTCAATCGTTGAAAGATCAATTGTACCACGGCGAATATGGTCTAATAATCGACCAGGAGTTGCCACGACAATATGCTGGGCACCCTTTAACTTTTTTAATTGATGCTCCACATCCTGACCGCCGTATACAGATAACACTTTGGCACCCTCAACGTTCTCGATCATTTTTTTTATTTCTTTTGAAATTTGCAGAGCTAATTCTCGGGTTGGGGTTAAAATAAGTGCTTGAACATCCGGGTTCTGCACATCAATCTTTTCAAGAATCGGAAGAACAAAAGCCAACGTCTTTCCTGTTCCAGTTTGTGCTTTTGCAATCACATCCTTCCCCTTAAGCACGGATGGAATCGTCCGTTCCTGTATTGGAGTTGGAGTTACTATTCCTAATGACTTTAATGTATGGTTAATTTCTTTTCGAATACCAAGTTGTAAAAAATCTGCCAAGGCTAATCACGTCTCTTTTCTAATATAAATGCCGTTGTAATTGTTCTAAGGCTTATTTACTATATCATATTGGTAGTATTTACAGAGCGGTTCGGATTATTAATATGTGCCCTTTTTTTGAAAAAGGAGCCTGTCGCTCAGTATGGTAAAAATTACCGCACTGAGGGACAGGCCCCAAAATTCGAGAGATAGGCCCCGAATCACGTATTAAAATGCGAATTCCATTTTTCCAGATTATATTGACAAGCGAAACGCCATAACAACAATCCCGTCATTTGCAGGCTCAAAATCATATTGCGGTAAACGCTCGAAACCGTGTTTTGTATATAATTGAATCGCCTCTTTCATGAACTCGCCAGTATGCAGTCCGATGAATTGGTGATTCTTTGCTTGTGAACGCTGGATGCATTCGGTAATTAGTGCAGAAGCAACTCCTTTGCCTCGAGCCTCAGGACTAACTGCCAGCATTCGTATTTCCGGATAATCTAACTCTTCTAACTGCCCATTATATGCGTCTGTGTTAGCTGGAAACAAGACTACACTTCCGACAATTTTTTCATTGATTTCGCACACAATAAGCTCAGAACCCTGTATGCGATCCGCATCAGAAGAAATGCCCTCTTTAAGAGCTTGCCAATGAGCGGCTGGAATTTCCCTTGAATGCTCAAAATACGCAGCAACTCGTTGTTCACGAATAAAATCCAATTCATCCTGTTTTGCATCACGAATTTTCATGACTGCATGCACCTACCCTTGTTTCAAGAACTTTTCTTTTTTTCCGCTTAACTGCTCACGGTTATGTTCGGATAGCCATACTGATTCGTCCGGCCCTTTAGGAAGAATATTTACTTCTCCTTTTGCCGGGTCGATTGTGATAGATAGGTGATAATGTCGCTTAATCGCATCAAAATCAGTCGTATCTCCGAAACCAGGAGTCTGGTATAAGTCACGGGCATATCCCCGTATATTTTTAAACTCACGGATTAAATTTCGGTTTGTTCGAAATGCAGAATAATATGCAGCATCGAAACGGACCAATGTCGTATAGAATCGGACATCAGAATCTGTAATGAAATCCCCAAATAAGAAACGGTGCTTTGACAGACGTTCCTCTAGTTCATCTAATCTAGCAAACAATGTATCATAGGCTTGTTCATAGGCTTCCTGCGAACGGGCAAATCCACATTTGTATACCCCATTGTTTACATCATGAAAAATGATATCATTCAATGCATCAATTTCTTCGCGCAAACCGTTTGGATATAAATCAGGAGCATTTTCCTTATGAAACGGAGCCCAAACGGTTTCAAAGTAGTTGGTTAGTTTAAAATAATCATTGTTAACAGCCTTTTTGGTTTCGAGATCAACCATGACCGGTACAGTTGGTCTCTCTAAATAATCAGGATCTGCATTCTTATAGACCTCACTCACATACTGAACACCCAGGCCTGGATCAACCCCATTTTCGTCTAAGGAAAACTCCCAATCTACACGTTCAATTCGTGGTCTTAACGGACTTACTGTTCCTAGGCTTATCGCTTTTTCTAATCCAAGAATTTTACGAACGATCACAGAACGGTGTGCCCATGGGCAAGCAGCAGACCATAACAAGCGGTAGCGGCCAGATTCAACGGGCAGTTCACCTGACTGGTTTCCAAATGGTGTAATGAAGCGATTCGTTTGACGGTTAAAAGAGCCGTCAGCTTTTATTTCTGCTGGTTTTTTTGATGAATCATTCTTCGATTCAACCGGAATTGAACAGCTAATTGTTTGATCATTTTGTTTCATGTAATTCTCTCCCTCATGTTGCTTCTGTATTAATGCACAGTAATTCAATCTATTTAATGTAATTTACTCATTATCTAAATCATTCGTCAAGAATTAATACTTAGAAAATAAGCATTCTATCGGTGGTAGTTTATCTGCCTGTTTTTTAGCCTACATCGTTTGCGGTATACCATTTATCGTTTTACAGCTCCGCGATATACCGGTATCACCGTTGGCGGTATACCATTTATCGTTTCACAGCTCCATGATATACCGGTAACACCAGTGGCGGTATACCATTTATCGTTTTGCGGTTCGGTGATATACCGGTAACACCGTTATCAGGTGCTTAGATTACAAAAATACATTCGATTTCACAAATTAAACAAAAAATACCCCATAAAAATGGGGTATTGTCGATATTCATTTCTTAAAAAACGCCTTTCCCCCCACTTTTTCAACAAGTCGTGGGAAGAGAGTATAAAACATGCTGCCGGCGTTCATCCACCCTGGCAGATTAATTTCACGTTTAGGGGTTAACATCGCATTTACAATTTTAGAAGCAACGACATCAGGATCCAGCATAAAACGATTTACATTTTTCGCATATGTACCAGTCTCGTCTGCAATATCGAAAAAACGTGTTCGAATGGGTCCAGGATTTACGGATGTTACATGAATATTTGTGTTTGAAAGCTCCATCCTTAAGCTATTTGTAAACCCAAGAACTGCATGCTTTGAAGCAGAATATATGCTTGATTTTGGTGTTGCAATTTTTCCAGCCTGTGAAGCGATATTAATAATGTGACCCGTGTTTTGCTCAATCATCGCAGGCAATACCATCTTTGTACAAGAAATGAGTCCGAACACATTCACTTCAAACATTGCTTTCATTTGTTCAATTTGTGCATCCACAACATTTGCAAACACACCGAACCCTGCGTTATTCACGAGAACGTCCACTGTTTTTACATGACGAAGGATGTCCTTGAATACTTCCTTTACATTCTCCGTATCTCGTACATCTAATTTATAAAATAAACAGTTAACGTTGTATTCCTCTTGAATGTTCTGTGCTATTATTTCCAACTGGTCATAGCTTCGAGCAAGTAAAATGGGGGAAGCCCCCTGCTCCGCTACAAGATAGGCTATTTTCTCACCAATCCCGCTCGAAGCCCCAGTAATAACAACTGTTTTTCCTTTAAGTCTAGAATTCATATGGGCTATTTCACCTCAGGTATTAATATGCATGATAGATATATTGTCCGTCCACTACTTCAATCTTTATTTCGCCTAATTCCTCCAGGAAGTCAAGCTGTCCAACTGTTTCAGAAATCGTAAAGAGAGGTTGCTTCATATACACCCTTGGAAATAACCTGATGCATATTTCAAAAGCAGTCATTGGCTTCTTCTTAATCATTTCCAAAACATAGTATGCCCGCTCTTTTTGTGAGAAGAATCTTTCTTGAATTAAGTCATGCGGGTTCAGAATATCGTCGCCGTGCCCTGTCACAACCTTTGATATGTCAAGGGTTAGAAGTTTTCTTAAAGAGTTATTATATTGAATTAATGGTCTGGGTCTCGCTGTTTCACCAAATTGTGGTGGTTCAAGTAAAGGGTTTGGAGAAATTTTGGCTAAAAGGGTATCTCCTGCAATAAGCAATCCATCCTCTTCCCGATACAAAACAATATGACTTTGTGCATGTCCCGGTGTCTCCAACACCCTAAAGCCATTTAACCCTTCAATCGTATCGCCTTCCCCAACTGTTGTTGTGAGCGACCTACTGCATGAATATTTAAGCTCCTCATCCATATCAATTAAAGTCATAAATTGTGGATCAATTCCTAATTGATTAAAAAGCTCATTATAAAACGGTTCGTTATCGACAAAGAATTGCTTATCCTGACTAATCCACGGTTGATTTTTGGGGTGACCAATTATAGGGATATCTTTACCAAAGTAATCAAGAAGCCCAACATGGTCTGGATGATGGTGGGTAATCACAATTTGTTCGATGTCTGATGGTTTATAGCCAAGATGAGCAAGCTGCTCATTAAAGGATTCCCATGCTTCTCCCGTTTTGGCACCAGCATCAATTAAGGTTAAGGATTCTCCCTTAACAACGTATACATTCACATCCCCGACAGCAAATGGTGTGGGCAAGGTAATTTTAAATACATCCTTCGTGGTCGTAAGTTTACTCATATAAATCTCCTTTTGTTCTTATAACGTTTCATTCATCCAATTTTAGTTTACCTTTTTAGTTTCACTTTGTCATTATATTCAAATAATATATCTGCTATGTAAAAAAAATTGGGCTAAATATGCCCTTGACATCCCAATCAAATCAGTGCATAATGACTATCAATATTACATCGAAAAGGCTATGATTAGGACTAGTAAATCATGCAACGACGAGCAGAGAATGAGATCCACCGGCTGAAAGATCTCATCGCCCACTTCTTGATTGAACCTACCTATGAGCTGTTAGGAAAACCTAACCGTTTCCCCACGATACGGGTTCGAGTGGAGCATCGAAAAAATTATTTTTTCGGATGTTAAGTAAGGTGGTACCGCGGATAGCAGACCTTTTCCGTCCTTTAACAGGGATGGAATAGGTCTTTTTTTATTTTATTTTACGGAGGGATCGTTATGGAAAAGAAACAAAGTATTGCGTTTATTGGGGCTGGCTCAATGGCTGAGGCAATGATTTCTGGAATGGTACAAAAAGAGCTCTTTCAACCCAGCCAAATTTCTGTAATGAATCGCTCCAATCATACACGCTTAGAGGAGCTAAACAATACCTACGGAGTAACGATTAGTCAGAACAAACAAGAAACGCTTGAAAATGCCGGAATCATCATCCTTGCGATAAAGCCAAAGGACGTGGCGGAAGCTGTTTTGGAAATAAAGGAATTTGTCAGCGAAAAACAACTTATCATCTCTGTATTGGCAGGAGTCGCAACCACAACGATTACTGACTTGCTAAACAAAGAAGTTGCCGTTGTGCGTGCAATGCCAAACACATCCGCAACCATCGGGAAATCAGCTACTGCCTTATCAATAGGGCGGTACGCAAATGAAAACCATCTTCAAATTGCTCGTCAGCTATTTGAAACGATTGGGATCGTTACAACTGTTTCGGAGAATGATCTTCATGCGGTGACAGGTCTATCTGGGAGTGGCCCTGCATATGTATATTATTTAGTTGAGGCGATGGAAAAAGCAGCGGATGATATCGGACTCGAAAAAAGTATTGCAAAGGAATTAATTCTTCAAACCATTATTGGTGCAGCGGAAATGCTGAAAAGTTCACCGAAGCAACCTGCTGCATTACGAAAAGAAGTGACTAGTCCAGGTGGTACAACAGAAGCTGGTTTAAAAGTATTGGAGCAATTTAACTACCAACAAGCAATGGTCTCCTGCATTAAACGTGCTACCGCTCGTTCAGCTGAACTTGGAGAAGCTATGCTTCAATCCGTGTCTCAAGAAAAATAATGTCAGATTTTAAAAAGTCAGTGGAATTCAACCATGCAAAGTGGTAGGATTTTACTGACATTTTTGGTAAAATGAAAGAAATCATTTCTGTATCCGAAATATTTCACATTGGGGAGATTCAATGAGCACACAACTTATTAAGGAAACACCACCACAATTAAGGATGACCAAAGAAAAAATTTGGACCCGCGATTTTACCCTGATTTGTATTTCAAACTTTTTTATTTTTTTGGGCTTTCAAATGACATTGCCGACAATTCCACTTTTTGTTGAACAACTAGGAGGCAATGACCAGCTGATGGGATTGGTCGTTGGAATCTTTACCTTTTCTGCACTCTTGCTCAGACCTTTTGCTGGCCATCAATTAGAAAAAAGAGGACGTCGCTTCGTTTATTTACTTGGGCTTGCTATCTTTGTCTTATCGGTTGGCTCCTATGGATTTATCTCAAGCTTGCTTTTTTTATTTTTATTTCGAATCCTTCAAGGGATTGGTTGGGGCTTTTCAACCACCGCCTCAGGAACAATTGCAACAGATTTAATCCCTGCCAAAAGACGTGGCGAAGGAATGGGCTATTTCGGGCTATTCGGCAATATCGCCCTTGCATTTGGACCATCTTTAGGTCTTACACTTGTTGGTACAATATCCTTTGCAAAGCTCTTTTTCATTTCTGCCCTTCTTGGGTTAGTGGCACTCATCCTATCATCCAGAATCCACTACAAAAAACAAGAACCAGTTAAAGAAGCACCTAAAAAGTGGGACCTTTATGAAAAAACAGCCCTTCCCCCTTCCATTCTATTATTCTTTATAACTGTTACATTTGGTGGAATTGCTGCCTTTTTACCCATTTACACCGTGCAAAAGGAAATACCCGGGATTGAATGGTACTTTCTTTTATTTGCGATTGCATTAATGATTACTCGTACATTTGCTGGCCGCATTTATGATTTGCATGGCCATCGAGCTATTTTCGCTCCAGGTGCAATTTTGATCGTTTTCGCTATGATCCTATTAGCCTGGTTACCTAATAGTCTAGTCCTGTATATTGCCGCCTCTCTGTATGGTCTTGGCTTTGGTGCTCTACAACCAGCCCTCCAAGCATGGGCTGTACAATCGGCTTCAGCACATCGCAGAGGTATGGCAAATGCAACCTTCTTTTCATCCTTTGATTTAGGTGTTGGGGTTGGTGCAATTACATTCGGCCAAATTGCCCATATTTTTGGGTACCATTCAATTTACATTGCCTCAGCAGTTTCAGTTCTAATGTCCATTTTGCTCTATTATACTTGGATAGGTAAAACAACAACTCCAGCATCAGAATAAGGGGATCCTCTCCCCTTTTTTCGTTTTTCACCCTTATCGTTTCGAAGAAATTTGGATAGAATGGTATTAGGAATGGGAGGTTAGTATGAGAAGAATCCTATTATTTTTATCCTTTTTATTTTTCTTATATGCTAGTTGGACTGTTATAGATAAGCTCGCTGCTAAAACTGAGAATCAATCAGTTTTCGATACTATTACATCTGAGATTGACAAGGTTTCTAAATCTGAGGAACTCACAACGATTAAAACGAAACTAACTGATGGAATCGACTATATCACGACATTACTGCAAAGCTTTGAAGAAAAAGCACCGGAAAATTCAATTATTGACCAAAAAGAAATTGAAAAGCCAGAGCTGCACGTACCAAGTGAACAGTCCTTTTCGATTCATAATATTGAGCTTGGTGAGAGTAAACAAAGTGTAGAAACAAAGCTTGGTGCCGCAAAACGATCGTCTTTAAATGAATATGGAACGAACTGGTTTACGTATCATGAAAACTACCATAATTTTATGATGGTTGCCTATGATTCTCAGGATCAAGTTGTTGGCTTATACACGAATCAAAACCTTATTTCATCATTGAAAGGAATCAAACGCGGAACACCAAAACAGGATGCTCTTAATCTACTTGGTGAACCTATGACACGGATCCAAAAAGGATTTGTTTATTATGAGTTTCAGCAGGACCGGGACTATGATGTCTTCCATATTGATAACACCTATGTCACTCTCTTTTACGATAAACACGAAAACAACACGGTGACTTCGATTCAAATCGTTTCCGAAGCACTTGAACAAAATCGAACAGATTTTTATACAAACTCAAGTGAACAATTAAAAGTAGGCTTTGAATATCAATTATTTGATCTTACAAATGCGTCAAGAGTCAATCATGGGCTTAGCATTCTAACCTGGGATGACCACGTAAAGGAAACAGCAAGAAAGCATAGTTTAGATATGGCGGACAACGACTATTTTAGTCATACAAATTTAAAAGGCCTGTCCCCTTTTGACCGAATGCTTGAGGACGAAGTTTTCTTTACAAGTGCCGGAGAAAATCTGGCCTATGGACAATTTAGCAGTATTTTCGCCCATGAAGGGCTTATGAACTCAATGGGACATCGAGAAAATATTTTAAAAAAGGAATATACGTATTTAGGAGTTGGAGTTGCCTTTAATGCAGAATCGCATCCTTATTATACGGAGAACTTTTATACAAAATAAGAAAGTTTTACCTATATCTGCCTCCCTTTTTGGTTAACCTACCAAAGAGGTGATTTTGTGAAACTGGTACGATTTTTAGTAATGTTAGGCCTTCTCATCGGTTTTCACAGTGTGACTATGGCCCAGCAAAACGATGTGGAGTATGGCCCCTTTACAATCGTTCAAAAGGAGTTTATTGATTTAGACGGTGATGGTAAAAAGGATATCATTGAATTATATGCGAGAAAAAATCAATACAATCTTGCGAATGAGTGGTCTTTAAAAATCAATGGTAAACAATTAGGTACCTATCATAATAAACAGGACTTATACCAGCTGGCTGACATGAAATTTGCAGATGTCCTTCAGAATGGCAAGCAGGATATTCTCCTCTATTTTCATTCAGTTGGAAGTGGAGGCATAACTGGATTAACGGTCTTAAGCTATACTGGTGAAAAAATCGAGGAAATTTTTAAGGATCCTAATACTTCTGGATGGTTTGATGAGGCGAAAAAGCGTTTTTCAATGAAATATATGGGCGATTATCAAATCGAGTTTATTGATAAGCAGACTGACTTAGAAGCAGTCATTCCGTTATCAGAGGACCGCTATAAGGATTTTCCAGATAAGGAAGAATTACAGAAACGGCTTGAGGCAATCGAAACTTGGGTTGACCCGGCTTCAAGCTACCGTTTTGATAAATTAACAAAAATGAAGCCTCAGGAAATCGTGGCGATCCGAGCCGTTTCAGGCATTGCTCATTATGATGTAATTGCGTTTTTTGAAACTAGATATGTATTTGATAATCAAACTCAACACTATGTGCCTACGAAAGTGGCTCTTATAAGTACAGAAACGGGTAAGAAATTAGCCGAAGTACCTTATAAATGAACAAAAGCATCGACACTGGGAATGTCGATGCTTTTTGTTGGGATGCACAAACAATGAAATCAATGGTAAGACCTGATATACTTTTTAGGGAAACGAAATACATAGGAGGCTATCATTTTATGGAATCAGCATTATTCTCACCCTATACGATTAAGAACGTTACCTTGAAAAATAGAATTGTCATGTCACCAATGTGTATGTATTCCAGCCATAATCAGGATGGAATGCTGCAGGATTGGCATTATACTCATTATACAAGCCGCGCTGTTGGCCAGGTTGGGCTGATCATGGTGGAGGCAACTGCCGTAACACCTCAAGGGAGAATCTCTGCGCAGGATTTAGGAATATGGAGCGATGAGCATATACCAGGTTTCAAAAAACTCGTTGAAATGATCAAAGCACAGGGCGCAAAAACAGCGATCCAAATTGCCCATGCAGGTCGAAAAGCGACCGTGGATGGCGATATAGTTGCCCCCTCAGCGATCGCATTTAATGAAAGATCTAAAACTCCAAAAGAATTAACATTGAATGAAATTAATGAAACAATCGAAGCATTCAAGGCTGGAGCAAGACGAGCAAAAGAAGCAGGCTTTGATATTGTGGAAATCCACGGGGCACATGGTTATTTAATTAATGAATTCTTATCCCCGCTCTCCAATAAACGTGAGGATGAGTATGGCGGTACTAGTGAAAAGCGCTATCGTTTCCTTCAAGAGGTAATCGAAGCCGTTAAAGAAGTATGGGATGGCCCCCTACTTGTTCGTGTATCAGCAAATGATTATACAGACGGCGGCTTAACACCTGCCGATTATGTAGATTATGCAAAACGTATGAAAGCTCAAGGAGTTGACCTAATCGATGTCAGCTCAGGAAGTGTCGTACCAGCAAAAATCGACGTATACCCTGGCTATCAGGTAGGTTTTGCGGATAAAATTCGCAATGAGGCAAACATCCCGACTGGAGCTGTTGGTTTAATCACAAAAGCTGTTCACGCGGAAGAAATTTTAAAAAACAATCGAGCTGATCTAATCTCTTTAGCTCGCGAATTACTGCGTGATCCATACTGGCCAAGAACAGCAGCAAAAGAATTAGGTATTTCAATCGAAAGCCCGAAACAATACGAACGCGGCTGGTTTTAAGAAAAGCGCAAGCGCCTTGCTCAGCCCCGACAAGCACAAGACTAGCGCTGACAGAAGGCGTTGTTTGCCTTCAGAAGCGATTGGATTGTGACCTCGAGGGGCTAGGCGCTGGAGCTAGACACCGAAACTATGTAACGACAAGTGACTAGCACTTGTCGTTTTTTTAAATCATGAGAAGTTCTCGAATATCCTCATCCGTTAGCGTTGTTGTTTCCTCAGAATCAATAATGTCTGAAATAAGGTCACGTTTCTTATCTTGGAGCTCATTCATTTTCTCTTCAATCGTACCGCGCGCAAAAAGCTTAATCACCTGGACCACCTTTTTTTGGCCGATTCGATGAGCACGGTCTGCCGCTTGTTCTTCCACCGCTGGATTCCACCAAAGATCATATAAAATAACCGTGTCCGCCCCCGTCAGGTTCAGGCCTGTTCCGCCAGCTTTCAACGAAATTAAAAATAATTCCCGTTCTCCTGCATTGTAACGCCCGCATAATTCCACTCGCTCGTCTGTTGGCGTTTGTCCATCTAAGTAAAAGAATGTATGCCCCCGACTCGTAAGCTCTCTGCTAATCAGCCCAAGCATTTTCGTAAATTGTGAGAAAATCAAAACTCGTCTTCCTGACAATTTGGATTCCTCGATGATTTGAAGAAGCTGCAAAAATTTTGCAGAACTTCCTTTATAGCCGTCCACAAATAAAGCCGGATGACAGCAAATTTGCCGCAATCGAGTTAACCCGGCAAGAATTCGAATTCGATTTTTTCGAATCGTCGCCTTATCAAGATGCTTTAATGTATCTTCTCGGAGCTTCGCTAAATACGCCGCATATAGCTTTTTTTGTTCCGGCAGCAGCTCGGATGCTTCAAGAATCTCAATTTTTTCCGGAAGCTCTGCTAGAACATCCTCTTTTACTCGACGAAGTAAAAATGGCCGAACCCTTCTAGCGATGTCCTTTCTGGTCAGATGACTATATTCCTTTAAGCCCTTAAAGAGCTGCGGAAAGACAACATGATAAATCGACCAGAGCTCCTCGATTGAATTTTCTACCGGAGTGCCTGTTAAGCCAAACCGGTTGTCTGCTTTTATTCTTTTGACGGCCCTTGCTGTTTGGGTGACCGGATTTTTAAAAGCCTGTGCTTCGTCAAAGAACACGGTATGGAAATGTTGCGATTCATACCACTTTATATCACGCCTTAGCAATGGGTAGGATGTGATTAGAACATCCATTCCTTCTTTCTCTTTTTGGAGCTCTCTTCGTTCTTCCTTCTTTCCATCAATCACAATCGCCTGAAGCTCAGGAGCAAATTTTAGCAACTCGTGAAGCCAATTATAAGTTAACGATGATGGGCAAACAATTAATACGGGCTCACTTCTTTCACGAATCTTGGAAAGCTCAGACACGATATAAGCAATGCTCTGAACGGTTTTCCCAAGCCCCATATCATCAGCAAGAACCCCGCCAAAGCCATAGCTTGCAAGAGTCTTCATCCATTTGAAGCCCTGCTTTTGATAATCCCGTAAAATGGTGTCCAAATAATCCGGAACTTCAATACTTAAAAGAGCAGGGTTCCGGATGGAATCAAGAAACTGGCGAAATGATTCTTCTGCTGTGAAAATCTCACCATCATCAATTGAGTCTAAAAACGGTAAAGCCTCAATCATTGGCATATTTAAGGTTGATTCAAAATCATCATCTTGGATCGGAGCAGCATGCAAAAACCGCTGAATTTCCTCCATCTCTCTTGTTTCAAGAGAAAGCAATGAACCATTCTTCAAACGATAATACTTTCGTTTTTCCTCTAGGGCACCTAATATTTCGCGAATTTCTTGCTCAGCAATCCCCTTCATTTCAAATTTAAATTCCAGCCAATTGGTGCGTTCCTTCATCATCTTTACTCTTATTTTCAGGTGATCATTCTTTGGAATGATTCGATTTCGTATGGCTGTTGTGGCATATATTTGGCAGTGGGGCTGAAGCCTTGGAACGATATGATACAAAAACTCATACTCTAGTTCCTCATTATGCATATAATATCCGCCTTCCGTCTTCGAAAGGCCACTCTCATCCATAATTCGCAGAATTTCATCCTCTTTTTCTGTATCCCTAATAACCATAGGACCAGTGGGAAGATCCCGATTCTCTAGTGGTTGGATGATGATATTTTCATAGTGAAATTCAAGTCCCGCAAGCAGCTTATGTCGTAGACGATCCAAATAAAGCTTAGCAACAAGCGGTGTTTTCATAAACTCTTTGGAAATAGCCTGAGACATGTGAACAACGCCAATTTTTTTCAAGCTTGGCACAATTTTTTTCAGGAAAAAATTTGTTTGCTCCTTTGGAATGGGAATATGATTTGCATTAGGGTTTGCGAGCATTTGTTTTAGCTCCAATAATCGGTCACAATCCTCTGCCTCGATTTGATAAAGCAGTCCATCGCTTAGGACGGTGTTGTAGGATTTTAACACACGCATTCGATTGAAGCCCTGAATTCTTAACTGATAGTCTCCTTGCTCCCCTTCCTCAAATGAGAAATGAAGCGGTGGCGGTTCCTGAACAATGTTAAGCCCCTCATAGGAATGGCTGTTGTTTTCTAGAAAAACGGATGGGCATTTTGAAATTAAGGGAATAAGCCCTTTCCACGACGACGGAGGAATCAGCAATTGTTTTGGACTAGCTTTGTAAGTTGTTTGACCTGAGATCATATCAAGAAAAGCCTTTTCATCTTCGGTTACTTTCACTAATTGGTGAAGAAGGGAATCCGCTTCTTGTAAAAAGCAATGTAAATTTGGATCATATTTAAATTGTGAAGAAAGAATACTTGGCTTTCCTGTTTTTAAACATTTTAGAAAGTCTCGGATATCATGTACTCCTGTCTGTTCGATCTCCATTTCCACACCAAATAAAGTTTGCTCATATGAAACCTCAACAGGCCTGCATGTAAAACGAACATCAAGTACTTCCCGTTTCTCAAAGTGAAGCTGATGACCACTTGAACGCGTTGGATGATCTAAAAATAGTGACATAAAATCATTTGTGAGGCTTCCGCCTACGGATGATACCGATTCATGAAATTCGAAAGGTTCCTGACTTTGTTGCTCATGAATCGCGATTAAAACCGCCGCGATATGCTGGCAATCTTTATCAAAATTCGCAAGTGACGGACAACTGCATGTTGCCGTAATTTTTCCATTTCTATTTTTTTCAATTTTAACGTGAAATTCCTCTGCACCCTTTACAGTTGCTTTGCACTCGTTTTGTCCGTATTCCGTAAATGTCACCTTATTTGTTCGATAAAAAGCGTCCCCTCTTTTAAAGGAGACGGTGCCACACATTTCTTTGATCATTTTATGATTGATTTTAATATCCATGGGTTCCGCTCCTCTCTAGTTTTAGGGGTTACTGTTGATTAAATCCTTGTTTCTTCACAAAATCCTTCATATACATACGTTTTGGTTTCTCTAGCATGTTTGCCATCTGGCCTGTCCATGTATCTGATCGTTTCCCATTTGTACGTTTTGTATAGTAATCAGAAATCGTTTGATTGTACGTATCTAACCCTTGTTTAAACAAGGCTTCATCTTGTTGATATTCATCTTCATGATAAATATGTTCGAATGGAAGTCGTGGCTTTTTATCTGGCATTTGCGCCGGGTAACCTACGGCAATTCCAAAGAGTGGGATCACAAATTCAGGGATATTTAAAATTTCACAAACCTCGTCTAAATTATTGCGCAAGCCACCAATATAGCAGGCGCCTAAGCCCAGTGATTCAGCTGCAAGTACGGCATTCTGAGCCGCTAAGGCAGCGTCAATCGTCGCAACCATAAACTTCTCCGTACTCTCCAATGAGGTTGATAAATCCTTTTCCTCCAAATTGCTAATCACTTGATGACGATAGAGATCCCCGCAAAATACAAAGAAATGACCATTTTCTGCTACATAGGCTTGATTTCCAACAATCGCTGCGAGCTTTTGCTTTTTATCTGGATCCTTAACCCCAATAATCGAATATGCCTGAATAAAACTGGAAGTCGAGGCCGCTTGGGCACTTTCCACAATCATCCGAATTTGTTCATCTGTTAATACTTTCTTTTCAAATTTACGAATCGACCGATGATTCATAATCGTTTCAATAACTGAATTCATTCTTACATTAACCTCCAGTGTTATACGGTGTGCTTTATGTCGAACCTCAAAAAATCTTTAGCCATATATGTATGTTGAAATACCTGCTGAGCTTCTTTAAGTAACATCTGACTATCTTCACCTTGGTACCTTGAACTAATATGGGTCAATATCAAGTTTTTAACTCCGGCCAATTTTGCAACCTCAGCTGCTTGTGCAGTCGTTGAGTGAAAATAATCATAAGCCAAATCTGCTTCATTTGAACTAAACGTTGCTTCATGTACAAGGAGATCTGCATTTTTTGCTAGTTCAATACTTTCCTTCACATAACGTGTATCACCTAAAATGGTCACGATTCGGCCTTTTTTAGGAGGACCAATATATTCCTCTCCATTGAGCCTGCGGCCATCCTCAAGGATTACGGTTTGACCTTCTTTTATTTTTTGATAAATAGGACCAGGCTTGATCCCTTCTTTTGAGAGCTTGTCAATCAACAATGTTCCAGGAAGGTCCTTCTCTACAATGCGATACCCAAAGGATTGAATCCCATGCTCCAGCTCTTTAGCCATCACACAAAATTGCTCATCCTCAAAAATCACCCCTTCTTCGATCTCAACCACTTCAAGCGGATATCGAATATGGGTCGTACTTACTATTAATGAAGTTTCAATAAATGCTTTAATACCCTTGGGTCCATAGACAGTTAATAAGGATTCTCCCCCCTGAAAGGAGCGACTTCCCAACAATCCGGGCAATCCAAAAATATGGTCACCATGTAAATGGCTAATAAAAATCTTTTCAAGTTTCCCTGGCTTTATATTTGTATATAAAATTTGATGCTGTGTTGCCTCCCCGCAATCAAATAACCAAGAGGCTCTGCGTTCATCAAGCAATTGTAAGGCGATAGAAGTAACATTCCGCTCTTTTGCAGGGACCCCTGCACCCGTTCCTAAAAATACGACTTCCACTTGCGAAATCCTCCAATTAACATCTCATTTTTTACGTTTTTCCTTCGCTGTTCCATTACCTACTATATCATATTCTGCCTTTTGTTCTCTAGATATGCCCCTTCGAGTAAGATATCTTTGAATCGTTTTTCCGCATATCCCTTCCTTGTTAAGGCATACTTTAAGGGAAAACTTAAAAAAATCATACTAATTAGTTGATTTACTAAACAAAAAAGGATACATTAAAAAGATATTATAAATGCGTGGAAAAATGGGGGATTTATATGACAAATACAGCACCAAAATCAATTGTAATTATTTTTGGAGCAACAGGTGATTTGGCCAACCGAAAGCTCTATCCTTCGATCTATAATTTATATACGAAAGGAAAGCTTTCTGAGGATTTTGCGGTAATCGGCGTGGCAAGACGCCCATTAAAGAATGAAGAATTCCAACAAAACGTAAGAAATTCAGTTGCCGGGCAATTTGAGGAACAACGTGAGGATATTGAAAAGTTCTCAAAACATTTTTACTACCATCCGTTTAATGTGAATGACAGTGCTTCTTATCGGGAATTAAAGGCAGTTGCAGAGAATTTAGATTCGACCTATAACACAGGTGGAAACAGAATATTTTATTTAGCAATGGCTCCTGAATTTTTCGGAACAATTGCTGTCAATTTGAAATCAGAAGGATTAACATCAACGGAAGGTTATACAAGACTTGTGATTGAAAAACCATTCGGCCATAACCTACCTTCTGCAAAACAACTTAATGAACAACTAAGACATGCATTTTCAGAGGATGAGATATACCGAATTGACCATTATTTAGGCAAGGAAATGGTCCAAAATATTGAAGTCATCCGTTTTGCAAATGCGATATTCGAACCACTTTGGAATAATCGATACATATCCAATATTCAGGTCACTTCGAGTGAGGTTCTAGGTGTAGAAGATCGTGGCGGCTATTATGAAAAATCAGGTGCACTACGCGATATGGTTCAAAACCATATGCTTCAAATGGTTGCCCTACTAGCCATGGAACCACCGATTAAATTAAATACAGATGAGATTCGCAGTGAAAAAATCAAGGTTTTACGTGCCCTTCGCCCAATGGACGAGGAAGATGTTAGAAAGAACTTTGTTAGAGGACAATATGGCGCTGGTTCAATAAAGGGAAAACAGGTCCCTGGTTACCGCGAAGAGGATAATGTAGATCCTCAGTCAAATACGGCTACATTTGTTGCAGGAAGACTTTTAATTGATAATTTCAGATGGGCAGGTGTTCCATTCTATATCCGTACGGGTAAACGAATGAAGGAAAAATCAACAAAGATTGTTGTTCAGTTTAAAGACATTCCAATGGATTTATATTATAAAGAGGATAATGAACGTCAAAATCCTAACCTGCTTGTCATCAACATCCAACCGGATGAGGGAATTACACTCAATTTAAATGCGAAAAGACCGGGACAAAACACGATGACACTGCCTGTTAAGCTTGATTATTGCAATAACTGCATCGATGGGATTAATACACCGGAGGCTTATGAAAAGCTCATTTATGACTGTATGATGGGTGATACAACCAACTTTGCTCACTGGGATGAAGTTGCCCTATCATGGCGTTACGTTGACGCCATCTCCAAGGTTTGGGAAAATCAAATTGCAACTGAATTTCCTAATTATCCTTCTGATTCTAACGGTCCAAAGGCAGCACATGATTTATTAGCCGAGGATGGATTCCACTGGTGGCCAGTAGAAGATTAAGTATTGCAAAAGACCCCTTCTCAATTGAGTTGGGGTCTTTAATCGCTTAAAAAGTCCTTTTCAAAACTAGTTCCATGTTCATTATTTCGCGGATTTTTATCCTTTGGAAGCTTGATTCCATTTGACAGAATCTCATTTCCATACTTATCTTTCAATTCGTCAATCACTTTTAATAAAGGTTCTTTCTTCGCTTCTTTTTCATAAGAGAACAGATCAAGCTGTTTATATGCCTCATGCTTTTCCACTAATTCTTGAGCCGTTACACCTAATAAGCGAATGGGTTCCCCGTTCCAATGTTTCCTCCAAAGAAGCTTGGCTGCCTGAAAAATTTCTTCATCTTGGTCAATTGGATTTTCAAGCTTTCTGCTTCTTGTCACTGTTTTTCGGTCTGCATAGCGAATCATTAACTGGACGTTATTTGATAACATGTCCTTTCGCCTAATTCGAGCCCCGACGGAGTTTGATAGTCTTTTAATAACACCAAGCAGTTGTTCCTCATCTGTAGAATCATACGGCAATGTTGTTGAATTCCCAATGCTTTTAAACACTGAAATGGAATCCGGGTCAACAGGTCTATTGTCGATTCCATTAGCCCGCTGCTTAATTCTTCCCCCATTTATACCTAATAATTGTTTTAATTGAATATCATTTCCCTTTGCAAGATCGCCAATTGTTTTAATATTGATTGTGGCCAATTTTTCAGCTGTTTTCGATCCAACTCCGTGCATTTCCCCAACTGGCAGCGGCCAAAGAATAGTTGGAACATCCCGCTTGCGTAAAACAGTAATTCCTAACGGTTTTTTCATATCCGACGCCATTTTTGCGAGAAATTTATTCGGTGCAATTCCAATACTGCAAGGAAGAAGAAGAGCTTTTCGTACCGTTTCTTGAATGGAGGTTGCGATTTCAATTGGAGATCCCTTGTCATAGCAATTTGTTATATCGAGATAACCTTCATCAATTGAAACAGGCTCAACAAGATCCGTATAGGAACGAAGGATATCAAACATCGCTAGCGAGGCACTGCGATAACGTTCAAAATTTGGTTTACGTACGATCAGATTTGGGCATTTACGCTTTGCCTCCCATAAGGGCATCGTCGTTTTCACCCCAAATGCACGTGCTTCATAACTGCATGTTACGATAATGCCCTTGCGCTCCTCGGGATTCCCAGCTATCGCTAAGGGCTTGCCCTGTAATGTAGGATCATAGGCCATTTCAACCGATGCATAGAAGCTATTCATATCGACGTGTAAAATAACCTTTCCGTTTTTCGGATACATTTCCTTCATCATTCGCACTTCCTATTCATCCACTATTACTAGTTTATCATAGAAAAAGCCACCTATTCTATTGGCGGCTTTGAATATGTTCCTCTATCGTATCGAATCCGTCTAGACCATCAAATAGTTTTGCAGGGTCTAGTAATGTTATCATTCTATCTTCAAGTGTCGCAATTCCAGTTATATATGGGGAGAACTGGTACGTTACATGTAATGGCTTCAATTGATCTTGAGGAATATCGATTATTTCTTTTGCATCATCAACAAGTAATCCAACTGAAAGTGTATCCGATTTGGAAACGATAATCCTCGTTTTCTCCGTATGATTTGTAGTTTTATTAAATAAAATAATTCCCGTATCTATAATGGGAACTAGTTCATCTCGAATCGTTAGAACACCTAGCATATAGTTTGGCATTTGCGGTATTGCATTAAGCTTCTGTGCTCTTTCTATGGAAATCACATTTAACACAGGGATAGCAAATTCCTCATTACCTGCCGAAAAAACGACAACTTTTTGATCTTCCATCTGACTTCACCTCTACCAAAATAACAAAAATCTTCTCTTTCTATCATACTTTACCCGATTTGGAAAAGAAACAAAAAAAGAGGAACTCCCTTATTAAACGGAATTCCACTTAAAATTCAACATCCAGCTTCAGCGCCTAGCCCCTCGAGGTCATAAGCCAATCCGTCAAGAAGGTCAAAGGGCAACCTTCTAGCCGTCTCGTCTTATGCTTGTCGGACTTGCACATGATGTGCTGACGTCTACGTTTGCCACAGGACGTGGCAGGTTTTAGTTGACGTTCAACTTCAAGGCGCTGCGCTTTTGTTCTTATTTCGCAACCTCTTCGACAATCGCAACAATGAGTTCCGCCGTTTTAACAAGTTCTTCAATCGGCATTTTTTCATTTGTTGTATGGATTTCTTCGTAACCAACAGCTAGATTTACGGTTGGAATACCATGACCCGCGATGACGTTTGCATCACTGCCACCACCGCTTTGTTGCAGTTCACTTTGACGTCCAATTCGCGCAACTGCTCGTTTTGCAACCTCAACAACATGGTCGCCATCTGCAAACTTAAATCCTGGATACATGACCGTTGTCTCGACATCTGCACGACCGCCCATTTCAGCTGCTACAGATTCGAAAGCTTCCTTCATCTTTTGAACTTGGCTTTCCATTTTTTCTGTAATTAATGAACGGGCTTCTGCTAAAATTTCAACATGGTCGCAAACGATATTCGTTTGTGTTCCACCTTCAAAGCGACCGATATTAGCAGTTGTTTCTTCATCAATTCGACCTAAAGGCATTCTGGAAATTGATTTTGCAGCCATTGTAATCGCTGAAACACCTTTTTCAGGGGCAACACCGGCATGTGCTGTTTTTCCAATGATAGTTGCCTTCACTTTCGCTTGTGTTGGTGCAGCAACAATAATGTTGCCAACCTTGCCATCACTATCAAGCGCATAGCCGTATTTCGCAGTAATCATAGAAGGGTCTAGAGCTTTTGCCCCCATAAGACCGGATTCTTCACCGGCTGTAATAATAAATTCTATTTTACCATGCGGAATTTGATTTTCTTTTATAACACGAATCGCTTCGAACATTGCAGCTAATCCTGCTTTATCATCTGCTCCCAAAATGGTTGTACCGTCTGAGACAATATAACCATCCTTTATGGACGGCTTAATCCCCTTACCTGGAACAACTGTATCCATATGGGATGTAAAATAAATGGTATCTACATCATTCTTTTTTCCTTCAAGCGTACAAATTAAATTCCCTGCCCCATGTCCAGTTTGACCGGTTGTGTCATCCTCGATCACATGTACACCTAATGCAGTGAATTTTTCTTTTAACACTTTTGCAATTTCAGTTTCGAATCTTGTTTCAGAGTCCACTTGTACTAACTCTAAAAATTCATTAACAAGTCTTTCTTGATTTATCATAACTATGTACCTCCAAGATGAATAGGTCTAATGAAATTAGACTATCACAATATCATCAAAAATCAAATACTCCGCCCTATAATGGAATATTTCCATGCTTTTTCTTTGGACGGGATTCTTTTTTATTTCGAAGCATTTCTAAAGCCTGAATAATTTTTATCCGCGTTTCGCGAGGATCGATGACATCATCTACCATTCCTTGACTCGCTGCAACATATGGATTAGCAAACTTTTCACGGTATTCCTCAATCTTAGCTGCGCGCGTTTTTTCCGGGTCATCACTTTCATTAATTTCACGAGCAAAAATGATATTGGCAGCTCCTTGTGGACCCATTACCGCAATTTCGGCATTTGGCCATGCATAAACTAAATCAGCTCCAATTGATTTACTATTTAAAGCTACATATGCCCCGCCATATGCCTTTCTTAGAATGACTGTTAGCTTAGGCACTGTGGCTTCTGAATACGCAAATAAAATCTTTGCTCCATGTCTTATAATTCCGCCATGCTCCTGTTTTACCCCGGGGAAGAAGCCTGTTACATCCTCAAATGTGATCAGCGGAATATTAAAGGAATCACAAAAACGAATAAATCTTGAAGCTTTATCAGATGAATCAATATCAAGCCCTCCGGCCATATATTTCGGCTGATTACATACTAAACCGACAACTTCACCTTTTATTCTTGCAAACCCAACAACGATGTTTTTCGCAAAATCTTTGTGAACTTCCATGAATGAATTTTCGTCAACTACTTGTTCAATTACTTTGCGAACATCATAGGGTCTGACTGCATCAAATGGGATCACATCTGTCAAATCGGGCCGATAATCGTCATCTTCTTGTACAGGTAGAATGGGTGATTTTTCTTCATTATTTTGAGGGAGATAGCTCACTAAAGCCCTTACCTGCTGCAAAACATCCTCTTCGGTTTCTCCTGAAAAATGTGCGTTCCCGCTGATTGAATTATGTACGCTTGCTCCACCTAAATCCTCTGAGCTTATTTTTTCACCTGTAACGGTTTCAATGACTTTCGGCCCAGTTATAAACATCTGTGACGTCTTTTCCACCATAAAGACAAAATCGGTAATCGCTGGAGAATACACGGCCCCGCCCGCGCATGGTCCCATAATGACAGAGATTTGCGGAATGACTCCCGAATAAATCGCATTTCGATAAAAAATGTGACCATAGCCGTCAAGGGAGACGACACCCTCTTGAATTCTTGCACCACCTGAATCATTTAAGCCAATAAAGGGTGCACCATTTTTAGCAGCCAGGTCCATGACATTTGCAATTTTTTTCGCATGCATTTCCCCAAGTGCTCCACCAAATACAGTAAAATCCTGAGAAAACAAATAAACCGGTCTTCCGTTAATTTTTCCATAGCCAGTAACGACACCATCGCCAGGCCCTTTTTTATCGGCTAGTCCAAAATCAATACTACGATGCTCGATAAATGGATTCAATTCCACAAAGGTTCCCTTATCAAGTAATAAATCAATCCGCTCTCTAGCGGTTAATTTTCCTTTTTCATGCTGTTTATCAATCTTTTCGTCTCCGCCGCCTAATTCTACCTCACGACGACGATCATAGAGTTCGTCAATTTTCTCATAGATATCTACCATTATTTTGTATCCCCCTTGATAGGTTTCTCACAAAGCTCATATAGGATATTACCTGTAGACTTTGGGTGCATGAAGGCAATCTTTGCACCGCCTGCCCCAAGCTTTGGCTCCATAGCAAGCATTCGAATGCCATGTTCCTTTATTTCTTGAATACGCTCTTCGATGGATGTTACACCCAATGCGATATGATGTATTCCCTCACCGCGTTTTTCTATAAATTTAGCAATTGGACTTTCTGGTGATAATGGCTCCAATAGCTCCAGCTTCGATTCTCCGATTTTGATAAAGGCAACTCTTACTTTCTCTGATTCTACTTCTTCAATTCCTTCTACCTGGAGGTTTAGAACGTTCGTGTAAAAAGGAAGGGAAGTTTCAATTGATGAAACAGCTATTCCAATGTGGTCAATTTTTTTAATCATGCTTTCACTCCTCAAGCGAGCGCTCGCTCAAAAATTGTATACGCTTTCTAGGTGTACTAAGACTATTTTAGCATAAGCTCATCAAAAATTGTTTATTTTCAGTTTTAATGATTTTTACTAGATAGTTGTCCAACTTCGGGTTTCACGGTAAAATATAATAAAGAAGCAAGCAGAAAGGAGTAGGTGACATGTCCCGTAAAACTCAAAAAATTGTTGTATATTTAATGATTGGTGTAATGGTAATTACGACTCTGTTAGCAGGAGTAGGTATGTGGTTTTAATTCAAACCTATAATGTAAGACAAGGTGACCTAGTTGGTCACCTTTACCCTTTCATTATGTCGGAAGCCCTTTGAATAGTCTTTTTATGATTAGATATTCTTCCATTTCTTTAATAAATTGAAGAAGAGCAGCTCTTGTTTCAAATTCCTCTCGAGTTTTTGGCAATGGCATTTCTCTAAACGCTTTGCGCATTGCTTCAAGTTTCTTCAAAAATATAACTGCAGTGTTACCCGGATGGATGGATTGGCTGACCTCCATAATAAAGTCAGCAACCATGTCCCTCTGTTCAACCGACTGGGTAATTGAAGTTATAGTAGGTAACATCCTTTGTAGAATCTCAAATTGCTTTTCTCTCATATCAAAATACGTATAATATAAGTTTTCATCTCGCATTAGGTTATTTTCAACATCTCTATATGCAATTCTTTTCGCTTTCTTTAATAAATCTTCAATAGCCGTTATCTCCTGACCATCCCAAATACTTTCACCTGTTCGCAGATAGTGAACCATTTCATTTAATATATTTCCAAAAAGAGTTTCTATTTCTTGTTGGTACACCCTAAGTTGATTGTCAACACTCGGCATATATAGATTAACGAGTAGCGCAACACCAATTCCAATAATAATTAACCCAAGTTCATTCACAATCAAATCTAAAGTTACATTCCCAGCTGAAAATATATGTAAAATAATGACGGAACTTGTTACAATCCCATCTTTCGCTCGTACCGCAACCACAGTAGGGATAAAAAACAGGAGTAACAAGCCGATGGTTAAGGGATGATACCCTATTCCTTCGAAAAATACAAACGAAAATATGATTCCCAGAACACACGCAACAAATCGCTCCCAAGAACTCTCAAGCGATTTTTTTCTGGTTACCTTAATACATAAAATTGTTAGGATTCCAGCAGATGCAAAACTATCTAGTCCGATTAGCTTTGCGATAGATATGGAAATAGTTGTACCTATTGCAGTTTTTAAAGTTCGATAACCTATTTTAAACATAATCGGCTCCTACGATTTTTTTAGAGAAACTAAAACACCATTACAAATCTTAGTATGGCTAAATTAACGAAAAAAAGAATGATCACAGTGATCATTCTTTTAAAGGACCTTCTCTAGGAAATCCTTAGCACGTTGGGAATTTGGATTCGTGAAAAACTCATCAGGTGTTGTTTGTTCAACAATTACTCCATCATCCATAAAGAGCACTTTGTCTGCTACTTCACGAGCAAACCCCATTTCATGGGTTACAATGAGCATCGTCATCCCTGTATCAGCTAATCCCTTCATAACACTAAGAACCTCTTTAACCATCTCAGGGTCTAGTGCAGAAGTTGGCTCATCAAACAGCATAATTTCAGGTTCCATTGCCAATGCTCTTGCAATCGCAACCCTTTGCTTTTGACCTCCAGATAGACGATTTGGATATTCATTGGCCTTTTCCGATAAACCAACCTGTTTTAACAGTTCCTGAGCCTTCGCTTCTGCCTCACTCTTCGATACCCCTTTTACCTTCATTGGGGCATACGTTAGATTTTGAAGTACAGTCTTATGTGGAAACAGATAAAAATGCTGAAACACCATGCCGATATGCTGGCGTACCTTCGTAATATTCGTCTTTGCATTTGTGATTTCATCATCCGCAACCCAGATTTGTCCCTCAGTTGGTTTTTCAAGTAAATTTAAACATCTTAGAAATGTAGATTTTCCTGAACCAGAAGGCCCAATTATGGCAACAACCTCACCTTGTTTAAAAGTGGTCGTAATCCCTTTTAACACATGAAGCTTGCCAAAAGATTTATGAAGTCCCTCTACTTTAATATGATCATTACTCACTACGACGCAACCTCCTCTCAAGTCTTCCTCCTAGGAATGTGAGGATTGTAACAATTATCCAATAAACTAAACCAGCAATTAATAATGGTTCAAAATAGCGGAATGTATTCGATCCGACAACTTGAGCTCGTCTCATAATATCCAATAATCCAATTGTACTTACAAGTGCTGATTCTTTCGTTAAGGTTACAAATTCATTTAAAAGTGCAGGTAATATATTTTTCACAGCCTGCGGCAGAATAATATCCAACATCATCGGACGGTACGAAATGCCAAGTGCTTCCGACGCTTCTTGTTGGCCTTTATCAACAGCCTGAATTCCTGCTCGAATGATCTCAGAAATATAAGCACCTGAATTTAATCCGAATGCAATAACTCCAGCCGCAAATTTATCAATATCATATTGAAAAAGCTGCGGAACCGCAAAATAGATTAAAACCAATTGAAGGATAAGTGGTGTTCCTCTGAATATGGACGTATAAATATTCGCAAACCACTTTAAAAATGAAACCTTGCTAATTTTAAATACCGCTAAAATTGTCCCAAGAATTAAACCTAAAATTGCCGATACTAGTGCAAAGGATACTGTAATGCCGATCCCTTCTAGTATAAACGGAATTGAAGGCACGATTCGGGAAAAATCAATATCCAAACCCATGCCTTACACCTCATTTCTACCAAAAATTTATGATGATTATTCTTCAATCCATTGTTTCTCTAGTTTTTCTAATTCACCATTTGTTTTCATTTCTTCTAACACTTTATTAAATTCTTCAGTAAGCTCGCTGCCTTTTGCAAATGCAACCGCCATGCCTGGTGAAGCTTCAGTTGGATCATCAAATCCAGCTAGGTCTAATTCTTCAATGAAACCAACGGCAACTGTTTTATCTAAATAAACAGCATCGATTCTTCCTGATTTTAATTCTTGAATTAATTCTGGAGCTTTGTTTAATGCTGAAATTTCAAGATTTTTAAGTGTATCTTTTTTAATTTTTTTAGCTCCTTCTTCTTGAATGGAACCTAATTGTACGCCAACCTTTTTACCGTCTAAATCTTCAAGTTTCTTTACATCAGAATCTTTTAATGTAACAAACATTTCGCCTGATTTATGGTATTCCGTAGAAAAATCAACACTTTCCTTACGTTCAGCAGTTGCTGACATACCTGAGATGATAAAATCAAGACGTTCTGCTTGTAATGCACTAATAAGACCACCGAAATCCATGTTTTCAATTTTTAGCTCATATCCAAGTTTATCCGCAATTTGCTTCGCTAACTCTATGTCAAATCCGATAAATTCACCAGTTTTCTCGTCAATTGTTTCAAATGGCGGGAAGTCAGCAGATGTTCCCATTGTTAATACTTTCTTAGCATCCGTTCCTTCTTTAGAACCTGTTGCATTGTCATCGCTTGTCCCACAAGCAGCTAGAACTGCAAGAGATAAAATAGTAATCAATGATGCTAGTAAAAACTTTTTCATTATGTTTTCCCCCTATGTCGTTTCTCATAATTATTCGATAGATTGTATTTTAACACATCTGTATAAATATACAATATGTTTTTTAAAAATAATAATTGATTCATAATTCTATCATTTGCGTTTAACGTATTCTTTATTCTACAAACAAGTGCATTTAGCGAAAAGTTTGAATCTAAAGGATACTGCAAAAACCCCATTTTAATACTTTACTAATATAAAGAGATAAAGCAATAATCTAAAATCACACTCCTTTATTATGCATATTTTATTAGCTTTTTATCGCAAAAAAAAGAAGCCATAATGGCCTCTTATACTTCCTCACAATATTCTTCAAAGGATTCTTGCAATTTATTAATGACATCCATTGGTTCATGTCCTTCTATTTCGTGACGCTCAATCATTCTAACAAGCTTTCCGTCTTTCATTAATGCAAATGACGGGGAAGATGGTGGAAAACCTTCAAAATAGGATCTTGCTTTTTCTGTTGCCGCTTTATCTTGACCGGCAAATACGGTTACTAATTGATCTGGGCGCTTATCATAATGGACTGAATGGGCTGCGGCTGGTCTTGCAATCCCTCCTGCACATCCACAAACTGAGTTTACCATCACTAATGTTGTCCCTTTCTTGTTAAGAGCTTCGTCAACCTCTTCAGGTGTTTTTAATTCTTGATACCCAGCTTCTGAAATTTCTTTTCGAGCTGTTTGCACTATATCATTCATAAACATATTGAAATCTACTTCCATATTGTCCACTCCTTCAAAAAAATATCTTGCTTAGTTTCATAATATCAATTTAGAACATAGTTTTTCAAATTTAAGATACTGTAAATGACGTTTAAAAATTTCATATTCGGGTATTCTATAAATACATCTAGATCATACCCCTAAACTCCCTAGATGGAAGGAGAGCGAAATCTCTCCTTCTTTCTTTATGCTTCAAAAAGTTGAATTAATTCCTTCACAGCCATCGTTACATTCAAATCTCCTTGCACAACCTTGTTTTCGAGCAAAGGAAGCTGCGCTTTAACGGAGGGATTGGTAAAAAAGCTTGTTTCAAGATAATCCTTTATCATTGCATAAATCCAGTCCTTTGTTTGTGAGTTTCTGCGCTCCATAAACACTCCGGATTCTTTCGTTGTCTCCATAAATCGCCGGACAATTTTCCACGTTTCTTCCATTCCTTCATGATAGAGTGCGGAAACTGTATAAGCCTTTGATGACCAGCCTTTTGTTGCAGGCTGAAGAAGGTGCAGAATACGATTGTACTCTCCGCGTGCTACCTTAGCCTTCTGGCGATTTTCACCATCTGCTTTATTAATCAATAAAGTATCAGCAAGCTCCATGACACCTTTTTTCATACCTTGTAATTCATCCCCTGCACCGGTTAATACGAGGAGAAGGAAAAAATCCACCATACTCCTAACCACAACTTCGCTTTGCCCAACACCAATCGTCTCCACAAGAATCACATCAAACCCTGCTGCTTCACAAAGTAAAATCGTTTCTCTTGTTTTTCGATTTACACCACCAAGAGTCCCTCCTGATGGAGACGGACGAATAAATGCATTTTTATTCCGGGCAAGTGTCTCCATGCGTGTTTTATCACCAAGTATACTTCCGCCCGTAATACTGCTGCTTGGGTCAACAGCTAAAACAGCAACCCGATGCCCCTGTTCGCAAAGATACGAACCAAAGCTTTCGATAAACGTACTTTTACCCGCTCCCGGGACCCCAGTAATCCCGATTCGGATTGAATTTCCAGTGTGTGGAAGAATTTCATTTATGACTGCCTGTGCCTGGTCTTCATGTCGTTTTGCGTTGCTTTCAACAAGAGTAATGGCTTGTGCAAGAACGGCACGATTGCCATTGCGGATTCCTTCTACATACTCTTCAGTTGATCGCCCTTTCGTTTTAACAAATTTACGACCGCTGTCAGATGCGCTAGCTGGGTCTTTTCCCTTCACAATTTCTGTTGTAAAACCATCAGAGGCGTTTTCCGGCACCCATTCAGGTCGATTTTTTTTATCAGTCATTGCCTTCTTCCTCATATCCTAGGCGAAGATAAATTTCCTCGATTACTTTTTGTGCAGCAACTGGAATGACTGTACCCGGTCCAAATATAGCAGCAGCTCCTTGCTCTTTTAAATAATCATAATCCTGTGCAGGGATAACTCCTCCAGCAATTACAATAATATCTTCTCGCCCCAGTTTCTTTAGTTCGCGGGTTAGCTGTGGAAGTAATGTTTTATGACCCGCTGCAAGAGAACTCATTCCAATCACATGAACATCATTCTCCACAGCTTGCAATGCTGTTTCTTCAGGTGTTTGAAACAATGGGCCAATATCAACATCAAATCCTAAATCCGCAAAAGCTGTAGCAATGACTTTTGCTCCACGGTCATGCCCATCCTGCCCCATTTTTGCAATCAGAATTCTTGGACGTCTTCCTTCGTTTTCTAAAAACTCATCTGTCATATTCTTCACATTCATAATCTCGTCCTCGTTTGAATATTCGGTACTATAAATCCCGCTAATTGACCGAATAACAGCTTTATGCCGTGCCGATGCCTTTTCAACCGCATTTGAAATCTCTCCAAGAGTTGCACGAGCTCTTGCCGCATTAACTGCTAGCTCCAACAGATTTCCTTCACCTGTTTCAACTGCTCTCGTAATCTTAGTCAACGCCTCTTCCACTTCTCTGTCATCACGTGAAGCTTTTAGTTCACTAAGTCTTTCAATTTGTTTTAGTCGAACAGCTGTATTGTCGATATCTAAAATATCAAGTGGATCTTCTTTTTGTAATCGATATTTATTCACACCAATGATTGTTTCTTTACCGGAATCGATTCTGGCCTGCCTTCTTGCTGATGCTTCTTCGATTCGCATTTTTGGAAGACCCGTTTCAATTGCTTTCGTCATTCCGCCAAGTGATTCTATTTCCTCAATATGTTCCCATGCCCGCTCCATGAGCTGATTAGTCAAAGTCTCGACATAATAGGAGCCGCCCCATGGATCGATCACATTACAAATTCCCGTTTCGTCCTGTAAATATAACTGCGTATTTCGAGCGATACGGGCAGAAAAGTCAGTTGGAAGTGCAATGGCTTCATCCAGAGCATTTGTGTGCAAGGATTGGGTGTGTCCAGAAGCAGCAGCCAATGCCTCGATGCATGTTCTCGTCACATTATTATATGGATCTTGCTCGGTTAGGCTCCAACCCGAAGTCTGTGAATGTGTTCTTAATGCAAGTGATTTCGGGTTTTTAGGATGAAAAGCATTCATCATTTGCGCCCAAATGAGTCGTGCTGCTCTCATCTTCGCAACCTCCATAAAATAGTTCATGCCGATCGCCCAGAAGAAAGACAACCGGGGAGCAAAGGAATCAATATCAATTCCCTTCTTAATACCCGTTCGAACATATTCCAACCCATCTGCTAGGGTATAGGCTAGTTCAAGATCTGCTGGTGCACCTGCTTCCTGCATATGGTACCCAGAAATACTTATACTATTGAATTTTGGCATATTCATTGACGTGTACTCAAAAATATCTGAAATAATCTTCATTGACGTTTCCGGCGGATAAATATATGTATTTCTCACCATATATTCTTTTAAAATATCATTTTGTATGGTTCCCGATAATTTTTCAGTAGGAACGCCCTGCTCTTCTGCTGTAACAATATAAAACGCCATAATCGGAAGTACTGCACCATTCATCGTCATTGAGACGCTCATTTGATCAAGTGGAATTCCATCAAATAATGTCTTCATATCCAGAATTGAATCAATCGCAACCCCCGCTTTACCGACATCACCTACAACACGAGGGTGGTCCGAATCATAGCCGCGGTGTGTAGCTAAGTCAAAGGCAACAGACAGTCCCTTTTGCCCCATTGCAAGGTTTCGCCGGTAAAAAGCATTACTCTCCTCTGCTGTGGAAAAACCAGCATATTGCCGAACAGTCCAAGGGCGGTTTACATACATCGTAGGATATGGACCTCTTAAAAACGGAGGAATACCAGGCATGTAATCAAGATGAGTCATCCCGTCGATATCTTCCTCTGTATATAAAGGTTTTACCGCAATTTGTTCATTTGTTTCAAATAGCAAATCCTCAAAAGACTGCTTGATTTCTTCCTCTACTTTGTTTCTCCAATTTTCAAGTGAAGATGTATTGGATATTTTTAACTTTATTTTGGATAGATCAAGTCTTTTAGCCATATTAGCGCACCCCCATTTCTTGTTGTAATTGATGTAAAAATGCAAAACAATCTGTACCGATATGGATAAAATCGGTTATTCCTGCGTTTCGATAAACTGCTTCATTTTCTTGTTTCCCGGCTATATAAAGTCGAATATCAGCGTTCGAATTTTTTAATTCACTACATAATTCCGGTGCCACTTCGTTGTACGTTTCATCTTTTCCGCAAATAATATAGGTTTGAAGATTCATAGCGTTTGCGCCATCGATTGCCTCTTTTACCGTTAAATATCCTTCGTTTTTCACAATTTGGAAGCCACCCGCTTCAAAGAATCCGGTAATAAAATCAGCTCTCGGTTTATGCTCTGGAATGGGACCTAAATTCAATAAACCAACTTTAGGTCGCTCACCAGAAGTTTGGAGATAGCTTTCAGATGCCTTCCGAAGCTGTTCAAAGTTTTCCGAGATTCTTACTGGTGCGATTCGTTTGATAGAAATAGCTGCTTCTGTGCTTCCTTCTGTTTCTTTTACTTTCGTGATGCTGATTGACTTTTCCTGGATATTTGCATACATATTCGTACCGACTATTTTATCTTTTCGGTGGTTCACATTTTTTTGTCTTTCCTGTAAAACTGACAATATACTCTCTTGAATACTCCCTGCTTTCAAAGATTCAAGCATTCCACCTTGGGATTCGATTTCGTTTAACAGCTCCCATGCTTTTTCTGCCAGTTCATTTGTGATAGTTTCCACATACCAAGAGCCGCCGGCGGGATCAATGATCTTACTTAGGAAGGATTCCTCGCGAAGAATCGCTTGTGTGTTTCTGGCAATTCTTCTTGAAAAAGAATCTGAGTCCTTAATCGGTTCATCAAAAGCTGAAACATGAAGACTATCAATTCCGCCTACAATCGCAGAAAATGCTTCTATCGTCGAGCGGAGCATATTGACATATGGGTCATGAACCGTTTTTGTAAATGCAGATGTTCTTGCATGAATCTGCATTTTTGCTGAATCCTCATTGCCCCCGTATGCTTCAATGATGGTTGTCCAAAGAATTTTTGCAGCCCTTAATTTTGCGATTTCAATAAAAATATTTGAGCCAATTGAAAAAGAAAATGTCATATGTTGTGCAATATCATCTACAGAAAGCCCTCTCTCAAGCAGTTCGCTTAAATACTCAATTCCTGATCCAATTGTAAAAGCAAGTTCCTGAACTGCATTTGCGCCTCCATTATGGTACGGATCGCCTTTTACAAGAATCGTCCTTACACTCGGCTGATGTTCCTTCACCCATTTGACGGATTCCGCTAATTGGTCAAAAGCAGATTCTGGTTTCATAGATAACTGACCTGTTTGAACTAGTATCGCAAGCGGATCTATCCCGATTGTGCCTTGAATGGAATTTGTTTTTTCGTAAGAATTAATTAGTGATAAAAATGGCAATAATTCGGTACCGGCATCTATTAGGAGTGGCGTATTAGATAGCGAGATGCCATCGAATGCCTTTTCGATGTCCTCCATATTATGTAATGCAAGGCCCTCACCCGAGCTATTTTGCGGTTGCAATGTAAAATGAATCATGGTTTGGCCGTTTTGAAGAGCGTCTTTTATTGCAGTGTTAAAAGCATCTGGTGTTTTTACGTCAATTTCCTGACTGACATGCCATGGGCGCTTCACATAACCCGTATGTATTGAACCACGTACCCTTGATCCTTCTCCAGGCATGTCTTTTAGAAATGGTATTTGCTGAACGTCTTCTTTTGTATAAATCGGTTTCAGTGTAATTTTTTCGTAGGTTTTTTTATGTAATTTTTCAATGGGTTTTCCTTTTAATGATTTTTCAGCTTCCTGTTTCCATGTCTCGTAATCTATGGATGGGAAGGTACTATTTTGGTATTCCTTCGATTGCTTCGTCACAAGGCTTCCCCCTTTTTCGAAATCGTTTTCACCTATACATTAATTTTAGTATAGTTAGAAGATTGTCGCAATGAAATAAAAAGAAGACACTGCCTGAGCAATGTCTTTAGTAGATAGATGTATTTTCGTTCGTGGTATTCTCGATGATTTCCTTGACTCGTGCTAAGAAGCGGCCGCATACAAGTCCATCCAATACACGATGATCAAGGGACATACAGAGATTCACCATGTGACGAACGGCAATCATGCCGTCGATGATCACCGGTCGTTGAACGATCGATTCGACCTGTAAAATAGCAGCCTGCGGATAATTAATTATCCCCATTGACTGAACAGATCCAAATGAACCCGTGTTATTCACGGTGAAAGTACCGCCCTGCATATCATCTGCTGAAAGTTTTCCAGTACGAACTTTAGCAGCGAGGTCCGTGATTTCTCTTGCAATCCCTTTGATTGATTTTTCATCAGCGTTCTTAATCACCGGGACAAACAAAGCATCATCGGTGGCAACCGCGATTGAAATATTAATATCCTTCTTCTGGATAATTTTATCCCCGGCCCACATTGAATTAATTTGCGGAAACTCCTTCAAAGCTTGTGCAACAGCTTTGACAAAGAAAGCAAAGAAAGTAAGATTGAAGCCTTCCTTTTGCTTAAACTCATTCTTAAGTGAATTTCTGTATTGAACCATATTTGTAGCATCCACTTCAACCATTGTCCATGCATGAGGAATCTCATGCTTGCTACGAAGCATATTCGCTGCGATTGCTTTTCGAACTCCTGTTACTGGTATTTCAACATCTCCAACCGTTACAGGTACATTAGGTGCTGGGGTTGGCTTAGAAGTTTGTACACTTGTCACCGGTGGGCTGGTAGGTTGAGGTGCCACATTTTCAACTTGCTTTCCTGCTGTCGGAATCTGTCCAGATTCAATTAATTTCTGGAGATCCTTACGGGTAATTCTTCCGCCTGCACCCGTCCCTTGTACCTGTGTAAGATCAATATTATGTTCCTGAGAAAGCTTTAGAACCGCTGGTGAATAACGTAGTTTTTTCGAAGTATCACTTGGTTCAGCAGACATATTCACAGTCTTTTCAGGAGTTTCCTCTTGTAGATTTGCTTGAGGTGTTACTTGTTCAGTTCCACCGCCTGTGGTTTCAATGACACAAATCACTTCACCAACCGCTAGCGTTTCCCCTTCTTCCGCAATTAACTCTTTAATCGTACCTGCAAACGAGGAAGGTACCTCTGCATTTACTTTATCGGTCATCACATCAGCTAAAGGATCGTATTTGTTTACAGTATCCCCAACTGCTACAAGCCATTTACTAATCGTTCCCTCTGTAACACTCTCACCAAGCTGGGGCATTATTATTTTTTCAGTTGCCAATCATAAAACCTCCTCTGAATAGCCAGAACACTTAAAATTCTGCGAGCTCTCTCATAGCCTTTTCTACTTTATCCGGATTTACCATAAAGTATTTTTCCATAGTTGGCGCATATGGCATTGCTGGCACATCTGGGCCGGCAAGTCGTTTGATAGGGGCGTCTAAATCAAATAAGCAATTTTCTGCAATGATAGCAGCAACTTCACCCATAATACTTCCTTCTTTATTGTCTTCCGTTACCAATAAAACTTTACCTGTTTTTGAGGCTGCTTCGATAATCGCTTCTTTATCAAGCGGATATACCGTACGTAAGTCAAGGATATGTGCTTGGATTCCGTCCTTTGCAAGACGCTCTGCAGCCTGTAAAGCAAAATGAACACATAAGCCGTACGTAATAACTGTAATGTCTTCACCCTTACGCTTTACATCAGCCTTACCGATTGGCAATACATAATCGTCCCCAGGAACTTCACCCTTAATTAAGCGATATGCACGTTTATGTTCAAAAAATAATACCGGATCCTCATCACGAATAGCGGCCTTTAGCAAGCCTTTAACATCATAAGGGGTAGAAGGCATCACAATTTTTAAGCCAGGTTGGTTTGCAAATACAGCTTCCACAGATTGTGAGTGGTAAAGTGCGCCATGTACTCCGCCACCATAAGGGGCTCTAATCGTGATTGGGCAACTCCAATCATTGTTTGAACGATATCTAATTTTAGCAGCTTCAGAGATAATTTGATTGACCGCTGGCATAATAAAATCAGCAAATTGCATTTCCGCAATAGGTCTCATGCCATACATCGCCGCACCTATTCCAACACCAGCTATTGCCGACTCAGCTAAAGGAGTGTCCATCACGCGCTGCTCGCCGAATTGCTCATAAAGTCCATTCGTTGCTTTAAATACGCCACCTTTTTTCCCTACATCCTCTCCTAAAATAAACACTTTAGGATCTCGTTCCATTTCTTCACGAATCGCCATTGTTACGGCATCAATATATGAAATTACAGGCATTCTTTTTCCCCCTTACTGTTTACGCATATACATGTTTAAGAGCAGATTCCGGCTCTGCATATGGTGCATTTTCTGCATAATCGGTCGCTTCATTGACAAGTCCTGCAATACGATCTCCAATTTCCTTTTCCTTCGCATCAGTTAAGACGCCAGCTTCCTTTAAATAGTGAGCAAATGAAAGGACTGGATCTTTCTTTTTCGCTTCAGCCACTTCTTCCTGCTCACGATATGCACGATCATCATCATCAGAAGAGTGTGCAGTTAGACGATACGAGATGGTCTCAACTAAGGTCGGTCCTTCGCCACGACGACCTCTATCTGCTGCTTCTTTAACGACCTTATATACTTCTAGTGGGTCATTTCCATCCACTGTTACACCAGGCATTCCATACCCAATGGCACGGTCAGAAATTTTTTCACAGGCTACCTGCTTTTCATATGGAACAGAAATAGCGTATTGATTATTTTCACACATAAAGATGACCGGAAGCTTATGAACTGCTGCGAAATTCGCGCCTTCATGGAAATCTCCCTGATTCGAAGAACCTTCTCCGAACGTCACAAACGAGACTAAATCCTTTCCTTCCATTCTTCCTCCAAGCGCTACACCCACTGCATGTGGAACTTGTGTCGTTACAGGAGATGAACCCGTGACGATACGATTCTTCTTTTGTCCAAAGTGACCAGGCATTTGACGTCCGCCTGAATTCGGATCCTCTGCCTTAGCAAAACCAGAAAGCATTAAGTCTTTTGCAGTCATTCCAAAAGTTAGAACAACCCCCATATCACGGTAATATGGCAATACATAATCCTTTTCGCGATCAAGCGCAAATGCCGCACCTACTTGAGCTGCTTCCTGTCCTTGGCAGGAAATAACGAATGGAATTTTTCCAGCGCGGTTTAACAACCACATTCTTTCATCTATTTTTCTAGCCAGCAGCATTGTTTCATACATTTCAAGAACCGCTTCATCACTTAACCCCAAAGCTTGATGACGATTTTCGGACATGAAAAAACCTCCTTAAAAAATCAAAATGTATTCAATTGGACAACCTCACTATATTAAAAAATATTAATGAAGCGAATAATTTATGCGTGGATTGCCTTACCATCAACAGCTAAGGCAGCTTCCCCAATTGCTTCAGATAATGTTGGATGCGGATGGATCGTGTGTGCAATCTCCCAAGGAGTTGCATCTAGTACTCTCGCTAAACCCGCCTCTGAAATCATATCTGTCACATGCGGTCCAATCATATGAACACCTAGTAAATCATCAGTTGCCTGATCAACCACAAGTTTGACAAACCCATCAGACTCACCAAATACAAGCGCCTTCCCGATTGCTCTAAATGAAAACTTACCTACCTTAACAGTAAATCCTTTTTCTTTTGCTTCTTCTTCTGTAAAACCAACACTTGCAATCTCAGGACTACTGTATACACATTTAGATACGAGCGAATAATCAATTGGTGATGGATTTTCACCTGCAATATGCTCTACTGCGACGATCCCTTCGTGTGATGCTACATGTGCAAGCTGGAAACCTCCAATTACATCACCAATCGCATAAATATGGGATTCCTTTGTTTGGAAAAATTCATTTGTTGTAATATATCCTTTTTCCAAAACAATCTCCGTATTTTCAAGACCAATATTTTCAACATTTGCTTGTCGACCGACAGATACAAGCACCTTTTCAGCTGAAAAAGATTTAGCTTCACCTTTATGCTCAGCCTGGATCGTAATCCCTTCCCCCTTTTCAAGGGTCTCAGGCAAGACTTTCGCTCCAGTGACAAGCTTTACGCCTTTTTTCTTTAGCAAACGCTGCATTTCCTTTGAGATTTCATGATCCTCTGTCGGCAGAATCCGATCTGCATACTCAAGCACGGTTACTTCTACTCCAAAATCATGAAGCATAGATGCCCATTCAATTCCGATCACGCCTCCCCCAACGATGATAATAGACTTTGGAAGAGAATCCATTTGTAGTGCTTCATCAGAAGTTAACACATATTCCCCATCAATTTCGAGTCCAGGTAAAGACCTCGGTCTGGATCCTGTTGCGATGACGACGTTTTTCGGAATCAGCATTTCATTTTCTTCTCCATTGTTCATTTCAACTGAAACAGTTCCAGGAATCGGTGAAAAAATAGACGGTCCTAAAATTCGTCCGAAGCCTTCAATTACATCAATTTTTCCTTGTTTCATTAAATGTTGAACACCTTTATATAACTGTTCAGTGATTTTATTTTTCCGGTCCTGGACCTTTAAAAAATCGAGTGAAACATCCTTCGTGATGACACCGAATTCTTCACTTCTCTTCGTTGTTGCATACACTTCAGCACTTCTTAAAAGAGCTTTACTTGGAATACAACCCGCATGCAAACATGTACCGCCAAGCTTTCCTTTTTCTACAACTGCCACTTTCAGTCCAAGCTGTGATGCACGAATGGCAGCAACATACCCGCCGGTACCGCCGCCCAAAATGACTAAATCGTATTCCTTTGACATGACCTGCTCACCTTCTTAATTCCACTTATTTTAAGACAGGGGCCCAGAGTTGCTTACCGGGGTATTCTTTATCCTTCTCTTCCCCGCGAAGCACACGTAATGCACCCTCTGCTAATGCCTGCAATTCATTTTCACCTGGTTGGATGATGACATCCGCTATCCAATTGACATGGTTCGAAATTTCAGAGATAAATTCATTTCCGTAGGCTAATCCGCCGGTTAAAATGATCGCATCCACACGTCCTGATAGGACTGCACTCGCTGCACCGATTTCTTTGGATATTTGATACGCCATTGCTTTGTAGACTAAACGGGCCTTGTCGTCTCCATTTTCAATCATTTTTTCAACTTCTATTGCATCATTTGTCCCAAGATAACCAACTAATCCGCCTTGACCAACAAGTTTTTTCATAATTTCTTCACGGAAGTACTGACCAGAAAAGCAAAGGTCGATTAAATCCCCTGCAGGAACCGTCCCAGCTCGTTCTGGGCTAAATGGTCCGTCACCATGCAACCCATTATTTACGTCGATCACTTTACCGCGTCTATGAACACCAACTGTAATTCCACCACCCATATGGGTCACGATTAAATTCATTTCTTCATAGGTTTTCCCAAGATTCTTTGCAACTCTTCTTGCAACTGCCTTTTGATTCAAAGCATGAAAAATACTCCTTCTCTCAATCAAATCAAATCCTGAAATTCTAGCAATCGGCTCAAGTTCGTCAACAACGACGGGATCGACAATATATGGCGGAATATTTAACCCAGATGCAATTTCATATGCCAAAATACCCCCAAGATTAGAGGCATGTTGCCCTGCATAACCAATTCGTAAATCATGAAGCATTTCATCATTTACTTTGTAGGTCCCGCCTTGTATCGGCTTTAGTAAGCCACCTCTACCGCAAACAGCATTTAATTTTGAGATATTTATACCCTCATTATCGAGTGTTTCTAGAATGGTTTTTTTTCGAAATTCATATTGATCGATAATATTGTCATATGCCATTAATTCTGATCGGTCATGTCTAATTGTCTTTTCAAAAACAGAACGTTCATTATCATAGACGCCGATTTTCGTTGATGTTGATCCTGGATTAATAACGAGAATCCTGTATTCTTTGTCAAGCAATATTGAAACCTCCAGTACTAGATCCAGTCCTACGGTTGGACAAATGAGGAAAAGCTTAGTCAGCTTTCCCACATTCTCCGTTCAGTTTTAATGTCTAGCTCCGGCGCCTAGCCCCTCGAGGTCACAAGCCAATCGCTTCTGAAGGCAAAGAACGCCTTCTATCAGCGCTCGTCTTGTGCTTGTCGGACTTGCACAGGATGTGCTGACATCGATGTTTGCCACAGGACGTGGCAGTAGTTAGTCGATGTTCCACTCCCAAGGCGCTTGCGCTTTTCTTATTTCCTGCGACTTAAAATGTGGTGCCCGTTTTGTAAAAATTGGCTTCTTGAATTTCTCATTCTCTCAATGCGCTCTTCTGCCAAACGGTCTGCAGCCTGATAGGTTGGAATTCCGTCTCTTTTTGCGATCTCAATGACTTTTTCAATGGTATCGTAAAGCGATTCAACCTTCTTAAGCGCACGCTCTTGATTGTATCCATATAATTCGTCTGCTACATTGATAACCCCGCCAGCGTTAATCACATAATCGGGAGCATAAACAATTCCTAACTCATGAATCATGTCACCATGACGTGGTTCTTTTAGCTGATTATTTGCTGAACCCGCAATAACTCTTGCTTTTAATTGGGGAATCGTTTCATCGTTTACTGTTGCACCTAGTGCACAAGGAGCATAAATGTCACAATCCACACTATAAATCTCGTTGGGGTCTACTGCTTTCGCTCCGAAATCTCTAACAGCACGATCAACAGCTTCTTTATTGATATCAGTTACAATTAAATTTGCGCCTTCTTCGTGAAGGTATTTACAAAGTGTGTACGCTACATTTCCGACTCCTTGAACAGCAACTGTCTTACCTTCGAGTGAGTCAGATCCAAATGCTTCTTTGGCTGCTGCCTTCATTCCGCGATATACACCAAATGCTGTTACTGGAGAAGGATTTCCGGAAGATCCAAACGCAGGTGAAATCCCTGTTACAAAATCAGTTTCTTCGTGGATAATGTCCATATCAGCAACAGTTGTACCCACATCTTCAGCTGTAATATAACGTCCATTAAGTCCTTGAATATATCGTCCAAATGCCCGGAACATTTCTTCATTCTTATCCTTGCGCGGATCACCGATAATAACTGTTTTTCCTCCACCAAGATTTAATCCGGCAGCTGCATTTTTATAGGTCATTCCTCTTGCAAGTCTTAAAGCATCCTCAATTGCTGCTTCCTCTGAAGCATATGTCCACATGCGAGTTCCACCAAGTGCCGGGCCTAATGTTGTATCGTGAATAGCGATAATCGCCTTTAAACCGGATTGTTTGTCCTGACAGAATACCAATTGCTCATAATCAAATTTTTCCATGTAAGAAAAGATTTCCATTGTGTTAGTTCCTCCCCAAGATTGACTAATTAATGATTATTTGTTTGCAGTACATACTGCCAATGCTAATGAGTATAATTTGCTTTTTGCAGTGTCAGCTCTAGAAGTTAAAACAATTGGTGCAGACGCACCTGCAATAATCGCCCCTGCCTCTGCTTTGGCAAAATAAACCAATGATTTATATAATGCATTTCCAACTTCAATTGCTGGAACTAGCAAAATATCAGCCTGTCCAGCTACTGCACTCGTGATTCCTTTGTGCTCAGCTGCATGAGTTGAAATAGCATTATCAAGTGCTAATGGTCCATCAACGATACAGTTTTGAATTTGGCCACGGTGGTTCATTTGGGTTAAAACAGCCGCATCTAGTGTTGCTTGCATCGCTGGATTTACAACCTCAACAGCTGCAATCGGCGCTACTTTTGGCATGTTTATCCCAATTGCATTTGCTACCTTGACCGCATTGTTTAAGATTTGCACCTTTTCCTGAAGCCCAGGCGCTATGTTCATCGCTGCATCTGTTACGATGACAAAGCGATCATAATCAGGGACTTCAAAGACTGCAACATGTGATAGAACTTTCCCAGTACGCAGTCCATATTCTTTATGCAACACAGCACTTAAAATAGTTGATGTTGGGATATTCCCTTTCATTAATACATTTGCTTCTCCAGAATGAACTGCTTTTACAGCATCCTTTGCTGACTCTTCCTGCGAGGGTGAATGTACGACATTCAGTGCTTCACGCCCTGCTGAAAATCCTCTAATTCCAGATAGGATTTGGTCAATTTTTTCTCGATTACCAAACAATAAGAAACGGGCAAGCCCGTGACTAACGGCTTCGACAACTGCTTCAAGGACCTCTTCATCCTCAGCAGCTGCTACCGCAACGGTAACCTGGGTTTGAGCTTTTGCATTATTGATAAGATTCATTAGTTTCATCTGACTTTACCTTCTTTTTAATCAAAGTCCCCTTCACTTAGTTTTATACACTATTTATTCATGCAATTATCGTGCCAACATAAAATAATTGAAAGCGCTTTATTTGGATTACTTTTTCCGAAAATACCTTGCAACATCTTGCATTTTTTGCAATTATTTGCGTGCTCTAATTTGCAAGTTGATATTTTTCCAGCTTATAATATAGACTTCTTAGTGATATCCCTAATGATTTGGCAGCAGCCGTTTTATTTCCGCCATTTAACTCCAATACCTCTGATATAACTTTTGCTTCATATTTTTCCACTAAATCGGATAAAGGAACATCCTTAATTTCAGCTTCTGGTAATGGATCACGATCAGGCGCTTTTTCCGTTTTTTGATGTAGTGGCTGGATATGCTTTACATCAATTAGTCTTTCCTGATAGTTCATAAAGATTACGGCTCTGCCAAGCACATTTTCAAGCTCCCTAACATTACCAGGCCAATCATAACCATATAAATAATGAATTGCTTGTTCCGTTAATCCTTCAACCGTCCGCCCATAATCCTGATTAATTTTAAGCAGCAAATGCTCTGCGAGTGGATGGATATCCTGTTTTCTCATTCGCAGTGATGGAATCTGAATGGGAATTTTATTTATACGATAGTAGAGGTCCTCTCTAAAGGTCCCATTTCCAATTCCTTTTTCTAAATTTACATTTGTAGCGCAAATAATTCGTACGTCAATCGGAATCGACTTCGTTCCCCCGACTCGTCTTATCTCTCTTTCCTGCAAAACTCTAAGTAATTTTGCTTGAGTATTTAATGACAGCTCCCCTATCTCATCTAAGAAAATACTGCCATTGTTCGCTTCCTCAAATATGCCTCGTTTTCCACCGCGCTTTGCTCCTGAAAAAGCCCCTTCTTCATACCCAAAAAGCTCACTTTCTAAAAGTGATTCTGAGATCGCAGCACAGTTGACACGAACAAACTTGTTATATTTTCGCTTACTTTCATTATGTATAGCATGTGCAAATAATTCCTTGCCTGTCCCAGATTCTCCCCTAAGTAAAACAGTAGCTGGAGTTTTTGCTCCAAGTTTTGCCTGTTCAATTGCAAATTCCATTTCTTCTGAGGAACCAATGATATCATCAAATGTGTATTTTGCTTCAAGGGACCGAATGATATGTCTAGCCCGATTCAATTCAGATGTAAGCTGGCTAATTTCAGACACATCGTGTATGACTCCGACACTCCCTTTGAGCCTGCCATCCACTATGACTGGCGCAACATTTACGATCACATCTTTTTTGTAAGGACCCACCTTCATTCGAGCCCCTCTAACAGGTCTTCTCGTCTTCAACACCTGCATGTGCATACTTTCTCCTTCGGAAATATCAGCATTTGCAGGCTTTCCGATGACTTGTTCTTTTTCAAGACCCGTTATTCGGGTGTATGCACGATTTATTAAGATTCCGCGTCCATCCTCATCGACAACAGAAATAGCTTCATCAGAGGATTGGATAATCGCTTCAAGCATGGTTTGTATTTCTTTTAAATTTGTAATTTCTTCAGCAAGCTCTACAACTTCAGTAATATCTTTAAAAACAGCGAATGCACCTAGCAGCATTCCTGATTCATTAACCACCGGTATTCGAGTTGTAATGATTTTTCGTCCATTTTTCAAAACAAATTCCTGGTTAACTTCAATCGCCCTTGTTGAAAGAATTTCAGGTAATCGGCTTTCCGGAATGCATTCGAAAACATGCTTACCGATTGCTTCCTCCTTCGCAACACCAATCATCCTTGATGCACTATTATTTAATAAGATGACTTGGCTATTTATATCAATGACAACCATTCCATCATGGGTTGAATCTAAGATCAAATCGACCATAACTTTCTGCATAACCAAAGACACCTCCCAATCGCAAAGTAGGGTTTTGCAATATTTTACATACCCTCAGTATTCCCTTTGCAAAAAAATGCACACCTTTATAATAACCTGAAACCTCCATCTTGACAAATTTTATTAATAGCTTAAATTAAAAGTAGGCAGTTTTATTTGAAGTACGTGTTCAAAAGGAGGATAAAAAGGACCAAGAAGTTCTAGGCGGTGCAGCTTTGAGTAGCGGAACGTATGCTGTTAATACGTGAGCAGACGATCTTGCACGCCGGAAAAGTGGTTTTCTTTTCCAAGGAACGGAAAAGCAAGCCAACAAAGAAATTCGATGTGTCATTTTTACCGGACTTTTTGAACAACCACTTGAAAGGAATTTTTAATATGCAGCGTATACTAGCACTTATCGTGCTCTTAATACCCGGAATCATTGCTGGGGTTGGGATTAAATTTATGAGGGATATGTTTTTTGGTGTGTTACACAGCCCGATTCCAAACTTAATTCTTCAAGCTATTATCGGTCTAATTTTCTTCCTGGCCGGTTTATCCTTTATCGGTGGTTTCATACTCCATCGCGATCGTAAAAGAAATAAAGTTCAAGACAAATTTAATAAAGAAAGCTCCCCAGCTGGAGAGCAAAATAAATAATCCTGCTTTTTTGAGCAGGATTATTTTTGTCTATTTAATCAAAGCTGCGGCCATTTTCGGATGATCTGTAATAATTGCAGAACAACCATAATCAATGAATTCCTTCATTTTTTTCTCATCATTGATCGTAAACGGACGAACCGCAATTCCATTACGTATTGATTCATCAACGATTTCTTTGTTAATTGTTTGATGATATGGATGGATTCCATTTGTATGAAGGCGTTTTGCATAATCCCAAGGTTCATAAAGACCTTCCATATACAAAATTGCCAAATCAATTGTACTTGATAGTTGTCGACACTTCACTAAACTATAATGATTAAAGCTGGATAAAACAATTCGGTCTTCAAGTCCATAGTCATTAATCATTTTCAAGGTTTTCTCTTCTATGCCCTTATAAGCGACGAGTCCGGTTTTAAATTCAACATTAATTAGCAGCTGGTTTGATTTTGCCCAATCAAACACCTCTTCAAGTGTCGGAATTTCGCATATTCCGTACTGATCCTTAAACTTATAGCTTGCATCCATTTTTTTGAGTTGTTTTAATGTATAATCCTTAACCCAACCCTTATCTTTTCCATTCGTTGTTCGTTTGACGGTTTCATCATGAATGACAACAATGACACCGTCCTTCGTCATCTGAATATCTAATTCAATTCCATCAGCACCGACTCTTGCTGCTTCTTTAAACGAAATCATTGTATTTTCCGGGTGCGTTCCGGCCGAACCCCTATGCCCAAAAATTTTCGTTTTCATCATTGATAATCTCCTTTTTTTGGTATACTTCCATTATAGATTAATTTTATTTAAGGGAGAAAAAAATATGAGACCTTTGCAAATTTCTGCTGAAACAGCATTACGTTTATCTAAAGCATTAAATGTCCCAATTGAACAAATTATGCATATGCCTCAGCATATTCTTGTTCAAAAAATGATGGAACTCGAGAAAAGAGAAGAAGAGAAATAAGAAGAAAATAAATAGCAAAAAATACACCGCTTACGTGATTAGCGGTGTATTTTAATATGAAGTATGAGTTCAACTAATAATTCTTACCCTCTCAAGAAGCCTTGTGCTCAAGACGAAGCTTATCTGCGACCATTGCGATAAACTCGGAATTTGTAGGCTTTGCTTTTGACATACTTACTGTATATCCGAAAAGATTAGAAATAGAATCAATATTGCCACGGCTCCACGCAACTTCAATGGCATGACGAATCGCACGCTCAACGCGGCTTGCAGTTGTATTGAATTTCTTTGCGATATCCGGATAAAGAACCTTTGTGATGGATCCTAATAATTCAATATCATTGTATACCATTGAGATTGCTTCTCTTAAGTATAAATATCCTTTAATATGCGCAGGAACTCCAATTTCGTGAATAATACTTGTGATGTTCGCATCTAGGTTTTTCGGGCTGCTTTCTGGCTGTGTACGGCCAATTGGATTGGATTGATTTCGTTTAATCACTGGAGCAGTCTTTCCACTTACATGACGGATGCGATCTGCAAGGTTTTCCATATCAAATGGCTTTAAAATAAAATAAGCTGCGCCTAAATCGACGGCTTTTTTCGTCACATCCTCTTGACCGAAAGCTGTTAACATAATGACATTGGGTTGTTTTTCAAGATTCAATTCGCGTAACTTTTCTAAAACAGCTAAGCCATCCAGGTGAGGCATAATAATATCTAAAATCAGAACATCCGGCTGTTTATCCTGAAGCATGTTAAGACAATCCTGGCCATTATAAGCTACACCTAAGACTTCTATATCATCTTGGCTAGATAAATATTCGTCAAGTAAATTTACCAGTTCTCTGTTATCATCAACCACACAAACTTGTATTTTCTTCAAATTATTTCCTCCTCAAGCTTAAATCCAGAAAATTTGTATATATTCTTATTCTAAAGAAAGAATTCGACAATGCAATAAGAATTCCTCTATTTTTTTAAAAAAATAGGAAAAATTTATTGAAAAATAAATTATTCTCCATTATACTTAAGTATTCGACTAATTACGCCATAAATTATTGATGAAATTTCGGTTTTGTCGAAAAATCTTTATTTGATTTTATTATATAATCTCCATGAACATTTGGCGATAGAAAATATTAAAAGAAAAGCGCAAGCGCATTGATCAGCCCCGACAAGCACAAGATGAGCGCTGACAAAAAGGCGTTCTTTGCCTTTTCGAAGCGATTAGCTTGTGACCTCGAGGGGCTAGGCGCTTGTGCTAGACAAGAAAAAAGCGAGCTGTTAGCTCGCCTTTTTTTGTTCCTTTTTATAAATATCAATACCCGCTTCACTTAACATCCATTCAATATGAACACCATATCCGCTTGTCGGGTCATTTACAAATACATGTGTCACTGCTCCAATTAGTTTACCGTCTTGAATGATAGGACTGCCGCTCATCCCTTGAACGATACCACCTGTTTTATCTAATAAGCGTTTATCCGTAATTTTAACAACCATTCCTTTTGTCGCAGGAATTTTTTGAGGAACAACACTCACAATTTCAACATCAAATTCCTCAACCTTGTCGTTTTCTACAACTGTCAAAATTTTTGCAGGTCCAGGCTTTACTTGATGTGAAAGTGCAATTGGAAGCGGCTTATCCATTATGCCGTTATTCACTTGTTTGTTTAACTCACCAAAAATGCCAAACGGACTATTTCGTTTAATGTTCCCGATGATTTCCTTATCTGCTGAAAAACGCGCAAGCTTTTCACCAGGATCACCATTGCTTCCCTTTTCAATAGAAGTAACCGTGGATCTTACAATTTGGCCATCAGATACAACGATTGGCTCCTTCGTATCCATATCAGAGATTACATGGCCTAATGCCCCGTATTTTTTCGTATCAGGGTGGTAGAAGGTCATCGTCCCAATACCGGCAGCTGAATCGCGTATATAGAGACCAATTCGATATGCCTCATCATTCTTATCTTTTAGCGGCATTAGCTTCGCATTAATATCCTCGTTGTCTCGAACAATTACCAGGTTTAATGGATCACCGGTTTTACCGGATTCTTGAACAAATGGTCCTACATCACTCATTTTTTCAATTTTTTTACCATTGATCTCTTTAATGATGTCTCCAACCTGTACTCCAGCAATTTCACCTGGGGACTTTTTTCCATCATCTGTGTCAATTTGGTGGTGACCAACAACTAACACACCAAGGGTATTGAGTTTCACCCCAATTGATTGACCTCCAGGTATAACCTTAAAGTCAGATAATACATTAACATTTACCTTTTTAACTGGAATACCAGCAAATTCAACCATCATCTCACCTTCACCATTTTCATTGGCAGCTATTGAGATCTGTTGATCCCGGGCTGCTGATGAAAAAGCAAAATTGGAATCCTGAATAGATGTGGTGACTGGTAATGAGGATTGGACTGTGAAATCTTGACCTTCAAATAGAGTAAGGTGTTTAGGAATTTCTATATATTCTTTAAGCGGCTTGTAAAACCCTAAAGCCATTAATGAAACAAGGAGAAATGTACCAATTATATATCTAATTTTATCTGTCTTCATTTACTTTTCACTCTCCTCGCTCCTATCCCACGCCATATTCCTAATCAAATGCGCCTTAGCGAATTTGCTCTCGAAATTTTATGGCTACATTCTTTAATTTGGCCTTTCGGGGTCACATTTATAACAACTTAGAGATTAAAAAAGCTACCCATTTTGGATAGCATTACAAATAAAAATCGCTCTTAACTTTGTATAAAGCTAATCTGCATTTAGTGATTTACCATTTGTCGTGCAAGTTTGCTTTCTTTTGCAAGGGTTAACAACTCTTTTGCATGTTCTTTCGTTAAATCGGTAATTTCAACGCCCGAAATCATACGACTAATTTCCTTTATTTTCTCGGTCTCATCTAACGGGGTAACTGACGTTGTCGTTCTTCCTTGTATCGTTTCCTTCGCTATAAATAAATGGGTATCAGCCATTGCCGCAACCTGCGGAAGGTGTGAAATACATAGAACCTGAGAGCCAACAGATACTCCATAAATTTTTTCAGCAATCGCTTGTGCTACACGACCGCTTACACCAGTATCAACCTCATCAAAAATAATGGAGGTAACACCTTGGTGTTTTGAAAAAATACTTTTAATTGCCAGCATTATCCTTGATAGTTCCCCGCCAGAAGCAACCTTTGCTAATGGTTTTAGTGGTTCACCAGGATTCGTCGAAATATAAAATTCAATATCATCTTTCCCATTTGAAGTGAATTTAATAGGTGATTCTTCAAAAAAATTAATATCAAATTTCGCTTTTTCCATATAAAGGTCTTTCAATTCCCTCGTAATTTTTGCAATAAGCTCTTTTGCAAGCCTTTTTCGAAGCTGAGAAACATTTTCAGACTCAAGCTTTACATCTTCCAGAATGGATTCAAGCTCTTCTTTTAGCTTCCCAATATGCTGCTCTCGATTTTGAATCGTGTCAACCTCATCCTCAATTTTTGCTGCATATTCTAGAATTTCTTCAACTGATTGTCCATATTTTCGCTTTAACTGAGCGATTTCATTTAAACGGCCTTCGATAAAGTCCAGTCTTTCAGGATCAAACTCCAATTCATCCAGCTGATCACGTATTTTATAGGAAATTTCCTCCAATTGATAAAAGCTGTTGGAGATGATTTCATGAATGTTCTTTAATTCTTTATCAATATCCATGACATCTTCGGAATGATTCATAGCCAGTCCAACCCAATCAAGACCTTTTTGGTCTCCATAAAGCGCGTTATAGCTATTTTGAAGGGCTTTGAAGATCTTTTCGTAATTTGAAATCTTTCTTCTTTCCTCGGTTAGTTCCAGATCTTCATTCGGCTTTAGTTTTGCTTTTCCAATCTCATTTAATTGAAATTGGATTAAATCAAGGCGATGTACCATCTCTTGTTCATTTTCATTAAAGCTTTTTAACCGTTGCTTTATATTTAAAAAACTCTTATAAACCGCTTGGTATTCATGTAATGCTTGTTTAATCGAATCTCCGCCATATTGGTCAAGCATATCGATATGCCGTTCCTGATTCATCAAATCCTGGTGTTCATGCTGGCCGTGAATATCGATTAAAGTTCTCCCAAATTCACGGAGAATAGCAATCGTAACGAGTTTACCGTTAATCCTGCAAACACTTTTTCCTGATTTTGAAATATCTCTTCGTAAGACAATCATTCCCTCGCTAATTTCTATTCCGAACTCTTCAGCTTTTGCGTAACATGGATGAGTGTCATCTTCTATTAAAAAAAGACCTTCAATTTCTGCACGTTCTTCCCCATAGCGGACAAATTCTGCGGATCCTCTGCCACCCACCAATAAATGAATCGCATCGATGATGATGGATTTCCCCGCTCCGGTTTCACCAGTCAGGACCGTTAAACCTTTTTCTAATGATACAGAAAGTGATTCAATAATGGCGAAATTCTTGATTGATAATTCTGCTAACAATTCCTGCACCTCCTTATTTCACTGTCACAGCATGTCTAGGAATCGTTTAGACACAATTTCGGTTTGTTCCGGAGTTTTACAGATGATTAAGCAGGTGTCATCTCCACAAATTGTCCCTAAAATTTCTTCCCAATCTAAATGATCGATTAATGCACCAATCGCATTTGCATTCCCCGGAAGGGTTTTCATCACAAGCATATGGCCTGCTGAATCAATCTTTACGAAAGCATCCATCAATGAACGCTTAAGCTTCTGAAGCGGATTGAAACGTTGGTCTGCTGGTAAACTGTATTTATAACGACCATCAATCATCGGAACCTTTACTAAATGGAGTTCTTTTATGTCTCGGGATACGGTTGCTTGGGTGATGTTGTACCCCTCACTTTTTAAAATATCAACAATTTCATCCTGTGTTTCAATATCATTGCTCGTAATGATTTCACGGATTTTAATATGTCGTTGACCCTTATTCATCATGTATTCCTCTCTCTCATAAACGTGTTATATTACCTCCTATGTTAGCCGATTCTGACAAGATTGTACATTTTTTTTACTGATTTTAAGGTTAACAATGCGAGAGAGGTAATAATTTATTTAACGAAGAAAGAGGACAGCGCAATGGCTATCCCCTTAACATTTATGATTTATCATTCTTTAAGTTTGCATGTGCACTTTCAACAATCTCTTGTTCACTAACAGGGAGTTTGTTTTCCCCAACTTCTGCGGGTCCATTCCAACGTAAATGAAGTAAAAATTCGATATTTCCTTCTCCGCCAGTAATAGGCGAGTATGATAAATCGATGCAATCATACCCTTCCTTTAAGGAAAATTCGATAATATGCGTCAGCACAGCCTCATGCGTTTTCGGATCACGAACAATCCCCTTTTTGCCAACTTGTTCTTTCCCTGCTTCAAATTGCGGTTTAACAAGAGCCACAATATCACTGTTAGGAACGAGAAGTGTTTTTAACACAGGTAATATCAAGCGCAATGAGATAAAGGACACATCAATTGTTGCAAACTCAGGTAAACCGCTTTGGAGGTCTGCGGGAGTCACATACCTGAAATTGGTCCTTTCCATCACGACTACACGTTCATCCTGACGAAGCTTCCACGCAAGCTGGTTATACCCGACATCTAGGGCATATGACTTCTTAACGCCATTTTGAAGCGCACAATCCGTAAATCCGCCAGTCGAGGAGCCAATATCAATCATGATTTTATCTTTAATATTTAAATCAAAAACTTTTAAGGCTTTCTCGAGTTTCAACCCACCCCTACTTACATAAGGGATAACGTTTCCCTTAACAGTAAGAGGTATATCAATTTCTACTTTTTCTCCAGGTTTATCAAGTCGTTCCTGATTTGTATAGACGAGACCAGCCATGATGGAACGTTTTGCTTTTTCTCTTGTTTCAATCAAGCCACGTTCAACTAATAAAACGTCGAGTCTTTCTTTTTTTGTACCCATGCTTACACTCTTTTCTTATTAGGTACGAGCTTGTGAATACGTTCAACGACATTTTCCGTTGTCATGCCAATTTCGGCGAGCAGATCGTTGACGTTTCCATGCTCAATAAATTGATCTGGAATTCCCATTCGATCAATTTTAACATTTTGATATTCATGATCATAAGCAAATTCCAGTACCGAACTGCCAAATCCACCCATCAGCACTGATTCCTCAATTGTTAAAACAGGAAGATTTGATCCTAAAATTTGATGCATCATATCATTATCAAGTGGTTTAATAAAGCGAGCATTCACCACTCTTACGGAAATATCCTCTTTTTCAAGTCGCTCTGCTGCTTCAAGTGCCATTGGTATTGTTGTTCCAAACGTTAAAATAACAGCATCTGTTCCCGGTTTCACGATTTCCCATGAACCGATTGGAATCAGCTTTAGCTCTTCATCCATATCGACTCCAAGGCCATTTCCTCTTGCATATCTTAGAGCAATCGGACCTTCATCATAATGAATTGCCGTATTTACCATGTGTTGACCTTCATTCTCGTCCATTGGCATCATGATGACCATATTAGGGATATGTCTTAAAAATGCAATATCGAATACTCCCTGATGTGTTTCTCCGTCTGCTCCAACTAAACCCGAACGATCGATTCCAATGAATACATTTAGGTTTTGACGACACACATCGTGCACGACTTGGTCATATGCTCTTTGTAAAAACGTCGAATAAATGGCAAGAAACGGCTTCATACCTTGTGTTGCAAGACCAGCCGCCATTGTAGTTGCATGCTGTTCGGCAATTCCCACATCATACATACGTTCCGGGAATTCCTCCGCAAACTTTTCTAGCTTTGAACCTACAGGCATTGCAGGTGTAATCGCAACAATACGCTGATCATTTTTGGCTAGCTTCCGAACTGTCTCACTAATAACGGCACTCCATGCTGGAGGTGCATTTTTAGGTTTAACAAAATCGCCTGTTTCAATTTTATATGGGCCTGTACCATGCCATGTTCCGATTTTGTCAGTTTCAGCAGGGGTATAGCCCTTTCCTTTTTTTGTAATGACATGGACTAAGACTGGACCCTTTGTTTTCTTTGCATATTCAAGGGTTTCAAATAAATCTTCAAAATTATGCCCATCAATCGGTCCTAAATACGTAAATCCAAGCTCCTCAAAGAAGACTCCAGATACAAGCAGATATTTAAGACTATCCTTTACTCGCTCAGCGGTTGCTGCAAGCTTTCCGCCAACAGCTGGAATTTTCTTCAGTAAAAGCTCTAGTTCATCTTTAACCCAATTATATTTACCAGCAGTTCTTAATCTCGCAAGAACATGATGAAGAGCGCCTACATTTGGCGCTATCGACATTTCATTGTCATTTAAAATCACAATCATATCTTTCTTTTCATGTCCAATATGATTTAACGCTTCCAATGCCATTCCACCCGTTAAGGCACCATCACCAATAATGGGAACGACAAATTCCTTCGTTCCTTTAACATCACGCGCAACAGCCATCCCCATAGCAGCGGAAAGACTTGTTGAGCTATGTCCTGTTTCCCAAACGTCATGCTCACTTTCAACACGCTTCGGAAACCCGCATAGCCCTTTATATTGACGCAATGTATCAAATTCACAAGCCCGTCCCGTCAAAATTTTATGCACATATGACTGGTGACCCACATCCCAAATAAATTTATCGTTTGGACTGTCAAACTCCTTATGTAAAGCAATTGTCAGCTCAACAACTCCAAGGTTAGGGCCAATATGTCCACCAGTCTTAGATAATTTCTCTATTAAAAATTGACGGATATCCTGACTCAATGTATTCAATTCGTCTAATGACATATTTTTAAGGAACTTAGGGTCTTTAATACTTTGAAGATCCAAAGGTTTCACTCACTTTCATTTACTATTCCGCCTTAAATATACTTTTAGAGGTTGTTCAAAAAGTATATTTAATGATCTCTAGATGCGATTAGATTGCACATATAGTCTAGTATATCATGTTTCATATCAACACTATATAAAAACCGTTTTGCTTCATCTATATGAAAGGTTAATTTTTCCTTTGCACCCTCAAGAGTTAATAAAGCAGGATATGTATTTTTATGATTACCTGTATCACTGCCGACCGGTTTCCCAAGAACAATCTCAGTGCCCTCAATATCTAAAATATCATCCCGAATTTGAAAAGCCAGGCCTAAATGATGTGCAAATTGGGATAGCTTATCAAGCTGTTCACTAGTAGCATCTGCAAGTATCGCCCCTGCAATTACGCTATATGCTAATAATTTTCCAGTTTTATGGCGGTGAATGTATTCCAACTCTTCCAGGTTCAGGACAGCTCCTTCACCTTCCATATCAGCAACCTGTCCGCCAACCATTCCCTCAGGTCCAGATGCTTTCGCTAATTCTGTAACGAGCAAAAGCTTCTTTTCAGCAGATATATGGTCTTTCATGGACTCAGTAATTACTTGAAAACTGTATGTCAGAAGCGCATCCCCCGCTAAAATTGCGACTGCCTCTCCATACACCTTATGATTGGTGGGCTTCCCTCTGCGAAGATCATCATCATCCATACTCGGAAGATCATCGTGAATAAGGGAATACGTATGAATCATTTCAACTGCACACGCAGTCGGCATACCAATACTCTCATCTTTTCCAAAGGAATGAAGCGTGCCTAATAACAATAATGGACGAATTCGTTTTCCACCCGCTTCCAGGGAATAGTCCATGGCATCCTTGATGATTTCCGGGGCTGATAAATGAGAAATATACTTCGGCAGCTGCTCCTCGATCTTATTCTTTTGTATGTTTAAAAATTGCTCTACCTCAGTTGGCTGCCTCACTATTCTTCCTCCTGAATCGTAAACGGCTCAAGTTCGCCATCTTCACGCAAAATTTGCTCCATTTGCTTTTCAACATGCTGAAGCTTATCATGACAAAGCTTTGATAGCTTCATTCCATCTTGGAAATAAGTGATTGCTTTCTCTAAAGGGACATCCCCTTCTTCAAGACGCCCAACAATTTGCTCGAGCTGTTCCATTGCTTCCTCAAAGGATAATACCTTTTCTTCACTCATTTATTGTCTCTCCTCTATTTCAATTACTTCACAATCAAGATGACCGTCCGTAAGCTTTACCTTTATTCGATTCCCCGATTCCACTTGCTGTACACTTTTCACTAAATGTTCTTCCTGATCGTATACGAGGCTATATCCGCGGTCCATGATTTTTAACGGACTAAGAGCTTCAAGCTTTGCAAGAGTTGATGAAAAAACATATTGCTTCTGCTTTAAAATTTGTGTAAATTCCTTTACAAGCATTTTCGTATGATAGTCCTGCTTATGCTTTGCTTGAACAAGCTTTTCACTTGGATGGTTATGCAGTAATCTTAGCTTTAGCCTTTGAAATTCCTCCTGCTTACGAGAGAAAGCCATTACTCCTTCTCTTTCCAAACGTTCTACCAACCGATCAAGCTGTTGCTCCTTTTGTTGATAGAGATTCTTTGGAAAACGAAAAGCATAGGATTTTTTCAATGTATCTAATCGTTTCGTATCATTTACCAATTTTTCCTTCATAGCACGTAATAAACGTGTATGTCTCACTAATAAACGTTCTGAAAGCTCCGCCAAATGCGGAACAGCCAATTCCGCAGCACCTGTTGGTGTTGGTGCACGTAAATCAGCAACAAAATCGGCAATCGTTACATCAGTCTCATGACCTACCGCTGAAATAATCGGAACCTTAGACTGAAAAATCGCTCGTGCCACTATTTCTTCGTTAAAAGCCCAAAGCTCCTCAATCGAGCCTCCACCGCGTCCAACAATAAGGACATCAATGTTTCCAAATTCATTCGCTTGTTGAATCGCCTTTACGACGGAAGGTCCGGCATTAACCCCTTGGACTAAAGCAGGAAACACAATTACCTTAGCGATAGGAAATCTCCGTCTAATCGTTGTAATAATATCCCGGATTGCAGCACCAGTAGGCGAAGTAACAATTCCAATATAGTGCGGGATTTTGGGAATAGGCTTTTTATACTGTTGTGAAAAAAGTCCTTCAGCCTCAAGACGCTTTTTCATTTCTTCATAGGCTAAGTATAAATTTCCGATCCCGTCTGGCTGCATTTCTTTTACATAGAGCTGATAATTTCCGTTCGATTCAAATACAGTGACCTCACCGCGAAGTAACACTTTCATCCCGTTCTCAGGAGTAAACTTCAATTCACGGTTGTAGCCAGCAAACATGACAGCTTGAATTCGTGCTTGCTGATCCTTAATCGTAAAATACATATGCCCGCGGCTATGCGCTTTAAAGTTTGAGATTTCCCCTTTTACCCAAATATCCTGTAAGTGAGGGTCGGCATCAAATTTACGCTTAATATACTTGGTTAGGGCTGCTACCGTTAAATAACGATTCTGATCCATTCTACCCGATCCCTACTTTCTTGACAGAAGGGCAGATTTTTTTGCAGATTGAACAGTATTATGCAGTAGCATTGTAATTGTCATTGGGCCCACTCCACCTGGTACTGGAGTAATATAGCTTGCTTTTTCCTTCGCATCATCAAACACAACGTCGCCAACAAGCTTACCAGTTGATTCTAGGCGATTTACGCCAACATCGATTACAACTGCACCTTCTTTAATATAATCCCCTGGAATAAAATTCGCTCTACCAACAGCAGCCACTAAAATATCAGCTTGAAGAGTCATTTCTTTTAAATTTTTCGTTTTCGAATGACAATATGTCACGGTCGCATTTTCTTTAAGGAAAAGCTGTCCAACTGGCTTTCCAACAATATTACTTCTTCCAACAACAACAACATGCTTACCTTCAATTGAAATCTGTATTGATTTCACCATTTCAATAATTCCATATGGTGTACATGGGAGGAAGGCATCTTGTCCAATCATCATTCTTCCGATATTAATCGGATGGAACCCATCCACATCTTTTTCAGGTGAGATTCTTTCGATAACAGCTGTTTCATTAATTGTATTTGGCAAAGGTAATTGAACAAGAATTCCATGGATAGAAGGATCCTGATTTAAGCGGTCAATTTCTCCTAGTAAAAATTCTTCGGTGATAGTATCCGGATATTCTAGCATTAGGGAATGGATACCCGTTTCTTTACATGCTTTATCTTTACCTTTTACATAGGATCTTGAAGCTGGGTTATTCCCTACCAATAGCACAGCTAAACCCGGAACGATTCCCTCTTGTGCTAATTTTTGTACTTCCTCAGCAAGTTCGTTTCGTTTTGTTTGTGCTAATTCTTTCCCACTAATAATCTCTGCTGCCATTTTTCAACTCTCCCTTTTATACATTCAATCATTTGTTGGATTTCTCTTATTTCAAAGCATAAAGGTACGTTTATTTCACTATTGTATCTTTTATTTTCGATAGAATCGCATTAATAAAACGGCTTGAGCTGTCATCCCCGAATTCTTTTGCAAGTTCAATCGCTTCATCCATACTTACTTTTACTGGGATTTCATCTACATACTTCATTTCAAAAACAGCGATTCTTAATATGGAGCGGTCTACATTTGCAAGTCTTTCAAGATTCCATTTTTCAAGATGCTCTCGTAATAAGGTATCAATTTCTTCTTTATGTTCGACAACTCCATGAACGAGCTGCTCAAGGAAAGGATCTGAAGAATCTTCTTCCAGTACACTTTCAATCGCTTCTTTCGGATCACTTTCACTTACATCCACCTGGAATAACGATTGTAGAGCCTTTTGTCTTGCTGTACGTCTTTTCATTTTATTTCTCCTTTATGTATAGTAAAACTTATTTGTCCCACTAACAGTCTAATACCATGATAATATCATAAAATAATTTCAAAATAAAAACCAACCCTAATATAGAGGATAAAAAAGAAAAAAGTCTGATAGCGTTTGCCATCAGACACTTTTTTCATTACATCTCTTCTTCCACCTGAACTTCAGGTTTTTGGGATTCAAATAAGACACCTACAACGTGGATGTTTACTTCATTTGCATCTAGAGCAGTCATATTCAATAAAGCTTGACGTACATTGTCCTGAATTTGACGAGCAACATTGGGAATGGAAACGCCAAAGTTCATGACACAGAATACATCAACAATAATGCCTGTTTCTGTTAATTCGACTTTAACACCTTTTCCATGATTTTTCTTTCCAAGTTTCTCAACAACACCTGAAGCAAAATTCCCTCTCATTGATGCGACTCCTTCAACTTCTGAAGAAGCAATACCTGCAATCACTTCAATTACCTCTGGTGCGATTTCAACCTTACCAAGACCATTGCTGCCTTGATCCATTTCTAAAATATTCGTTTCCGCTGTCATCAGCAAGCACCTCCTATAATAGATCTATACTTAATTGTACTACTACATAACCTCATGCAATTCAAGAAATTTTGTATTGAAGTCCCCGCCTACAAATTTTTCATGATTCATAAGTCGGAGGTGGAAAGGAATTGTCGTGTGCACACCTTCAATTACAAATTCGCTAAGGGCACGCTTCATTCTTGAAATTGCTTCTTCCCTCGTTGCCCCATAAGTAATGAGCTTTGCAATCATGGAATCGTAATACGGAGGTATTGAATAGCCAGGATACGCTGCTGAGTCTATTCTTACCCCAAGACCACCTGGTGGTAAATACATTTCGATTTTTCCAGGCGAAGGCATGAAATTCTTCTCTGGATTTTCCGCATTGATTCGACATTCAATTGCCCAACCATTAAATGTTACATCTTCTTGAGTTAATGAAAGCTCTTTACCAGATGCTACGTAAATCATTTCTTTAATTAAGTCCACTCCAGTTACCATCTCTGTGACGGGATGCTCAACCTGGATTCTTGTATTCATTTCCATGAAATAGAATTTGTCATTAATGTGATCATAGATGAATTCGATTGTTCCCGCTCCTGAATAGTCAACAGCTTTTGCCGCTTTAACAGCAGCATCACCCATTTTTTTCCTTGTTGCTTCATTGAGGGCAGGTGATGGAGTTTCCTCAACAAGTTTTTGCAAACGACGTTGAATGGAGCAATCTCTCTCTCCTAAATGTATCACATTTCCATGGTTATCGGCTAATACTTGAATCTCGACATGGCGGAAATCTTGAATATATTTTTCAATATACACGCCAGGGTTACCAAAGGCAGTTGCCGCTTCTTGCTGAGTGATGTTGATTCCCTTAACGAGTTCTTCCTCATCTCTCGCAACACGAATCCCTTTTCCGCCCCCACCAGCTGTGGCTTTAATAATGACAGGATAACCCATATCATTTGCAAGGGCGATCGCTTCACCCGAATCCTTGATGATTCCTTGAGAACCAGGCACGATTGGTACTCCCGCTTCTCTCATCGTTTCACGAGCAACGTCCTTTGTTCCCATTTTGTTTATAGCTTCAGGACTTGGACCAATGAACGTTAGGTTAACTTCACGGCAAAGCTCTGCAAAATCTGCATTTTCTGCTAAAAAGCCATATCCGGGGTGAATACCTTCACAATCTGTTAGCTTTGCAACACTAATAATATTTGTAAAATTCAAATAGCTATCTTTTGATGATTTAGGACCAATACAATAGGCCTCATCTGCTAATTGAACGTGGAGTGATTCACGGTCTGCTTCCGAGAAAACAGCTACCGTTTCAATTCCAAGCTCTTTACATGCTCGAATGATACGAACAGCTATTTCTCCACGGTTTGCTATTAAGATCTTTTTTAACATACGGTCGCTCCTCATTTATGTGATGTTCAAAAAATCGGCCGAATATGACGCATCGAATTTCCGCGTTGTCTTGCTTCTCCGTTCCTCGCGTATTAACTACATACGCTCCGGTACTCAAAGCTGCGCCGCCTTGAAATTTCGACGCACAGGATGTGCTAGTGTCGATAATGCCACAGGACGTGGCGTTTTTGTCGACCCGGTCCTCTTCACCCTCCTTTTGAACAAGGATTTATGCTTTTACTAAGAATAATGGTTGGCCATACTCCACAAGCTGACCATTCTCTACCAATATTTCAACGATTTCTCCATTCACTTCTGCTTCAATCTCGTTGAATAGCTTCATTGCTTCAACGATACAAACAACAGAATCTTCTTTTACTTTATCACCTTTTTGAACATAAACATCAGCATCTGGTGATGGAGATGCATAGAAAGTACCAACCATCGGTGAAACAATTTTATGTAAGTTTTCATCAACTGTTGGTGCAGCTGCAACGGGCTCTGCCGGCTGGGCTTGCGGTTGTGCAGGTTGTACAGCAGGTTGAGCTGCTTCAGCAACAACTGGAGCAACAGGTTGTGCTTGCACCTTGCTTTCAACAACTGTTTGAACAGCTGTTTCTTTATTTTTTTTCATTTTAATTTTTGAGCCTTCGCTCTCAAATGTAAACTCGTCAATATTTGATTGATCAACTAACTTAATAAGCTCGCGTAGCTCTTGAATTTTATACATTCGTTACACTCCTTGTGAATAACTCAAAATATATTTCCTAATCAAATGCGCCTTGGCGGATTTGTGCCCAGATTTTTTCGAGCAAGCTCGAAAAGATACCTTTGAAAATCTGTGACATCCGCCGGAGACTTAACATTATTCTGAAGAAGTGGGAGACTTCTTCAGAATAATGTTATAGGTAGCATTTTATTGCTAGTATTAGTACCACATACTAATATGATACGATACTTAAAAGGTTCATTTCAATATATTGTGCAGATTTTTTATCGAAAACGTTATCATCGATATACAAATCATAACAAAACTTTCCCTGAATTTCATTGTTTTATGAAAACAAAAAAAGCACGGCGGATATTACCGTGCTTTGAAGATATGGATTACTTTTCTTTTTCACCAGTTAATTCAAATTGTACTGCCATATTTTGAAGGTCACCTATCTCGCTGCGAACAAGACGTAAAATATCGTTGGCCTGTTTACTAGAGCTATCCTTTGATTTAACTATAATTCTAATTTTATCACCCTCTACTCGAACTAGAGCGTCCTCGTAGTTATTACTTTTAATCATCGTTTCAATAATTTTCTCTTTTGTTTTGATTTCTTCTAGCTTCGTGATTTCGTCATAAGCCTTAAGCTTTTGGTCAGCTGTAAGCTCAGTAGAAGCTGTTTGTGCTTCCAAATTGCTTCTTAATTTACTGCGATACTCATCAATTTGCAGACGTAACTCAGCAAACATTTCATCATCTGCAATCGATGAAATCACATTGCCATTTTCATCCTCTTCAACAGTAACGCTTGCACCTTCTTTATTTTCAGTTTTACTTACATTTTTATCTTCAGTGGCTGTTTCCACATTTTCTTTTTCAGTATCCTTTTGCTCATCCTGCTCTACTGCCACATTATTGTTGTTTTCAGGTGTTGTAATATAATACACAGATAACACAACAACTAGACTTAACATTGTTAATAACCATACCGTTTGTTTTTTCAATAACATTTTATTAATCCCCCTTCGTTTTCCTTGGTACAACTGCTACTTTATGATTTGGAACATCAAATCCTTTTGTAACTGCCTCAACTACCATTTGTTTTATTTTCGCGTTCTCAACACCCTTAGCAACGATTAGAACACTTCGAATTTCCGGCTTTTCAATCTTCAGGATGATTGGCGTTTCTGAATCTCCACTGCGGATGATGACAACTTGCTCATCTGTTGTAATGTCCTCAACTTGTCGTTTTCCGCCATCCCTATCCTCCTCATTTGTGATTTGGCTTTGGGTGACGGTGTTTTTTTCAAGTATTTTTGTTTCAGTAGCATCTACACTCACCGAAACGATGACATCCTCTACCCCCGCAATCGCTTCAAGCGCCTCCTTGAGCTCGTTTTCATAACGATCCTCATATTTGGAGATCGCCATTGTCAGGTCATCATCCTTCTGCTGTCCAAAAGTTGGCTCATCTTTACTGCTCACTTCTTGCGAAGAAGCAGGCAAAACAGAAGATGATGGTTTGTCACCGAATAAATTACTAATTAACATAAAGACTACTCCAGCTGCTAATAAAAGTAATAAATATTGGTTTTTCTTGTTTCCCTTTTTATCTGGCGGGTCATCCTTGGACCCAGGGAATATCCCTTTGAGTGTGTTCAAAATTCCTTTTTTCTTTTCCATCTACGACTCTTTCCCCCCTTCCACAGTGACTACAATCTTTTCTGAGTCCATTTCCCATCTGGTGGATAATGATTTTGCGATTGCTTTGACATTGGTTTGATCTGCTTTTTTATACACTGGTTTAATCTGCTTGGAGGTATTAATCTCAACCGGTTTGACCACTGGGACATCATCTGGCTCGGCAGTCTCTTCTGATAACACCACCTCGATTGATTGAATGTCATCATAAGTAACAGTGTCATTGTTTTCGATTTCACTATTTAGGAGTATATTAACTTTTTGAACTGTTAGATTGGATTGTTTCGTCATCAACTCCTCTTCAACATCGTTTCTCATTTGGACTTGCACTGTTTCTAAAGCATATGCACGTTGTGAGGCTTGTATTTCTTTTTTCTTCAAATCTATTAAATTTTCTAGATTTTTTTCAGTTTGAACCGGTTTTAAGTTCATATTTAACAATGCCTGATCCAAATCAGATTTAAACAGGGAGAACAATGGAGTTAAGATAATTAGGATTAATAACAGACCCGTTACCATTTTCACGTATTTTTGCATACTCGAACTCGGCAACAGCATGTCCATAATTGTGGCAAGTAAAATAAATAAAATAATATTTGTGACCCATTCGGCAATAAAACTCAGTGTCCTCACCTCCTAAATCTTTTGTCTAGTTCCAGGCGCCATGGGCTCGAGGTCATAAGCCAATCGCTTCGGAAGGTAAAAAATACCTTCTGTCAGCGCTCGTCTTATGCTTGTCGCCGATAAGCAGGCGCCTTACACTTTTCTATCTCACCATCAAGGTCAGGTTTCCAGCAGCGATAATAACCGTGATACTTAAGAAAAACATAAGTGACACGATAGCTAATGCTGCAAAAATATAAATCACACTTTTACTGATGATATCCAAGCAGGCGATGATCGGCCCACCGCCAAGCGGCTGTAAGAGTGCTGCTGCCAGCTTATAAATAATTGCCAGGGATAGCACTTTAATCGCCGGAAATGCAGCAATTAATAGTAAAATGACTAACCCAAAAATCCCTACTGTATTTTTCAAAATGACCGAGGCGCTTATAACCGTATCTGTGGCATCTGTAAACATTCGGCCAATGACAGGGATAAAATTACCGGTAATAAATTTTGCTGTCCGTATCGTTATCCCGTCCGCAACTGCTGTGGTGGCCCCCTGTACGGATATCACTCCAAGAAAGATGGTCAGGAAGACACCAATGATTCCAATACTCACATTTCTAAGCAGCTGGGCAAGCTTTGTCACCTTGTACTGGTCACTTAATGTACTCACGATGCTCAGCAGGGCCGACATAAATAACAGCGGTAACACGATATATTGAATCAACAACCCGCTTGTATTCATTAAAAATAAAATGAGCGGGTGGAAAAATGCCGCAGACGTAATTCCTCCTGAGGATGCTACTAAGGCAAGCAATAACGGCACTAGCGCTAATATAAAATTGATCATCGACTGGATTGCTTGCTCCGTGTACATAATGGCAACGCGGAAGCTATTTAGCGCGATGATGATTAACACCATGTAGACAATCGAATACGCCACCTTGCTGACAGCACTTTTTTCAAATGAATTTTGCAGGGTTTGTAAAAACATACTAAAAATCGTAAGCATAATCAGTGTGCTCAAAAGTTTTCCGTTTGCAATTATCTCGTGAAACACGAATTTGACGAGTCCAAGCAGCCATTCTTTCAGTGATAGCTCCTTCTCGCCCCGGATGAAATCCAGCAAACTGCCCTTTTGACTTTCAGGGAGATACCCCCCGTATTCGGTTACGATTTCATCCCAGTATTGTTTTATTTCATCAATGCCGAGGGTTTCGAGCTGTTCCTCAACCTGATGTTGAATTTGTTCGTCGATGATTTCTTGTTGTGAGGGTGATGCTTGTACAAATTGAGGCAAAGAAAAAAAGAAAAGCAATAAAGCCAGGAAAGAAAAGACTCTGGTACCAGTCACGCCAATCACCCCCCTTGAAACATTTGTTCCAATGATTTAACTAGGAATAAGTCCAATGATTGTTTCTATTAATACTGTTAAAATTGGTATCGCCATTGCTAAAATTAAAATTTTTCCTCCAAGTTCAATCTTTGAGGCAATGGATCCTTGACCTGCATCTTTGGTAATTTGTGCTCCAAATTCAGCGATGTACGCTATTCCAATGATCTTGAGAATGGTTTCCACATACACAGTGTTCACATTTGCGTTAATCGCGACCTTTTCGAGCATCCGAATGATATCTGCAATTTCTCCGACTAAAAAGAGAAAAATGACACATCCGATAAACACGACTAGCAAAAAGGCAAAGGTTGGTTTCTGTTCTTTTACAATGAGTGCTAGAAAGGTTCCAATTAAACCTAATCCAACGATTTGTATAATCTCAATCGCTCATCCCCTCCTTATCCCTGAAAGAGGAATACAGCTTTAATCTTTTTAAAGAGGTCCTCTACGATTGTTGCAACCATAAACAAAATATAGATGAAGCCCAACAATGTAACCCACTGGGCGTACTCCTTTTTACCCATCTGATCTAGGATTGTATGGAGAAAGGCAACCACAATTCCTACACCGGCTATTTGAAAAATAATATTTACATCCACTCCCATGCGCTTCTTCTCCCCCTAAATCAATAAAATGACTACTAATAATCCTGACAAAAAGCCCAGGCTTTTCACCATTTTTTCATACCGGAATTGTCTATCTCTTGCATCGCTTTCTTCTCTCTCAAGATGGGTAATCGCAAGTTTAATATGTTTTTGCTGTGAGGTTCTGTCATGCTGCCCAAGCGTCTCACCAAACTGCTGAAGAATCTCAATTTCTCCTTGGTGAAATGCAGTCTGCTTGGACACTTCTTTCAGACTCTCATCCCATGCTACCTTTACACTAACCTCGCCAGTTTGAAGCCGTTTTGCAAACCCCTCGAAAAAATAGGAAATCGGTTTAGGGATTTGCCGTGATAGATGTGTAGCAACATCAATTAACGGGACATGCCCATACATGATTTCCGCTTCTAGTGATTGCAAAGCGGTTTTTAGCATCCTCAGCTGGCGTGGCCTCTCACTTAACTTTCGCGCTGCTTCAAACCCAGCCCATGTTGTTGCAAGTAATATTAAAATAGCACCAAATATTTTTATCATTTATTTCACGCTCGCTTTTGGTAAAAGTTGCTTTCCAGTTGGACCAAGGATGGCTTTTACAGTACCTGGACCATTTGTGCGTGATAACTCTACAAATCTCTCAATAACTCCTGCATTAATTATTTTTTCTAAAGACGGTCGCTTTAAGAGGTCGGAAACTTGATGACCATGTGCTGTGACAATTAAACTTACACCAGCATTTACAGCCTCCAAAATTGCCTGACTGTCCTCTTCTCTACCAATCTCGTCCACTATTAGAACATCAGGACTCATTGATCTGATCATCATCATCATGCCTTCTGCCTTTGGACAGGCATCCAGGACATCCACTCTTGGTCCTAGAGATGCTTGTGGAACGCCTTTTACACATCCAGCAATCTCAGAACGCTCATCAACAATTCCTACCTTCATTGCGGGAATACGTCTTGTTTCAATTCCCGAGCTGATCATCCTTGCAAGGTCCCTTAATAACGTTGTTTTACCGGTTTGCGGCGGACCAATGATAATCGTGTTTTTCCAATATGAGTTATAGAGATAAGGTGCAAGTGGTTCAGCAACACCGATTTTTTGTTTGGCAACCCGAATATTGAAAGATGTTACATCGCGAATGGCTTTAACCATTCCATTTTCAGTGATGACCTTACCAGCCAGTCCCACTCGATGCCCGCCTTGGATTGTGACATAGCCGCGTTTCAGCTCTTCCTCAAGCGTATATATGGAGTATTGCCCAAGCTTGTTCAGGAGCTGAATGGCGTCTTCACCAGTGACGTTATAATTGTGAAAAATCGGAACTCCATTCTCAATGGTTTCAAGCGGACGTGAGACCCTGATTCGGATTTCTTCCATTTTGTCTGTTCGTTCTGGAGGATACTTAGCTAGTAGATTAGCGATTGATTTCGGTAAAACCTCGACTATTTCTTTCATATAGTAAACTCCTCATATTCTCTCTCATAATTCAATGTATGCTAGCTTGGACACATTATGCCTACGAAGGCAGATTTCTACCGGAAGATTCCATACAAAATAAACGCAACTCCAAGCCCTATGAATAGTAACTTTGAATAAGACAACTGATCCGCTAAGCCAATTAGACCAATCGACATCGTCGCGATCAAAATAAGCGGTCCGAAAATGGCAAGTGTCGCATTAACAGCTAAGGCTTTTTTCACATCATTAAAAACCAGCATTAAAATGGCCGCCGTGATCTCTAAGCATCCAGATAGGATCCTTAGTCCAGCCATCGTCAGTACAGTAGAATCAAACATCGAAAACATTCGTTTCATTGAAGTCCCCACCCAATTTCATTTTCTTTTGTACAACCTATGCTTGTGGGGGGATTTTCAGAAGAAGAAATTTTGAGGAGTTGCTTGAATGGAGTGTTTGCGGTATACCATTTATCGTTTTTCGACTCCGTGATATACCGATAGGAGCGGTTGCGGTATACCACTTATCGTTTTTCGACTCCGTGATATACCGCTAGAAGCGGTTGCGGTATAGCACTTATCGTTTTTCGACTCTGTGATATACCGATAGGAGCATTTGTGGTATACCATTTATCGTTTCTCGACTCAATGATATACCGATAGGAGCATTTGCGGTATACCATTTATCGTTTCTCGATTTAGTGATATACCGAATAGGGCGGTTGCGAAGATGCATCCAAAAATAAAAAAAGAACCCACCGAAATCGGTGAGTCCTCATCATTATTTATTATTATGCACGTGAAATGTAAGATCCTTCATCTGTGTTGATGATTAACACATCGCCTTCATTAATGAAGAAAGGAACCTGTACAATTAAACCTGTCTCAAGTTTAGCTGGTTTGGAACCGCCTGAAGCTGTGTCCCCTTTAATACCAGGCTCTGTTTCAACAACTTTAAGCTCAACTGTGTTTGGAAGCTCAACCCCAAGTGTTTCAGATTGGAACATCATGATGTGCACTTCCATATTCTCTTTCAAGAATTTTAATTCATACTCAATCGCTGATGCTGGCAGTTCGATTTGCTCATAAGATTCATTGTCCATAAATACGTGAGAATCGCCATTTGCATATAGATATTGCATTCTGCGGTTTTCGATTTGCGCTTTTGCCACTTTTTCTCCCGCACGGAATGTTTTTTCCTGCACATTACCTGAGCGTAAATTACGAAGCTTTGAACGTACGAATGCGGCACCTTTACCAGGCTTCACGTGTTGGAAGTCCATTACTCTCCAAATTCCGCCATCTACTTCAATTGTTAAACCTGTACGAAAATCGTTAACTGAAATCATATACTATTTCCTCCTAATTCAATTCCGAAAACTTTGTCTAAAGAATGATTAATTCCTTTTTAGAGAAAGTGAGCGTTTCGTTTCCATTTTCCTTAACAACTACATCATCTTCAATTCTCACGCCACCTAATCCTGCTATGTAAATTCCTGGTTCACATGTAACAATCATGCCCGGCTCAAGCACATTATCAGAACGGAAAGATAGCGAAGGTTGCTCATGAACCTCCATACCAAGTCCATGGCCAGTTGAATGACCAAAATATTCGCCATAGCCTTTTTCCGTAATATAATCACGAGTAAGTGCATCGGCTTCTTTACCTGTAATGCCAGCCTTGATACCTGCCATGCCACGAAGTTGAGCTTCTAAAACCACATCATAAATATTTTTCAGTTCATCACTAGGAGTACCTACTGCAACGGTACGAGTGATGTCAGAACAATATCCTTTATAATATGCACCATAATCAAGGGTTACAAAATCACCTTTTTCAATTACTTTGTCGCTTGCTACCCCATGCGGTAAGGCTGAACGAAAGCCTGATGCAACAATTGTATCGAATGAAGATGAAGTGGCTCCTTGTTTTCGCATAAAGAATTCTAACTCAGTTGAAACTTCAATTTCTGTAATACCAGGACGAATCACATCTAAGATATATGTAAAGGCGGCGTCAGCTATCTCCGCTGCTTCCTTTAATATCTTAATCTCTGATTCTGTCTTAATCAAGCGTAACTTTTCAATTGCACCCGAAACTGGAACAAGTTCGGCTTTCACTTCTTTGTCATATGCGGTAAATGTCGCATATGATAGGTCCTCTTGCTCAAAGCCAAGCTTTTTAATTCCTAATTTTTCAGCTTGTTTAGCAACTTCTTCAATAATCGGACCTGAGTGCTGCACAATGTCAAATTCCTTTACTTGTTCATTTGCTTGCTCAACATAGCGAAAATCGGTAATAAAAACGGCCCCATTTTCAGAAATGAGAGCTACTCCAGCTGTACCAGTGAAATTTGTTATGTAACGTCTGTTGTAGCTATTGGCAACTAATAATCCATCGATTCCAAAGCCAGAAAAACTTTCCCGTAATTTTTCTAATTTACTCATCTAGCTTTCCCCCTAAGTGCTCTAACTTCGACAAAGAGCAAGTTTGTAGCCGCAAACACCTATTACGACAATTCGTACAATTGCCAAGGAGTCAAAACTCCCTTAAAAATAGAATGTTCGAACAAGAACATTCTATCATAATTTTCCCATTATCACCTACTCATTTGTAGAGACGGCCTCTGCTTGCCTCTCATCCCGCATTTCATTATGCTCAAATGAAATCGAATAACCAATAAAGACACCATATAGAATATAAAAGCATATTGTAGTAATAACTGTATCCCGTTTTAGTTCTGCAACGGTTTTAATATCCGGAAAGATTGGATTAAACACATAAAAGACAATTAGCCATAAAACAATACCAAACCCGGCACCAACCCAAATCGATTGAAATTTTTTTAAAAAAGCATAATATAAAAGTGCTACACCGATTGATATAATACCAATCACTACAACTCCAATAAACTGACCTAACACACGATTTTTCCAGTCACCAAGGATCCATGGCTTAAGGACAAGATTAGGGCTCAGTTCTGTAAAGTGAAAAACATACGTAAAATAAGATAACAGGCTCCAAAAAATACCCCCGAACAAACCAATCACAACAACCTTACCAATCAAAGGCATCTCACGTTCTTTTTTGTTTTGTTCAAGTTCTGGATTCTTTTTTTCAGCATCTGCCACAGATAACACCTCCATTTGGTAGTATGTCCAGAACTTTTTTAATCTATTTTACTGAAAAATGTGTAGCATTGGAAATTGCTGGTTACAATAGTAAATGTTTAAGTGAATAAAAAATAAAATTGTCATAAATGATGTTGTTAACATAGAGGTTTATTAACATATCTTGTAGAATATATATAGAAGAAGCACTTATTATTTTTATATTATTAATTAATAATTGAAATAGACGAGCAACAACAATATTGATTTTTAATACAATATAAGTATAGTTTTCAGGAGGTGTATCTCATGAATCGTCGTAAATCAAATATAGTCGTCATGGTTTTACTAGGATTAGGTGCACTTGGATTTGTTTACACTCTTTTCACTCGTCCGGGTTCATTACTCGTGCAGGCAGGCATGATTTTCCTATTCATAGGTATTATCTATCTTCTATATAAATTTGTGATTAGTCGACGAATGGGAGGAATGGAACATTCCGCTTATTTACGCGCAGCTAAACAATCAAGGAAGCGATTTAAAACAGGAAGTATCAGAAAGGCACAGGGAGCGGGCAATAAGAAACCTACGACAAGTTCGACAAAACGGTCGAATGTAGCGTCTATTCATAAAAAGCGAAAAACGAATCCGACACACCTAACCGTAATTGAAGGAAAAAAGGGAAAAAAGAAGAATCGTGCATTGTTTTAAACTTTATTCAGCAATAGGCTGAATAAAGTTTTTTTGATTCTTCTTTTAGTAACCCCAGGTGCGTAAAAACGATTCTGCTCGGGTTCTCCCAACTCGAATAAGTTCCTGCTTCTTTTCATCCGTGACACCAAATTCTGTAGTCAAACCACTTTCAATTGGAATAAAAATGATATTTTTTTCATGCCGACGTGAAATATAGCGTCCATCATGGGCATTTTTCATCGTTTCGAAAAGGGCTCCAAACATATCGAAGGCATTATTAATTTTATTTTGTTTTTGCTGCTGACTATTTCCGCTCAGCTTGATTCCTAGGACAGGGCGTTTTTTTAGCTTTTTTTCCTCATCAAAAAGCCAAATTGGGAAATTGGACAATACCCCGCCATCCACAACAATTGAGTTTCCTTGATAGTCTTTTAAACGGACAGGTTCAAAAAAATAAGGGAGGCTGCAACTCATCCGAACCGCTTTAGCAACTGGAAACGATGCTGGATGAATGCCATAACGTTCTAAATCATCGGGCAACACCATGATTCGTCCATTCGTTAAGTCGGAGGCAATTATTCTTAAACGACCTTGAGGAAGGTTTTGAAAGGTCACGACACCCTTTGCGCGGAGCTTTTGATAAATCCATTTCTCTAACATATCGCCTTTATATAAACCAAGCCGCCAATATAAAAGAAGCCATTTAGCCAAAGGTGTGGGTAAGAGGGCTTTTCGTTGATCTAAAAAATCACTGAGGTTTAATTCTTCCATGAGGTCAATAATCTCACTACTTGTGTAACCCGCTGCAATCAAGGAGGCAATTAATGAACCTGCACTCGTTCCAGCCATTCGTTTAAAGGTTAATCCCCTAGCCTCAATTGCTTGATAAGCGCCAATAAGCGCAAAGCCTTTAATGCCGCCACCCGAAAAAACGCCATCGATTAACATGGAACCCCTCCCAATCCCCTACTTTTTAAATGTAAGGGAGTTCTGCAGAAAAACAATGCCTTTATACATTTGTAATCAGATAGCTTGGGAATTAGTACGTTCGAATATTGTTGAGCATAAAAAAAGAGGGAATCGATTTGATTCCCTCTTCGTGTTTACTTATAGTCCACATTTAAGTTGTGCATTACAGTTTGTACATGTGTTACATCCACCAAGGTCTTCAACAGTCCCTTGACGACATACTGGACATGTATCGCCCACTTCTGATCCGATTGTAACGTCAGTTTGACGTAAATCCATGATTGTATCCATTAGAACTACACGGCTTTTTGGCTTTTCTTCTTGCTCTGTTGTCACTTCTGTATCTTCAAAAGTATTCTCTTCTGCTTTTAATGTAAGAACTTGAGAATCACGACTTCCGTCAACGTAGACTGTACCGCCTTTTGCTCCACCTTTGTAGAGGCGCTCGTATACAGCTTCTACCTGTGAAACTGTATAGCCTTTTGGTGCGTTAACAGTTTTACTGATGGAGCTGTCAATCCAGCGTTGGATGACACATTGTACATCAGCATGTGCTTCTGGTGAAAGTTCCATTGCGGAAACGAACCAGTTAGGCAAATTGTTTGGATCTGCTTCTGGATGCTGATCTAAATATTCTTGAACGATATCTGCTTTTACTTCAATAAACTTACCTAAGCGTCCACTTCTGAAATATGAGAATGAGAAGTAAGGTTCTAACCCTGTAGAGACGCCAACCATTGTTCCTGTGCTCACGTTTGTTACTCTCTATCATCAATAGAGGGTGGGACTATTAGTACCCACTCCATATGTCGCCATATGGGCCAGACTATATCACCAACCCCGTTTTGTACAGGGTTGCTCGGCGTGTAGTCGTTGAGGGGGCAGCCACGCCTTCCCTGCGGATTTTCCGCACCTTTTGATTTTTACCTTTTCGTGTCGGCACACAGGTACAAAAGGATACTCGGAGTTTCCCGCATACAGCCAAGTTTACGCTACATTCTTACGAATATAGGGGGCAAGTTGTTTACCCGTAGGAGCAACGGTTAGTAAGTGTGAATTACGAATACCGTGTTCTATGATTCCTTCTTTAATATCTTCCGGCATCTTTTCCATATATCCAGTTTTGATTAAAGCTTCTCTGATACGATTGCCATCCTCTGGTGAATTACCTTCTAGGAATGGGAAGCTTCCTTTTTCTTTTGCTAGCTCGATTGAAGCACGGTAAGCAGTAGTTGCAATTGTTTCGAACACTTCGTCAACCAGCTTATTTCCTTCTTCTGAACCATATTCTGTCTCACAATAGATAAGCAGATCGTGTAATCCCATAACACCTAGACCAACACGGCGCTCACCTAATGCTTGCTTTTTATTCGCTTCTAAGAAGTATGGAGTTGCATCGATAACGTTATCCTGCATTCTAATTCCAACTTCAACAGTTTGCTTAAGTTTATCAAAATTAACTGTTTTTGTGTCTTTATCCACCATTTCAGCTAAGTTAACAGCTGCGAGGTTACAAACACTGTAAGGTGCTAGAGGTTGCTCACCACACGGATTTGTTGCAACAACTTTTTGACCGTAGCTTTGTGCATTTGTCATGTCGTTAGCATTATCAATGAAGAAAATTCCTGGTTCTGCAGCATAAGTTGCACAGATATTGATTAGGTTCCAAAGTTCTTTTGCTTTAATCTTACGGTACACACGTACTTTATGACCAAGCTTTTCCCACTCACGTACGTCCCCAACCTTATGCCATTCTTCATTGTAGTGTTTCATTTCTTCTGCATTGTAGCTTTCTACATCTGGGAATTTTAGTTCATATAAGCCATCTCCTTCAACAGCTTGCATGAAATCCTTTGTGATACAAACTGAAATATTTGCACCTGTTAAAAACTCAGAATTATGAACACTATAAGTTCCGCCTGTTACTAATTTTTGTTCAGCGTCTTTTATGATTTTTTCACTAAATCCACCTAGACCAGGAATTTGTTTATAGTTCACAATACCTTGGTACATTTGAACTTCCTGCTCTGTAAATGGAGTGAATTTAAGTTTTTCTTGTGCGTATTTTTTGATTGTTTCATCTTCTGTATTTTCCATTAAATAACGAAGTATTCTTGGATTTTGCATTTTTGAAATAATGAACTCAATAATGTCCGGGTGATCCGATTGTAACATGATCATTTGTGCTCCCGATTTGTTACTCCTCTTTTGAGGGGGATGGTCATTTCTGCCATCCTCTCATGCTTTCACATGAGATCAGACTATATCATCAAAGAAAGAAATTTTTCATACTTTCGAAATAATATTATATCACCATGACTATACAGCTGTTGTCCAATATTGCGTAACTCTTCTATGCTACTTAGATATAGATCAGAACAACCTTGTTTGTGTGAGATAGAGTTAACTTTCTTTGCAAACCCTTGTGCCTTTAGAAAATTAAGAATTGATTTTAGCATAATAGGATTTCCGGTAAAGCCCATTCGCGCTTTTTGATAACCATTTCTTTGATATACCCTTATATGGCCATCTGCATCAAAGAATCCCCTCAGATATGCCCATTGAAGTTCATGGTTTCCAAAATCAATCCACGATTCACTTCCAGTTTTTCTTGGGCCAATCCCTAATGCTATTAAATCATCACACATTTTTGTGGAATTGATGGTCAATGAGAATTTATTTTGTTCATTTTCAGCATTTTTCTTTCTGAATTTAACAACTTCTCTCATATTCATTTCTTCACTAATATCAAAAAGTAATTGCTTATCTGTTTCAGCAAGAGCTAAAACCAATCTTTTAGAACTATTACGATCGAAGATAGTCCCATCTCCCGTTATATACCCTACAATATAAGCCTGATTTGGGGTACAAATTGTTGCAAAATAATTTTCGTCGTAATTATATTTTTTTGATTTTAATTTTCCCGCTTCCCCAGGTAACCTTGAATTGATAAAGTGAAGTTCATCATTCCATCGCTTAATTGTTCCTCTATTAATACTTAGCATATCTGCAATATCCACTTGGCTGTAGCCTTCGTCATGAAGTTTTATAATTAATTCGATTAATTTTTCTTTGTCTCGTGCCCCATATTTACGTCGCCGTCGAATGTGGTTTACTCCCTCCGTTGTTCCCAATCGTAATCCTCCTTACTTAATTCAGATATCACAATGGAAACTTTAGGAAGTTTCAATAGTCGTTGAACGTTAACCTTTGTTTCCAAAGGCTCTTCGCTGCTGATTGCCCATTGTTTCATCCTTATCATTTTCAAGCATTCACGCTCACTGTTGCCAGTCACGTTGTAGCTGATAAAGCTTTAGGGTGTTCCAGCAATTCACGAGATTACGTCGCCGAGCTGTTAACGACGGGATCCACCCTGTTCAACAAGGTGTGTTAATTTCGCAATGTCATCTAACCATGAAACTGAACCAGATGACTTACCATTAACACCGCGTGCTAGTGTGTTTCGTGGGCGTAATGTAGAACCGTTCGTTCCTACACCGCCACCACGGCTCATGATTTCCATGACCTGCTTACGGTGCTCGGAGATACCTTCGCGAGAATCCTGAACATACGGCATTACGTAACAGTTAAAATATGTTACATCTGTATCCGCACCTGCCCCATAGAGAACACGGCCAGCTGGAATGAAGTTTAGGTTCACTAGCTCTTGATAGAACTTTTCAAACCATTCCTGACGCTTTTCCTCCGTTTTCTCAACAGAAGCCAAACCAGTCGCATTTCTCTTAGCGATTTGCTCATAGAAGATTTCAAGCGGCTTCTCAATAACATCTAATGAACGATTTACAATCCCTGATTCCACTTCCTCAGGGTTGTCCAGCACACCACGATACTCTTCTTCTACTAGCACCCGTGCTGTCTTTTGCTCCCAATCGATGTCAACGATGAAACCTAAACCACGTGCTGGAAACTTTGGATCCTCTTTGATCGTTAGAACAACAAAGTCGCCTTCAGCAAGAGTAAGCTTTTCAGTATCCTTAAAGGTATACCGATCAAGCATTACAAGCTTAGATACGCCCTTATGCGTAATCTTCATGTCATCCGTAATTGGATGGACCTGAGGAAAAAGGCGTATATCCTGGTTCAACCTTTCAACATTAATATTCATTTTTTCTAGCACAACAGTCATTCCCACATCTCCCTTTAAATCTATTAATTCAATTATGTTTAATTTAATGTGATAAAATTAAAGTATCATATATCCATATGAAAGACAACACAAAAATCAATATATAGTGTTAAAATAATTTTCGACACTACTACATGTTGATAAACAGTTAAAACAAAATCTATTTTGTCAAACTAAAAATAGTATAATATACAAAGAAAAACAGAGGAAAAACTAGGTAAACTAAATTATTTCGTCTTTTTTGAAGAATTTTGTCGGTTGCTATTTAGCTATAATAGAACAAACTCAGTAATACCAAAGTTTTCCGTTTTACAAAGGAAATAACGACTAAAAAAAGTCGTTATCTTTTAAAATTCCATTCATCTGTTTTATATCGTCTTTCTTCAATTTCGTGAACATAGTCCATTTCATCGTCTGTCAATTGATAAGGCTCGAGCACAATATTTAGTCCTTCCTCAAAACCTTCTTTAAAAGCTTTCTTCGCTTCTTCGATCGTAACCGGAATCTCCCTTAATGCATTTATGGCAACTGCCTTATTTTTAAAATTACGCTGCATTCTTTCCTTGACACGGTCACTAGGATATTTAAATAGATCAAATAATTTATCCTCATCTATATCTAGTAGGATTGATCCGTGCTGAAGAATAACACCCTTCTGTCTCGTTTGCGCACTCCCAGCGACTTTCCTGCCTTCGACAACAAGCTCATACCAAGAAGGCGCATCAAAACACACGGCTGATCGCGGATTTTTTAATCCTTCACGTTCTTCAGCTGTCTTAGGAACCGCAAAATATGCATCAAGTCCTAATTTACGGAAGCCTTGCAAAACACCTTCAGAAATAACACGGTACGCCTCAGTTACCGTTTTAGGCATTTCAGGATGCTCTTCCGACACAATCACACTATAAGTAAGTTCCTGATCATGTAAGACCCCTCTTCCGCCTGTCGGACGACGAACAAATCCAAGGCCATATTTTTTCACAGCATCCAAATCTATTTCCTTTTCTACTTTTTGAAAATAACCAACTGAAAGAGTCGCGGGATTCCAACCATAAAAACGAATCGTCGGCGGAATTTTTCCTTCGCTATTCCAATCAAGCAATGCTTCATCTAATGCCATATTAAACTCCGGCGAACAATGACCAGAGTCAATAAATCTCCATACCTCTTTTTCCATACGAAACCCTCTTTGTTCTATATTATTTGCCATTCCTTAGTCTATCAGAACAAATATTAATTTTCAAAATCAAAACCTCCAGAGAATTCCTTTGATTCTTTTTGACCACACGAATATAATAGAAAATGAGAGATAGAAAAAGGAGTAGATTGATTTTGGAAATACTTTTAATTGTTTTAGGTGCACTCATCGCGTACGCACTTTTCACATTCTTCTACCAAAAGAAAATAGTAACTGTTTTAACCGAGGAACAGTTTCGTGAAGGATACCGTAAAGCACAACTGATCGATGTGCGTGAACCAAACGAATTTGACGGGGGTCATATTCTGGGAGCACGTAATATCCCATTATCCCAGATGAAACAACGATTAACAGAAATCAGACCTGACAAACCAGTCTACCTATACTGCCAAAACACTGTTCGCAGTGGTCGTGCAGCACAATTACTTCGTAAAAAAGGCTACAAGGAACTTTACCAACTCCAAGGTGGCTTTAAAAAATGGTCAGGTAAAATAAAGAAAAAATAACCTATTCCTTCATTGGAATAGGTTTTTTCATGGTCCATTATGATAGAATATGGAAAGAATAACCTGAGGTGATACTTTGAATATTTCAAAAGGACTTTATCATACCATCTACCACCCAAGACTAATCTTCATCCCACTCATCGTAAACGTAATTCTCACATTCATCGGAGTGACAGGAGTATATATTGGTTTCACCCTTTTTTCTTTTCAATTCACCGATTTCCCAATACCCTATGGGATCCCATTAATAGATAAGGTAAATTTTACTTTTCAGGGAACAGCCTCAAATTGGGTGCTTACTAGCATAGCCACCATTGCTATGCTTCTCTTAAAAAGCTATGCACTCAGCATGTATCTTGGCTCTATGAAATGCTTTTTAGAAGGACCAGATAATACATATTCAATCTTAAAAATAGCCCCTTACTATTTCGATAGAATGGTGAAATTCTCGATAATTGAATTTATAATCGGGGGAATACTTTACTTTCTTTCACATGTTTTTTGGCCATTAACCCTATTAGGTATTCTAATTGTACTAGTTTACAGCCTAACCCCATACATAATCGTTATAGAAGACACTACTGTTAGCGACGCAATTGCAAAGTCGCCAAAACTATTTATAAAGAACATATGCACATTGCTTTTTCTCGCCCTGGTATCCTTGGTTTTGACATATTTAATAACTAAGATCCCGTTTGCGGATAAAAAAATAGCCTATTACATGGTCACACTATTATATAGTTTTATTGGAACCTCCATCATCTTTGCAGTCATGAATTGTTTACATAGAAGTATATATAAAATTAGTCTACCGTCAAAAAAAGTAAAAAAATCAAGAAAACTATTCCCGCCACTCTGGGTTGCTGCGCTTCTTTTACCGTTACTTGGGGCTTTGTTGGTTTAAGGTAAATAAAAGGATCCGTAAGAAATTTAGATGAGATAAACTTGAAAATAAAGCATTTATTGTATATCATTTATCGTTTTTCGGCTTCGTGATATACCGTTAGACTCTTTTGCGGTATATCATTTATCATTTTTTAACCTCGTGATATACCTTCACACATCAAAACTCCTATGAATACAAAAAAGACCAACCATATTGGTTGATCTTTTAGTGCCTAGCGACGTCCTACTCTCACAGGGACAAAGTCCCAACTACCATCGGCGCTGAAGAGCTTAACTTCCGTGTTCGGTATGGGAACGGGTGTGACCTCTTCGCTATCGCCACTAGACTATGATGAAGGATTCATTCCTTCAAAACTAGATAACGTTCATACATTCATTTGAAGTGATTTGTCTAGCTCCAGAAGCCATATCCTACGGCTGCTTCGCTTCTTCTGTCGAAGTCAAAG
>NZ_JAJFZK010000012.1 GCF_020731355.1 Bacillus sp. REN16 | reverse complement strand
TATCCTAATTCTTGCCAAGGAGGATTGTTTTGAAACCTATTTACACAACTTTTTCCGCACCGTCGTATAAATCGTCGATAAATGTTATCCATGTAAAAATGAGATACCAAATGCCCTTCATAAGTGAAATGAAGGGCACCACAAGCCAGAAACAGTAATTATTTGCTGTTTCATCCTGACCTTTTTAACAAATCATATACAATTTACTTTTGCCTTAAGAACTCCAACACTGGCCCAAATGGCTGTTCTTCTTTCGCATCAAAATAGTGCGCAAAAGGGCAGCCTTTTTCATTGATTCTTTCAATAATCGACTCCAACGGAAAATCTTCAATCGACAAATCTTCCGTTATCTCGTCCCAATAAAGCGGAGTGGCAACATATGCCCCATCATTCCCGCGTACTGAATATGGAGCAACAATTGTTTTTCCTTCAGCATGCTGCACATAATCCACATACAACCGGTTGCCGCGATTCTTTTTCAGTCTCTCTGTTGTAAAAAGATCAGGTTCCATTGTGGTTAAATAGTTTGCGATAAACTCAGTGAATTGGCGTGTGTCATCATAGGTAAAGCGGTTTTCTGGAAGTGGAATATAAATCTGTAAGCCTTTATTACCTGATGTTTTTACAAAAGAAATCAATTTGAGCCCATCAAAAACTTCCTTTAAAATTGTCGCCGCCTTTTTGGCCAATGGAAAAGCATCACGGGACGGTGGATCCAAATCAAAAACAATTTCAGATGGTCCATTTGAATAAATCGTTTGAAACGGAATATGAAACTCAAAACTCAATTGATTCCCCAACCATGTTAGAGTTTCAAGATCATTACAAACAATATATTCGATTCCTTCAGACAACGAAGTTTGGATGAAGTCGGGTGCGTACTCAGGGCAATTTTTTTGGTAAAACTTTTCGCCATACATTCCGTGTGGATAACGAATGACCGTTAATAAGCGGTCCTTTAAAAAAGGTAGCATAAATGGAGAAACCTCAACAAGATAGTGGATATACTCCAGCTTAGTTATCGATTTATCTTTCCAAAGTGGTTTGTCGGGATGGGTGATCTCGATATCTTCGGGTAAAAGTGGTACATTCCGAACAAGTTTTTCCCAAGTGCAATCCTGCCATTCGACATCAAACCTGAATTTTGAAAAGCTAGGCTGCCGCAATTGTTCTTTATACAACTCCAAATAAAAAAGCTCTACACAAATCCCAGGTTCTACTTTAATAAATCCGGTAGTTTCTTCAACTGCATTGGTTTTAATAACTTCGAGGAGGGCTTGCCTCTCATCAGGATTGAGACCGTGTGAAAATAAACCAATCCCATAAATTTGCTTATTTCGTATAACCCCTACGTGAAAAAAAGCATTCATTTTATCATAACCAAGGATAAAAAAGGCACCAACCTGCCAATTCTTTATTTTGTACCAGTTTGATGTACGCTTACCTTCATCCCACGTACTATCCAGTTTTTTTGCGATTATCCCTTCAGCAGAAGATTTGGTTGTCTTTGCCCAAATAGAATTAAAATCTTGTTCATATGTAATGAATTGGATGCGTTCATGTTTATTAGGGTCAGCAATGCCAGGAAGTTTTAAATTAGCAAAAAGATTTTCTAGTTCATCTTTTCGGTCCTGAAATCTTTGTGACATGAGCCTGTTGCCGCCAAGCTCCAATAAATCAAAAACCAAATAATGAGCAGGTCTAGCCACAGAGGCTTGTGCAATTTTAGACTCACTCCTTAATCGCCCGCGTTGCTGAATGAGCTCGAAGCTTGCTTTGGAGGGGGATTCTAATATGCAAAGCTCCCCGTCCAAAACAAGTGGCAGGTATGGTTTGATTACATCGGAGAGTTCCTCGCATTGCTTAATAATTTCTGGAAACTGTTCATTAAGAAGGTTGCCGTTTCTGCTAATCAACTGGATTTGATTTTTTTCCCAATGCAGCATAGCCCGGAAACCATCATATTTAATTTCATAAACCCAGTTTGGTCCAGTGGGGGCTTCAAAAATAAGGGTAGGAAGCATTGGTTTAAGCATCGTCTCACTCCTTTAAAGAGCCCCCTTAAAAGGAGCCCTCTATTATGTTCCAACTTTTTTTCGGGTTGTTCTTGTTTTGGGTTTCACTGATGCAGCAGTCTCAGTACCAGTTGGTGCCTCTTGTTTTGCTTTTGTTTTTGGTTTTGCATTTGCATTTGCTTTTGGCGTTGCTTGTTTCTTTGGCGCAGCTGTTTCCTTGGTTTTTGTCCGTTCGATACTTGCCTGTAAGGCACTCATTAAGTCCACAACATTTGTACGAGGAGCTTCCTTAGAAATTGTGCCTTCATTATTATTGATTTTTGATTCGATTAGCTCCATAAGGGCTGTACGATATTCATCCTTATATTTTTCCGGATTGAATTCGGTAGTTAACTGGTCAATGAGCATAATGGCAGTATCAAGCTCTTTTTCATTAATAGCGAGATTTTCGGGAACACCAGGAACTTCACCCACGTTTCGAACTTCATCAGGATAATGGATTGTTTCCATCACAAGACTATTTTTAAAGACGCGAATGATCGCCATTTGTTGCTTTGATCGTATTGTAATTTCTGCAATTCCAATTTTCCCCGACTTTTGTAAGGCCTCACGAAGTAATGCGTACGCTTTACTGCCATTTTCACCAGGTCCCATGAAATATGAGCGACTAAAATAAATTGGGTCGATTTCTTCAAGTTTTACAAAATCAATGATTTCAACGCTTTTATCCTCGTGCTCGTCTTTGAGTTCTTTTAATTCCTCATCACTCAAAATGACGAATTTGCCTTTTACGTATTCATAGCCCTTTACTATATCCTCATTTCCGATGTCTTTTTCGCAATTTGGACAAATTTTTTCATATTGAATAGGTGTGTTACATTCCTTATGAAGATTTCGCAGCTTTACGTCCTTGTCTTCAGTTGCAGAGAAAAGCTTTATCGGAATATTAACAAGCCCAAAGCTGATCGAGCCCTTCCACATTGTGTGCATATGTTTTCCACCTCTCCTTTTTTAGGATTATTGTTTCCTTAAACTGGCGCTCGAATGATGGTAATATAAACCTGATGAAACTTATTTAAAAAATAATGAGTAAAAAAAGACATTAACCCCCGCAAAAAGAAATCGGATGACGTAAATTGTAAATGAGTCAAACATTACAAACAAAGCTTGGAATGTAATGGAATAGAAACATATGTTACAAAGCCTGTCACCAATTCAATAATAGAGTAGTCTTTCGTATTAGTGCTTTTGTAATATTTTTTGCATGAGCCCAATAATGTGAAAAATTGTTATTGAATCTCGCTTTCAACTCTTGCTACTATTAACAGATAGCAAAGAGAATTGAGGTGAAACCAGTGCTGAGTTTATTATTTAAAATAGGAAAACGAAAAAGCACGCTGGAAGAAACCGTTATCGAGATTCAAAATGGAAATCAACAATTACAAAATAAACTAATTGAAGACTATAAGCCCTTTATTGCTAAGAATGTGTCTGCGGTTTGCAAAAGATATATAAATGAATCGGATGATGAATTTAGTATCGGATTGATCGCCTTTAATGAAGCCTTAGAAAAATATTCGAAGGAAAAGGGAAGTTCTTTTTTATCCTTTGGTGAACTTCTAATTAAACGACGAGTGATTGACTACATTCGAAAAGAAGCGCGGGTAAGAAATATTAATTTTATCTCGAATGGTGAAACGGATGAGGAAGGGGCACAATCGAAAATAGAAGCTTCCCTTTCGGTTGAGGAATACCAAAGGAAAGTGGAGCAAGAACAAAGAAAAGAAGAAATCCTCCATTTTCATAAGGTATTGCAGGAATTTGGTTTATCATTTCAAGAATTACTTGAAATTTCTCCGAAACATGCAGATGCCAGACAAAATGCAATAATGGTATCAAAAGCTGTTGTTGAAAATGAAAATCTAAAGGTGACATTGTTTGAAAAGAAACAGCTTCCGATTAAACAACTTGAATCGAAAGTAACAGTTAGCCGTAAAACGATAGAGAGAAATCGAAAGTACATTATTGCTATGGCCATTATATTAACCGGTGACTATGTCTATTTAAAAGATTATCTAAAAGGGGTGCTCGAAAGTTGAAAAAGGGGATCGTTATGGATGTGAACGATGAATATATTACGATGCTAACCCCTGAAGGTGAATTCGTAAAAGCTAAATATACGAAGGCAAACTATGAAATTGGTGAGGAAATGTTTTTTTTTCCAATCAATGAACGAGTAAGTAATACTTCAAAGCAACATTTCTTTCAAGTGAAGAAATGGCGTTACGCACTTGCAAGCTCTTTAGTTGCAATTTTATTATTATCTTTAATTATACCTTTTTCATCGCGTAATGAAGTGTATGCCTATATGTCCATTGACATCAACCCTAGCTTTGAAGTTGGATTGGATGATGACCTTCACGTCGTAAGTCTTGAAGCCTTAAACGACGAGGCGAAAAAACTTATGGAATCCATTCCGGATTGGAAAAACAGCACGTTAGATTCAATTACTGAAAAAATCATTCAACATAGTAAAGATAAAGGCTATCTTGAAGATGGAAAGCAAGTCTTAATTACAACTGTTGTGGCGGCTACACATAACGTTAATGTTGATCAGGAACTACAGCAAGGAATTGAAGATATTAAAGCAGAATATAAAAAAGAACAGATTGCTGTTTCCTCAATAACAAGTACAGTTGAAACGAGAAAGGCTGCTAAAGAGGAAGGAATCTCAACTGGCAAACTTCTAATTAAAGAGAATAAAGTTCCAAAACCAGTTGAAAAGAAGAAGCTTGAGCCCGCCGGTCAAGATCAAAATACAAATAATAATCAAGGCAATGCCGACAAACAGAAAGAGCTGAATGAGTTTAGGAATAATCAGAAAGAAAAAGCCAAAGAAGTTCAAGAAGGGCTTAAAGAGAAAAAAGAAGAGATAAGAGATAAAGTCAAAAACAATATAGAAAACTCCAATATGCCGGACCATATTAAAGAGAAAAAGTTCGACAAAATGGATGAAAAGTGGGAAAAGAAACAACGTAAACAAGAAGAAAAATGGGAAAGAAAACAGAAACAAGAAGAAAAACGCTACAACAAAGAAAATCGCGGGAATAATGAAAACAACGGAAAACGCGGATCTGGTAATAACCATAACAATGGTAATCACCATAAAGGAAATAATAGTTAAAGCCGAGGATAAACCCCGGCTTTTTTCCATTTTATGAAATTGTTATTCGCCTTTAAATTGGGACTGGGCTTGCGCTACGAGGCGTTTCGTAATTTCGCCACCTACCGAACCATTTGCGCGAGATGCTGTATCTGAGCCAAGCTTAACACCAAATTCTTGGGCAATTTCAAATTTTATTTGATCTAACGCCTGTTCGATTCCAGGAACAAGCAATTTATTACTGCTTCTAGCCATTTACCTCACTCCTTGTCTATTATAGAACAACGTATATTGCGTTGTATCTTTAGTATGAGAAGATAATTAATTTCAATACTGGAAATGCATACTAATCAGCATAAGCAAAAACCAGTGGCAAGAAATTCTTACCTTTATTTAAAATAGGGCTTTTAAAATGTGAATGAATTCTTTAATATAAAGGAATACAATTTCTCAAAAGATGTTAGGGTGAAAGAAATGTGGAAGAAAATAAATTTATACATTAATGAACTGTCACCAGCTCAATTAATTTTTGCGTTCTATTTACTGGCTGTAACGATTTCTGTTANATTAATTTTTGCGTTCTATTTACTGGCTGTAACGATTTCTGTTATTTTATTAAGCCTTCCCTTTGCGATAAAAGAAGGAGTTCATGTAGCATTTATTGATACGTTATTTACAGCAGCGAGTGCTGTTAGTGTTACGGGTTTAAGCGTTATTTCCATTAAAGATACCTACACTGTAACAGGAATTTTTATTTTAATTTTTGTTTTACAGGTTGGCGGAATTGGGATTATGACGATGGGAACCTTCATCTATTTAATATTTCGCAGGAAAATCGGGTTGCGTGAAAGACGTTTAATCATGGTGGACCAAAATCAATCACAGCTGGCAGGCTTGGTTAACCTGCTTAAGCAAATTATTATTATCATGGTTGGGATTGAAATCTTTGGAAGCTTGATTTTAGGTCTTTATTTTATGCAATTTTTTGGCTCGTGGCAGGAAGCGTTTATTCATGGCATTTTCGCAGCTGTTAGTGCAACAACCAATGCTGGATTTGATATTACTGGAAACTCTTTAATGCCCTATTCAAATGATTATTTTGTCCAGTTTATAACGATTATTTTAATCATTTTAGGGGCAATTGGCTTTCCAGTCTTAGTAGAAATAAAAGACTTTCTATTACATAAAAAAGGAAGATACCGTTTTTCGTTGTTTACGAAGCTTACAACGGTTACGTTTTTATCATTAGTCGTTTTTGGGACCATTATGATTTTAGTCATGGAAGCTGGCCATTCATTTAAAGGAATGGTCTGGCATGAAACCTTTTTCTATTCCTTGTTTCAGTCGGTAACTACAAGAAGTGCGGGGCTTGCGACGATGGATGTAAATCAATTTTCAGAGCCCACCTTGCTTTTTTTAAGTGCAATGATGTTTATTGGGGCCTCTCCCAGCTCTGTTGGTGGGGGGATTCGGACAACAACCTTTGCGATCAATATTTTGTTTTTATTCAATTTCGCAAGGGGAAACAAATCCATTAAAATTTTCAAACGTGAAATCCACGAAGAAGATATCCGCAAGTCATTGATTGTGACGATATTTGCGTTTTTTACATGTTTTGCATCTGTTTTTATTTTAACACTTACAGAAAAGTTTACGGTTATGGAGATATTCTTTGAGGTTGCGTCTGCATTTGGAACATGTGGATTGTCGATGGGGATTACACCTGATTTAAGTATTTTTGGGAAATTTCTTATTATGTTCCTGATGTTTATCGGAAGGGTTGGCATCCTGAACTTTATCTTTATTATTGGTAAGAAAGGCAAGGATGTGAATTACCACTATCCGAAAGAAAGACTCATTATTGGTTGATGAAAAGAGCACCTGTTGGTGCTCTTTCTTTTAATCATTACCATAGCTTGTGTCCTTTGATGGATGCATGAAGGGAGCCCCATTTGGTTGTTTTTTGCTTTCTAATAGCTCACGGTTTTCAGTTGTGTTCCAGCCGATGTCATTTGTCGGATGAACCCACTGGTCACCAGCCATAATCTCTGGATCTACTTCATCACTCCAATTATTTAGCGGCGAATTTGGTGAATTATAGAGGCTATCCCCAATTACGACCCCATGTTCGTTGACAAAAGGCTCCTGCATCTTAATTCCGGTTCCTTTAAAAGAGGGTGCTGAGATTTGATGGGGGATTGTTTCATCTAATATTGGAGATTCGGTTTCCTGAGCTTGTTTTTTCTTCTTCGTCATTCATAACACCTCACAATTGTGTTTTCCGTTAGTGTTCGCAACAAGAAGAAAATTTATAAAAGTGCAGGTGGATTTTACCATTTATGGACGAAGCATTCATGGTGAAGACTAGTGATTAAAAGGGGGTAAAGGTATGAAACGTAAAGTGAAATTTGATGCTGCAAAAAAGAATAATTTTACACCAAAAGAGAGCATGCCCGATACGGAATTTTCTGCAGAAGCGGATTATGAAAATCCAATGAAGGGCGGAAATCGTAATTCCAAAAAAGGAAATAGTACTGGGGAATGAGAAGAGAGTCAGCGCTTTGCTGACTCTCTTCTCCATTATGCTGCTTTTCGACTGAAAATCTTTGCTTGCCTTGAGGCAGGGTCAAAATAAACCAGTAAATACGTGTCTTGCAATCTAATTTCACCTGTTTGTTTATATATCTCCAGGTTAAGTGGAATTTTTTCCACAACGGTATGCTTGTACAAATCCTTTTCCTGAAGCTGTAATTGATTAAATTCGTCACCTAAAGCTTCTGGATGCTCCACAATTTCCTGATAGAAAATTGCTCGATCCTTCTTAGTAACGAGGTCATCCCACCACGGTTTACGTGGTTTGTACTTTTGATTTCGTAAATAATCATATTTCATGATTGCTTCAATGACTGGAAGCTGATCTTGGTTTGTTTCTTGAAGAAAATCGGAAAGACGTTTGAATAAATCCTCAAGCTGGTGACCGATACGTGACCAGCCGCGCTCATCCCAATACGTTCCAAAGTCTTGGAAGAAATCAAATGGTGTTTCAAAGCAATGAGTTACCAAATATTCTACAGTTTCATTCATACGATGGTCATTCCAATACTTTTCAAGTACATCCTCAACCTGTTTAATCCGGGTAATATCATCGAAGCTTAAGACATTGTTCCCAAGAATCTCATATGGAGAATGGTCCATATATTTATACTCATGCTCAGCCGCACGAATTCGAACTCCGGTCCCACGAAGCATTTTTAAAAAGCCAAGCTGTAACTCCTCAGGTCTCATTTCAAAAACATCATTAAAGGTTTTTCGGAATGAGTGATAGTCCTCCTCAGGTAATCCAGCAATTAAGTCCAAGTGTTGATCGATTTTTCCGCCTTCTTTTACCATCATGACCGTACGTTGAAGCTTTGCAAAGTTTTGTTTCCGCATCACTAACTCGTTTGTCAGGTCATTTGTAGATTGGACGCCAATTTCAAATCGGAACAGACCAACCGGAGCATTTTTATTTAAAAAGTCGATAACTTCTGGCCGCATGATGTCTGCAGTAATTTCAAACTGGAAGACTGTGTCTTGTCGGTGCTCATCAATTAAAAATTGAAACATCTCCATTGCGTAGCTGCGGCTAATGTTAAATGTACGGTCAACGAATTTAATTGTTTTGGCACCATGGTCCATTAAAAAGCGAATATCATCTTTGATTTTTTCACGATCAAAATAGCGGACCCCAACCTCAATGGATGATAAGCAAAATTGACAATTAAAAGGACAACCACGGCTTGTCTCAATATATGTCACACGTTTTGATAATTGGGATAGATCCTCTTCAAATCGAAATGGTGACGGCAAATCCTTAAGGTTAAGTTTATTGCGCTGCGGATTAATTTTTAATCGATTCTCTTTTAAGAAAGCGACCCCGCTTATCTCATCAGTACTCTCTCCATCGCGAATGGCGGTAAGCAGATCCTTAAAGGTTTCTTCACCCTCACCTATGACAATGTAATCAACCTCAGGAATACGCTCTAGCCATTCATGCACATCATAAGTCACCTCAGGTCCACCAAGAATAATGATAAGTTCTGGATTTATTTTTTTGAGCATTTTAATCACTTTAATGGTTTCTTCAATATTCCAAATGTAACAGCTAAAGCCAATTACATCCGGTTTTTTTCGATACAAATCAGTAACGATATTCATTGCTGGATCTTTAATCGTGTACTCTGCCAGTTTTACATCAAATTCAGGTGCGGCATAAGCCTTTAAATACCGAATTGACAGACTTGTATGGATATACTTTGCATTTAATGTACTAATAACAATATTCATTTTCTTGCTCCTTATTCTTTCAATTAACCTATTTATTCTACCACAGGAGAGTAGTAGCACCAAATACCATAAGCTTTTTTCTGATAAATTCTCAGAATATATTTCAAAATCCGACAATTACTACTATAATAGGGAATAGTGAAAACGATTAATTGTCGACAAATCTAAAGAATAGAGAGATAGGTCAGCAAAGGGGGAAGACAATTGAAGGGGTCAAAAAGAAAAAAAGGGGAAAAAGCAGTGCCCAAAAAGTCTCCATCAAAGCTAACATCTTGGTGGCATAACTTAAAGATTGGTTACAAATATGGAGTCGCATTTACTTTTACTATATTACTATTTTGTATATCAGCATCTATCATTTTTGTTCAGCTTTTTACTATAAGTAATGAAATGAAAGAAGTGGAAAAGAGTGGTGAGCAGTCAATCCTCATTACCGAAATGGCGAGTGTTTTTAATCAACTTGGAAGTGAAATTAGTATTTACATACAGGACGGCAATGGAAAACACGTGACAGCTTTTAAAGACTTAAGTAAGCAATATGATGAGTTAACAAAAGAACTTAAACCAGCTATCACAACATTTGAACTCGAACAGCTTTATACAAAAGTGGGTGAAAATAAACAGCAACTAACCACATTATTTGATAAAAAAGTTTTTCCAGCTGTAATTGAATCAAATAAACTAAGCTCAATTGAAGCAAGTCAGGAAGCTGATAAATTAATTAAGGATACTGTCAAACAATTGGATCAGCTTAGAGTGATAATGAAAACCAAAAGTGAAAAATCAATTTCCATAGCCAATTCAAATGTAACAGGAACAACTGTTGTTTTACTTGTTTCTATTGTTGTTTCAACGTTAATTGCAATATTAAGCCTTGTGATCATTGGAAAAAATATCGGCAAACAATTAAAAAATTTAATTGGAGTTTCAAATCAAATTGCTGAAGGAAACCTAAAGATTGATGAGATACAAGTTAAGGGAAAAGATGAAATCGGCTTGTTGAGCAAATCATTAAATGTGATGAATAACAGCCTTCGTACGATGATACATGAAATATCAATTGTCTCTGACCAAGTGACAACAAAGAGTTCTGAATTGATGATTTCATCAAGCGAAGTGAAGGCAGCGAGTCAGCAAATTGCTTCTACCGTCCAGGAACTGTCAACAGGTGCTGAGGAACAAGCACATTCTTCAACTCATTTAGCGAAAATGATGGAGGACTATGTTGAAAAAATACAAACAGCTAATCAAAGTGGAAGTCAAATTAATGAGTCATCACAAAAAGTATTAGATATGACAGAAAAAGGTCATGAATTTATGAAGGCTTCAACAGAGCAAATGAATAAAATTAATAACATTATGGAATTCTCCGTGGAAAAAGTAAAAGGGCTTGATGAACAAACGAAACAAATCTCGACTCTTGTCAAGGTCATACGTGATATTGCGGATCAAACTAATCTTTTAGCACTTAATGCCGCAATTGAAGCTGCCCGTGCTGGAGAGCATGGGAGGGGATTCGCTGTTGTCGCAGATGAAGTCCGAAAGCTTGCGGAGCAAGTCTCTCATTCTGTTAAAGACATCACTAATATTGTTAATAGTATTCAAAAAGAATCTAATTCTGTTGCGCAGGGATTACTAAATGGGTATAGTCAGGTGGATGAAGGGACTAAGCAAATTCAAGTGACAGGTCAAACATTTAAGGATATATACGATGCAGTTACCGTTATGGTTAAGCGTATCCAGAGCATTTCCGAAAGCCTTGATACAATCGCAAGCAATACGGTTGAGATGAATTCATCAATTGATAATATTGCAGCCGTTTCCGAACAATCAGCAGCAGGAATTGAGCAAACCTCTGCATCTGTTCAGCAAACAAATAGTTCAATGGAGACGATCTCTGATCACTCCGAATTACTCTCAGATCTAGCAGGCAGACTGAACACAATGATCAGCAAATTTAAACTGTAAAAGTAATAAGCTAGTGCACTTGATGGGCACTGGCTCTATTTTTGCAAATTACAACCTACCAAAATGTAATAAGGTTTTGTAAAATAAATAATAGTGAAGGGAGCGCTGCTCGATGTATAAATTTTGTGACATGCAAACGGATATTTTCGGATCAATTTATATACTTGCTAATGAAACAGAATTACTTGATATTTCATTGTCTGAAGATGACTGGGTAGAGGCTTGTAATAAATACGAGGCGATTTATGCACCGGATGATGCTGTACTTGTTAAAATCAAAAGTGAACTTGATGAATATTTTAAAGGTGACCGCAAGACATTCAGCTTCCCAATTAAGTATAGCGGGACAGCATTTCAGGAGCAGGTTTGGAATGAACTCTTAAACATACCTTACGGAGAAACTCGCTGTTATGCAGATATCGCAAATGCGATTGATAATCCAAAAGCCGTTCGTGCAGTCGGACAAGCCAACCGAAAAAATCCGATTCCGATTGTTGTACCATGTCATCGCGTGATAGGAAAGGACAAATCATTAACAGGTTATACTGGTACAAGAACGGACTTAAAAGAAAAGCTGCTGGAGTTAGAAGGTGTGCTTTAAAGATTGTTTATTAGCCAAAATTGTTGGACTCTATATATTATAAGGAAATCCAGTGTATCCTGACCTTGGATTTCCTTATAACTTCTTATTTTTCAAACAAACTCTTAATCTCGGCCTCAAGATCGCCTTGTATAATCCCTTTTTCCGTTATGATGGCTGTAATTAGGCCATTCGGCGTGACATCAAATGCTGGATTGTATACTTGAACATCTTCTGGAGCAATAAGAACCCCATTTAAATGAGTAACTTCCTCGGGATTTCGTTCTTCAATCGGAATTTCTTTTCCGCTTTCTAGTGACACATCAAACGTGGAAAGAGGTGCCGCTACATAAAATGGAATACCAAATGATTTCGCTAAGATCGCTAAATTAAAGGTGCCGATTTTATTGGCGGTATCACCATTTGCTGTAATCCGGTCAGCGCCTACAATAATGGCATCGATTCCTTTTTCCCTAATCGTATGAGCAGCCATATTGTCTGTAATCAAAGTTACATCAACACCTGATTGCAGCAATTCCCATGTTGTTAAGCGCGCTCCTTGTAAAACTGGTCGTGTCTCTGAAGCATACACTTTTAGATTTTTGCCCTGTTCTGCCGCTAGATGGAAAGGCGCGAGTGCAGTGCCATAGCGTGCAGTTGCGATGGAACCTGCATTACAAATGGTTAAAACTTTAAACTCATCCTTAAAAAGTTCTAGGGCATGTTCACCGATTAGGCGGCAAACCGCTTCATCTTCAGCTTGAATACGAATGGCTTCGTGTATGAGTGTGGTTTTTGCTTCATTCACAGACGTTGATGCTTCAATGCTGGTAACCAAGCGATTTAACGCCCAGATCAAGTTAACAGCGGTTGGTCGTGAACCCGCCAAGTAATCTTTCTCCTTAAGTAGTTTTTCCTTAAATTCTAATAGATTCGTTTCTTCATAGCCCTTTGCTGATAAAGCTAATCCAAACGCCGCCGTAATTCCGATTGCCGGAGCGCCTCGTACTTTTAAAGAAACGATACTATCCCATACATCCTCGATTGTAAAAAGCTCAATAAATACTGTTTCCAGTGGAAGCTTTGTTTGATCTAATAGTTTGATAAAGGTTTCATTCCACTGAACAGATTGTGGTACTGTTTTTGTGATAGTCATGGTGTGTCACTCCTTAGCTGTTTAAGTCTACATAGTTACGTAGAACTCCAAGTTCTTTAATAAACTTACGATTATGAATTAACTCTTTACCTAAACGAAGAGCATATTGTTTCGCTGAGATTCTCTTCTCTAGGTTTTCAATTCCATCCAAATCGGCAACATGGGCTAGCCCGATAGTTCTGCGAATTAATTCACAGCCTGCAAATCCAATTGCATCTTCAAAAGCTTGCTCAAGTACATATTCCAAATACCCTTCAGTATCACGGTATAGTTCCACAGCATCATTTTTCCATGCTTGAGAAAAGTTTTGAGAAAACACTTCCCACGTTTTTTCGATATGTTGATAGAGAGGCTCGCGGTTTACGGAATCTCTTGAAATAGCATTTAATAAAAGATTTGCAATGAATTGACCAAGGTCAAAACCTAGTGGACCAAAATAGGCAAATTCAGGATCGATTACCTTAGTCTCTGTCTCGCTTGCAAATATACTTCCTGTATGTAAATCTCCATGTAATAGGGCATCTGCTTGAGTTAAGAATTTTTGTTTTAACTTTGCAACTTCAAGCTTAAGCGGTTGGTCTTCCCAAATTTGCTCAACATCATTTCGCAGCTCTTCTTCAAAGCTATTTGTATCAATATCGAAAAATGGATCTGTGAAAACTAGATCCTCTGTAATTTTACATAGATCAGGGTTAATAAATTTTTGCACAAGAACTTTTTTCTTAGTTGGTTCCAGACCAAAATCAGATGAATAAAATAGGGTTTTTGCTAAATATGTCCCAATATGTTCTGATAAAAGAGGGAAGTTTTTACCCTCAATGAGTCCAGTTCTAGAAATTTGTAAGCGGGAGAGATCTTCCATCACAGTAATGGCTAGCGTCTCGTCTGTATAATAAACCTTTGGTACAAGTTCCGGTACATAGTCAGCAGCAGTTAATAATGCATTGGCTTCAATGGTTGCCCGTTTCAGGGATAATGGCCAGCTCTCACCAACGACCTTTGCATAAGGTAATGCTTGTTTGATGATGATTCCTTTATCGCTATTTATATCAGTTATATGGAAAACTAAATTTAAATTTCCATCTCCAATTTCCTTGCAATTTAATACGGATCCTTTTTCAAATAAACCGAGTCGGTTGGCCAAGGCCACTGCGGTACTTTCTGTTAATGGTTCATAAATTGATTGATGTGAAATTGCCATTCTGTATACCTCCAGTAATAAGTTTTATTGTTGTTGGAGGCTTTTCGAAAAACTTAAAAAGCCTCTTTCTCATTTGAAAGAGGCTTGAAGACACGGCATCAAACCTCTTATCTGCCAGAAAGATCAATACTTTCTGCTGGAATTAGCACCGTGCCTTGCGGGTTTCCCCGGCGCTAAAAAATAGCGCCCCACCTTACGATGGAATTATGGTCGGTTGCTGGGCTTCATCGGGCCAAGTCCCTCTGCCTGCTCTTGATAAGAGATCAAGTTAAATGTTATTTAAATTTTTAGTTGATACTGATGAGTATGATAACAACGAATACACGTAATTGTCAATCAATTTTTACTTTTTTTATTGATAATAATTTGGGCGACGATCCTGGAAAATTGGAATTTGCTTTCTGACTTCTTGGACCTTGCTTAGGTCGATTTCACCTACTAAAGTTGTGCTTTCAATACCTGCTTCGGCGATGATTGTTCCCCAAGGATCAATAATCATCGAATGACCGCCAAACACATTATCTGGATTGCTTCCAACTGAGTTACATGCAACAACATAGCATTGATTTTCGATTGCACGACTTAAGAGTAATGTGCGCCAATGTTCAATGCGAGGCAGTGGCCATTCAGCTACAACGAATAAAATTTCTGCGCCACTAGTTGTATGTGCGCGAATCCATTCAGGAAAGCGAATGTCGTAGCAGATGACACCAGCAGCAGGAATATTTTCAATCATGAAATCACCTTTTACTTCGCCAGCTTGTAAGTATAAATGCTCATCCATGAGCTGAAATAGATGGAGCTTACTGTATTCACCAATTATTTCTCCGTCTCGGTTAAAGACAAACATTGTATTTGTTACTCCTTGTTCAGTCTTTTTTGCAACAGAGCCAGCTACTATGTTAACAGAATATTGTTTTGCCAAGTTTTTCATAAATGCTTTTGTTTCATTCCCGTTAGCATCGGCTATTTCATCTAATCTTGTTAAGTCATATCCTGTTGTCCAAAGTTCAGGCAGGATAATAATATCGGGCACATCCTGAGCCATTGTTTTTTCAGTTTCTTTGGTAATAAGGTCAAAATTTTCTTGCGGTTTTCCGAATTGAATATCATACTGAATACATGCAATTTTTAGATTCATTTAGAGTCCTCCATGTGAAAGTGATAATTATATCTGTTCAAAAGGAGGATGAAAAGGACCAAGTCGACAAGAACGCCACGTCCTGTGGCATTGTCGACACTAGCACATCCTGTGCGTCGAAAGTTCGAGGCGGCGTAGTTTTGAGTAGCGGAACGTATGCCATTAATACGTGAGCAACGGAAAAACAAGCCAACGAAGAAATTCGATGTGTCATTTTCACCGGACATTTTGAACATCCTATTTACAAGTTAACTCTAACAATATATGATTTTAGACTAGTATTTCAAGTATTTTGAAGAAGGTGTACATATGAAAAATTTCGAACAATCTAAAATTCTGCAAAACTTACCGAAACAATTTTTCGCATCACTTGTTGCAAAGGTTAACAAAGTCGTTGCCGAAGGCCATGATGTCATAAATTTGGGTCAAGGCAATCCAGATCAGCCAACGCCCCAACATATTGTAGAGGCGTTAAAAAATGCTGCTGATCAGCCAAAATTTCATAAATATTCTCCATTTCGGGGTCATGCATTCTTAAAGAAAGCAGCTGCCGAATTTTATCAACGTGAATACGGAGTGGAGCTTGACCCAGAAACCGAAGTCGCTATTCTTTTTGGCGGGAAGGCAGGATTGGTAGAAATACCTCAATGCCTCTTAAATCCAGGCGATGTTGCATTGGTTCCTGATCCCGGTTATCCCGATTATTGGTCTGGTGTTGAACTTGCCCAGGCTGAAATGGCCTATATGCCACTGAAAGAGGAAAATGCCTTTTTACCTGATTACTCGGAAATTGATCCGGTTAAACTTGAAAAAGCAAAGATTATGTTTTTGAATTATCCAAATAACCCGACCGGTGCTGTTGCAACAAAGGAGTTTTTTGAAGAGACGATCTCTTTTGCAAACGAACATGATATTTGTGTAGTTCATGATTTTGCATATGGAGCAATTGGATTTGAAGGCAAAAGACCAATTAGTTTCTTGGAAATAGAGGGCGCAAAGGATATCGGGATTGAAATTTACACACTATCAAAGACATATAATATGGCGGGCTGGAGAGTTGGTTTTGCCGTCGGAAATCCAAGCGTCATTGAAGCCTTAAATCTGATACAAGACCATATGTATGTTAGTTTGTTCAGTCCAGTTCAGGCAGCAGCAGCAGCAGCCTTAACCGAATCACAGGACTGTGTAAAAGAACTAGTGGACAAGTACGAATCAAGACGCAACGCATTTATCGGTGCACTTAAAGACATTGGATGGGATGTCAAGGCACCTGCTGGTTCCTTCTTTGCGTGGTTGCCAGTCCCGGAAGGATACACGTCTGTTAGCTTTGCTGACCACTTACTCGAAGAAGCCCACGTTGCAGTCGCACCTGGAATTGGCTTCGGGGAGTACGGAGATCGTTATGTCCGAGTAGGCTTTTTAACGGATGAAGATAGATTAGTTGAAGCAGCAAACCGTATCAAAAAATTGAATTTGTTCGAAAAATAAAAAACGTTTGACAAGAAAAATAATTCCTGTCATAATCCTAATTAAATTCTGTTTCATAAAAAATTAAATTAAAGGTTGAGCTTTGTATGAGGCCCAACATGTTAAATAAAATCTATTTTCTTATTAAGAGCAGGTGGAGGGACTAGCCCAGTGAAGCCCGGCAACCGACTTACAAATCGTAAGCACGGTGCTAATTCTTGCAGCGCAAAGCTGAGAGATAAGAAGATGTTAGTTTGCTAACCTCTTCTTATGAAGGGGTTTTTTTATTTTATGTCTAGCTCCAGCGCCTAGCCCCTCGAGGTCACAAGCCAATCCATCAAGAAGGTCAAAGGGCAACCTTCTCGCTGTCTTTTCTTGTGCTTGTCGGGGCTGTTCAAGGCGCTTGCGCTTTTCAAATAGAAATGAGGGTTAAACATGAGTGAAGTGATTGCTACATATTTAGTACATGATACCAGTGACAACTTAGGGAAAAAAGCTGAAGGAATCGCACTTGGATTAACAATCGGCTCTTGGACGACTTTACCGAAACTTGAGCAGGTACAACTGAAAAAGCATAAAGGGAAAGTAGTAAGTGTTGAGCCATTGGGTGAGGATGATCGGGCAAGTCGATATCTGGGAAAGCAAGTAAAGAAAGGGTTGATCAAAATTGCCTACCCAAGCGCAAATTTTAGTGCTGATCTACCTGCGATTTTAACAACTGCTTTCGGGAAGCTTTCTCTTGATGGAGAAGTGAAATTGCTAGACTTGGAGTTTTCAGATGAATTAAAAGCAACCTTTCCAGGACCAAAGTTTGGAATTACCGGCATCCGCGAAAAACTAGGAGTGTTTGACAGACCGCTAGTGATGAGTATTTTTAAAGGGGTAATCGGAAGAGACTTTGAGTATCTTAAGGAACAGCTTCGTGAGCAGGCGCTGGGTGGTGTCAATATCATCAAGGATGATGAAATCCTTTTTGAGAACCCTTTAACTCCTTTTGAAACGAGAATTACAGAGGGTAAAAAAGTATTGAAGCAAGTTTACACTGAAACTGGTCATCGTGCCCTTTATGCTGTGAACTTAACCGGCAGAATCTTCGATTTAAGGGAAAAGGCAAAGAAGGCTGTAGAGCTTGGTGCTGACCTGTTATTGTTTAATGTATTTGCATATGGTCTTGATGTTCTTCAAAGCCTTGCAGAGGATCCGGAAATATCAATTCCATTAATGGCTCATCCAGCCGTAAGTGGTACGCTCACACCATCCGAATTTTATGGGTTCTCAAATCAATTACTGCTTGGCAAATTACTGAGGTATGCTGGTGCAGACCTTGTCCTATTCCCTTCACCATATGGCAGTGTGGCTCTTGAAAGAGAACAAACCCTGGCGATTGCAGCAGAATTAACAAAAACTGATGAATCCTTTAAGCCTTCATTTCCAGTACCATCTGCTGGCATTCATCCTGGCTTAGTGCCACTTCTTATTAATGATTTTGGGAAAGACAGTGTGATTAATGCTGGTGGTGGCGTACATGGACATCCAGACGGTGCCATTGGTGGTGGAAAAGCGTTTCAGACGGCAGTCGAAGCCGTACTTGCTGGAAGTACACTTGTTGAATTTGCGCAAAATAGCCCAGAGCTAAAGCAGGCAATTGATTTATGGGGATATAAAGAGGTATAACAATGAACAAACCAATAATCTTCTGTGATTTTGATGGCACAATCACAAATACCGACAACATTATAGCCATTATGAAAAAGTTCGCCCCAGCAGGATGGGAGAAAATTAAGGATCAAGTGCTTTCGCAGGAAATCCCGATACAAGAGGGTGTGGGTAAAATGTTTTCCCTTTTGCCTTCAGACTGGAAGGGAGATATTACCGATTACATCGTGAAACACGCTGAAATTCGAGAAGGATTTAAGGAATTTGTGGCATTTACGAAAGAACAAGGAATTCCTTTATACATCGTCAGTGGGGGGATTGACTTTTTTGTTGAGCCATTGCTGGAAGGTCTCATTGCTAAGGAACAAATTTACTGCAACCAATCTGATTTTTCGAATGAAAGAATTGAAATTCTATGGCCACATACCTGTGACGCCAAGTGCACAAATGAATGTGGCTGCTGTAAGCCGAGCTTGATCCGTAAGCTTTCAAATCAAGATGATTTTAAAATCGTGATTGGCGATTCAATTACTGATCTTCAAGCTGCAAAGCTTGCGGATAAGGTATTTGCTAGGGATTTCTTAATTGAAAAATGTGAAGAATTGGGGATTGAACATTCTCCATTCTATTCTTTCTTTGATGTAATTGGGATTTTGAAAAAGGAGATTGTGGCCCATGCTTAAGATTAAACAATGGACAGAGCTTGCAGATATAAAGGATGAACTTGCAAGTCGTGATTGGTTCATGGGGACCAGTGGAAATTTGGCAATCAAGGTATCCGACCATCCGACAACCTTCCTGGTAACAGCAAGTGGCAAGGATAAGAAAAAACGAACGGATGAGGATTTCTTATTAGTGGATGGAGCGGGATACCCAGTTACTCCTACTCATTTAAAGCCTTCGGCAGAAACCCTTTTACATGTTGAAATTTATAACAAAACAAATGCGGGCTGCAGTCTCCATGTCCATACTGTTGATAACAATGTTATTTCGGAGGTCTATGCCGATAGGGGAGAGGTTGTTTTTAAAGGTCAGGAAATTATTAAGGCCCTTGGATTATGGGATGAAGATGCAGAAGTGCGAATTCCAATTATCAAAAATGATGCTGATATTCCGACACTTGCTCGAAATTTTAGTGAGCATGTTACCAGTGACTTTGGTGCAGTCTTAATTCGAAATCACGGTATCACAGTTTGGGCTAAAAATGCATTTGAGGCAAAAAAACATCTTGAGGCATACGAATTCCTTTTTAGCTATCATTTGAAACTATTAGCATTAAACCCCTTAATAGCAAGGGTTTAAATAGAATAAAAATAAAATAGAGGTGTTGAAAATGGCAAATATTAAATTACGTAACACAGGTGAAAGATTAGAAGGTCAAGAAAAGGTTGCCGCATTCTTGCAGGATCAAGGTGTCCTTTATGAGCATTGGGATACTAGCAAACTACCAGCCGAATTAAAAGGGAACTGCAAAATCAATGATGAACAAAAAGAACAAATCCTTTCCATTTATGAAAATGAAATCAAATCTCTTGGTGAACGTAATGGATATCAAAACTGGGACGTAATCGCATTATCAGATGCAACTCCAAATTTGGATGAACTTTTAAAAAAATTTGAACAAGTACATGTTCACACAGAGGATGAAGTTCGTGCAATCGTAGCCGGACACGGAATTTTTATCATAAAAGGCAGCGGTGACACTGGTTACTTTGATGTTGAACTAGAAGCTGGCGATGTTATTTCTGTACCTGTTGAGACTCCTCACTTCTTCACTCTTATGGATGATCGTGAAGTGGTCGCAGTACGATTATTTATTGATCCAGATGGTTGGGTGGCACATCCAATCCAAGACCCAGAATTCGCACAAAACTAAGGAAAAAGAGAGACTCTATGGAGCATTTTCATGGTGTCTCTTTTTTTATCTAAATAGTAAGAAAATTCTTTACTTTCCTTGGAGGATATGTTACATTTTTGTTCATTGGAATACTCACTTTTTAATGCATATAATAAAGGTGATTACGTTTTTCTTCTATATAAATTGAGGAGTGGAGAAAATGAAAATTCGTTATAATTTTGTCCAAAAATCAGATGTAAAATATTGTGATAACAAATTTACAATTCAACAAGCCCTTCAACTTTTAAATGAATCTGGATTTCGTTCAGTGCCGGTATTGTCGGAAAATGGTACAGCATTTGAAGGATTAATATATAAAGTGGACATTTTAGAGTACTTATATGAAAAAAATGGGGAAGCAAATGCGAATATATCTGCACTTGTTGAAAGCAAGGATGCGTTTGTTTACGAGGAGGATTCCTTTTTTAAGACGTTCTTAACGATTCGCCGCCTACCATTTATTGCAGTGCTGAATGCGGAAAACGAGTTTCAGGGGATCATTACACATGCAAATGTAATGGATGTTCTTGAGGATTCGTTTGGTATGAAAACAGGAGGATATACATTAACAATCGCCACAATCGAGCATAAAGGAGCGATCAAAGAGCTTGTTACGCTTATACGGGATATTAATATAGACGGCATGCTTACGCTAGATAATGGTGAAAAGTATCTCCGCCGAATTATTTTAAATCTACCAGGATCATTAAGTGAAGATAAGATTCAAGAGGTTAAACAAAAACTAGAAGCAAAGGAATTTCGCGTTACACATATCGACCGAATTAAATAAGAAGATGTTTAGGACTATGGGTGTAATACCCATAGGTTTTTTTATGAAAAAAATATGTCGGTTCCTGTATATTTTAAGTGTCGAAAAAACATGAAATGCGGAATGGAAGCGATTTAGTACACAATTTTGTAAATTTTTTAAAGAAAAAAATGTCTATTTTTGCGAATCTATTTACATAAATAGTAGATTTTGTAATAATTCATAGAGTAGCAACTAGGAATGCACCAAAGGTAGTATTGGTTGGCATACGATAGTTGTATGCGGCGTTAGAATCTTCTAACGTGTGAATAAAGGAGTGGAAGTTTTGGAAACCAGATGTATAGATTACAAACAGATACTATTAGAGGAAATTGATAGAAAAAGAGAAGAAATGATCATAATCGCTAATAGTACGGGGTTTACAAGTAATGAAACAATTGAATGCAGTCAAGAACTTGATGAACTTATAAATATCTATCAACGAGCAGAAGCAGCAGAACGAAACCATTCACTTTTTCGTCAGTTTTTAAAGAGAGTCATGTTATTTTTCGCACTTCAAAAAGTCAGCTTCAAATCATAAATACAAACCAAAAGGACGCTCGGGGAGCGTCCTTTGCAAACGAATTAAGCATTATTCCATTCATTTAATTTTTTATCGGTTGGCAATAAGAAGGCCATGAATCCGAGCAGAGGGAGGAAGGCCATCATGATGATGGTTGGTGTTAATCCGATTGCATCAATGATAGAGCCAATCGCAACGCCACCGATCGCTCCCATACCAAAGGCAAGACCTACAATTAATCCAGACACCATTCCGATCTTTCCTGGCATTAATTCTTGTGCATACACGACGGATACAGAGAAGCTTGATAACAGAATAAATCCGATCACTGTCACTAGCACAATCGCAACATGTGGCCCGACATACGGCAGAATCAGAGCTAATGGTGCTGTGCCCAATAAAGAGGCGATAATGACGTTTCGTTTTCCAAACTTATCAGCCAGTGGTCCGCCAAAGAAGGTTCCCAGTGCACCAGTTGCTAAGAATAGGAAAATATAAATCTGCGCTTGTGAAATGGTATATCCATACTTTTCGATGACATAAAATGAGTAAAAGTTAGTGATGCTTGACATATACCACGTACGTGCAAAAACAAAAAGTACAAGTACCACTAATGCTAGTTTAATAGCTTTCGTGTTTCGCGGTACTGTTGATATTGCTTTCTTTACCTTCTTTTGTATCTCAATTGTTTTAAGAGTCCGAGCATACCAGCCTGCGATATACACTAGTAAACCAACAGCGAGTGCTGCAACTAACGAAAACCAAATTGCCCCAAATTGTCCAAGTGGTACGAGGATCAATGCGGTAATGACAGGTGCAAGCGCCTGCCCGGAGTTTCCGCCAACCTGATAAATGGATTGTGCCAATCCGCGTCGATCACCGGCTGCCATGTAGGCAACGCGGGAGCCCTCAGGATGGAACACGGCAGATCCGACACCAATAAATAGGACAGACAGAATAATAGTTGAAAAGTTAGGAGCTAATGCCAATCCAATTACACCAAAAAAGGTGGAGGTCAACCCAATTGGTAAAGCATATGGCATTGGTTTTTTATCTGTATACCAGCCTACTACTGGTTGCGCAACAGATGCTACAATCTGCAAGGCGAAGGAAATTAATCCAAGTTGTGTAAATGACAATCCCATGGAACGTTCTAAAATTGGAAACATTGCCGGGATGATGGCTTGGATGGAGTCATTAAGCATGTGACAAAATCCAATTATAAATAAGATTCCATATATTGTTTTATTCGTATCTGGTTCTGGACGAGCAGCTTGTGTTTTTACCGCGAGCATTTTTATTTTATTCCCCTTTGCTGACTTTCCTCTTGATCATTTTAATCCTTTCCTCTATGAAAAACCTTTTTTCCATTTTTGTAAAGCAAAAGTTCAAAATAAAATAAGGAAAATCAAGGCAGGTTAACACATCACGAATTTTCCTACATTCACTTTACCTTGTTTGAAATTTCTGATAAGTTTAATGGTAAGACTGTAATCGCAAGTAAGGAGGATGATAAGAGTGAAATACAGAAAATTAGGTCGTTCAGGGCTTAAGGTTAGTGAAATTAGTTTGGGAAGTTGGCTTACTTTTGGTAAAACGGTAGATGAAAAAATGGCAGCGAAAACCGTTCATAAAGCGTATGAACTTGGTATAAATTTTTTTGATTCTGCTAATGTGTATGAGCGGGGAGAAGCGGAACGAATATTAGCAAGTGCGTTAAAAGAATACCCACGGGAATCCTATTGTATAACAACAAAGGCATTTGGAGTAATGGGGGATGGACCCAACGATAGGGGATTGTCTAGAAAGCATGTCATCGAGCAAGTACATGCAAGTTTAAAACGTATGGATTTAGATTATGTGGATGTGTTTTATTGTCATCGTTATGACGAGGATACTCCTTTGGATGAGACACTGCGCGCAATTGACGATTTAATTCGACAAGGAAAAATTTTATATGTAGGTGTAAGCGAGTGGAGTGCAGCTCAAATTCAAGAAGCGATTGGGATTGCTGATAAATATTTATTAGATCGAATAATTGTCAATCAGCCTCAATATAATATGCTTCATCGCGATATAGAGGATGAAATTATCCCGGTCTGTGAAAAAAATGGAATTTCACAGGTAGTTTATTCTCCGCTTGCCCAAGGTGTATTGACAGGAAAATATAGAGGTGGCACAATTCCTTCTGGAAGCAGGGGCGCAAACTCTCAGGTGAATACATGGGTGAAAAACATCATTGATGGAATTGTATCAGCGAAGTTAGACCGGCTTGAGGAATTTTCAAATGAATTAGGCGTTTCTTTACCTGAATTAGCCCTTTCATGGATTTTAAGACAGCATAATATTGCAAGTACTCTTGTTGGTGCAACAAATCCGGAACAAATTGAGTCAAATGCGAGAGGCTCGGAGCTTGTTCTGGGATTTGACGAAATTAAAAGGATTGAAGCTATCTTAACCGTGTAAATTGTAAAATAGCCGAATCCACTGACATGAAAAATAGGTAATCAGCACTTCTTTTAACTGGGAAGTGCTTTTTTATGTAAAAGATTACAATTTCGTTCTCTCCTAAATTCGTTAATTTGTGTATACTAAAAATTGATCCTATATAAATGAGGTAACAAAGATGAAATCTCTTACAATTACAGTTCTTGAAACAAGTGATGTTCACGGTAATATTTTTCCGATTAATTATGGGAACAATGAGGCTGTTGGACTAGGACTTGCTAAAATTGCAACGGTCATTAAAGAGGAGAGAAGAAAAAATAGGAACACAATCGTTGTAGATAATGGAGACTTAATCCAAGGAACGCCATTTACATATCACTATGTACGTTCCAATCGTCATAAGCCCAATCCAATGATTACATTATTAAATGATTTAAATTACGATGCTGCAGTAATTGGAAATCATGAATTCAATTATGGAATGGAAGTATTACAACAAGCGATATATGAATCTAATTTTCCGTGGCTTTCTGCAAATATTTTAGATGAAGATGGGGAGCCTTTTATTGGTAAACCATATACCATTATTGAGCTTGAGGATGGAATAAAGGCTGCGATTCTAGGTGTAACTACTCACTATATCCCAAACTGGGAGAATCCTGAACATATTAAAGGATTAACATTTGATGATGCATTTGAATCAACAAAAAAATGGGTGGAAAAAATTCATAATCAGGAAAATCCGGATGTAATGATTGTTTCCTACCATGGTGGGTTTGAAGCAAATCTTGAGACAGGCGAACCTACTGAAAAGCAGACAGGGGAAAACCAGGGGTACCGGATTGTTAAGGAAATTGAAGGTATTGATCTGTTATTAACCGGCCACCAACACCGGTCACTTTCAGGAAAAATAAACGGTGTGCCTATCGTGCAGCCGAGTTTCAATGGCCAAGCAATTGGAAAAGTCAGTTTTACACTAACAAAAAATAATGGCAGGTGGGCCATTTCCGATTCAAAGCCTGAACTTATTTTAGTTGATGAGCTCGAAACGGATGAAAGCTCCCTTCAATTAGTATATGATTACGAATCTGATGCACAAGATTGGTTGGATCAACCAATCGGTCAGGTAAAGGGTAATATGACAATTGATGATCCGTTAAAAGCACGTCTTAAAGACAATGCGCTTGTTGAATTTATAAATAAAGTGCAACTGGATGTTGCGAAGGTATCTATTTCAGCCACAGCTTTTTTCAACAATGTCACAAAGGGGTTTCCTTCAAATATTACAATGAGAGACATCGTATCTAATTATATTTATCCAAACACGCTAAAGGTCATCCGTATTTGTGGGAAGGACTTGAAGGAGGCACTTGAAAGAAGTGCAAGCTATTTTATGGTTGAAAATGGTGAAGTTATCGTAAATCCTTCTTTCACAACACCAAAGCCGCAGCATTACAATTATGATATGTGGGAAGGAATTGACTATATTTTCGATATTTCAAAGCCAATTGGAAAGCGTGTTGTAGAGTTAACCTTTAAAGGTGAACCCATTCAACCAGATGGTCAGTATGATGTGGTCATGAATAACTACCGAGCAGGTGGCGGCGGGGAATATATCATGTTCAAGGATAAGCCAATTATTAAGGATATCCCCCTTGATATGTCGGAGTTGATTGCAAATTACATCCTTGAAAGAGGAACAATTGAAGCCACGGTTGATGAAAATTGGAAGGTGATTTGGTAATTTTCTTGAAACTTTTCCATACAAGAATCGTAAATAAAAACATATAGCAAAAATGGACGGGCGAGGGGATATCAATATGCAAGCTATTAAAATAACAAATCTATCGAAAAGTTACGGTAGTTATCAAGCCGTAAAAAATCTAAATTTAACTGTACAACAAGGAGAGTTATTTGCTTTTCTTGGTCCAAATGGTGCGGGAAAAACGACGACAATAAAAATGATGACAGGCCTATTGGAACCAACAAATGGTTCAATCGAAATTGGCGGTATTAATGTATGGAATTCTCCAATCGAAGCAAAAAAGAAAATTGCCTATGTTCCCGATCAACCAAATCTTTATCCAAAATTAACGGGTTGGGAGTTCCTCCAATTTGTAGCCTCGGTCTTTCAAATCCAAAAGGATGATTTTAAAAAGAAAGCAGAGGAACTATTACAAATGTATGGCTTAACAGATCGAGCAGAAGAATTAATTGAAGGATATTCACATGGCATGAAACAAAAAATTGCCTTATGTGGGGCGTTAATCCATGATCCCGATGTTCTATTTCTTGATGAACCGACTGTTGGTCTCGATCCAAAGAGTGCAAGAACGTTAAAAAATCATTTGCGTCAAATTTGTAATCAGGGGACAACTGTTTTCCTAACGACCCATATCCTTGAGATTGCTGAGCAAATGTGTGATCGTGTCGGAATTATTCGGGATGGAGATGTCATTGCTCTTGGAACAATCAAAGAATTGAGAGAGCATGAGGGTAGAAGTGATGCAAGCCTTGAAGATATTTTCCTTGAATTAACAGGTGATGAGGATGCAAAGGCATTCATTCAGGAGCTTTCAAAAGAGGAGCAAGGTGAGTTGAAATGACGAAGAAATTACTACATGTTCAATGGAGAATGTTTATTAATTCAATTCGTTCAAAGGGCGCAAAAGGATATGGTGGTTTGGCGCTTTCAGTGCTTGTCGTGGGTTTTTTTGTTGCGTTGCTTTCGAAGATGGCTTGGGAAGTTTCCGATTTTATAAAACCTAATGTAATCGAGGGAATTTTCCCATATATCATACTCATGTCTATTTCGATGATTTTATTAATGGGGATTCCACAAATATTTAAAAGTCTTTACTCGGAAAGTGATCTTTCCTTTTTATTCACTTTGCCTATTCAAACTCGCAGCATCTTTTGGGTGAAATATATCCAAAGCTTTGTAGGGGTCCCGCTTATTGTATTTATGTTAGCTTTCATACCACTGTTGACATACGGTATTCATGCAGGTGTGGGCTTTTTATATTACCCGGTTTTATTCCTTGTTCTTTTTGTAAATATGGTTATTGGTTTATCCCTAGCTTATTTATTTAACCTAGGTTTAATTCAAATTATACCGGCAAGTCGTGCAAATGAACTTATGACGGTTATGAGTGCACTTTCTGGATTATTTATCTATGTTTTATTTCAAATTCCTAATTTCTTTTATGATGAACCCATTGGAAAAGAGACGATCACACAATTGCCTGCATTTCCAAAATGGCTACCATTCAGCTGGGGCGGGGATGCGGTTGCATCAGCAACAATAAGTTCAGCGGGACTTTTATTACCATTGGTTTTATTTATCCTTGTTGCTGCACTTCTTGCTCTTTTTTCTTCAGCTTTAGTAGAAAAAGGCTTTCGAACAGGGTGGATCCGTCTAAGTGAAGGCGGTAAAAAGAAAAAGGTTAAGGGGGAAAGAGGTGCTTCACTTTCCCATCCAGTCATTGCGGTTGGTATAAAGGAATGGAAAACAATTAAACGTGACCTTCGGGAATGGATGGTCTTCATGCCGATTGGCTTCTTTGCGATATTCGGTATTTTTGGTTTTTTAAGTAGTGGTGTAAATATTGCAGATTTAAGAGAGTACAGCGATATTACTTGGATGGTTACACAAGGAATCTTTTTGTTTATCTATGCAATGTTTAATGGCTCCATGTCTGCAGCAGCAATTGCGAGGGAAGGGAAATCTCTTTCAATTTTGCGGATGCTCCCACTAAAAGGCTCGCAAATTGCACTTGGGAAGCTATGGATCAGCTGGCTACTGCCATGGATTATACTCTCGATTATTGAAATTGCGATTGGGATTTTACTTAATTGGTCAATTTTTTATTCTTTTATTGGTGTCATTATCAATGCAGTTGTATCGATTGGGATTAGCGGTATTGGGATTTGGATTGGGACATTTGGGGCGAAATATAATCCAGCCAATCCCCAAAATCGAATAAAATTTGTACCAGGGCTATTGCTTATGATTCTGTCATATATTTATTTGTTTATTTCTGTTATCCCATTTGGAATTCTCGTCATCCCCACTGAGGTGAGTGATTTTCTCCCAGAGGCAGGCGGTTTTTTTGGATTTATCCTTAAAATTGTATCCTTTTTACTAGAAATGAAATCGAACTCGCCGGCACTTACGTTGATTGTAGCCGTCTTCTTTGTATCACTAATTTCGATTGGGACTGCTGTAGCTACAATCGCTCTTAGTGCAGGAAAACTGGACCGCGGAGTGAAAATCGAAATGGTGCAGGAAGGTGCACGAAAGTTACGTTAATCAAATCTGAAAATGAGAAGGACATTCGAATATGAATGTCCTTCATCAATTATTTTGGCTGTTCGACATTCGGCTGGATTAAAATTTCAACACGTCGATTAAGTTTTCTTCCTTCAGCTGTTTCATTTGTTGCAACTGGCTCATACTCACCAATTCCACGTGCACTAAAAAGTCGAGGGTCTAGGTTTTTGTTTTCTAATAAAACACTCATAAAATTTACCGCGCGCATGACACTTAAATGCCAATTACTTTTAAATTCATGATTATTCATAGGAACAGTATCGGTATGCCCACTAACAATGATATTGCGGGGTGGGTTCATCACCAATAGCTCAGAAATTTCACGAGCTAACTTAACATCCTCTGGTCTTACATCTGCGCTTCCAGGATTAAAGAAAGCTCCGTCCTGAATCGTAACGAGTAACCCTTCATCTTCTAAACGGGTTTTAAGGCTTAAATCTAACCCATTATCAGCGATGTAGCCATTGATCTTTTTTTGTAATTCCTGCAGCTCTTCTCTCTCTTGTTTTTCTTTTTCCTTGTCTTTGTCCTTAACAGGTGTAATTGTCTTGATTTCAACCGGCTCCGGACTCTCGTATTCGAGAAAGGAGGTCCCACCTGTAAAGATACTATTAAAAGAGCTTTTGAGCGAATTAAACTTCTGAGCATCCACATTACTTGCAGCAAACAATACAATAAATAGAGCAAGCAATAGTGTTAAAATATCGGCATATGGCACCAACCATGATTCATCCATATGCTCATCATGTTTTATCTTTCGTTTTTTTCTAGCCATCTATCATTTCACCTTCAGTCAGAACCTTCCCGTGGTCTTTTTTAGATAGATACATTGAAAGCTTTTGTTCGATTGCTCTTGGTGATTGACCTTCAAGAACAGATAATACACCTTCAATCATGACTTCCTTGATTTTAATTTCTTGTTTTGATTTTTGTTTTAATTTATTTGCAAATGGATGCCATAACACGTATCCGGTGAAAATCCCCAACATTGTCGCTATGAATGCGGCGGAAATTGCTTTCCCTAGTTCATCCGTATTATCCATATGACTTAAAGCTGCGATAAGCCCGACAACAGCACCCAATACCCCTAGGGTTGGCGCATATGTTCCGGCTTGAGAAAAAATGGAAGCCCCGGATAAATGACGTTCTTCCATTGCGTCAATTTCTTCAGACATTACATCGCGAATAAATTCAGCACTTTGGCCATCGACTGCCATACTTAATCCGTTTTTCAAGAATGAATCTTCGACTTCAGCTACTTTTACTTCGAGTGCTAAGAGCCCTTCCTTACGGGCAACAGTGGCCCAGTCCGAGAACATGGGAATCAGTTCTTCAACAGTTAACATCTTTTTTTCTTTAAAAAGCACCCCGAATAACTGTGGCACCCTTTTTAATTCACTGGTTGGAAATGCAATTGTAACGGCGGCAATGGTTCCCAAAATAATGATTAAAAAGGCAGCGGGATTGAGTAGGGCGGAAAAAGAAACTCCTTTTAAAACCATACCTACGAAGACAGCTATAAAACCGAGTATGACACCTATTAATGACGATTTATCCAAATTGTATCACCTATACTTTCATACGTTGTTATGAGATTAGTGTTAAGAGACGCAAATATTTGTTGAATGATGCAAATTCACGAAAAATGACGCAAATATATGGTCGTAGACGCAAATCCGTGTGAAACGACGCAAATATTTGTTAATTGACGCAAATATCACATCGCAGACACAAATAAACATAATATATTTCGAAACTAACATTCTACTATTCTTTATATCGACAAGCAATGTGAAAATTTTAGCGAAACCTATCAAATTATCAGGAATATTTCGTAGTGGAAAATTTATGTAGGAGTGGTTTACAATGAAAGAGTATACATATTCTAATTTCTTATTGAAATGGGGAACTTTTATGAATTTTAACGATTTTAAGTATGTTCGTCCTAACTTGGAGGAAGTGGAGCAAACATTTAATGTCGCATTAGAAACATTTAAAAATGCCGCAACATCTTCTGAACAGGATGAAGCAATGAAAGAAATTATTGAAATCCAACGAACTGTCGATACAGCTTTTAATATTTGCTATATCAGACATACAGTGGATACAAATGATGAATTTTACAAAGAAGAACAAGATTATCTTGATGAAATTCAACCTTTGGTACAGGGCTTAACAACAAAGTACTACGAAGCTCTTGTCAATTCAAAATTCCGCACTGATTTAGAAAACAAATGGGGCAAGCAGCTATTTGATTTTGCCGAAACACAGTTAAAAACGTTCTCACCTGAGGTAGTGGAGGATCTCCAATTAGAAAACAAGCTTTCATCTGAATATACGAAGCTCGTTGCCTCAGCAAAAATTATGTTTGAAGGCGAAGAACGTACTTTAGCTCAATTACAGCCGTTTACGGAATCAACTGATCGCGAAATGCGTAAAAAGGCTAATGAAGTTCGTTTTGCATTTTTTAAGGAGCATCAAGAAAAATTCGATGATATTTATGATCAGCTTGTGAAGGTTCGTACGCGCATTGCACATAAACTAGGTTATAAAAACTTCGTTGAGCTTGCATATGTACGATTATCAAGAACCGATTACAATGCTGAAATGGTTGCAAACTTCAGAAAACAAGTGAAGGAACATATTGTTCCACTAGCAGTGAAGCTGCGTGAACGCCAAGCAGAACGCATCGGTGTTGATAGCTTAAAATACTATGACGAGTCATTCAGTTTTAAGTCTGGTAACGCTGTACCTAAAGGAGATCCGGAATGGATTATTGAAAATGGGAAGAAAATGTATGAAGAACTTTCTGAAGAAACGAAAGAATTCTTCAATTATATGATTGATACAAACTTAATGGACCTTGTTGCTAAGAAAGGGAAGGCCGGCGGAGGCTACTGTACATACATTAGCGATTACCAAGCACCATTTATTTTCTCAAACTTTAATGGTACTTCTGGGGACATTGATGTGTTAACACATGAAGCAGGTCACGCTTTCCAAGTCTACTCAAGCAGACATTTCGAACTTCCGGAATACAATTGGCCAACATATGAAGCAGCCGAAATTCATTCTATGAGTATGGAATTTTTCACTTGGCCATGGATGGAGTTATTCTTTAAAGAAGACACAGATAAATATAAGTTTTCACATTTAAGTGAGGCATTATTATTCTTACCGTATGGTGTGGCAGTGGATGAATTCCAACACTTTGTATACGAAAATCCGCAAGCAACGCCTGCTGAACGTAACAAAGCATGGAGAGAGATTGAGAAAAAATACCTGCCTCTACGCGATTATGATGGCAATGAGTATTTAGAAGAAGGCGGTTTCTGGCAGCGTCAAGGCCATATTTACACCACTGCATTCTACTATATCGACTATACATTGGCACAAATTTGTGCGTTCCAATTCTGGAAAAAATCAAGAGAAAACCATGACAAAGCATGGGCAGATTATCTTCACCTTTGTAAACAGGGCGGATGCAAGCCTTTCATTGAGCTAGTGAAGGTTGCAAATTTGCTTTCTCCATTCGAAGAAGGAACTGTTCAATCAGTCGTTGGTGAAATTGAAGCATGGCTTAATAGCGTTGACGACAAACAATTGTAAAAAACTAAGGCTGTGGGAAACCACAGCCTTTTTTAAATTTTCAAATTAAATGTTAGTTTATGCAAAAATGCTTTAATAAGGATATAATAAAAGCATCAAACTGAAATTGAGGGTGTTTTCATGATTCATTTAAAAACAAAACGAGAAATTGAATTAATGCGTGAAGCGGGACAAATTTTAGCCGCCTGCCATAAGGAAATTCGCAAACTGATTCAACCAGGAATTACAAGTCTTGAGATTGACAGCTTTGCTGAGGATTTTATTAAAAAGAATGGAGCTACGCCTGAACAAAAAGGCTATAAGGGCTATAAATATGCAACATGTGCATCTATTAATGATGAAATTTGTCACGGCTTTCCTAGAAAGACACCATTAAAAAATGGGGACATCGTGACAATAGATATGGTTGTAAACCTTGGTGGTGCACTTGCAGACTCTGCATGGTCATATGGTGTCGGTGAAATCTCACCAAAAGCCGCAAAGCTGCTCGATGTGACAAAAACAGCCATGTATAAAGGGATTGAACAAGCGGTAATCGGCAACCGGCTTGGGGACATTGGTCACGCCATTCAATCCTATACAGAGGGCGAAGGATTTTCCGTTGTTCGTGATTTCATTGGACATGGAATTGGACCTACGATGCATGAGGAACCACAGGTATTACACTATGGTCTTCCAAACAAAGGATTGCGTTTAAAGGAAGGAATGGTGTTTACCATTGAACCAATGGTGAATGTCGGTAAATGGCAGTCAACTATGGACAAAAACGGATGGACCGCACGTACAATAGATGGCAGTTTATCTGCACAATATGAACACACATTAGCTGTCACCCAGGATGGCCCAATTATTTTAACAGATCAAGATGCATAAAATGGAAAAAGTGTCACAATGAATGTGGCACTTTTTTAGTTATAGAATGATGTCGATTAGTTTTGGAAAAATGGAATGCGCAACCCAATGAAAATAAAGCGGAAAAACGATGATTAGTAAATTTCCGTATAAGCAGTATCTGCAATAAAACGCCTTTGTCGTGCCTGATTCCTCAGCAATCGACGCAAAAACAGCCCCCACTAAACTCGTAAAAACAAAAAAGACATACCCAAATAACGTATCGAACCTAAGATTATACAAAATAAACCCCAAAGCTGTCCCATTTAAAAATAACAAGATAAAGGACAGAAATAAGAATATTCTCGGAATAATGGACATGTTTTCCACCTCAATAATGTATATGAGGTTAAAAAGTGGTAGATGACACACTTCCAAAAATTACTTGTAGGTTTCCCTGAAATATGGTTAAATAAATCAACTATATGACTTCTTTTAGAGGAGGAGAGAAACACATGATTACGATAAAAAGGCTATCTGAATGTACACTCCAAGATGCGGTAGTTGCTTGGAATAAAGGGTTTGAGGGATATTATTTTAATATGACAACAACGGTCGATCTTTTTACGAGAAGACTGATTTTGGAAGGGCTTTCTCCGGTGCTTTCAGTCATTGCCTATGATGGAGATCGGCCAGTGGGACTGATAGTAAACGGGATTCGAAAAATTAATGGTAAAAAGGTGTCTTGGAATGGTGGAACCGGGGTTGATCCAGAATACCGGGGAAAAGGTGTTGGAAAGAAACTTATTGATACTGTTCTAGCAATCTATGAAGAGGAAGATGTTGAGATTGCCACACTTGAAGCTGTTAAAGAAAATGTGACGGCGATTTCCTTATACGAAAAAGTCGGCTATAAAATTGTAGATGAATTAGTTCATTTGCAACTTACAGATGAATTATCAACCGATGCTTTTATATCTGAAGAAAATCAATTAACTTTTAAAAGAGGAATTCCAATTGAAGCAGCACAAGTCCCATTTTATAAAGCAATGGTTCCTTGGCAAACACAATGGAATAATGCGCGTGATGGCGAATCAATTATTGCTTTGGATGAGTACAAAGGGATTGTTGGATATGCAATCTTTAAAAGGATGTTTAATGAGGAAGGTAAGCTTCAATCTATTAGTCTCTTTCAATGTGAGGCCGAGCCATCACATAAGGAAAAGGAAGCCATTGTAAAGGGACTTCTAAAAATGGTATTTGGTCAAACAAACCTGAATGTTGCAAGAACAGCAGCGAATATTTCAGTGTCGAATAATATTTTACAGGGTTTATTAAAAAAAGCAGGATTTAATGTAAAAGCAGAGCAAGTCTTTATGATAAAATGAATTATTAGAATATTTTTACCAATCGTGGTACCTAAAATGGGGGAGGTAAATGAAAAAAATCATTTTACGTGATCTCACGATGGAAAATTTGTTTGATGTCATTCAGTTAAAATCAGAGGATAAGGAGTTTACATTATTCGAAAAATGGATTGCCTCGAATGTTTTTTCACTAGCCCAGGCAAAAGTTCAACCAGATTGGGTAACGAAGGCAATTTATGATGGAACCCAGTTAATTGGATTTACCATGTTTGGACTCGAAAATGAACGAAATCGGTTTGAACTTTGCAGAATCATGATTGATTATAAATATCAGCGAAAAGGCTACGGAACATTAGCTGTGAAAGAAATTATCTCAGAAATGATTAGGATACTGCCCTACTGTGATGAGATTTACTTATCGGTTATTCCAACAAATAAAGCAGCCATCCGTGTGTATACGAAAGCGGGGTTTACAAAAACGGGAGAAATTATAAAAGGCTTTGTTGATGAAGATGTCTATTGTTTTAAAGTCTAGGGGGGGAGAAAAGCGATTTGAAAGCGATACTAATTGGAATGGTCTCGTCACTATTTTTTGCAGTAACTTTTATTCTAAATCGCTCAATGGAGCTTTCTGGTGGAAGCTGGCTGTGGAGCTCTTCATTGCGGTATTTTTTTATGCTGCCATTTTTAATCGGGATCGTTCTGCTTAGAGGGAATATGAAGGAGCTGCTACGGGAGCTAAAAATGAATCCCATTAAATGGATTCTTTGGAGTACGATTGGGTTCGGGTTGTTTTATGCACCGCTTACATTTGCAGCCGCATCGGGTCCAGGTTGGTTGGTTGCAGGAACATGGCAATTTGTTATTATTGCTGGCTTACTGGTTGTTCCTTTTTTTCATAAGACAGTTGAAACGAAATCCGGTGTGCAAAAGGTCCGTGAACAAATCCCTGTTAAAGGTCTTATTTTTTCTAGTATTATTTTTATTGGGATTGTCTTGATTCAGCTTCAAGAAGCATATGGAGACATCGGAATGGAGATGCTCCTAGTGGGAATTCTTCCGGTGGTAGTGGCGGCATTTGCATACCCCTTAGGCAATCGAAAAATGATGGAGCATTGTAAAAATGATTTTGATACCTTTCAACGTGTTCTTGGAATGACTCTTGCTTCAACTCCGTTTTGGTTGGTTATTGCAGGCTTCGGTGCTGCATCAGTTGGGTTACCAAGTATATCACAGGTGTTTCAATCTTTTATCGTGGGAATTTCCTCTGGGATTATTGCGACCGTGCTTTTCTTTTTTGCAACTGAGCTTGTAAAGCATGATCAGAGTAAGTTAGCAGCAGTTGAAGCAACCCAGGCAACCCAGATTATATTTGTCATTTTTGGTGAGGTTTTCTTATTAAGTGCACCTCTTCCAACTATGTATTCGTTCATAGGGCTCTTGCTGATTGCAGGGGGAATGGCACTGCATAGCATGTTCTCAAATCGAAAGACACCGATAAAAATAAATGAATTGGAGTCAAAATCAATATAAAAAATGCAGAGCTAAAGAGGCTCTGCATTTTTAATGGAGTATTATTTTACGATAATCTTGCTATCTTCGACTGTTACGTTCAAGCTTGTTTGGTCATCATTTTCTAAAAGAACATCTGTGATTTGATCTTCAAGCTGTTCTTGAATGACACGACGTAATGGACGTGCACCAAAGGCAGGGTGGTAACCAAGCTCAGCTAATTTTTGTTTTGCTTGATCGTCAACAGCGATCGAAACATTTTGTTCTTTAAGCGTTGCTTCAAGCTCATGCAGCATTAGGTCGACAATTTGTAGTAAGTGTTCTTTTTCAAGTTGTTTGAACTCAATGATTGCATCAAATCTGTTCAAGAATTCTGGCTTGAAGAAGGAACCTAGTGAATCAAGGATCGATGTTTCCTTATATACATCTGTTTCAGCTTTTTCAAAGCCAACAGTGATTTTCTTAGGTCCACCAACACCTGCGTTACTTGTCATGATAATCACTGTATCCTTAAAGCTTACAGTACGACCTTGGCTATCTGTTAAACGGCCATCCTCTAAAATTTGAAGGAACATATGCTGAACGTCAGGGTGTGCCTTTTCAATTTCATCTAATAGGATGATGCTATATGGGTTGCGACGTACTTTTTCAGTTAACTGGCCAGCTTCCTCATGACCGACATATCCTGGAGGTGAACCGATGATTTTTGACACAGAGTGCTTCTCCATGTACTCACTCATGTCAAGTCGAATCATAGCGTCTTTCGAACCGAATAATTCTTCTGCAAGTGTTTTAGTTAATTCTGTTTTACCGACACCAGTTGGCCCAACAAAGAGGAAGGAACCGATTGGCCGATTTTTAGCTTTTAACCCAGCACGGCTGCGACGGACAGCTTTCGCAACCTTCGAAACGGCCTCTTCTTGTCCAATCACCTTTTCTGCAAGTTTTTCCGCAAGATGCTTCATTTTTTGTTGTTCATTTTCTTGAAGCTTACCAACAGGGATACCTGTTTTCTTTTCGATAATTTGTTGGATATTCGCTACATCAATGATATGCTCTTCTTTGTTTTCTGGATGATTTAATTGCTTTTCAAGTAGAATTTCTTGATGTCTTAATTTTGCTGCTAATTCATAGTTTTCTTCTCCAGCAGCTTTTTCTTTTTCAGCTGCAATTTTTGCAAGCTCTTCTTCGATATCATTTGGATTTGTGCCACCAGACGATAAATTCATTTTTGATCCAGCTTCATCAAGTAAGTCAATTGCTTTATCTGGTAAGAAGCGGTCCTGAATGTAACGATGTGATAATGTTACACATGCATGAATTGCCTCATCTGAATATTTGACACCATGGAAATCCTCATATTTACCCTTAATTCCTTCAAGGATTTGTATCGCTTCGTCAACTGTTGGTTCATCCACGTTAACAGGTTGGAAACGACGTTCTAATGCAGCATCTTTTTCAATTTGCCGGTATTCCTTTAAGGTTGTTGCACCGACGAGTTGAAGTTCACCACGTGCAAGGGCTGGTTTTAAGATGTTACCTGCATCCATTGAACCTTCAGCAGAACCTGCCCCAACGATGAGGTGAATTTCATCGATAAATAAGATAATATTTTTGCGTTTTTGAAGCTCAGCAATTAGTTGCTTCATTCTTTCTTCAAATTGACCGCGAATCCCAGTGTTCGCTACAAGTGATGCGACATCTAGTAAATATACCTGTTTATTTGAAAGCTTGTTAGGTGCTTTTCCTTCAGCAATTTGTAGGGCTAAACCTTCTGCAATTGCAGTTTTACCTACCCCTGGTTCCCCAATTAGAACAGGGTTATTTTTATTACGGCGGTTTAAAATTTCAATGACACGGTGGATTTCCTCGTCACGGCCAATGACTGGGTCAATAAGACCAGCCTGCGCCATTTGAGTAAGGTTTCGACCAAAGTGATCGAGAAGACCTCCGCCATTTCCACCTTGTTTTGGCTGTGTTTGTTGTTGTTGATTGATTCCCATTTGTTGACCGAAGGCATTGCCTTTAAATAAATCTTCAAATGAGAAGTTAGGGAAACCGTTCATTCCTGAAGGTATTTTCATGTTGTTCTTCTCCTTCGCATAACACTCACTGCAAAGTTGAATTTGTCGCTTGTTGTTATTCACTTGTACGTGTAACTGAATAGTAGCCTCGTTTGTATTACATGATTGACAAAGCATAAACAACTACCTCCTTGAAATTTGACTTTCTTTGACCATTAAATTAATTAAAATAGGTCACTTATGATGTCGTTTGACCATCTTTGACCTTATGACAATATTATACTTTGACCATCTTTGACTTTCAAGTGATAAGTACTAGAAACTTTTTCCACAGTTTTTTGAAAGAATAGCTCGTCTTAATTTTAGAACTTGTACATATACATCAAATAACAGATAAATAATGAGGTGGCTATTTGTGCGAGGGAACTGGGGGGCAGCATTTCAAATCGGTGCTGTTTATGTTGGAACAATCGTAGGAGCTGGCTTTGCGACGGGTCGGGAAATTGTTGAATTCTTTACCCAATACGGAGTATACGGTTTGTTCGGAATTGGAATTAGTGGGTTCTTATTTATATGGTTAGGGACACGAATCATGATTATTGCAAATCGAATTCAAGCAGATTCTTATAAGGAATTTAATGAATATTTATTTGGAAAAAAATTTGGCTTCATTGTGAACGCTTTGATGCTTCTTGTCTTAATAGGTGTAACCTCGGTCATGCTTTCAGGAGCCGGCGCAGTCTTTAGTGAGCAATTAGGGATGTCCTATCAGTTAGGGATTTTTGCAACAATTGCACTTTCTATTTTTGTATTAACATATGGGGTTAAAGGGTTGTTCGGTGTGAACATGTTTGTTGTGCCGATCATGATTTTCTTTAGTGTTGTGTTAGCAGTGGAAGTTATTTTTACGGATGCAACAAGTCTATTAAGTAAGCCAGAACTAGGGGCAACAAGCTTTAAATGGATGATTTCGCCTTTTTTATATGCAGCATTCAATCTAACCATGGCAATGCCGGTTTTAGTTCCACTTGCTAAGGAAATGGAGCATGAAAAAACATTAAGATGGGGCGGGTTGATTGGCGGTGGTGCACTGTGTCTAATTTTAGTAACCAGTCATATTTCATTGTCAGCACTTCCAAATGTTCATAGCTATGAGATTCCAATGGCTGAGGTTATGAAAAACTTTATGGCTGCCTTTTATTGGCTATACATCATTGTGATTTATGGGGAAATTTTCACCTCTGTAATTGGAAATCTATTTGGGCTTGAGCGGCAATTAAAAAATGTGATCAAACTACCATCAATTGTGATTGTGTTCGGAATTTTGTCCATTGCTTACGTCATTAGCCAGCTAGGCTATGGATCACTAATCTCCTTTTTATATCCATTGTTCGGGTATATGAGCTTGATTTTATTAGTGCTGCTGGCAAGACCAATGAAACGTTAATTTAAGAAATCAAATATGCTTCTAAAGAGAATCCTAAATAGGTAAAAAAGGACTCGAAATGGAAATAAGAGAATTTCAGGTATTGCGATGAACACATCGGACAGGAAATCGGAGAAGGTATATTTACTATCCTTCGATTTCCTTTTTTTACGTTTTCTCATGACTGTATCTCCTTGGTTTTAAAAGATAGGATAAAGCACGAGCAAAAATAGGTTGAACACGAGATGGGATAGGATTGTTAATAAGATATTCCGATTCCACATATATAATGCTCCCCAAACCATTCCACCAGCAAATGTTGCAAGCAGAAATAGTGGATTAAGAGTATAAATATTTGCAGACATATATAAAAGTGAGGATATGACGATGACCAGTAGCTTATTTTCAACCTCTGATTCAATCTTCTTCTGAATATAGCCTCGCCAAAATAGTTCTTCACCTGGGATGACTATAAGAAAAAGCGCAAAATAATGCCAAGCGAGCTGGGGCTGAACCTTCGTATATAGGGCGGCAACATCTGTTAATTGGGTAGGGAATAGCATTGCAGAGCCTGTTTTCCCGATCCAAAAGAGTCCGTACATAAGAAGACCCGAAAGTACTGCGATTGTTATATTGAGTAATGAAAAGCTTTTGGAATCCATTTGTCCATATCGGATTACTGCAATGGACAAGAGGGTAAAGGTTATTGTAAACATGACCCAAAATGAAAGGTCGGATAGAAAACAAAACGCTAGTAGGATATGGACAAATATTAATAGTAGGAAAAACTTTTTTTGCATTTTTGTAGGCCTCTTTTGTTTGATTGTGTCGTTGTTCATTTTATCATGAGGCTGATTTTTTTAGAATAAATATCTGGCGGGGACTCATCCTAATGATGATGATTTAACTATATTCTGCTGATTCTTTACTGAGTATAGTTAGAGTTTCCGGCGGATGTCACAGATTCTGAAACTATGCTTGAGCAAGTTAAAATCTGAACGTAATTACGCCGAGGAGTTAATTGAAAAGGTAAGGAGAGATTATTATGACACAATCGAAACGTCAACAAGAGCGTCAATGGACAGTTCGAAAGCAATCACAAAATCCCCATGGAAAAGTGAAATCCTTCGAACAGCTGGCTGAGGAAGCAGGGAAAGATACAAAAGATTCGTAAGAAGGCCGTGCACACACCCTTGATATGGGGCCGTGTGCATTTTTATGGATGGGGTATTTCCGAAGATATCCAGAAGTGGTGGTATAAAAGAGGTTTATGGATGGGCTATTTCCATATCTAAAAGTGAGGGCATAAGACCACGAACTTCCTAAATGCTGGAGAATTGTGCATCCCTAGATGGTTTGGGCACCAACGCTATCCTAAAAAATGGAATATAATGTACTCTGAGAAGACCTAGAGCACCACAAACATCCCCAAAAATGGAAAGTGGTGTACTTCCAGACGACAAGCACCACCAACTCCCTCATAACTCCCAATTTCCAATTCATTTTCATTGAGAAAAATCGAGAGCCGAAATATAATTAACAAATGATAACAATTTGAATTGGAAAGAAGGTTCATTATGGGTCAAGATGACTTGAGGGAATATAAAATAGGAATCCTGTACACCACGATTGCCTATATTGCATGGGGAGTATTACCTCTTTATTGGAAGTTAATTGACCATATCCCGGCAATTGAGATTCTCGCACATCGGATTATTTGGTCCCTTATGTTTGTGCTAATGCTCATACTAGTTACAAAGAAAGGGAAGCAATTAGTAACAAACTTTAAGGATATTGTTAAAAACAAATTCAAACTTATTGGGATTGTGGCCTCATCCATCTTCATTACAGCCAATTGGGCTACATATATTTGGGCGGTTAACACAGATCACATAATTGATGCTAGCCTTGGTTATTACATCAACCCATTGGTCAGCGTATTATTAGGGATCATTGTTCTTAAAGAACGTCTATTGTTTTGGCAGGGGGTTTCATTTGCCATAGCCGGTATCGGAGTGCTCATTTTAACTATCCAATATGGAAGTTTTCCTTGGGTTGCCATTACACTTGCATTAAGCTTTGGTTTTTACGGGTTAACAAAGAAACTTGCAAAGCTTGATTCGTTGACTGGCTTGGCGATGGAAACGATGGTGGTTGCCCCAATTGCCCTCATTTATCTGGGAGTTCTTTATAATGGGGGAGTGGATTCTTTCTCGGGAGCAACCTTTGATGTGCAGCTATTACTAGCGGGGGCTGGGGTTATAACAGCTTTGCCATTACTTTGGTTTGCAGCTGGAGCAAACAGAATTCCACTTTCTGTGATTGGTATTCTTCAATACATTTCACCAACAATAAGCCTTCTATTGGGAGTGTTTTTATATCATGAGCATTTCACAAAGGTTCATTTTATTACGTTCATTTGCATTTGGATGGCCCTATTAATCTATTCATTCTCCAAAACAAAGCTTTTAACATCACTTCAACCTAAATTTATGAAAAATAAATCATTAGGTGCTTAATACAAAAAAGGGAGCCGATTAATGAATCAGCTCCCTTTGCATTAGATTGTTGTAACAATTTTATAGTTTTTATGATTAACAACTGTGCGACTCTCTAATTCTAGATCTCTATAATTGTCCATATATGTTAAATCTACGATAACCGAGTTTTCATTCACCTTTTCCACGATGCCCTTTAGGCCTTCTCTGAACTCAATGATATCCCCAATTTCTGCAATCTTCATATGTCACCCTCCATCGCATTCTATGAAACTTTAAAATCGATCATTTAAAGTGCTTTTATTTACAAAAAAACCATTTTTTTATATTTTGCCTTACTTTTGTTTTTATGTAAAGCGTTTTCATAGATATTTTATGATAAAATTTTGTAAAAAATGTGACAAGCCTTTAAATCTTTTTTATATTTATTTAGAAACCTATGATGAAGGGAGAGAAAAATAGTGAATGATGTTGGATTGGTTTTAGAAGGTGGAGGAATGCGTGGTCTTTACACAGCGGGAATCCTTGAATATTTCATGAAGCAAAATATATATTTTCCCTATTGTATTGGTGTATCTGCTGGAGCGTGTATGGCAGCATCGTATCTTTCTAGACAAACAGGAAGAAATCGCACGGTAAATATTGATTTTGTCAATCACCCAAACTATTTATCACTCCGTAATATGGTCAAACATAGGCAGTTATTCGGGATGGATTTCATTTTTGATGAGATTCCAAATAAGCATGTTCCTTATGACTATGATGCTTTTTATCAATCAAAAGAAGAATTTGTTGTGGGGACAACAGATTGCGAAACTGGTGAACCGTTATATTTTAAAAAAGAGGATTATGGAAATGACATGCTTAAGGTAATTCGGGCTTCAAGCTCATTACCATTCGTTGCACCAATCATTGAATTCAAGGGAAAAAAATTATTGGATGGGGGCATCACAGATCCGATTCCTTTGGTAAAAGCACAGCAGGACGGCCAATCAAAAAATGTGGTGATTTTAACTCGAAATCGTGGATATTCAAAAAAGAAATCAAATATGACCTGGATTGTCAGACGAACATTCAAGCAATTTCCGAACTTGGTAAAAGCAATGGAAACAAGATATAAGCTTTATAATGAAACACTTACTTATTTAGATCAAGAAGAAAAGGCAGGCAGGATTTTTGTGTTTAGTCCAACTGAACCAATTGAGGTAGGTCGTGTTGAAAGAAATCCTGTGAAATTATCCAATTTATATGAACTTGGGCTAAAGGATGCAAGTGTTCAATTTGATAGGTTTCAGAAGTGGCTGAATGCATAAGAATAGGTGCCTCATAGAGACACCCGCTTATGAATCTATCTTCCTTGGGGACCAAAGCCGCCCATCATTCCAGATCCACCCATTGGGCCTTGTTGCCCACATGTACACCCCGGCCCATGAGGACCATGCGGTGCCATCATATTTGGTGCCATTCCGTACCCTTGAGGAGCCATCATGCCCGGATTACCAGGTCCCTGAGGACCAAAACCGCTCATCGTGCCAGGTGCGACACCTGGTCCTAGAGGTCCGAAGCCACCCATCATGGGTCCAGCCCCAGGTCCTTGAGGTCCGAAGCCACCCATCATGGGTCCAGCCCCAGGTCCTTGAGGTCCGAAGCCACCCATCATGGGTCCAGCCCCAGGTCCTTGAGGTCCGAAGCCACCCATCATCGGTCCAGCACTTGGTCCTTGAGGGTCAAAGCCGCCCATTATTCCTTGTACAGCCATAGGGTCATGTTGTTGCCCGCGGGTGCAGCCAGGTCCATGTGGTCCATGTGGAACCATCATATTCGTAGCCATTCCGGGTCCAGTCGGATTAAAGTTGGCTGGCATGACCGCCTCATCGTCGTGTCCACAGCCACAATCATCATCCATCATTTGTTGCTGTTGGACAGGGTATGGATAGCCACCTTGTACTTGCTGAGGAAACCCTACGCCTGGCTGCCCACCATACATATTCGGATTCATAAACATCGGGTTCTGATTATTACTCATAGAATTCACCTTTCTTTTGTCGGTAACTTAGTTAAAAAATTGAGTGAATGCCCAAAATTTTATTTATAATTTTCTGCTCCGTAATAAATGCCTACTAGACATTTTCCCCACATCATATGCCTAAAGCGATATAATGTGTGGATTTACGGTATAAATGGGTGTTAGCCTTGTTTCTTATTTTTCGAACTACTATAATTTAACAAAGAGGTGGAATGAATGGATGAACAATTTGTAAATGAAATTTTGAATAAACTAAGAGATGGAGAACTTAGTGAATATTTAGTGAAAAATGATCAGTTTTTGGAGTTTCGAACTACATTGGTTAAAAGAGAAGACTTCAAGCATTTTCGCGGAATTGCCATGCATGGTGGGGATGTGTTATATCAATATTTGGAAGTTGCTAGGAGTTAACAGGAAAATAGTCATAGTCCAAAGTTGACAAAGGGCGTTATAATTTAGTAAAATTGTCTTGGATTCAAGATAATGAAAAGGGTGGAAAATATGGAAGCAAATGAAGCAATCAATGTTCCTAACCTCTCCTTGAAATTTTTTGTCATACTGTCTCGAGCATTCCGAACAGTGAATGAGCGGGTTGAAGAGGATGTTAAAGGATACGGATTAAACTTAACTGAATTTGCGGTGTTAGAGCTTCTTTATCATAAAGGGGACCAGCCAATTCAGCATATTGGTAAGAAGGTCTTGTTATCGAGCGGAAGTATAACCTATGTTGTGGATAAATTAGAAAAAAAGAAGTACCTTGAAAGAAATGCTTGTCCAAAGGATCGACGTGTCACTTGGGCATCCATTACCGAAGAGGGGAAACAATTTATGGATACCATTTTTCCGAAGCATCAGGAGGCAATTGAAGAAATTGTCGGGGTTCTGTCTGATTCTGAAAAAGAAGAAATGATTGTTCTATTGAAAAAGCTAGGTTTTCACGCAGATAAACTTTCTTAAATAAGAAAGAAATGTATATTACTTGACCTCCCTTTTATAAAAATACTATACTTTCAAGACAAAGAAGAGAGGAATTCTAAATAGTAGCAGTAGTAAGAAAGGGAGAATGGGTATGGTTTCAGAAAAGGTTAAAGACCTTCTTTTAAATAGAATGAAAATGATTCAAAAACCAGGAGAACAGGATATTTGCTTAGTTGGTCCTATTACATTACCTGTTCAGTTAGATGATCAAATTGTGACATTTAATTGGTATACTTGGTTAAAAATTGAGGACGAAATGAGTACTAGTGATGTATTAGAGTCATTATCCGAAACAAACTTAGCAGCCATGCAACAATCCTCTGTGCTTGTATATGGAGATTTTGAAACGGCCAATGATGCGCTTATTCGTATGCATAGTATTTGCCATACAGGTGATATTTTCGGGAGCAAGCGCTGTGATTGTGGTTTCCAATTGCGGGAATCGATGAGGATGATTGTTTCAAATGGCAGTGGTGCCTTATTTTATTTAGCTAATCATGAAGGAAGAGGGATTGGTTTATTTTCAAAATCACTTGCCTACATCCTTCAGCAAGAAGGTCTTGATACTGTGGAGGCCAATCTTGCATTGGGCTTTACAGACGATAGCCGCAATTATGAAGATGCGATTCGTGTCCTCACGGATTTACGTGCGAAGCCAGTTACATTAATTACAAATAATCCGAAAAAATTAGCTGCATTGCAGGAATATGGTCTTTTATCTGACACGCATATCCCACTTTGGGGGGATATCTCTAAATACAACGAAAAGTATTTAGCAACAAAAGTTGAGAAATCAGGTCATATCCCGGTAAAAGAAAAAATCACAACAATTTAATTGTTCCATACAATGGTAAGCCTTAAATCGTGGCTTACCTTTTTTGTATTTGAGTAGTATTATCTTTATTTTTGATAAAAAATAGAGGAGATTTGCATATTCCTGTACTATTTATATAAAAGAGTCTTTGTTGAAATGGGGGGACCAGTGGTGGAAAGCTATGGTGTGTTAATAAAAAAGCAGCGGGAGTTCTATTTTTCGGGGAAAACGAAGGAAGTTGCCTTTCGGGTCGAGGCTCTTAAAACACTTCGGAATCTAATTAGGACACATGAAAAAGAGATTATGGCTGCCTTACATACAGATTTAAATAAATCGGAGTTTGAGTCGTATACAACTGAGATTGGCTTCGTCTTGGAGGAACTGCGCTACACCTTGAAGCATATTGAAAACTGGGCAAAACCAAGAAAGGTTAAAACGGGTTTAACGGGCTTTGGCAGTAAAAATTATATTTATCCGGAGCCATATGGGGTAGTACTGATTATTTCACCTTGGAATTATCCGTTCCAACTTGCGTTCGCACCATTGATTGGAGCTATCGCTGCTGGCAATTGTGCCATTTTAAAGCCTTCAGAATTAACACCAAAAACCTCGGAATTACTGACAAAGCTAGTACGTGAAAATTTCCAAGAGGAATACATCGCAATTGTTGAGGGCGGGGCAGAAACGAGCACAGCCTTACTAAATGAAAAAACAGATTATATCTTTTTTACAGGTAGTATTGCAGTCGGCAAGGTGATTATGGAGGCCGCAGCAAAACACTTAACCCCCGTAACCCTTGAACTTGGCGGAAAAAGTCCATGTATCGTCCACAAGGATGCAAACCTCCATTATGCGGCAAAGCGAATTGCATGGGGAAAGTATATAAATGCTGGTCAAACCTGTGTGGCTCCAGATTATGTATATGTCCATGATGAGGTAAAGGACGCATTTTTGAAGCTATTAACAGAAGCAATTGATGAATTGTATGGGAATGCGCTTAATGAAAAAAGTCAGTTTACCAAAATCGTAAGTGAACGGCATTTTCAGCGTCTTAAGACGTTTATATACAATAGTGGAACGATTTATTATGGCGGGGAATCGGAAGCGGAAAAGCAACTGATTGCACCAACGGTTCTGTCTAATATTACATGGGAAGATCCAATTATGGAGGATGAAATCTTTGGGCCGATTTTACCCGTGATGAGATATGAGGACATTTTACAAGTCATCAATGAAATCAATATGAAGCCCAAACCACTTGCATTGTATATATTTTCGGAGGTGGAAAGAGTACAAAATAAGGTGCTCGAGTCGATTTCCTTCGGCGGAGGCTGTGTAAATGACACGGTTTATCATTTTACTTCACCGCATCTCCCGTTCGGGGGTGTTGGTGAAAGTGGGATTGGTGCATATCATGGAAAGGGCAGCTTTGATGTATTCTCGCATGAAAAAGGGATTATGAAGCAAACTACACGTTTTGATTTGCCATTGCGTTATCCGACGACAAAGTATGGATTAAAGCTGATAAAAATGATTATGAAATAGCCGTAAGCGGGCAAAAACTTTTATTACTTCTCTGAGATGTTTGTAAAATTCAATCCGTATTTTTCCTTTATGTCCAAAATTTAGGTGGAAATGCAGCTGTGGATTCTTTTTCCTGGTATATTTTTAAACAAAGTGTCCCAAAGGCTTTCGGGTTCTACCAATTTTTGGACGGTGAATCGAAATATTACAGCTGTTAACCTTCTAGTAGAGACAAAAACGACGACTACTAGGAGGAATATTAATATGAGAAACCTTAAAAAGATTGGCTTTGCAACTGCATTAACATTATCATTATTAGCATCAAGTGTGAGTGCATCGGCAGCAACTCATACTGTACAATCCGGTGATACATTTTGGAATCTTGGTATGAAATATGGTGTGTCTGTATTACAGCTCAAGGAAGTGAATAATCGCACGAGTGATTTGATCTATCCGGGGGAAGAGCTTGAAATCCCCAACTCAGTGACAAATGAAGAGAAAGAATTACTTGCACGACTTGTACATGCGGAAAGCAAGGGTGAACCATATGAAGGTAAGGTTGCAGTGGCAACGGTTGTGTTAAACCGAGTTGATTCATCAGAATTCCCAGATTCGATTAAAGAAGTTATTTATGAAAAAACACCAGGTGGTTCATATGCATTTAGTCCAGTAGGAAATGGTCAAATTAATGAGCCTGCTGATGAAGAATCTAAACGTGCTGTTGATGAAGCCATTACGTTCCGTGGCCAAGGGAAAGGTTCCTTATTTTTCTTCAATCCGGACAAATCATCAAACTCATATATGATGTCAAGAGAAGTGACAACTGTGATTGGTAATCACCGATTCGCAAAATAATTTTGTTTAAAAACACCCATTTTCGAAGTGGGTGTTTTTTTCATCTTTAAAAACATATAGTGAATATTATACGAAAATATGGAAGGGAGCGAAATGTATGGCAGCAAAGGTGTTGTTTTTTGGAGACCCGGGAATTGATGATTCAATTGCGATCATGTATGGGTTACTTAATCCAAATATTGAATTTGTCGGAATTGTACCTGGCTATGGAAATGTGGAACAAGAACAAGCTGTTCAAAATGTGGCATATTTATTATCCCTTGCTGGAAAAAGAGATATTCCGATTATCGCGGGGGCGAAGGGACCATTAAATGGGGAGTATACTCCTTTTTATCCTGAAATTCATGGGGAGGAAGGGCTTGGTCCAATTCAACCGCCTGATACACTGCCAACAGCTGAGTTATTAAATTTTGATGAGATCTTTAAAATAATAAAAAAATATGAAAATGAAGTTTATATCGTCGATGTAGGGCGGTCAACATCGCTTGCCATTGCTTTTCTCCTTGGCGATGAGATCGTGAATAAAGTGAAGGGAATCTATGTAATGGGAGGTGCATTTTTTGTTCCTGGCAATGTTACTGCCGAGGCCGAGGCGAATTTTCATGGGGATCCAATAGCCTCAAATCTTGTCTGTGAGAAAGCACAAAACCTTGCCATTCATCCACTGAATATTACAATCCAAGCTATCCTAACTTCGGATGAAGTTGATACAATTGTTCGCAGGGGAACCAAAAATCCATACCGTCATTTAATTCGTCCGATTTTCGATTATTATTATGAATTCTACAAGAAAAGCATGCCTGGAATTAAAGGAACACCATTACATGATGTTGTTGCCCTAAGTGCCATCGTGAACCCATCGTTTTTCCAATATGCACATCGGCGAGTAAATGTAGAAACGACCGGGATTTTTAAAAGGGGTGAGTGTCGCCGATTTTCGTGCGAATCCAGATAAGGAACCTCCAGAAACAATAGATCGAATTGCATTAAGACTTGATTATGAAAAATTCATTACTGAGTTTATTCAGGTGATGACTTTGGGGGACATTAATAGGTAGGAATGTGTAGTCCTTTCGGAGCTCGAGGCGAGTTTTTGAAAGAAATGGTAAAATAGTAATAACGGAAAATTTGTAATTTTCGGAAAATATACCCAAGCTTTCTTATCCACGTTTGGCATATAATGTTAATAAGGAAGCTTCTCTTTATAGTCTAGCTTCAGCGCCTAGCAAGGCGCTTGCGCTTTTGTTATTGCCTAAGGTCAGCATTACAAAATCTGGACTTTAGGGGGTGATGACATGTTGTTACATCTCATGCTAGCAATCTTTATTGGTGGCTCTATGGGGTTGTTGGGACATGCTAAAAAACAGGGGAAAATCGAAAAACCTCGTGTTACAAAACGCTTCATATACCTCGGCTTCTTAGAAGAAATGATTATTGGAACCGTTGCGGCAGTATTAGTCGTAGCTTCAAGTGACACGGAATCGATTTTTCGAGTAGTATTCCTTTCGATTTTAGCGGGTTACGGGGGAGAAAGGATCATGCAGAGGGTTGATTTAGTCAGACAAGTTAACACGTCAAGCGAATCGCCGCCGCAAACAAATCAAGAACAGGAGAACAATAAGACGAATGATGCAATTTGATTTAAAACAAATGAAGAAAGAAAAACGTGTTGTATTCTAATCGACTCTTTTTGCAGGAAACCTGTAGAAGGGGTCATTTTTATTTTTTTCCTAAAAGTACTAAGACTAAAAACGCAATGTCATTCAGTCAAGAACTAGAGTTGTTTCTATTAAAATGGTATAATCATTAGCAGTGAAATGAAATGGAGGATTTATAATACATGATTACAGTTACAAATGTCAGTTTGCGTTATGGCGATCGCAAGCTTTTTGAAGATGTTAATATAAAGTTTACACCGGGAAATTGTTATGGTTTGATTGGGGCAAATGGTGCTGGAAAATCTACCTTTTTGAAAATTCTTTCTGGTGAAATTGAAGCACAAACAGGTGATATTCACATGACGCCTGGTGAGCGCCTTGCAATCCTAAAGCAAAACCACTTTGAATATGAAGAACATGAGGTCCTTAAAGTAGTGATCATGGGACATGCTCGTCTTTATGAAGTGATGCAGGAGAAGGACGCAATCTACATGAAACCAGATTTCTCTGATGAGGACGGCATGAGAGCGGCTGAACTTGAAGGAGAATTTGCAGAGTTAAATGGTTGGGAAGCTGAATCAGAAGCTGCTATCCTTTTAAAAGGGTTAGGTATTTCAGAGGACCTTCACACGAAAAAAATGGCAGAACTAACTGGCTCTGAGAAAGTAAAAGTGTTACTAGCGCAAGCCTTATTTGGAAAGCCAGATGTACTATTACTTGATGAGCCTACCAACAACTTGGATTTAAAAGCGATCCAATGGTTAGAGGAATTTTTAATTAACTTTGAAAATACCGTAATTGTCGTATCCCATGACCGTCATTTCTTGAATAAAGTATGTACGCATATGGCCGACCTTGATTATGGAAAAATTCAAATCTATGTAGGAAACTATGATTTCTGGTATGAATCAAGCCAGCTCGCTTCAAGAATGGCGTCAGATGCAAACCGGAAAAAAGAAGAAAAAATTAAAGAACTTCAAGCCTTTATCGCGCGCTTTAGTGCAAATGCATCAAAATCTAAACAAGCAACGTCTCGAAAAAAATTATTAGATAAAATATCACTTGATGATATCAGACCATCGTCACGTCGTTATCCATTCGTTGGATTCACACCTGAGCGTGAAATTGGAAATGACCTTTTACGCGTTGAAGGTTTAACAAAGACAATCGATGGTGTGAAGGTGCTTGATAATGTAAGCTTTATTATAAACAAAGGCGACAAGCTTGCATTTGTGGGAAAAAGTGAAATTGCAATTACTACATTGTTTAAAATCCTAATGGGCGAAATGGAAGCAGATAGTGGTACCTTCAAATGGGGAATAACTACTTCACAAGCATATTTCCCTAAGGACAACTCTAAGTATTTCGCGGGAGATGAGCCATCTTTAGTGGATTGGCTACGACAGTTCTCGCCAAATGACCAAAGTGAAAGCTTTCTACGTGGATTCTTAGGAAGAATGCTTTTCTCTGGTGAAGAAGTATTGAAAAAGCCTAGTGTTCTTTCCGGAGGAGAAAAAGTACGCTGTATGCTTTCAAAAATGATGCTAAGTGGCTCAAACGTATTATTGCTGGATGACCCGACAAACCACTTAGACCTTGAGTCTATTACTGCATTAAATAATGGCTTAATTGCATTTAAAGGATCTATTTTATTTACTTCACATGACCATCAGTTTGTTCAAACAATTGCAAACCGTATTATTGAGATTACACCAAATGGTCTTGTTGATAAGCAAATGACATATGACGAATACCTTGAAAATGCTGAACTTCAAAAACAAGTAGAAGCGATGTATGCATAAAATGAAAAACCGTCTTCCCCTGGTGGAGGACGGTTTTTATGTGTCTCAAATATTCGAGTCGATAACATCTGGGTCAGAGGTGTTCGAAGTGCTCACACCATTATGATTTGTAATGTAGATACCCGTATTAAATGACCCCGAGCCAGTATATGTTTTACTACTTGATGTAGGTGAGACATAAAAGGAATTTCCGGTAATAATAATACCCTCGTTGCTATTAATTTCAATCGGTCCTAAAAAGATAGAAGCCATATGCTTTACACCTGCCCTATAAAAATCGTCTTAGTACTAGCATATGGCACCTGTGGAAATGTGAAAGGTACAAACCCCTAAAAAACTAAAAAGGATAAGCCCTAGATGGCTTATCACTTCCCTAATAAAGCTAAAATTCCTTTGAAAATAAGAACGAATGAAAAGACAATAATTGTAATGGCGCCAACTAAGGTGAATACGGAATGTAAACTAGTTAGAACAGTGTCATATGCAGTTACTTTAATAAGAGCAAAGCCTGCTAAAATACACGCTACAAATAATAATACAAATTTATCCAAGTGATTTCCCCCCTTTATTTCACTATATGTCCCACTAATGGGAAAGTGAGGAAATCTAAAATGATTTAATCATTTTTTAATATTCGGGAATAAAAACGATAATCGTGAATAGAATAGTTTTGTTGGAAAAAAGCAAATAAAGTATAGGGTTAAAAAGGATAGGGTGGGACAGATGGCATTAGTAAAAAATTGTATCATTGTGTTGTTGTTTGCACTTTTAGTTGTGGGAATGATTTTATTTGGAGTAAGGTCCATTGAGGCAAAGGAAAATCCAACTGTGATGATGCCGACAAAGATTATAGATGATCAAAAAACCGTTCACTTTTAGGTAAAGTGACGGTTTTTTTTGTGGATTAATAAATCGAAAAGGAGCCCTCGTATAAGGGCCCCCCGTTGTTATGGTTATTGTTGCGAACCATTTTTAAGTTGTTGCTGTGCCATTGCAACGAGACGTTTCGTCATTTCGCCTCCAACGGAGCCGTTAGCACGTGCGGTCGTATCTGCACCAAGCTGAACTCCAAACTCATTGGCGATTTCTTCTTTCATTTGATCTAGAGCATTTTCAGCACCTGGAACCAATAGTTTGTTTCTTGCCATGATACATCACTCCCTACAAAGTTTTTTGAGTAACCATATGATTACTCATTTTTAAGTTTCCACGATTTGTGGAAATGATGCTTGGGAATAAGGACCATCGGTTATTCAGCCTTTAAGCTGTCAATTTCAAGGTTCTTCATTTCTGCCTTCATCCATTGTGGATCTAATTTTTCACCAATAAATACCAATGTTGGCTTGTAATTCATGAGCTCTTTTAAGTAAATGGGTGTTCCATATGAGTATTGAAACAGATAAGTGTTACTTGAATGGGTAAACTTTAAATAGCCCTTAATCCGGTATATCGTATCTGGCATCCTTCTAAGCCAATCCTCGAATATATCAAGGTCAAGTGGATTTGTAAATGTGTGCACATATGTTTTTAGCTTTAAATCAAGATGAACATGGGCACGCTCATGCGGCTTTCGTACAGCCTTTTTAAATGTGCGAAGATCATCAAGCTTTACGGCAGCATATTTCGTTAACAAACATTTTGCATCACGATTGATCGACTGGATTTCAAAGAGCATTTGTCCTTGTTCCATCTCTGACAGCTGGTCAATTTTATTGAGTAAAAGCACATCCGCATGACGAATCTGCTCGCGTAAGAGCATTTGCAGCTGAGCACTTAAATGGTCTCTTTCCTTCCAACGATTCACATCAAGAAGGGTCACAATCGATTGGACAAATAATTGTTCAGCAAATAAGGGGGACATGCACGCATCTAATACTTCAATTGGGTGAGCAACCCCCGTTGTTTCGATATAAATGGCATCAAGATCATGTTCTTGTAAAAGCCCTTGCAGATGGACCTCAAGCTGGCCTTGAATTGTACAGCAGACACAGCCATTTAATAATTCTTTAAGGGGCGTATTTTCCGAAACTGCGTTTGAATCAATGGAAACTTGCCCCAACTCATTCATCACAACAGCAACATTACGACCTAATTCTTTTTCCTGTGTAAGTATATTTTGTAATAAAGTGGTCTTCCCGCTTCCTAAAAATCCAGATAAAATAAATACCTCAACTTTTTCCATAAAAACTCCTCATTCTTTAATATGACTATTCCTATTATAACGAATAATGGTGGATAACGAAAAGAAGTAAGTATCATATAGATTTGACAGTTTATTTCCGTGCACATATACTAGAACTAACAAAACTCGAAAGGAATGGTAAGGGGCAATGGATAACTAATCTTATTTTCGTACCGATTTTTCAACAAAATGAGTGTTCAAAAGGAGGGTGAAAAGGACCAAGAATTTCAAGGCGGTGCAGCTTTGAGTACCGGAGCGTATGCAGTTAATACTTGAGGAACGGAGAAGCAAGCCAACGCAGAAATTCGATGTGTCATTTTCGCCAGACTTTTTGAACATCCTCTAAAGAAAAATTTGTATCTAGAGAATAGGATTCGTATGCCCTTTTCCATGTCCATTTGTATTCAATACATTTGGTGTATTTTGCATTGGGAAAAATACGTCCTCTCTAGATACAATCTAGGGAGGTTTTTTTATGACGATTTTAAAATTGAGCGGAATCCACAAAATTTACGGTGATAAGGTTATCTTGAATCATATTGAATTTGATGTCCAACGGGGAGACCGAATCGGGATTGTTGGGAATAATGGAGCCGGGAAAACGACAATTGCAAACATCCTAACAGGAAAAATAGAGATGGATAAAGGAAATATTGAGATGCCAAATGGACCGATTTCAATTGGCTATGTAAAACAGTCTGCTGAAGATGCGCTGCTTGATCTTGAAAATGCTATGATTGCAGGAGATATTTTAGAGCAAACCAGTCAGCTTGGGTTAACGAAGGTTCAATCCTGGGATGATAATCGCGGAGCACATTTAAGCGGTGGGGAGAAAACAAAGCTATCACTTGCGAAGGTTTGGGCATCAAAATCAGATCTTTTATTGCTTGATGAACCGACAAATCATCTTGATTTTAAAGGAGTAGAGTGGCTGATTGAGGAAATGAAAGTTTTCCCGGGTGCGATTATTGTCATCTCCCATGACCGATATTTTCTTGATCAAACAGTGAGTCAGATCATTGAAATTGAGGACGGTGAATCGTTCATTTACCAAGGCAACTATACCCATTTTTATAAGGAAAAGGAAAGGCTGTATCAAAGCCAGCTCCATCACTATGACATGCAACAAAAGCATAAAGATAAGATAGAAAACCAAATGAGTAATTTACAAAATTGGTCAGACAAAGCGCATCGCCAATCGACAAAGCAAGAGGGCTTTAAGGAATTCTACCGAGTGAAGGCAAAGAAAATGGATAAACAAATTAAGTCTAAAATGAAGCGCCTTGAAAAAGAACTCGAAAAAAATAAAGTCGAAAAGCCAAAGGAAAAGGAAGAACCCCAATTTCATTTTAAGCCGATTAAAAAGCGAGGGAAACGAATTGTTGAAGTGAAAAATGGAGGGATCAGTTTTGGTGAGAGGCTATTGTTTCATAAAAGCCATTTTTATGTGACGTTTGGAGAGCGGATTGGCATTCTTGGTGAAAATGGTTGTGGGAAGACTACATTGCTTCGAGTACTGACGGGAGAATCTGAACTTTCTGCTGGAGAGCTTTGGAAAAGTCATTCCTTGAAAATTGGTTATTTGTCTCAGGATGTTACTGACTTGGATGAAACGATGACCACTCTTGGATACCTTGGGCTCACCGTGAAAAACGAGATTAGTGGAGCAAGAACCATTTTCGCCAACATTGGGTTTAATGCCGATAAAATCAATCAGCCCATTTCATCATTAAGCTTAGGTGAACGAACAAGGGTCAAACTTGTTAAATTGTTATTGGATGAAGTCGATTTATTACTATTAGATGAGCCGACCAACCATCTCGATCTTGCAAGTCGGGAATCATTTGAAAAAATGCTACAGTCCTTTGATGGTACAATTCTAACCGTTTCCCATGATTATTATTTTCTTGAAAAAATGTGTGACAAACTTCTTGTGTTTGAAAACCATAAAATTAAAAGGGTTGAAATGGGATTAGGGGAGTACCAACAAAGGGTTCAGATAGAACCGGTCGCTGAACAAAACAAGGAAGAAGAAAAGCTTTTAATCGACAATGAGATTAGTGCGACGATTGGGCAATTGTCATTGTTAACCCGTGATGACCCCAAATACAATGAATTAGACAAAAAACTACTAGACTTAATGAAAAAGAAAAGAGAACTGTAAGAAGCCGTAAATGAGAAATAGTTCAGTGTCAACCAAACACTGAACTTTCCTATGTTAGGCCCCTTTTTGGATAGGGGTGTATGGAGTTTGACGCTTTTTCTGAAAAACAAAAATGAAAATAAATAAGATAATACCCAAACCGCTGAATAGGATATGAGGATAAATGAGCAATAGACCACTTGTGATCAAGAGAATGCGATCCAGTATGGTCGCTTTGGTTTGAAATCTGCCGATGACTCCCGCGCTTAATGAAACAACTCCTATAATAGCGGTAAGGAACGCAGCGATGATTTCAAGTGGTGAACCATCAAGCAATAATGCTGGTTCTAGCACGAACATAAATGGAACGATGAAGCCCACTATTCCGAGACGAACCGCTTCCAGCCCTACTTGATTTGGGTTGCTATCGGCAATACCAGCTGCTGCATAGGCGGCTACGGCAACGGGTGGTGTAATTGCAGAAAATATTGAGAAATAAACAATAAATAAATGCGCTGACATTAGGGATACACCTAACTCCATCAATGCGGGAGCAGCTAACATTGCGGTTAGAATATAAGCAGCCGCCACAGGCATTCCCATTCCTAAAATAATACATATCAACATAACTAGAAGTAAAGTAGGAAGGAGCATACCTTCTGTTAAGCCAAGTACAACACTCGTTAACTTTCCGCCGAGACCTGTTGACATGATCCCGGAAATGACTAAACCAGCGGCTGCACATGCGGTTGCAACTGGAATGGAGGATTTTGCACCATCAACCAATGCCTCGAAAATTTGCTTAAAACCCATTCGCGTTTTTTTACGAAACCAGCTTACCATGACAATCGCCAATACACCATAAAAGCCAGTTCTTGATGCGCTATACCCATTTAAAAGAAAAACGAGCAAGACAACGAGTGGAATAAAGTAGTACCAGCCTTCTTTTAACACGTCCGAGAGTTTAGGGATATCCTCTTTTTTCGCTTTTGGTAAATCTAATCGTACTGCCTCAAAATGAACCATCGCAAGTAAGGAGAGATAGTATAAAATTCCCGGAAGAATCGCTGCTATAACGATTGAAATATAAGGGATCTGGGTAATAGCTGCCATTAAAAAAGCAGAGGATCCCATAATTGGAGGCAGGATGCTGCCTCCTGTTGATGCAGCAGCTTCAACAGCAGCGGCAAAGGAAGGTTTATAACCAGAGCGTTTACTAACCGGAATGGTAAACGAGCCTGTCGTCACGACATTCGCTGTTGGGCTGCCTGAAATCATTCCAAAAAATGCACTCGCCAATACAGCTACCTTCGCAGCACCACCTCGGGATCGACCTGCCAAAGCAGATGACAGCTTAAAGAAGAACTCACCCGCACCTGCTTTTTGTAAAAAGGACCCAAACAATAAGAACATGTACACGAATGTTGCCGCTACTGCAATCGGTGAACCCCATAAACCATTAAAACTATAAGCTAAATCCTCAACTACTTCTGAAAAGGAAAATTCCCGATGCCACATGAGCCCACCTAAATGATGGCCCCAAAGAGCGTACCCGACCCCAATGAATACGATGATGACAATCGGAATTCCAATCGTCCGGCGTGCAGCTTCAATACTTAATATGACAAATACAAAACCGGCTAAAATATCCATTGATGTTAATGGATCAACAATCGGAATCCGTTCGGCAATCCGTTCGGCATGGATGTTAAAGTAAATTCCCGCCCCAAAAGCTAAAAAAGAACAGATATAATCTACAATTGTTGGCGAAATGCTTTTTCCATTATTTTTTGAAAAACTATAAAACATAAAAGATAAGATAAGGATAAAAGATAAGTGCGCCGACAGTAACTGAATCTGATCTAATTTCCCCCAAATAACGGACCCAATTTGGAATACCGATAGAATAAATGCGAAACATACAAATATTTTTAAAGGGGGTCCTGTTAAGTGGCGCTTTTCACCTTCTGTGAAGGCACTTGTTATATATTTTTTAAAGTCCATCACGTTAGGAACTCCCTTCTAAAATTCGTGAATTAATCCTTTTTCTTGTAGAAATTTCTTTGCACCTGGATGAAGAGGGATCTTCCCAACTTTACTAAAGTTTTCGTCTGATAGATTTTTAAATTCTTTATGAACTGTGCTTAAGTATTCAAAATTTTCATATATGGCTTTTGTGATTCGGTACACTTCTTCTTCGGGTACATTCTTGTGAACTATCAAAATTGCAGGAGTATACACGGTATTCACATCTTGATTTAGGAAATCATAACTTCCTTTGGGAATGGTTCCTAGTTCCAATCCTAATTTTTCCGCAGCGGCATGAAGAATATCTTGATCCATTGTAATAAATTTCATATCATTTGTCGCAGCTGCTTCAAGAATATCACTAGAGGGAACGGATAATGCATCTCCCGTCGTATCGATTCGTTTATCCGCCATCAATTCAAAGGTTGTTGATCCACTTAAATGATCAACAGAACCACCCCAAGAAACAAGATCTTGATATGTTACACCGTATTCTTCTAAAATCGCTCGTGTTATGATTTCACCAGCAGAACCCCTTTGGTCAACAGCAAGGCGTATTGGTGCTTTTTTTGCAACCACTTCATCTAATGATTCAAATTCCACATCCCCGCGTGCAATTAGTTGGTAATAGTTAGTTGGTATCACAACACTGATTGCGCGTATATCCGGATAGGCTTGTTTATAAGGTTCTGTTCCACTGTATGCTGAAAAGGCTGTCATAGCATATGAGATTCCATATGGCACTTTATTTATCCCTACACTTGCCGGATTCTCAACGATTCCGCCAGGTTCTACTGTAATCAATGAACCTTTATTTTCTCGACGAATCGACTCAGCAATGCCTTCTGTAAAAACAGACCATGCACCACCTGTTCTTCCACCGATAATAGTTGTACGGATTTTATCCGAAGTATCGACAGAACCGGCTTCTGCCTTATACATGCAACCAGCTAGCAGTACACTAGTAAGTATAAAAAGGAGAGATAAAGTCCAATTTCTACGAGACATCACTTTTACCCCCATAGGTTATATTAATGATCAAATTGGCTTGGCGAATTTGGACACCGACTTATAGTAGGAAATCATGACTTCATTTGGTAGAAGACATTTTTTTATTTCCTTCTTTTACCTGTAAACTAATATCTAAAGCATTAACGGAATGAGTTAAAAATCCTAATGAAATATAGTGGACACCTGTTCCTGAGTAGGTTGCTAAATTTTCTAAGGTAATTCCCCCGGAGGCCTCGGTGATAATGCCCTTAGGGACTAACTGTCCAAATTCCTTTACCACTTCTGGGCTGCGATTATCAAACATTATGACATTTGCCCCAGCATTCACTGCTTCCAATACTTCTTCCGCACTTTCCGTTTCAACTTCAATTTTCACCATATGGCCGACTTTTTCACGTACGGATTGAACTGCTTTCGTAATGGAGCCACAATAGGCAATATGGTTATCTTTAATCATCACACCATCATATAGACCAAATCGATGGTTTTTACCGCCGCCAGATACAACCGCATATTTATCAAGCATTCGCAGTCCTGGAATGGTTTTTCGGGTATCACAAATTTGGATTGAAGGATCATTTAATGCTTCCACACATTGATGTGTGACCGTTGCAATCCCACTCATACGTTGAAGGAGATTTAGAATGACTCTTTCTCCAGTAAGTAAATGAGTGGTCGGACCACTTACAGTTGCTATTGTATCTCCAGCTGAGACACGATCTCCGTCAGAAAGACGAAGCTCAACTTGAATGGTTGAATCTAAAAGGTGATACGCTTCTTTAATAATGGCCAGACCGGAAATGATTCCATTTTCTTTGGCAATGAACACACCTTGGCTCGTTTGTTCAAGCGGAAAAATGGATTGACTTGTTAAGTCTTGTTCACCAATATCTTCTAGTAGAAAGTCCTGTAACATTTTTCGTAATTTTAATTGATTCATAGTTTGCCTCCTGAGAAAAATAAGTTTGATAAAAATTTCACAAACTTAGGTAGAATTATTTGATAAAAAATAGATGAAATTAGGTGAGTGTAATTACAAGTGTCTTGTCATCTATATTTACACAAACTTGAAACAATATCAATAGAATCAGATAGAAAATTTTTGGTTGATTTTGATGGATATTGGGGTGTGTGCGTTTTTTATGGATGGGGTTTTTCCAGGTGTATCCAGAAACGTTGGGATAAACGGGATTTATGAATGGGTTTTTTCCAGTGTTATCCAAAAGTGATGGCATTAAGAACATTAACTTCCTAAATGCTGGGAAAAATTTCATCCCTAGAGGGCTTGGATCCCCACCGACATCCCAAAATATGGAATATAAGAAATAGGCACCACAAGGAGCGGCGTCCTAGTGGTGCCAATTATGTTAAAATGCCCAGTTTCCGTTACGGAATAATGGTTCGGCAGTGCCGTCAGCAGTGATGCCATCTATGTCCATTTCACCTGAGCCAACCATGAAGTCGACATGAGTGATACTTGAGTTAGCTCCCTTTTTAGCAAGTTCCTCTCGTGACATCGTTTTACCCCCTTCAATGCAAAAGGCATATGCATTACCAATCGCGAAATGATTGGACGCATTTTCATCAAAAAGTGTGTTGTAAAAAAGAATTTTTGATTGAGAAATGGGTGAGCTATGCGGAACGAGCGCAACCTCACCTAAATAATGGCTGCCTTCATCCGTCTCAACAAGACGTTTTAACATATCTTCACCTGTTTCGGCCTTCACATTTACAATTCGGCCATTTTCAAAGGTGATTGTAAATTGATCAATCAAACTTCCTCCGTAATTAAGAGGTTTTGTGCTGCTGACGAATCCATTTACTCCGTCTTTTTTAGGTACTGTAAAGACTTCTTCAGTCGGCATATTCGCAACAAACTCAATGTTTTGTTCGTTTTCACCACCGCCGCCAATCCACACATGGCTTTCAGGCAGTTCGACAACTAAATCAGTTCCAGGAGCCTTATAATGTAATTTTTGATATTTTTTCTTATTCAAATATTCAACCTTGGCATGTAAATTTGCATTATGTTCTTTCCATGCTTGAACAGGATCTTCCACATTAACACGAGTAGCTTGAAAAATGGCATCCCATAATTTTTCGACCTGTTCTTCAGCTGATAGGTCTGGGAATACCTTTTCAGCCCAGCTCTCAGAAGGGACAGCAATGACAGACCAGCTTACTTTATCTGCTTGGGAATAATTTCGGTATTTTTCCAATGCTTTTCCTGCTGTTTTATTCGCATTGGCAATACGTTCGGGATTAACTCCTTTTAATAAATCAGGATTGGACGAAATGATGGATAAAAAGGCTGCTCCGTTTTCCGCAAGTTCTTCCATTCCTTTTGCCTTCCACATGGGATAATCCAGAAACGCTTCATCTGGTGCAAGGTCAAAGCGTGTGCGTGTAATTGCGTCATCATTCCACTCTATATATACATTTCTTGCTCCCGCCTCATAGGCTTTTTTGACGACTTTTCTAACATATTCTGCAGCTGAAATAGGTGCGTTAATAAGAAGATTCTGTCCATTTTGGACGTTAACACCGACATGAACAGCTAAATCAGCATATTTTTCAAGCATTTGTTCGAACTTAGACATATGTATTCTCCTTTAAACGAATGTAAGTGTTTCCTTTCTAGTGTAACAGATGCACTTCGACATACGAAATACAATTTTTTTAAAAATAGGCAGATGTATATTGACGTAAGAGTAGATGTCGTTTAATGTAATATGTGTACTACATGATATGATACACCTGAAACACAATAAGTTAACGGAAAGGGGTGTTTTGCTTGTATTTTCAGTTGGATGAACGCAGTAATACACCAATTTGGGAACAAATTGTAAACCAAGTCAAGGAACTCATATTAAAGGAGGTCCTTCAGCCGAATGACAAATTATTAAGTGTTCGTGAGCTTTCCTCGACCTTACTTATAAACCCGAACACCGTCAGTAAAGCATATCAAGAGCTTGAACGACAAGGAATTATCGAAACGAGAAGAGGAAAGGGTACATTTGTTTCCAAACAACTTCCAAAAAGGGTAGATGATGAAAAAGTGGAGGAAATCAAACAATCATTAAAGCTTTTACTCGTAGAAGCTTCTTATCTTGGGATAAATAAAGAAACCTTTGTAGAATGGATTGAGAAATATGTCGATGAATTAGGGGGGAAGGACAGGGATGCTTAATGTTAACAATCTTTCAAAAAGCATTGAGGGAGAAAGGATTTTAAAAAATATTTCCTTTTCAATTGGTGAAGGCTCAATTGTCGGCTTGGTCGGACGAAATGGAGTGGGAAAAACAACACTTTTACGGAGTCTCGTTGGCATTTTAGATGCGGATCAAGGGGAGGTTCTGTTTCAAGGGAAAAATATTGTAGGAAACCCTGAGGTTAAAGGGGAAATGGTATTTGTTCCTGATTCAAATTCAACATTTAATGGGTACAGTATCAAAGAGCTAGTGAGTTTATATGAAGCGATTTATCTGAATTTCGATAAAGATTATTTTTATCAGCTTTTACAGCGTTTCAATCTTCCGGAAAAGCGGAAAATTCGAAACTTCTCACGTGGAATGAAGGCCTTGTTATTTATCGTTTTGGCTATTTCTACTCGAGCAAAACTGATTATTTTAGATGAACCAACAAATGGGCTTGATGCGATTGTAAAAAGAAAAATTCTCCAGTTTCTTTTAGAGGAAGTGTCTGAATCAAGGATTTCACTTCTAATTTCAAGCCACCATTTGGATGAACTGGAAAAAATCGCAGATACACTCATTATATTAAAGGATGGCGAGGTAGAATCAATCGTCACAATGGATGATGCGAGACTTCATTATAAAAAAGTTCAGGTGGTTTTTAAAGAAAATGGCATCCCTGAAGAAATCAAGCAATTTCCAAACATAGAAATTCTGTCCCAAATTGGACGTGTAAACACCTTTTTAATAAAAGGAAATTCCGAAGAAATAATATCAAGTTTAAAAGATCAACAACCATTACTTTTGGAGGAATTGCATATGTCGTTAGAAGACATGTTTGTGTCGGCATTAGGAGGGGATGACATTGTTTAATAAAGCACTTTGGCTTAGAAATTATAAGCAGTCAAAGTTTGTAGTGTGGGCACTTTGGTTGGTTTGTCTTTACTTTCCATATAAACTGAATAATTTTTTAAGCATTGAGGAGTATTCGCTTTTACACTGGGACGAATGGGGCAATTCAGACCCATATGCATTATACTTTGGAAACTTTTTAGAAGTAGGATTATTTCAAGTGTTGGCAGCTATTCTATTGGCCACATCCTTAATCGGTTTAGAACGAACAAATCAAAGCCTGGATTTTACGCTGGCATTACCATATAAAAGAAGTGACATCTTTTTCTCAAAGTGGATTTTTGGCGTTTTTCATTTAGCATTGGCATTGGGTGTAAGTGTGGTAATTTCAATGATTATCCTGGGGAATTCTGTGCTGAATGAGTATCTATCATTAGGTGCACTCGGATATTACTTTTTACTTGCACTTGCAACTTTAACTGGCGTATATACGTTTAGTTTGTTTATTGGCTTAATTGGAGCAAGCTATGTTTCACAACTTGCATTCAGTTTGATCTTTCTATTTTTGCCATATGGACTATATAACCTAGTCATCAAGGGTATTGCGCAGCACTATATCGCGATCACAGGAAACTCATTTATTAAGGAAAACTTCGGAATCCAAAAGTTTGATAACTTTGTTGAAAGTCTATCATTTCCATTGCTATTAATGGATTTTGAACGTGATATTAATGAAATTTTTGTTTGGAAACAAGCTGGTTTTTTAAGTTCATTATCTGTAATCATCATTCCGATAATTGTAACTTTCATCTCGTTATATTTGATTAAGCGATTATCGCCTCGATTCAAAAGTGAGAATAACGGGAAAGTCTTGGCTTATGAGGAGCTCTTTCCGTACCTAAAAGCAGGTGTCTTCATCTGTTTCTACCTCTTAGGTGGAATGGTAATTGGTTCGTCTCTTGCGTACAAGGAACTTCCAAGCCTCTTATCCTATCACTTGGGAGGACTTGGATTCGGCATCATTGCTTATTTCGTCCTCACAAAATTAGCAGGAGCTCGAATGCAATTCGGAAAGAAGTAAATATCAACGAGGATGTTCCAAAAATGAAACTTTTACCGCTCCTTATTCGTATAAAAAATATGATAAGGAGTGGTTTTTATGTCTGAAAAACCGGTATTGAAGCTGCCGAAAACGCTATATGAAAAAATGTTAGAGTCACTCTCAATTTTATTTTTACTAGGAATATATGTATTTATCATTGTGAATTGGGGCGAAATTCCAGATCGAGTACCAACACATTTTAACTTTGCTGGGGAGCCAGATGGTTGGGGTGGAAAGGCAAGTGTCCTGATTCTGCCGATTATCGCCACTTTTTTATTTAAGATGATGTTTATCTTAAGTAAATTTCCACATATTCATAATTATCCTATTGAAGTCACACCTGAAAACGCTGAAGGCATTTACAGAAACTCACGAAAAATGCTCATTACAATGAATTTCTTTCTTACTTTCTTTTTGACGATTGGAGCTTGGGAAATGATCAATGTCGCCAAAGGAAATGAAGGTTTTGGCATGTGGTCAATGATTGGGTTCTTCGTGTCTATTTTTGGAACAATGGGTTATTATATGTACAGGATGATCAAATTACGTAAAAAATGAAAGTAGGACGTAAATGATGTTAATCGAAATTATTGTTCAACATGCTGAAGATGCAAAAATAGCTGAGGAACATGGCGCAAACCGTTTAGAACTAGTAACCGCGATGATGGAAGGGGGTTTAACACCATCCTATGGTGTTATTAAAGATGTTGTCCAAGCGGTCTCTATACCTGTTCATGTTATGGTTCGTCCTCATGGCTATTCATTTACATATTCCGAAGATGACAAGCGGGTTATTTTAGAGGATGTGAAGGTATGCAAGGAGCTTGGGGCAGCTGGAATTGTGTTTGGATCCTTGACTGAAAATGGGGAAATAGATGAAGCATTTCTGAAAAAAGTGCTAAAGACGGCTGGTGGAATGAAGATCACCTTCCATCGTGCGATTGATGAGGCGAATGATATTATTGAAGCTTATAAAACTCTTCAAAAATACAGCGAGTCCATTCAAACCGTGTTAACCTCTGGAGGAGCACCAAAGGCATTAGATGGTGTAGAAAACCTTAAAGCAATGCTAGCCCTATCAAGTGAAATGCAATCACCGGCGATTATGCTAGGATCCGGCCTCTCACCAGATAATATTTCAGAGCTTCATGAGAAAGTTCACGCAACCGAATACCATTTCGGATCAGCCGTACGTGTAAATGGGAAGTTTAGCGAACCAATAAATGGGAATACTATAAAGAAGATAAGAGAGATTATAAGCTAACACAACAAGGATGTCTGAATGTAAATTTGGGCGTCCTTTTATTTTGACTAAATTGTGTTTATGAAATAGGAGAGTGAAGCCAATGGAAGTTCTAATTAAACACCTCGAAACCATATGCAAACAGCATTTTTTTACCGAAAAAATTCTACTTGTGGATTCATATATGATTGGCGAGCAAATTTTAAGGCAGTTTACTCAAAAGAACAATCATGCCATCAATATAAAAATCAAAACAATCAAGGATCTTGCGCTAGATACGACAGCAAACCTGCAAAATAACCACATGAGCGACGCACTTGGTACTCATTTAATGTTTACCCTCCTAACGGAACTTAAAGATAACCTAAACTATTTTCACGAGGTCGAAATCACACCAACCTTTAGCCGAAGCATGTATCAAACAGTCAAGAAACTGCGTCTTGCGGGATACAGAAGCAGCACACTTGTTAAAGAACAATTTGTCTCACCTAGTAAAGGTGAAGACATGATTCTCATTTTAGAGACTTACGAACAGCTTCTACACAAAAATAAACTTTCCGATGAGGCGGACTTTTATCAGAATGCCCTAGGAAAATATCATTCTAGAAATCATATCTTCATTCTGCAAAGCAACCTCAGACTCACGTATGTACAAATGGAATTTTTAAAAGTTGCTCTTCCAACAACCTGCTTTCATCTGCCATTAGAAGCAGTACATGGAATTGCAGTACCTGAAAGTTCAGCATTTTCAAAGATTGTTTTCGGTGCCGAAACGCCATTAAGCTATTTGTTTGATGTAGAGAATTCGCCAAATACAGTTCCAAGCCTATTCCTTTTTTCAGCAAAAACGGAAGAAACGGAGTTGAAGGAAGTACTCTTTCGAATCAAGGAAAAAGACATTCGATTTGATGAGGCTGCCATTTTTTATACATCAAGCGCCAAATATGCTACGGCCATGTATCACATTGCAGAGCGCTTACAAGTGCCAGTGACCTTTGGGGAAGGGATACCGATTGGATTCACAAAACCAGGAAAAATGGTGGCTGGAATCCTTGATTGGATAAAGGATTATTATAGTGTACAGGCCTTTTTAAAGCTTCTTCAGGAAAATTTACTTGACTTGGAAGAAGACGCACCTTCAAAAAGAAAATGGGCAACTCTGCTTCGGAGAGCGAACATTAGCTGGGGAAAAGAACGTTATCTATCACAAATCCAAGCTAAAATGAATGATGCATCCGAACCAGAGAACCGAATCGGTGATTATCATTGGCTTTTTCAGTGGTTTTCCACCACGTTTAAACATATGCCAACTGCCCAAGGTGACGGGACTATCCTATATGGGGACCTGTTAAAAACAATCAAGTATTTTCTAATGAATTACTGTAAAATTTCATCTGGGTTTGACCAAGCGGCAAAAGAAGTTTTACTTGAACGGATTGAGGATTTGCTTCCATATGGAAACGAAGCAGTTTCTCATGCATGGCAAAAATTTGAGGAGGATTTTCTCTCCATCCATATTGGCCAATCGCGCCCTAAGCCCGGATATTTACATATTTCGAGTTATAAAAATGGGCTTTATTTGAATCGAAAGCATTTATTTATTGTAGGTTTGGACAATGGACGGTTTCCGGGGAAGTCAGGGGAGGATCCGCTTCTCCTTGATACTGAAAGAGAAAGGTTAGGGAGACTTCTGCCTTTTGAAAAAGAAAAATCAAAAAGGGATATTTATGCGATGGCGCAGCTTTTTGCCTCTGCAGCGGACAATGAAATTACCGTAAGTTATTGTAGATACGATATGAATGAAAATCGGGCTATTTCACCTTCGTACTTATTTTTGCAATGCTATCGAATTCAAACAGGTGAACATTCCGCCGATTTTAATACTGTACAAAAGAAAGCGCCAATTGCAAACCGAGCCGGTACTCTTGAAAACGAAGACTGGTGGTATGAGAAAATCACAAACTCTCAAAATGGGCGGCTTGACGAAGCTTTTTTAGCGGATTTTTCAAATATTACGAGAGGGCTTTATGCGGAAAAAATGAGGCAGGAACCCGGGTTTACTGTATACGAGGGAAAAGTTGAAAGTGATACGACCATGTTTGACCCTCGAAAAAAACCGGATATCACAATTTCAGCAGGGAAACTTGAGAAAATCGCGAAATGTCCCTATGCCTATTTCTTAGAAAATGTGTTGCGATTAAGAGTGGTTGAGGATGTATCCTATGATCCTACGAAGTGGTTAGACGCAAAAACGAGGGGTACATTATTGCACGAAATTTTCGAAAAATTTTATCAGGAAATCAAAATACGTTGTGAAAAGCCTTCCTATACAAAGCATATTGATCTTCTTACAAAGATTGCGAACAAAAGGATGGACAATGTAAAAACGGTGGTTCCAGCACCAAATGCCCGAACGGAAAGACTGGAAACAGAGGAAATTATCGAATCGTGTGAAACCTTTTTGAAAGTTGAAGAGGAAAATAGTGAGCTTGGTGAACCATTGTATTTTGAATATTCCTTTGGGGAAGACGCACCAGCTGTGATCGTGCTTCCTTCTGGAACAGTTCATGTAAGGGGAATTATTGATCGGGTCGACCAGCTGTCAGATGGTTCCTTCCATATCATTGATTATAAAACGGGAAGCAGTTGGGGCTATCATACAAAGGAATTTTTTAAAGGCGGGAGGCAGCTCCAGCACCTCCTCTACACCCTTGCGATTGAGGCCCATTTGGGAATAGATGGTGGATCCGTAAAAAAGAGTTCGTATTTATTCCCGACTCGAAAAGGAGCTGGGAAACGTTTTGTACGGGAGCAAGAGGAAACAACACGAACTAATGGTATAGATATTTTAGACAAGCTCCTTTCCATTGTGGGGCATGGGCATTTTACCATGACAGATGATGAAAATGAATGTAAATTTTGTGACTTTAAAAAAGTTTGCAGAAGGTCCACCTATAATAAGGATGCTTTAAAACAAAAGCAACAGGATGAAACCGCTGAGGGACTAAAAAGCTTTAAGGGGGTGCGCGCCTATGACTAAAGTAATAATCGATCAAGAGGCTAGAGACAAGATTACAACCGTCTTAAATCAAAACTTTCTTGTCGAAGCTGGGGCCGGCTCTGGGAAAACAACAAGCCTCGTTGATCGAATGGTGAATCTGATTTATACGGGGACTGCAAAAATGGATGAGATTGTCGCGATAACCTTTACAAAGAAAGCTGCGGATGAACTTAAGACCCGTTTTTTAACCGTTCTCGAGAAAAAATGTAAAGAGGAAACAGACCTTTATGTGAAGTTTTTACTTGAGGAAGCCTTACAAAGCATCGAACAATCGTTTATCGGAACGGTTCATTCCTTTTGTGCACGATTACTTCGAGAGCGACCTGTTGAAGCAGGGATTGATGTTCATTTTTCTGAACTTGAGGACACAGAGGATGATCAACTAGCTGAGGCTGCTTGGGTAGTTTATACTCATAAGCTTGAACAGAATCATCCACAGAAATCAGGAATGATGAAGGATTTAGGGCTTCAAGAAAAAGATTTAATGGAACGCTTTTGTCAAATGAAGAATTATCCTGATGTAGAGTGGGCAAGTGAAGTGATTGAAAAGCCAAATCTTGATGAGGTGTTTCGTCGCTTTGTCATTCTTTTAAAAGAAGCAAGTCGATGCATTCCGAATGATATTCCAAAAGGTCCAGACAATCTTCAGGAGGCTATTGATGATGCACTTCGTCATGTCAGATATGATGACAAAACAGATGCATTAAAGATTAAGATTTTTCAGTTGTTTGATAAAAAGTTAACGGTTACACAGTATAAATGGTCTTCAAAAGAGGATGCGAAGGAATATCATGCGAGAATCACAGATTTTTTTGAGTCTTACATTCAGCCATTACTATTACGATGGAGTGAATATTGCCACCCATTTGTGATTGAAATGTTTCGAGGGGCACAGGCAGAGTATGAAAGGCTCAAGCAGGAACGCGCGTTGATGAACTTTCAGGATTTGTTAATGAGTTCAGCAGCCCTTTTAAAGAGAAATGCAGAAGTTCGTTCGTATTTTCAAGGGAAATATAAACGGCTCCTTGTTGATGAATTTCAGGATACCGATCCGATTCAAGCGGAGATTATGTTTTATTTAACAGGTCAGGATGTAACAGAACAGAATTGGACCAAATGCAAACCGCGTCCGGGCTCGCTATTTGTTGTCGGAGATCCGAAGCAAGCCATTTATCGTTTCCGTAGAGCGGATATCGATATCTACAATCTGGTGAAGGAATTGATTGAAGTGCATGGCGGAGAAGTGCTTCAGTTGATCATGAACTTTAGAACAGTAGATTCTGTAACAGGTCTGCTGAATAAGGTTTTTAAGGAACAATTACCTGAAGGAGAGACTGTTCACCAGGCTTCCTATCGTCCGCTCTTCTCCTATAAGGAAGCAAGTCCATCTGAGTTTTCAGGGATTAAAAGACTGGTTTTAGCAGATGAATTCGCAAAAAATAAAACAATTACGGTTGAGGAAGATGCGACAAGCATAACCGCATATATTCAAAAATTAATAAGTGAAGGTCACGAGCCTGGGGAAATTATGATTTTAACTAGGCAAAAGGATGGAATGGATGTGTATGCCACAAAACTTGAGCAAGCTGGAATACCGGTCAGTATTAGCGGTGAAATGGCAATAGGCACAATTCTAGAGTTCCAGGATCTGATTCTGCTTCTTGAAGCACTTGTTGATCCTACCAATCAAATTGCATTGGTAGCCGCTTTACGCAGTGTTTGGTTTGGTATAAGCGATGAAGAGCTTTTCCAATGGGGGCAGGCAGGGGGAGCATTTTTCCTGTACGCTCAGACTCCTGACAATTTACATGCCGAAACAATGCAACAGATAGAAGGGGCGCTATCAAAGTTGAAACAATATGCCAAATGGAAAACAACCTTTTCCCCAGTAGTGGCCATTGAAAAAATAATCGGGGATATCGGTCTGTATCCATTGTTCTTGACAAAAGGCTATGGAAAAAGAGAGACGACAAATCTTCTGCAAATAATTGAAGTATTGCGGGGGAGAGAGGAAGACGAAGCTACAACCTTCAGTCAGGCTGTCGAATTTTTGAAAAAGCAAATCGAAGAAAAAACAAAAGTCATCAATCTAGAGGAAGATGAGAATGCCGTACGAATTATGAATGTCCATAAAGCAAAAGGCTTAGAGGCTTCGATTGTGTTCTTGGCCCACCCAGGTAAAAAGCCGGAAGTCCGCAATAAAATATGGTTTCATATTAGACGTGAGGAGCAATCATCGACGGGATATTTTATGTTTGAGAGAAAACAGGGCTTTGCGCGAAAACCTGTTGCACAGCCTCTTCGTTGGGAGGATTATCTCGATGCAGAGGAAGCGTATTTGCTTGCAGAAGAAATTCGCGTTCTGTATGTGGCAGCAACAAGAGCAGAAAAAGCAATGATTATTAGCGCTTTTGAATCAAAAAATAATAAAAATCCATGGAACCTTCTTCTTGATGGTTTACCAGGGCTTGAGGAGATTGAAGTACCTGAATTGCTTCATGAGGAAAAAGAAGGTGCAAGTCTCATCACCCGTGAAGAATTTGTAGAAGAAACGCAGGGATTACTTGAATGGATTGATGATCGGGTACAATCTTCTTTTTCAACATATAGTCCGACTGAAGACAAACAAGATATTTTTAAGCTTGGGATAGAGCGTGAAGAAGGTGGGGGCCGGGCATGGGGAACAGCCATCCACGAAGTGTTTGAAAAGATTGTCAAGGGAGAGCAAGCCGAAGAAGTAATAATCTCAATTTTAAATAAGCATGAAATTTCATTAGGAAGAATGGGCAAAGTTGCACAAGCTGTTGATCGTTTCAAACAATCGATGATTTGGGCGGAGCTTCAAATAGCTGATGAAGTTTTAACAGAGGTTCCATTTATGCTGAAAATCGATGCTGTTGACCCTTTATATAAGTTCGTTGAAAATGAGGACAAAGCGGGGACGCTTTTTGTTAGTGGAATCATTGATCTCGTGTATAAGCTAAATGGTGTTTGGAAAATCGTGGATTATAAAACGGATCGGCCTAAGGACATTGAACAGCTGCCTGAACTTACGAAATATTACCGAACTCAAATCGACTTCTATCAACAAATTTGGGAACGTATGACTGGTGAAAAAGTAGCGGATAAACTGCTTTACTTTGTGACCCCGAATAGAATTGTGAGTGTGTTATGATGTATGTTTTCCTTAAAATTACGAACTTTAATCAATGAGACTCGTTAAAAAGGGGAGCACAACATTGAAAAAGAAGATTGCCATCATCGGGGGAACGGGGCTAATTGGTTCCATCCTTGAAGAAGGACTCAGCAACAACTACGAAATCTTTATTCTTGATAAAAAAGTGGATGATCATTCGGACCATATCGAGGTCGACGCAACAAATTTTGCAGACCTTTTAAGTAAAATTCCAGCAGATTGTGGCGCTATTGTTAATCTGCTTAATGTAAACACCAAAAATGATTTTAAAGATCTTACACAATTTCATAAAAAGACTGAAATTCATTTTCTTGCATCCTTTTACATTTTAAGAGCGGCAATTGAGCTTGGCATTCCAAAGGTCGTTTATGCAAGCAGTAATCATGTAACTGACTTTTATGAGAAGGATGGAATTTCGGCACTCGGTCGCGAGATTACAGTTAATGATTATCCCTACTCAAGGACATTGTATGGCACACTAAAATTAGCTTCAGAAAATCTCGGTCATATATTAGCCTTTGAAGAGGAGAACAATCTGTCTGTGATTAATCTGCGAATTGGCAGTGTCAGACGGGATGAGGTGAAGGATTTACAAACGATTCCCCGAACCAATAAAACATTATTAAGTCATGCTGATGTGATTCAGTTATTTGATTTAGCCATTCAATCAACTGTCAAGTTTGGTACATATTATGGCGTTTCAGATAACAAAGATAAACCGTGGTCAACGGACAACGCAACTCGTGAGCTTGGATTTGTGTCAAAGATGAATTCAAAGGATGTGTTAAATGGGGCTGAAACCGAGATGGATGGCTTTATCTCACACCACGAGGATCTGGAAAATCAAAATTGGCTTAACTAAAAATCATGCCCATTAAAAGGGCATGATTTTTGTTTTCCTTTTTTGTCCATTTGATATAATAGTAGAATAACCAAAGGGGTTGTTACTATTTGAAAAAGAGGAAAATGATGCTACTTTTAATTGGATTTTTACTCATAATAGGTATAGGGTATTTCGGAATAGTTCATTCAAAAATATCACAGTATGTCGATTCTAAGCCACCCGAAAAGGCAGATTATTTGATTATTCTTGGAGCAAAGGTGAACAGTGAAACGCCATCGCTTGCATTGCAATACAGAATTGATGCGGCTGCTGAGTATGCAAAAGAGAATGAGAACACCATTTTGATTGCTTCAGGCGGTCAGGGCCCTGGGGAGGATATCACAGAAGCAGAAGCGATAAGACGAGAACTAGTAGATAAAGGGATTTCAGAATCTAGAATCTTCCTTGAAGACCGGTCAACAAGTACATATGAAAATATCAAATTCTCGAAAGAATTTATTCCTGAGGAAGCAAAGCTTGGAATTATTGTGACAAATGATTATCACCTTTATCGTTCGATCCAAATTGCAAAAGATGCCGATTTAAAAGTGGAAGGGCTCCCAGCAAAAACACCACAAATAACTTTGCTAAAAGCATATATTCGTGAGTATTTATCGGTCACAAAATATTATGCAGAAAAGTATATTCTAAATTAAGAAAACAACGCCCAATTGAGCGTTGTTTTCGCTTTTACTCTTTAACCGCTTCAAGCAATAAATCAACAATATGAACGGCACGTATTTTATCAGATAAACCTTCCCGTTCAATGCCAAGCTTCATCTGCAACAGGCAGCCTGGATTTGATGTGACAATTGTTTTTGCCTGAGTATCTTTAACGTTTTTCATTTTTGAATCTAATATCTTCATCGACATTTCAGACTCCATTATGTTATAAATGCCAGCTGAGCCGCAGCAGCTATCCGCATTCTTCATTTCCATATAGGTTGCACCGTTAATGGCTTTAAGCAGCCGTCTCGGCTCGGACGATGTTTTCATCACATTTCGTAAATGACAAGAATCTTGATAGGTAATAATCTGATCTGGCAGGGAAAGATCTTTTTTATGAAACTCTAATTCTACTAATACCGAAGAAATATCCTTAAGCTTGTTCGAAAAAGCTTTTGCCCGTTCTGCCCACTTGGGCTCATCTTTTAGAAGATGGCCATAATCAATTAAAAAGGCACCACAGCCACCCGCATTTGTAATGATATAGTCTGCTTCAATTTCTTCAAACGCGATAATATTTTGTTTCGCAAGCTCCTTCGCTTTCTTTTTTTCACCACTATGCCCATGCAAAGCCCCACAACAAGCTTGTGTTTTTGGAATGACAATCTCACAACCTGCCAATTGAAGCAGCCTCAATGTGGCATCATTTGTTTTCATGAACATTGTATCCATCAAGCAACCTGAGAAAAAGGAAACCTTTTTCTTTTGAACACCAATTGGCCCAAGTTGGTAGGGACGGCATTTTAGTTCTTTTAAGGTTGGCACCTCCGGAAGTACCCGCTCCATCGTCGCTAAGCTGTCAGGTAAAAACTTCATGAGTCCGCTTTTTTGAGCAATCTTTTGCATTCCGGACCGTTGATAGACACCTAGTAATCCAGTTAGGGTGCGCATACGATTCTGATGCGGAAAAAGACCCTCAAAAACCGTTTTCCTTACTGCTTTCGCTCGTAATGAATGCTTTTTATTTTGATTAACAATATCTCTTGCTTCCTCTAAAAGATGACCGTAATTTACACCAGAAGGACAAACTGGTTCGCAGGCTCGACATCCTAAGCACATATTCAATGATTTCTCGAAGTCCTCATCTGGCTCTATAAGACCATCCACAACAGCCTTCATTAATGCGATTCTTCCGCGTGGGGAGTGGGATTCCTGATAGCCGGATTCAATATAGGTTGGGCAGGTTGGAAGACAAAACCCGCAGCGCATGCAATTTAATAATTCATTCTGATCCATCCGTGTTTGGAATTCTTCTTTTATTTTTTGTTGTTCCTGTATCGTTGTCATTTTGATACCACCACGCGTTTTCTTGATTCCTTCGCAAATATCTTACCTGGATTCATTATGTTATTAGGATCAAGTCCCGTTTTAATGGCTTTCATCGCAGCAATCCCTGCGGCACCCAGCTTCATTTCTAGATAAGGTGCTTTCATCACACCTACGCCATGTTCGCCTGTGATTGTTCCACCCAGCTCAATCGCTTTTTCAAAAATTTCTTCAAATGCTTTTTCAACTCGCTCAATTTCATCCCGGTCTCTAGCATCTGTGAGGCAGGTCGGATGCAGATTACCATCCCCAGCATGGCCAAAAGTACATATATTCAGGTCATACTTTCTCGCAATTTCGCCAATCGCTTTTACCATTTTGGCAATTTCAGAACGAGGTACCGTGGCATCCTCTAAAATAGTTGTTGGTTTTAACCTGGCAAGGGCTGATAATGCAGCCCTTCTTGCTGTCCGTAAGGCTTCTGCTTCTTCTTCAGATTCAGCTGATTTTACCGAGACAGCATTTTCTTCTGTACAAATTTCTATGATTCTCTCAATGTCTCGTTTTACAATTTCTGACGGACCATCCTGTTCAATCAGAAGAACCGCTTTAGCGTCGGTAGGAAGGCCAATTTGTGCAAATGCCTCGACTGCTTCAAGAGTTGGCTGATCAAGGAATTCAAGTGTAATCGGAATGATTTTATTGGCGATGATCTTTGAAACTGTTTTGGCAGCGGCCTCCAAATCTTCATATAGGGCAAGAATTGTTTCCTTCGTTTCAGGCATTGGTATCAGCTTAAGGGTTGCTTCGGTAATGATGCCAAGTGTACCCTCCGAGCCGACCAAAAGCCGCGTCAGGTCATATCCAGCCACATCCTTCGCAAGTTTGCCTCCGGTTTTAATGATTTCTCCATTCGCTAAAATAACCTCAAGCCCCATTACATAATCCCGTGTGACACCATATTTTAGCCCACGTAATCCACCGGAATTTTCATTAATATTGCCGCCAATTGTTGAGATTTTCATGGAACCAGGGTCTGGAGGATAAAATAACCCCTTTGCTTCCACCGCATTTGTTATTTCTTGAGTAATCACACCAGGCTGGACCGTAATTGTTAAATTTTCTTCATCAATTTCCAAAATCTGATTTAAATGTTTAAATAAAAGGACAACTCCACCCTCGGTTGGGCAAGTGCCCGCACAAAGATTTGTTCCAGAACCGCGGGGAACAATAGGAATTTTGTATTCGTTGCAAACTTTAACGATTTCTGAAATTTCCTCTTTGTTTCGAGGAGCAACCATCGCATCGGGCATCGACTGGAACTGAGGGGTCGCATCGTACGAATACACAAGTCGTCCAGTATTTGAGTCATCATAGTTTTCAGGACCAACAATTTTTAATAATTGATGTTTTACATTTGCCTCAATCATGTGAACGCCTCCAAAAAATCTTCTTACTATTAAGCATAAAAAAAAGCGGAAAAATCCGCTATGTAGAAACCTACAAATATTTATATTTTTATCTGGAAAATTTTATAGATTGATCTAAAAATAAGAGACCGAGATATAATGTTGTTAAATCAACAAAGCTTTTTGGATGGAGACCGGTTTTCTCTTCGATTTTATTAAAACGGTAGGAAAGGGTATTAACATGGATATGAAGTGACTCAGCTGTTTCTTTAATTGACTGATTTTGTTTAATATATTCAAGTAAGGTCTTTACTAATTCGGGATCATTCAGAAGTGTTATAACCGTACGTTTCGCAAATTCAGCTTGCACTTTGCCGCTTATTTCATGAACAAGCATCTCCAATTTTAATTCATCATCAAAGACAATAGAGGAATTTTTTTTAGCAATTTGAAGAGCCCGGTCGGCTTCATCATAAGACTGTTTAAGGAAATATCCAAAATCATTACTTCCTATTCCAAACGAAATTTGCACAGAAAAATGATGATCTAATTCCCTTTTTAATTTTTGTAGAAGGGTTTTTATTTGTTCCTTTGAGCGGTCAGCTAAAAGAAGGAGGAACCGTTCATTTCCCCATCTTACAAAAATATCATTTAATTTTAAAAATGAATGTTGTTTTATCCGTTTGGATATGTCCTGAAGCTGAATTTCTTTCTCACTTTTAATAAATCCTATTACTACGTGACGATCCACTTCAACATCGATTCCTAGATGCTCTGCGCGCCTATAAAATTCATTTAATTCATCCCCTAATTGAAGCCAATCAAAAACAAAGTTTTCGATGGCACGAGACTCCAATTCCATTTGCTCAGCGTAGTAGCTTTCTTGAATTAACAGCTCCGTCATTTTTTTCAAAAGCTCTCCATATGCGGAAACCTTTTCGGGATTCCCAGTTATCCCAATTACACCAACAACCTTATCCTTATAGACAATCGGTAAATTGATGCCTGCTTTTACACCTTTAAGGTCATTTTCCATATTCTTAGTGATTATCATTTTCTTTTTGTCACGGCTTGAAAGGAGTGCACCTTCGTGAAAGCTTCCAATTCGACTCATATCAGTGCTTGCAATAATCATTCCCGAGACATCGACAATAATAATATCCTCATCAATTAATCTGCGGACTTCTTTAATAATTTTTCTGGCAAGTGATGGTATTAGCAAAAAATAACCTCCGAGATCTTTGTTACATTTAATTTTATCATTTCAGAAGACTGTTGCAATTGTATATTTTGTGCGATATGAGTTTTTCTGTTTTATAATAGAGTTAGAGCAATGTGGACATAGTGTAAATAGACGCTTTTGAAGGGAAGAAAATAGATGTTTCAAGATATATCAGTTGATGATTTACGGGAATTGCGGAAAGAAAAGCCACTTGCAATTGTTGATGTGCGCTCACCTTCTGAATTTGCCGAATCCAATATACCTGGCAGTGTGAACATTCCGATTTTTACGGATGAAGAACGAGCAGAAATTGGCACGGTTTATAAGCAAGTCAGCCCAGATGCAGCAAAGGATAAAGGGCTTGAAATTGTATCGGCTAAGCTTCCGGACTTTATCAAAGAGTTTGCGAAACTCCCAGAGGAGGAAAAGGTTGTTTACTGCTGGCGCGGAGGAATGCGAAGTAAAACATCTGCAACCCTCATTGATTTAATGGGAATCAACGCAAAACGTTTAATCGGAGGAATTCGCGGGTATAGGTCCTGGGTAGTTGAAAAATTAGAAGAACTTGCGGAAGAATTCAAGCCTAAGTCCATTGTGATAAATGGATATACAGGCTCGGGAAAAACAAAAATTTTAACTGAACTTCAAGAAAAGGGCTATCCTGTTATTGATTTAGAAGGCATGGCAAACCACCGTGGATCGGTGTTTGGAATGATTGGTAAAAAGCCCCACAATCAAAAAGTATTTGATTTAATGTTTGTGGAGCGGGCACTTGAGTTAAAGCAATCTTCATATGTGCTGCTGGAGGCCGAAAGCAAACGGGTTGGCAGAGTGACTTTACCAGAGTTTTTACTAAAAATAAAAGAACAGGGATATCATATTTTTGTTGACCTGCCAATGGAAGAGCGGGTATTAAACATTTTAGAGGATTATCGCCCATGGGAATTTCCGAATGAATGTATGTCTGCTTTTCAACGAATCAAAAGAAGAATTCATACACCAATTGCAACACAGATTGAAAAAGATCTTGAGACAGGTGATTATAATTCTGCCATAAAATTACTATTGGAATATTATTATGACCCGAGGTATCACCATACGGCTGAACAAATATCAGAGGACCGAAGCACAGTTTTACATGTGAAAAATGCCGAAGAAGCCACACAATTAATCGAAGAATTTATTACCGGAACAATGGCCTCAATAAGATAACTTTAGAAGAGCGTAGATTTTGAAACCACAGTGTATGTGGTTCAAACTCTATCGCTCTTTTTTTACATTATGAGTGGTTCACAGCATATATCTTTTAACACTCTGTATAATGCAATCAATCTCTAAAAAAAGTAAAATAGACACAAAGTTCATACTTTTGGGACAATAATTCATGTTTTGGCAATAAATAGCAGTAAAACATGAATAGATTTGAAAACGCTTTCTATCTGTGAGTTTAAAAAATTGCAAATGAATGGCAATATAATTTGCGATTTTTACTATAAGAAGGAGGTAAATCTATGAGTCATTCAAACACAAGAATTTCATATCAGGATTTAAAAATGAACTTCACTGAAGTGAACCCTGCACTAACCAACCGAGAAGCTATTGAAGAATCCAATCGCTGCCTTTATTGCTATGATGCCCCCTGTATAACTGCATGCCCTACCGGAATTGACATTCCTGCTTTTATCAAAAAGATTGCTTCTGGAAACCTAAAAGGATCAGCAAAAACCATTATGACGTCCAACCCCATCGGAGCAAGCTGTGCCCGCGTTTGCCCAACAGAGGAACTTTGCGAGGGGGCTTGTGTCTTAAATCATTCTACAAGGCCAATTATGATAGGTAATTTACAAAGATATGCAACAGACTGGGCAATTCGCAATGAACAGGTGCTTTTTGAACCGGGGAAGAAGAATGGAAAAACAGTTGCCATTATTGGAGGCGGCCCAGCTGGACTTTCAGCTGCCCGGGAACTAGGTTTACTCGGCTATGATGTAACTATTTTTGAAGCAGCAGAAAAGGCTGGTGGCCTAAACACATATGGAATTGTTTCTTTTAGACTACCGCAGGAAATTTCATTCTGGGAGGTAAAGCAGGTAGAAAGTGTAGATGTAAAAATACGAACGAATACTAGAGTAGGAAAGGATATCTCAGTTGATGAAATTCTGGAAAACTTCAATGCTGTTATTCTAGCGATAGGAATGTCAAAGGTTCCTTCGCTTGGTATTGAAGGAGAAAATTTAGAGGGAGTATATGATGCAATCGATTTTGTAAGAGAAACAAAAACCAAGCCTATATCAGACCGATTCTTAGGAAAAAGGGTTGTTGTGATAGGTGCAGGGAATACAGCAATTGATGGCGCTACTTGTTCAGTCAGGTTAGGGGCTGAAAATGTAAAAATCCTTTATAGAAGAACGATTGATGAAATGACTGCGTATGATTTCGAATATGAATTCGCCAAACAGGACGGGGTCGAATTTAGATGGCTAACAGCACCTAAAAAAATTATTGGGGACGAACAAGGTCGAGTTAAAGCGATAGAATGTATCAAAATGGAGCTTGGTGAGGCTGGAGAAGATGGCAGAAGACGACCTGTACCAGTTGAGGGCTCCGAGTTCATTTTAGAGGTCGATGCGGTAATTAAAGCAATTGGACAGACCAGATATACAGAACTTATTGAACAATTCGGCCTTAAACATGACGGTGGCGTCGTAAAAATCGATCCCGAGACTCTCCATACATCCAATAAAAAAGTATTCGCATGTGGTGATGTGATTTTTGGAAAGGGGCAAGGTGAAGCAATGGTTGTGTCAGCTGCACAGCAGGGCAAGGATGCGGCATATGCCATTCATAAGGCAATGTTCGGTGCAGTTACTGAATTTGCATAAAAATCATAAGGTAAAAGGAGGTTTATGAATGGCGGATTTACGAATTAATCTAGCAGGTATAAAATCCCCTAATCCGTTTTGGTTAGCATCTGCTCCTCCAACGAACTCCGGTTATCAAGTTCAACGTGCATTTGATGCAGGATGGGGTGGAGCGGTGTGGAAGACATTAGGTGACCCCATTTTAAATGTAACATCACGATTTGGTGCGGTTAGTTTTAATGGGCAACGAGTAGCCGGCTTTAACAATATTGAATTAATCTCTGATCGTCCACTAGAGGTGAACTTAAAAGAAATCAAAGAAACTAAAAAGCTCTTTCCAAACCATACAATCATTGCTTCATTAATGGTCGAGCCCAAACAAGAAAAATGGCATGAAATTGTAAAAAGAGTCGAAGAAGTGGGCGTGGATGGATTAGAGCTCAATTTTGGGTGTCCGCATGGAATGGCCGAACGGGGGATGGGTTCAGCATCTGGGCAGGTGCCCTCACTTGTAGAACAACAAACCTATTGGGTAAAGGAAGTAGCGCAAACACCAGTCATCGTAAAGCTAACACCTAATATTACGGATATCACAGCTACTGCAGAGGCTGCCACTCGCGGTGGTGCTGATGCAATTAGCATGATTAATACAATTAATAGTTTAGCAGGCGTAGATTTGGATACGTGGAATACCATCCCGCATGTAGGAGGTAAGGGAGCACACGGCGGATATTGCGGTCCTGCGGTAAAACCAATCGCGTTAAATATGGTTGCTGAATGTGCAAGAAGTCCTCATATCAATATACCGATTTCTGGCATTGGCGGAATTTCAACCTGGCAGGATGCGGTTGAATATATGCTGATGGGTGCATCTGGGGTACAGGTGTGCACAGCGGCCATGCATCATGGCTTTCGAATTGTGGAGGACATGATTGAAGGGTTAGATCATTATCTAGAACAAAAAGGGATTGCTTCTGTCATGGACATCGTTGGAAAGACTGTTCCTAAATATTCAGACTGGGGTGACCTTGACCTTAATTATAAAATCGTTGCCCGTATCAATAATGATGTTTGTATCAATTGTAATAAATGCCATATTGCATGCGAAGATACTTCACACCAATGTATCGATATGCTTAAGGACGGAAATGGCTACAACATCCTTAAGGTTAGAGAGGAAGACTGTGTGGGTTGTAACCTATGCTCAATCGTATGTCCGGTTGATGGAGCAATTGATATGGTTGAAATCCCAAGCGGGTTACCGCCAATGACTTGGAATGAGCGTCAGGCAGCACTAGGTGCAGCCAGTTGTAAGATAGACTCAGTAAAGTAAATGTATTTCTTGGGGAGGGCTAAGATGAAGAAAATCATTAAAAATGGAATCATTGTGACAGCAACTGATACGTTTCAAGCAGAAATTCTTGTGGAAAATGGTGTAATCAGTCAAATCGGGTTGAATCTTCCGACTGAGGGTGCAGAGGTAGTTGATGCAAAAGGTTGCTATGTTTTTCCGGGCGGAATTGATCCCCATACCCATCTAGAAATGCCTTTCGGGGGTACAGTAACAAAAGATGATTTTGAAACCGGTACAATTGCTGCTGCCTTTGGAGGAACTACAACTGTAATTGATTTTTGCTTATCCAACAAAGGAGAGCCACTAAAAGATGCTATTCAAACATGGCATGGGAAATCGAAAGACAAAGCAGTGATTGACTATGGATTTCACCTATCAATTGGGGAAGTAACAGATGCTGTATTAAATGAGCTTCCAACTGTGATTGAAAATGAAGGGATCACATCCTTTAAGGTATTTATGGCTTATAAATATGTTCTTCAGGCAGATGATGAAACTTTATTTAAAACATTAGTTGCGGCTAAAGATTTGGGTGCCCTCGTTATGGTTCACGCAGAAAATGGAGACGTCATTGATTATCTTGTGAAAAAGGCTCTAAGTGAAGGAAATACGGATCCCATCTATCATGCTTTAACACGGCCACAAGAGATTGAAGGCGAGGCAACGGAAAGGGCTGCGACCTTTGCTGGTCTTGCGAATTCACAGCTATATGTCGTTCATGTTACTTGTGCAGATGCAGTGAAAGCCATTACGGAAGCAAGAGAAAAGGGCTTTGATGTGTGGGGAGAAACCTGTCCGCAATATTTAGTACTTGATCAATCTTATCTGGAAAAACCAAATTTTGAAGGCGCTAAATACGTTTGGTCACCGCCATTGCGTGAAAAATGGAACCAAGATGTATTATGGAATGCACTCCGAACAGGACAGCTTCAAACCTTTGGTTCGGATCAATGTTCATTTGATTTTAAAGGGCAAAAAGAGCTTGGAGCAGGTGATTTTTCAAAAATTCCAAATGGAGGACCAATGATTGAGGATCGCTTAACCGTTCTTTTCTCAGAAGGTGTCAAAAAAGGAAGAATTACATTGAATCAGTTTGTTGACTTAACATCTACCAAAGTTGCAAAGCTGTTTGGCTTGTATCCGAAGAAGGGAACGATAGCGGTCGGAGCAGACGCAGATATTGTGATTTTTGATCCTAATATAGAACGAACAATCTCGGCCGAAACACATCATATGGCTGTCGATTACAGTGCATTTGAAGGTATGAAATTTACCGGTGAACCCGTCTCTGTTCTTTCAAGAGGAGAATTTGTTGTCCGTGATAAACAATTTGTTGGAAAAATTGGTGCGGGTCAATTTATTAAACGTGCAAAATACGGTGAAAATTATGAAATAGTAAAGGATCAAACAGCCACCATGTGAGTCAAGAAGAAGGAAGGAGGGGTAGAAACTCCTTCCTTCTTTTAAGAAAAGGAAAAGAGGTGAACCTTACGTCTCCATATTTCTGAATATTGGAAATATTTTTAGAGGAAGGGTGATGTCATTTAAAACTGTAATGCTTCGATGTCTCCAGATTAAAAGTTTTGGATATTTTGGCAAAACCAAATAAAGGGGGATTAGGAATGAGCGGTGTAGATTCGAAAAAGGTAGTCCTGGATATACATGAGACTCCGCCACCAGGAAAGTTTATGGTATTAAGTATCCAGCATTTGTTCGCTATGTTCGGTGCAACCATCTTAGTTCCGTATCTTGTTGGCTTAAGTCCGGGTGTAGCCCTAATTTCAAGTGGAGTAGGTACAATCACTTTTCTTATTATTACGAAGGGGCAGGTTCCTGCATATGTTGGTTCCTCATTTGCATTTATTGCGCCAATTATTGCCGCAACCGCAGCTGATGGTCCAGGTGCAGCCATGATTGGAAGCTTTTTGGCAGGTCTTGTATACGGGATTGTTGCTTTAGCCATTAAAGCAACTGGCCATAAATGGTTGATTAAATTACTGCCCCCAGTTGTTGTTGGACCCGTCATCATTGTAATCGGTCTTAGCCTTGCACCAACAGCAGTCGGTATGGCGATGAATAATGCGAATGGTGAATATAGTCTTCTTCACTTTTCAGTTGCATTAGTAACCTTATTAATTGTGATTTTAAGCTCTATTTTACTTAAAGGCTTTTTAAATCTAATTCCTGTATTGATTGGAATTGTTGGAGGATATATTTATGCTGCCATTGTTGGACTGGTTGATTTATCTGGTGTAAAGTCCGCGAATATTTTCGAAATGCCTGACTTTCTATTTCCATTTGTTCATTATTCCCCTGGCATCACATTAAGTATTATTGCTTTAATGGTTCCTGTTTCAATCGTTACATTATCTGAGCATATTGGCCATCAAATGGTATTAAGTAAGGTCGTTCATAAAGATTTAATTCAAAGACCTGGTCTGCACCGTTCAATTATGGGAGATGGTCTTGCCACAATGCTAGCAGCATTAATGGGTGGACCGCCAAATACAACCTACGGAGAAAATATTGGCGTTTTAGCCATTACGAGAGTATATAGTGTTTTTGTTATCGGCGGAGCAGCTGTGTTTGCAATCCTGTTTGGGTTTATCGGTAAAATTACGGCACTTATTAGCTCAATCCCAACAGCAGTAATGGGTGGAATCTCGCTTTTATTATTTGGAATCATCGCTGCCTCGGGATTACGGATGCTCGTTGATAGTAAAGTAGATTTAGATGATAAGCGAAACCTGATTATTTCTTCAGTCATTCTAGTTGTTGGAATTGGCGGGGCGGTCATGAAGTTTTCAGCGAACTTTGAAATTCATGGGATGGCATTATCAGCCATTTTGGGAGTTCTCTTAAATTGGGCCATACCTGGAGGGTCCGTTGATGATCAAGTCAATATGTATGAGGTTGAGCTTGATCAGAAAACTACTTCACAATAATAAATTAGTTCTGTGATGAAAAGGAGTTGTTCATACATGTCAGAATACCAAATCTTTTTACAAGAGAGGGACAAAATAGACTTTTTAATTCAAAAAGGTTGTAAAATGACGAATATAATCGAAAACCTTAGTGGCGCATTCGTAGATTTTGAGAATACAGACGAAAAAGAGACATTACACATTGTTACACCAGAAGGTCGAAAGTATTTTGCAGTGATGCTTATCAAACAACAAAAGGAAGGGGCATAAATAAAAATTGTATTTTGCCGGCAGCCCTATCAACGTGGCGTCGGCTTTTTCTTTTTTAAATAGTATATATAGAAAAATGTTTGGAAAAACACTCCTTTAATAGCAGATTATAGCGTATAATTAATGTAGTCTGAAAATTCAATATAGGAGAGTTGCAGATTGAAATCATCTATTACCGTGGAAGATATTTTATGTAGAAGGCATTTTGAAAGCAGTAAAGTAATTGCGGGTATGGAAGGACTCGGGCGACAAGTAAAATGGGTACACGTCGTTGAAGTGACAAATATTCGAAATCTCTTAAATGGAAATGAACTAATTCTTTCAACAGGTGTTGCCTGGAGGGACAATAAGGAGAAATTCATCTCAGTCATTGAGCAATTAATTGATTCACAGGCAGCAGGAATCTGTATTGAATTAGGAATTTACACCTCATCAATCCCACCAGAAATAATTGACATCGCAAATAAGTCCCAATTTCCAATCATCTTATTTTTAAAAGAAGTACAGTTTGTTGAAATTACACAAGACATCCATGGACTCTTAATTAACCGCCAATATCAAATGATAACCAATCTTGAAAACTATTCACAAGCATTAAATAAAAGATTATTATCAATCGAACATTATATTGAAATACTGCATTTTATAAGAAGTTACCTCCAAGTTCAAGTAATCATCCTCTTTAATAATAATGAAACTCAATTTACTCCAGAAGCTGCCGAACAAAAAAGAATGAAACTGCTAGATTTAGTGAGGGCCAAGTCAGAAGATTCTACCAGTATCGCAAAAATCACCATCCATCTGTTAGGGGAAAGCTACGCAGAATTGGTGATTATCTCAGAGGAAAGAGAATTAACCGAATTTGACCATCTTATCTTAGACCGAACAGCCACTGCACTAGCACAGCTTTTTCTTCGCAATCTTTATGTCGAAGAAAAGCAGCGGGTGGAAGCCACTGAGTGGATTAATGATTGGTTAGAAGGTGAACAAAGCGAAGAGTCAATCAATGAATATTTAGCTATGACCTCGACAAGTCAACCAAAAGGAGCCATTGTTTGTCTTTGTAAGATAGATCCAATCGGTGAGTATTCAACAAGCGATTTAACGTATTATAAAATGTTTTTGCGGGCCATTTTTGAACAGCAGGGCTTTACACTTTTTGTTGCTGAAAAAAGAAATACAATTGTTTTAATTATTATTAATGAAAGAAACCCCTCGACGTGGAAAGAGCGAGTTCAAGAGGGACTCCAAAGATTATCAAACTCCGACTTACACCGGAGAAATAAAAAAGCTCAACCAGAATTCGGAATTGGAAAATTTGTGGAAAAATTAACAGATGTACATAAAAGCTACCAAACCGCTTTAGAAACCATTCGGATTCAAAATCGAATGTCAATTCCAGCACAGAGCTATTTTTATGACGATTTACATATTTTCCGGCTTATTTCATTGCTTCATCGTCATATAGATTTACAGGAAGTGGTTCTGGAGTATTTAGAACCGGTTATTGCCTATGATAAAAAATACAATGGAAAGCTGATGGAAACGCTGAAAACCTATTTATCCTGCAACGGCTCAAAGCAAGAAACGGCAAACCGCTTGTTTGTTGTAAGGCAAACATTATATCACCGTATTCAAAAGCTGGAAAAACTATTAGGCTCAGATTTTATGAGTCACGAGAAACGACTTGCGATTGAGTTTATGATTTTATCGTATGAATTTTTAGTTTCATCAAAACAATTGAAAGAAAAAAGAGAAATACATTAGCCCGCAGGATTTTAGTGGACTTTTTAGGTAAATAGTATCAATCAAAATGTGGAAAAATTACAAGCAGTTATTTTACAGAATGTCTAATGAAAGCACTTTCAACATGAGAGATAATTGACCCATAGGTTAAGAGTTTCGAACAGTGCCATTTCCAAAAGGAGGCTGTACAAAATATGACCGTTGTCAAAAATGAAACAGTTGTACTAAAAAACTATATTAATGGAGAATGGGTGGATGCACTTGGGACTGAGACACTTGAGGTTCCAAATCCTGCAACAAAAGAAACATTAGTACATGTGCCACTTTCTTCAAAAGAAGATGTAGATCTGGCTGTAAAAGCAGCTAGAGAGGCATTTAAATCCTGGAAAAAGACTCCCGTCCCAAAGCGGGCTAGGATCCTATACAAATATCACTATTTACTAACAGAGAATCACGAAAAATTAGCAAGACTCGTTGTCCAGGAAAACGGTAAAGCCTATAAAGAGGCATATGGTGAAGTTTTACGCGGAATCGAATGTGTCGAATTTGCAGCAGGTGCGCCGACCTTAATGATGGGTGAGACATTATCTAATATTGCTGAGGATATTGACTCGGAAATGTTCCGCTACCCATTGGGAGTAGTGGGCGGTATTACTCCATTCAATTTCCCGATGATGGTCCCAATGTGGATGTTCCCATTAGCCATTGCATGCGGAAATACATTCGTATTAAAGCCGTCTGAACGGACACCCATTCTTGCAAATGAACTCGCACGTTTATTTACAGAAGCGGGTGGACCAAATGGCGTATTAAATGTTGTTCATGGTGCTCATGATGTGGTAAATGGTTTGTTAGATCATCCAAATGTAAATGCAATTTCATTTGTAGGTTCACAACCAGTTGCCAAATATGTGTATGAACGTGCAGCAGCTCAAGGGAAGCGCGTTCAAGCTCTATCGGGTGCGAAAAACCATCATATTGTCATGCCAGATGCTGATATGGAAAAAGCGGTAGCCAATATTATCAGCTCTACATTCGGCAGTGCGGGACAACGTTGTATGGCTTGTAGTGCTGTTGTTGTTGTGGGAGACAATGAAAAATTTGTTTCTGCGCTCACAAATGCTGCTGATAAGCTAACAATCGGGAATGGAATGGATGATGAAGTGCTTTTAACACCGGTCATCCGTGAGTCACACCTTAATAAGGTTCTAGGTTTTTTGGAAAAAGGGCTTGAAGAAGGGGCGACACTCCTTAGAGATGGAAGAAAAGAAATGGATGAAATGCCAGAAGGAAACTTTTTAGGACCCACTATTTTTGACCATGTTACGCCGGATATGACAATTGCAAAGGAGGAAATCTTTGCTCCTGTTTTAAGTCTTTTACGTGCAAAGGATTTAGATGAAGGCCTTGATTATATTCAAAAGTCGCGTTTCGGAAATGGCGCTACTATCTATACAAAGGATGCAAGGGCAATCAGACAATTTAGAGAAGAAGCAGAAGCAGGAATGCTTGGTATTAATGTTGGCGTACCAGCAACCATGGCCTTTTTTCCGTTTTCTGGTTGGAAGGATTCCTTCTACGGGGATCTTCATGTAAATGGTAAGGATGGGGTAAATTTTTATACCCGTAAAAAGATGATTACTTCTCGTTTCGACTATTAACTTCATTGATAAGGGGTAAAACCCCTATCAATGAAGTTAGCCTCCGGCGGATGGCACAGATTTTAAAAGGAAACTTTTCGAGCATAAGATCAAAGACTAAGAACGCCACTTCCTGTGCAACGTCTTTGTGACCCACTTCGTGTGGGCCTAAAAAATCTGGGCGCAAATACGCCTAGGGCGAATTTGATTAATGAAGGAGGAAAGGCGGTATGACGAAGGTTACACATGGGGAGGATCTGTTAACAAAGGATAAGGATTATATATGGCATTCGATGAAGCCATATAATCCAAATTCAACTCTTGTGATTAAAAAGGCAGAAGGATCATGGGTAACAGATCATAATGGGAAGCGATATCTTGATGGAATGTCTGGACTTTGGTGTGTCAATGTGGGGTATGGACGAAAGGAACTTGCTGAAGCTGCTCATGAGCAGCTTAAGGAAATGGCATATTATCCATTAACCCAAAGTCATGAACCTGCGATAAAACTTGCAGAAAAGTTAAATGAAATGCTCGGAGACAAGTATGTTATTTTCTTCTCAAATAGTGGTTCGGAAGCGAATGAAACGGCTTTTAAACTAGTGAGGCAGTACCACCAACAAAAGGGAGAACACTCCCGTTACAAATTTATTTCACGTTATCGTGCCTATCATGGTAATTCAATGGGTTCCCTTGCTGCAACAGGTCAAGCGCAGCGAAAATATAAATATGAACCACTTGCACCTGGATTTCTTCATGTAGCACCACCTGATTTATACCGTTCAGAGGAAAAAACAGATACAAAGGCTTCGGAATTACAGTCAGTAAAAGATGTCGACCGTGTAATGACCTGGGAACTCAGCGAAACGATAGCAGGGGTAATCATGGAACCAATTATTACTGGTGGTGGTGTCATCGTTCCACCTGATGAATACATGGCAGGAGTAAAGGAAGTATGCGAAAAACACGGTGCACTGCTAATTGTTGATGAGGTCATTTGCGGATTCGGACGTACCGGTAAAGCATTTGGTTTTATGAACTATGGGATAAAACCGGACATCATTACAATGGCGAAGGGCATTACTAGTGCGTATCTTCCATTATCTGCAACTGCCGTTAAAAAAGAAATATACGAAGCATTTAGCGGATCTGAAGAATACGATTATTTCCGCCATATTAATACATTCGGCGGAAATCCCGCTGCATGTGCATTAGCACTTAAAAACCTGGAAATTATGGAAAATGAAAAGCTTTTTGAGCGCTCAGGGGAGCTTGGAAACAAATTAATGGAAGGCTTCACTGAAGCTTTAGCGGACCATCCAAATGTAGGGGATATTAGGGGAAAAGGTTTATTGATTGGAATCGAACTAGTCACCGATAAGCAAACGAAGGAGCCACTTGAAGTTGGCAAAGTAAATAAAGTCATCGCCGGATGTCTCCAAAAGGGTCTTATTATTGGAAAAAATGGGGCAACAGTTGCAGGGTACAATAATGTGTTAACCCTTGCTCCGCCGCTTTCCATTTCCAAGGAAGACTTAGATTTTGTCCTAAGAACCGTCATTGAAGAAATTCAAGCATTGTAAACAACTGTACATCCAACACTCGTAGTCTACTTGCTTCATAAAAATGGATTACGGGTGTTTTTCCCAAGAATATTGAAATAGAAAGGTAGATGGAGATGAGGATTGGAGTACCGAAGGAAATTAAAAACAATGAAAATCGTGTCGCTCTAACTCCAGCAGGTGTCTTACAATTGGTTCAACATAATAATGCGGTTTTTATTGAAACCGGTGCTGGTATAAACTCAGGATTTTTTGATGAACTTTATGTGGAAGCTGGAGCGACCATTGTCCAATCGGCTGCCGATGCCTGGGCTTGTGATATGGTGATTAAGGTAAAAGAGCCGATTCAAGAGGAATATCAGTATTTTTACGACGGGCTCATTCTTTTTACGTATTTGCATCTTGCGGCTGATCGAGAACTGACAATGGAATTGATACAAAGGAATGTTGTTGCGATTGCCTATGAAACAGTGCAATTAGAGGACAGAAGTTTGCCTTTACTGACTCCGATGAGCGAGGTGGCTGGTCGAATGGCTACTCAAATTGGCGCTTCATTTCTCGAAAAAACAAAAGGTGGAATAGGTGTTCTTCTTGGTGGAGTACCTGGGGTAAATCGAGGAAAAGTGACAATTATTGGTGGCGGAGTCGTTGGTATGAACGCTGCAAAGATTGCAGCGGGTCTGGGGGCACAAGTATCGCTTTTAGATGTTAATCCTGCAAGATTACGAGAACTAGATGATATATTCGGAAATTCCATCACAACGATCATGTCGAATCCTTATACGATTGGTCAAGCGGTGGCTGAATCAGACCTTGTCATTGGTGCGGTATTGATTCCAGGTGCTAAAGCACCGAAGCTAGTGACAGATGAAATGGTTCGGCTAATGGAGGAAGGGTCAGTTATTGTGGATGTGGCAATTGATCAGGGCGGTATTTTTGAAACAGCTACCCATGTTACCACACATGCAAATCCTACATATACGAAACATGGAGTCGTTCATTATGCTGTGGGGAATATGCCTGGTGCTGTTCCAAGAACATCTACTATGGCACTCACCAATGTAACGGTCCCTTATATTCTTCAGATTGCGAATAAGGGATATGAACGTGCTTTTGCAGAAAATAGATCCTTGCAAAAAGGACTAAATGTAATCGGTGGAAAGATCGTATATGATGGAGTTGCCAAAGCGCATAAACTGCCGTATAAAACCACTATTTAACTTATGTACATTCGATTTAATAGGAGGCTGATTCGATGAATGTCCAAACTCTAACCATTAATAAGGAGCGGCTTGAGGAAAGAATAACTGAGTTATCGAAAATTGGGAAAATCGGTGAAACGGGAGTATGTCGCCTCACTCTTTCGAAGGAAGATAGGCAAGCTGTCGTAACTGTGAAGGGCTGGATGGAGGAAGCGGGATTAACCGCAAGAATCGATCATTTTGGAAACTTAATTGGCAGAATGGAAGGAAAAAATCCGGATGAACCAATTTTAATGCTCGGCTCGCATATCGATTCACAGCCCTATGGTGGAAGATTTGACGGAACAATTGGTGTATTAGGAGCACTAGAGGTGGTTCAAACGTTGAAAGAGAATCAAATTGTCCCAAATCGCCCCATTGAGGTAATTGCTTTTTCTGATGAAGAAGGATGCCGTTTTAATAAAGGGTTATTTGGAGTAAGAGGAATACTGGGAAAGCTTGAAGAAGGTGAGTTAGAACGTAAAGATAAAAATGGGATTTCAAGAAGAGAGGCGCTAATCGAATTTGGATGTGATCCTTCAAAACTGAAAGAATCAGAATATCCAAAAGGAAGCATTGGCTCGTTCCTAGAATTGCACATTGAACAGGGACCAGTCCTTGAAAATTTGAATAAACCTGTTGGCATTGTAACCGGGATTTCCGGCCCGCTATGGTTAACAGTTGAGTTAGAGGGCTTTGCTGGGCATGCGGGGTCTGTTCCAATGCCAATGAGGAAGGATGCCCTCGTTGGCGCAGCAAAAATCATCGTTGCTCTTAATGAGATCGCAAGCGAAGATCCTAGTGCTCCAACTGTCGGAACTGTCGGAAGTTTACGAGTTTTTCCGGATTCGCGCAACATCATTCCAGAAAAAGTAAGCTTCACGGTGGACTTACGAGATATTGATCTTAATAGACGGCATAAGCTTGAAGCTAAATTACGGGCAAAGATCAAAGAAATTACCGATGAACACCAGCTGCATTGTAAAATTACCGAGGATACAAATAGCGAACCGCGTTATTGCGCAAAGAGAATCAAAGAAATTATGCGTCAGGAAATTCAAGATATCGGGTTGGAACCAATGGAATTAATGAGTGGCCCATTTCACGATTCACTAGCAATGTCCTATGAATGTGAATATGGCATGGTATTCGTACGATGCAAGGATGGAATCAGTCATAATCCAAAGGAATTCTCAACCATTGAAGATATCTCGCTGGGAACTGAGCTTCTGTATCGCACTACTGTAAAAATGGCATTGGAATAAAAAGAAAAACGAATGTAGAAAATCTCCTACATTCGTTTTTTATATTTGTCTTGCTCCAGATCTTTTCTTTTTTTATTTATTTGAAAAAAAGTCTTTAAAGGCCTGGGTTATTTCAATTCCCTGAAAGATGAACAAACTAGTCACCGTTAACGAACATAATCCAATCATAATAAATCGAAACCACATATTCTTTCTCCTCCTTGATTTTTAAAATGTAAAAAATCAAAGAGTCTTTATCACATAATTCGACTGATAAAAAATGGGCGTTATCCATACAAATTTTCGATTGTATGGGTCCACATCAATGTTCTTAACCATCCCTTGGAGGACAATTAAAAACGAGGTGATGGAGAAGAGTACCCATGAAATCTTTAGTTTACCATCATCATGAAAAGAAGGGTTGTCGTACGAAACTCCACTAATGGTTAACGTATTTTCTTGAATATCTGATGATTTAAACGCATGGGAATGTGCGACTGTTGCAGAAAAGGACATGATCGCAACAAACATAATGATGGCAATGGCTATTCGTTTTCTCACTTTTTACCATCTCCCCATTGTTTAGTGTTACTATCATACAACGGATGAAACCAAAAATCTACAAAAATATTTTTACAAATATTGCGAAAAATCACATTTCGATTCCTGAGTAAGGGCAAATATGGTACCCTAAAAAGGGGAGGGGAAGAAATGAGCAAAAGTAAGAGAAATCTCCTTATTGCAATCATTGGGAGCCTTTTGATCGTAACATTTGGGGTTGTAAGAATACTAGAAATTAGAGCTGACCACAAAATAAACATCCAGATAGCGGAAAGCTGTATGGATAAGGGTGGAACAGTTGTTTATGAAGAGAAAAATATCTTCAGTCTTTCCGAGGTTAGTTGCGAGTAATTATGAATATGCATGATTTAGGATAGATTTTTTCATTATATAAAATGGAGTTGTTGGATGATGACAATTGAAAGAATTACTGAGGACCGATATATGGATTCCGTTCGTTTATCAGAATACGCGTTTCAGTACAAAGTACCTGAAGAACGGTTAGAAGCAAGCTTCCAAAATCTTAATAAACATCAAATCTATGGCATCTATGAAAATCATATGTTAGCAGCAAAGTTTCATCTAATCCCACTAACAACATACGTAGGTGACCAGTCTTTTAAAATGGGTGGAATTGCAGGTGTCGCAACATATCCGGAATACCGCAGAAGAGGCTATGTGAAGGAATTGCTTACATATGCACTTGAAACAATGAAAACACAGGGTTTTACCGTGTCAATGCTGCATCCATTTGATGTTTCCTTTTATCGGAAATATGGATGGGAGCTATTTAGCAATCGTTTAAAGACGGTTCATCAGCGTTCTGATTTAAGTATGCTTGATCCGGCAGAAGGTTCAGTAAAACGTTACCTTTTTGAAAATGTGAATTTGGATGAACTTAAAGAGATTTATAAACAATATGCGACACAGTTCTCAGGAATGCTTGTACGCGAGGATGATTGGTGGAAGAGTGTGGTCGATGACCTAAATATCGCCATTTACTATGATGCTTCTGAGCAACCACTTGGGTATATTCTTTATGAATCAAAGGACAACAAGATGGTTGTTGAGGAGTTTGTCCCAGTTAATTTTGAAGCCCGTCGCGGCATGTGGAATTTTATTTGTCAGCATGACTCGATGATTTCAGAACTTGAAATGACAACCTACGAAAAAGAACCATTATTTTTTGCCTTAAAGAAACAAAAAACAGTGAAGCGTGAAGTTACCCCCTATTTTATGGTTCGAATTGTCGATATTGAATCATTTTTAACAAAATACAAATTTACTGGGAACGAAACAGTAAAGCTCCAAATTACAGACCCATTTGCAACATGGAATGAAAAAACATTCCTTGTAAAAGAGGGGGAGGTTCACGTTACGAACGAAACAGAAGGTGCACTTAAGCTTTCCATCAATGCATTATCAACCGCACTTTTCGGTCACAAGCGTCCGACTGAATTATTTGCAGCAGGTATGATAAACGGGGCTGAGAGCGAACTAGAAGCTTTTGAAAAATTGGTACCGAATCGCCTGGCATTTATGTACGATTTTTTTTAAGGGAGGAAATCCATGTTTTTTGAGCATGCCAGGAAACTAGATAGGGAAGATCCGCTAGCCATGTATCGAGGTGAATTTTATCTACAACCAAATACGATCTATATGGATGGGAACTCACTTGGTCTATTATCGAAGCGGGCAGAACAATCACTGCTTCATTCATTGGAGGACTGGAAGGAATTTGGGATTGATGGCTGGACAAAAGGGAGGCAACCGTGGTTTTATATGTCGGAAAAGGCAAGTGAACAACTTGCTCCACTTGTCGGTGCCTTCCCTGAAGAGGTGATTGTAACAGGCTCAACAACGGTTAATCTGCATCAGTTGGTTGCGACTTTTTATCAGCCAAAAGGGAAACGTACCAAGATTGTGGCGGATGAATTGAATTTTCCATCTGATATTTATGCTCTCCAAAGCCAGCTTCGGATTCACGGGTTAAATCCTGATGATCATCTTATTCGGGTCAAAAGTCGCGATGGTCGCTATTTGGCCGAAGACGACATCATTGAGACAATGACTGACGAAGTAGCCCTTGTGATTTTGCCATCGATTTTGTACCGAAGTGGTCAAATCTTGGATATGAAGTATCTGACAGCTGAAGCTCATAAACGCGGTATTTTAATTGGATTCGATGGCTGCCATTCAGTAGGCGCAATCCCTCATTCTTTTTCTGAATGGGAAGTAGACTTTGCTTTTTGGTGTAATTACAAGCATCTTAATGGAGGACCTGGTGCAGTGGCATGCTTGTATGTGAATCGCAAGCATTTTTCCGTGCTACCGGGACTTGCTGGTTGGTTTGGATCAAATAAAGAAAAGCAATTTGATATGGAGCATTCATTTTTGCCTGCGGATGGCGCCGGTGCTTTTCAAATCGGGACACCACATGTGCTAAGCTTGGCACCATTACTTGGTTCACTTGAAATATTTACAGAAGCGGGGATTGAACAAATACGGACTAAATCTCTATTATTGACGAATTTTTTAATTGAGCTTATTGATACAGAACTTGCGGGGTTCGGATTTACAATCGGCACACCACGTGAGTATCCTGTGAGGGGTGGGCATGTCGGTCTAGAGCATAAGGAAGCAGCACGAATTTGCAAGGCTCTAAAGGAAAATGGGGTTATTCCAGATTTTCGTGCGCCAAATATGATTCGACTAGCACCAGTTCCCCTTTATAATTCCTTCGAGGACGTTTGGAATGTCGTGCAAATGTTAAAAACAATAATGGACGAAAAGCAATACGTAAAATTTTCAAATGAGCGGGACGTCATAGCATAAGGTATACCAAATTTCGGTATACCTTTTACAACTTGAAGGAGGAATTCATGTGGCAATCGTTTCCGATTCAATGTTTAATACATATAAGCAAAAAATTTTGTCCCTGCCGGTAGATTATATAGAACAGGACTTAAAAAGCGAGACATTTTTACTAGATAGGGATGAAAAAAAACACCTCGAAATTTATTATGCGCCATTTGAATATGTAAATGAGGCTGCGAAGGTAATGATTGTAGGAATCACCCCGGGACTACATCAAATAAAAAGATCCTATTCAACGATACTTGACATAAAAAATAAGGACCTCTCGGATGAAGAGCTGCTTCATCAAGTTAAGAAAAATTCAAGCTTTGAAGGCCCGATGAGAAAATATCTCATTCAAATGTTGGACGAGCTTGGCTTACAATCCTATTTGGACATTTCGTCCACAAGTGAGCTGTTTTCGTCTGCTAGTCATCTTGTTCAAACAGCATCATTAATTAGATACCCGGTATTTTATAAGGGAAAAAACTATTCTGGCTCTACACCGAAGATGTTAAGAACGGAGCTCTTAAAGAAACATATAATGGAGAGCTTTACAAAAGAAATGGTAAGTATGCAAAATCCTCTCATAATTCCTTTGGGAGTTAATGTGACAGCAGTGTTTGATTATCTTGCGGAAAGTGGCTATGTTTCGCCCGATTCTGTTCTTTATGGCTTTCCACATACATCCGGTGGAAATGGACATCGGCATCGACAATTTGCCGAGAATAAAGAACAAATGAAACAAAAGCTTGCGACTTATTTTTCATAAAAAAACTGCACCCTTTCGATGGGGTGCAGTGCACATTAGTCTTCAATTTTTATCGCGATTTTTCCGAACTGTTCTGCTTCATCAATACGCTGCATAGCTTTTGCTGTTTCTTCGAGAGGGAACACTTTATCAAGAACTGGTTTAATTTTATGTTCATTGACGAATTGAAGCATTTCATTGAACTCTTCAGTACTCGCCATGGTTGAGCCAAGTAAAGTATATTGACCATAGAAGAATTCGCGAAGGTTGAAGTTGACAGTATCACCAGCAGAAGCACCGAATGTTACCATTTTTCCACCTTTTCGCAGTTGTCCGAGTGATTTATGGAAGGTAGCTGCTCCAACTGTTTCCACCACAATGTCCACTTTTTCACCGTCAAGCAGTTCATTCCAGTCACCATTGCTATCAATTGCAACATCTGCACCTAATTCAAGAGCCTGCTTTAGTTTTGCTTCTGAGCGAGAGGTTACGATGACTCGAGCCCCAACAGCTTTTGCGAAAAGCATAAGGAAAGTAACCGCTCCACTTCCGATTCCTGGTAAAAGGATGGTATCGGTTGGTTTTACTTGTGCTCGGGTGAATAATGCACGATAGGCTGTCATCGCCGCTAGTGACAATACGCCTGCCTCGTCCCAGGATAAATGCGCAGGTTTTGGACCAATATTATCCGCTGAGATTGTAATTTTTTCAGCAAAGGTTCCGTGGTCTGGCAAACCAAGGATTTCGTGGCCTTCAGGTGGTGCATCACTATTTTCTTTCCAACCTAATGAAGGATTGATGACAACTTCATCTCCAATTTTAACGCCCTCAACTCCAGGACCAACAGCCTCTATAATCCCAGCTCCGTCAGATCCAATTACTAGAGGCGGCTCTGTTTCTTTATGCCTATGTAAAACGAATAAATCACGGTGATTGAGGCCAGCGCTTTTAAGTTTGACTTTCACTTCACCTAATTTTGGTTCCAATTCACCGATATCTGAATAGGATGTACCGTCTATTCCAGGGACTTGGTGATGTACAAACGCTTTCATAAATTTCCCTCCTGTTTGTAAGTATGATAGTTTTATTCTAATAGAACTCAACAGGGGATTTCAACTAATTGGATTTTGGGAATAAGTAGTTCTTTTTTCGTACCATCAAAATTCAATTATCCCCATTCATATACTTATCCCTACACATCTAGCCTATAATAATAACAAACACCAAAACGGGAAGGGTTTTTCATTTATGCAAAAAAGACTAAAAGACTACGGAATCCAAATCGGTACTTTACCAACAGGGCCCCTCAATAAAATCACAGATGTAAAAGGAGTCAAAGTCGGTCACTCCACGATTTCGAACGGAGATATCCAGACCGGGGTGACAGCAATCATCCCGCATGAACAAAATATTTTTAACAATAAAGTGGTCGCCGCTTCATATGCTATGAATGGGTTCGGCAAGACGATGGGGACTCTGCAAATCGAAGAGCTTGGCACAATCGAAACACCGATTTTACTTACAAATACACTAAGTGTGGGGGTGACTGCAAATTATCTCATCGACTATATCCTAGCGCAAAATAAAGAAATCGGAGACACTACTGGAACGGTAAATCCTGTCATTGGCGAATGCAATGATATGTTTTTAAATAACATCAGAAAACAGTCCATCACAGAAGAACATGTCCAAGGGGCTCTTGAAACTGCAACAATCGATTTTGAAGAGGGAAGTATTGGGGCAGGTATGGGAATGAAGTGCTTTGGCTTAAAAGGAGGCATTGGCTCTTCCTCTAGGATTCTTACATACCCGCATGGAACCTACACTCTAGGAGTATTGGTGCTCTCAAACTTTGGTGAAATTGATCAGTTTAGATTAAATGGAATTCAAGTAGGGCAAGTAATTAAATCCAATCTTCCAGTAACAAATCCAGAAGGCGTTAAAGGCTCAATTATGATTATCATCGCGACCGATTTACCCGTGACATCACGCCAATTAAAGCGCATCATCAAGAGAGCTTCAGTGGGACTAAGCAGAACAGGCTCTTTTATTGGGAATGGGAGTGGTGATGTATTCATCGGTTTTTCAACAGCAACCAAAATTAGCCATGAAAATAACCAAGCATTACAGACGTATAAAGCTGTCCATGAAGACGATCTAGATCAAGTGTTCTTAGCAACAGCTGATGCAACAGAGGAATCCATATTACAATCATTAATTACCTCAAAAACGACAATAGGTCGCAATGGAAACACTCTTTATTCATTGGCTGATTATATGGGTGAGATTCAGTTAAAATGAGGAGGAAACTGCATGAGTAAACCGATAATTGGTGTTACTTCACATGTTGAGTTGGATTATAAACATTCACTGTCGAATGATTATGTTCAGGCCGTTATTCAAGCCGGGGGCATTCCGGTGATTTTGCCTATCGGGATTGACGAGGATGTTTCGCAAATTGCAAGTTCAATAGATGCGCTCCTTTTAACAGGGGGTGGGGATATCGATCCCACTCTTTTCGGTGAGGAACCGCATCCAAAACTCGGTACAATTTCGCCTGGCAGGGATCAATTAGAACCTGCTATTATTAAAGAAATGCTTGACGCGGATAAGCCGATCCTTGCGATTTGTCGGGGTATTCAAATCTTGAATATCGCGCTTGGCGGGGATATGTATCAGGATATTTATTCGCAGCATGAGAACGAGCTGCTTCAACATTCTCAAAAGGCAACGAGATATCACCTTGCTCATTATGTAAAAGCGAAGGAAGGCAGTTTACTGGCATCCGTTGCCGGCACTGACGAATTTAAGGTGAATACGTATCATCATCAGTCTGTTCGCCATGTGCCATATCCACTTGAAGTATGTGGGGTAGCTTCAGATGGAATTATCGAGGCAATTGAAAGTAAGGGACATTCCTTTGTGCTAGGGGTTCAATGGCATCCGGAAGGTCTTGCGGTTAATGGAGATAGTATAGCGAAGCGGATATTTACGAGATTTGTAGAGAGTTGTTAAAAAATAAAGGAGTTTAGCCGAGCTAAACTCCTATCTCCAGTACTCCAAATACTCATAATTGTCGGTGGGGACTTTTTTAATCACTTCGTTCGCTTCATTACGGTAAACCTCATATTCTCGATAAATCTCAACTTTATTCCCGTTCACAACCTCCGTATCAACGAACTGCATTTCCAATTCAGGAATCATTCCCTTAACCGAGTTTTTCTCTTCCGGATTTGCAGTTACTTCTTCATCAGAAGACATATCAGAAACAGAAATCGCATTTTTGTAAACGAAGACATCATCTGCTTCAATTACACCGGTCACAAATATGATAAAAAGAATCCCAATCGCAGCCATAAATTTATTCAAAATTACCAAACTCCTTTTTCCTATATCTACTACTTAATCTATATGCATTTCGAAAAAAGAATAGGACAACTAATCCTCCCCAAGAGACAAAGGGTTGTTTGGTAAAGGGTAAATTCCGATGACCATCTCAGTGGTTTGCGTTTTGGTAAAAATTAGGGGAACGGGAGAACCGTCCCCATGTTCTACCCATGTTCTAACGAATACTGGCCTTGCGAATTCCATCAAATATGGCAATGGCTGCGGATACGATGAATATAACGAGTATTGTTGTAATGAACCAAGTGTTAAATTGATTTTCATTGATGCTAAATAAATCTGACATATACAAGATAAAATCCTGGTTTAAGATGTTTGGATTTAAGAAGATCATGATGAATACTATGGTTGCAAATACCTCAAGGATGGTATTGTAGATTGCCATTCTTTTCGTCCATTGTCCTTTGATTAGTTTATATAAAGCTAATGCGATTTCCAAACCAATCACGGCTAGAACGAATGGCCAAAACGAAATCAATACCTCTTGGTTTAAAGCTGGTGTTATAAATTCGAGGCCATCTTTACCGCCTTCATAGATACCTAAAAGCTGGTTGGCATAAAAGTAAAGGGTCCCCCAAATTGCTGTCCACAATAAAGCGCCAAATACGTCAAATTTTGAAATTGCCTTTTTCTTTGGGATGTAGGTGATATTTTTTAAATCATCTGGAGTCCATTTTTTTAGGCTGCTTGTTAATGGCAGGTCATCTTTTCCTTTATCCGTTCTTTCAATAATGGCAAACACAATTGTAAACCAAAAGAAGGTTTGGATCGAAACGTCTATCACTCTCCAAATCCCCATGCCAATTAAGTCCAGTACAACATTAATGATGGCTTTATCGCCATCATACCCGATAAAAGATTCTGCAAGCATTGAGATAAGAGCTACTACTGCCGCGATCGGTAAAATCATTTTTAATAGGCTAACATACACATCAAAATAACGTGGACCAATTAAGTGCATAGGCCGTTCCCGATAATTACCAGCCAATTTTACAGGACTGCCCAATTTCCCAAGCACAGTTTTTACGTCTTCATCATTGTACTCATCAGGTAACATATCCTCGATGGTTGACCGCAGTTCAAGTGCGATATCATCACGCATTTTTTCAGGCAGTCTTCTTGTAACCTCCTGAATGTAGATATCAATCAGATTCATAATCTTCCTCTCCCTCTAATAATCTGTATAGCTCTTTTGAATTTTGAATCCATTCTTTTTTTAGCTGTAAAAAGATCTCAAGACCGTGTTCACTTAGCACATAGTATTTTCGGGGTCTGCTTTCAGATGTATCCCAGCTGCTCGTCACTAATTCCTGTTTTTCCAGACGGCGAAGCAAGGGATATAAGGTACTTTGTTCAATCGCAATACCCGAACCTTCTAGTGATTGAACAAGTGAATACCCATATTGCGGGGTTCGTAATTGACTTAAAACCGCTAGTGTCAATGTTCCTCTTCTTAGTTCTGTCATTAATGAGTTTAATAAGTTACTCATTCACCCACCTCATTTTTTATTACTATATGTCATACAGTATTTAATTTATACTATGTATCGTACACTATTGTTGTGACGATAGCAATTGATCTTTTCAAAAATAATGACAGATTTATTTGATATGTTATAATAAAGTGAATTGAATAAGAACAGGGGGGCTCACACATGTGGGCTGAGAGTAAGCGAAATGTAGCTTTGACCCTAAAACCTGATTTGGATAATGCCAACGTAGGGAATATGTTAAGTATGAGTATTCATGCGGTATATCTATTTCAGGTATACCGCATTTTTTATTTGGATAGGAGGAATAGGGATGTTTGAGCCAATTTTAGCGAATGTTAGGGAAAAAACACCGCTTGTACATAATATTACAAACTATGTGACGGTGAATGACGTTGCAAATATTGTACTTGCTTGTGGGGGTTCACCGATAATGGCGGACGATCCGAAGGAAGTGGAGGAGATTACAAGCATTTGTAATGCGCTTGTGATTAATATTGGTACTTTGAATGAACGAACAATTGAATCAATGATTTTAGCAGGAAAAGCTGCAAATAAATACGGGCATCCTGTTGTGTTAGACCCGGTTGGTGCGGGTGCATCAAGCTTAAGAACCGATACGGTCTTTAGGCTTTTAAAAGAGGTTCAGTTTACAGTTATCAGGGGAAATCTATCAGAAATCAAAACCGTACATGCTGGCAGCGGAAATACAAAAGGCGTGGATGCAGCTGCTGAAGATGTTATCAATGAAGGTAATATCGATGAGATGGTTCAATTTGCGAAAATGATAAGTGAGCAAACCGGTGCTGTTATTGCAATTACGGGTGCCATTGATATCGTTGCAAATAAGGAAGAAGCGTTTGTCATTCGAAATGGTCATCCTTTGATGTCAAAAATAACGGGTGCAGGTTGTATGCTGTCATCGGTTGCAGCTGCCTATTGTGGAGCAAATCCTCAGGAAATTTTAAAAAGTACAGCTGCAGCGGTTAGCGGGTTTGGGTATTGTGGTGAATTGGCTTATCAAAAAGTAGAAGAATTAAATGGCGGAACCTCATCATTTCGAATGTACTTAATTGATTCAATGAGCAAGCTAGATTTTAAACTACTAGAAGGTGGGATGAACCTTGAACGTCGATAAACATGAAATGCTTTTATACGCCGTAACAGATCGGGCTTGGACAGGCAATCAGACGTTAGTTGAACAAGTAGAAGAAGCACTTAAGGGTGGAATTACCTTTCTGCAGCTTAGGGAAAAAAATCTTGGTTATGAAGATTTTTTACAGGAAGCAATTGAACTTAAAATGCTAGCCGCATTCTATGATGTTCCATTTGTGATTAACGACAATGTTGAGATTGCACTGGCATGTGATGCAGATGGTGTTCATGTTGGTCAAGAGGATATGCCGGTTGAAAAAGTGCGTGAATTAATTGGACCAGATAAAATTCTCGGGGTTTCTGCACAAAATGTAGAACAAGCGATTGCTGCTGAAAAAGCGGGTGCAGATTATCTCGGTATTGGTTCTGTCTTTCCAACGAGCACGAAGGATGATGCAAAACCGATGACCTTCGAAACCGTTCAGGAAATTTGTAAAAGTGTCTCGATTCCAATTGTCGCTATCGGCGGAATTACTAAATCAAATATTTTGGAGTTAAATGGGAGTGGGGTAGACGGAGTTGCGGTTGTTTCGGCGATCTTTGCCCAGTCCGATATTACCGGGGCCACAAAAGAATTACGGGAGCTTTCAACAGAGATGGTAAGGGAGAGAAAGTAATGAAAAAGGTATTGACGATTGCTGGATCTGATTGTAGTGGGGGAGCGGGGATTCAAGCTGATATTAAAACAATCACCGCCCACAAAATGTATGCAATGAGTGCAATCACAGCACTCACCGCTCAAAATACAACGGGTGTATACGGCGTGCTAGATTCGACTCCTGAATTTATTGGACAGCAGCTGGAATGCATCATGACCGATATTTTTCCGGATAGTGTGAAGATAGGGATGGTGTCTTCACCTGAGATCATTCATACAATTGTTGAGAAACTAGAAGAATACGAGCCTGCAAATATTGTTGTGGATCCGGTGATGATTTCTACAAGTGGAAGCAAGCTATTGAGTGACTCAGCAATGGATGCTTTAATCACTAGATTGTTTCCGCTAGCTACGATTATCACCCCCAATATTCATGAGGCTGAGACACTTTGCGGAATGGAGATTCACACAAAGGAAGACATGCAAGTGGCTGCGCAAAAATTGTCCGAAACCTATAACGGTGCCATTTTAATCAAAGGAGGACATCTTGAGGATACAGCCGATGATCTTTTATATAACGATGGGATATTCACATGGTATCCAGGAGATCGTATCGATAACCCGAATTCTCATGGTACAGGTTGCACGCTTTCCTCAGCGATAGCCTGTAATCTAGCAGCTGGATTGGATATAAAATCAAGTATACATGAATCAAAACGTTATATTACGGGAGCGTTAGGTGCTGGACTGGACCTTGGGAAAGGGAGCGGGCCTTTGAACCATTGCTATAATTTATAAAAAAAGTGGGGGATTCCCCACTTTTTATAGTTTTGTAGCTTTCAGGACGACTGCTTCTCCTTGGAAGGATTTAATTTGATTATTCACTATTTGTATCCGAAATTTCTGTTTGATTTGATCGGTAGCGTTTAGCATGTACTCAGATAGTTCGGACTTCTCTTTGGCTGACAAATGCATGCGATCAGCCCAGCTCTCAAATTCAAATGTTTTTTCAAAACGATAGAGTTCTTGGATTTCAAACCTTTCGTTTTCGAGCATTTGGAGCCACTCAGACTTTTTCCATGCACGGAAATGACTGTAGTCTCGCTTTTTTTCAACTGTGTTATAAAACTCATCAAATTCGTCGTTTTCTGGAGCAACATTATCATCTAATAAAAATTGACCGCCTGATTTTAACACGCGAGAAACCTCATGAGCGAAGCTTTTTATGTTTGGAAAATGATGAGGAGCAATTCGGCAAGACACAATATCAAATGTTCCATCTGGGAATGGCAGTTTTTCGGCATCGCCTTCAATAAAATCCACGTTTTCATGTCCATTTGCTTTAATAAACTTCTCCGCAGCTGCTAACATTTCTGGCGTTAAATCAAAAGCTGTCACCTTCCTTACAAGTGGTGCGAGGGCATTTGCAGTATGTCCGCCACCAGTAGCAATGTCAAGAGCAAGTTCCGTTCCATTGGCGTCGGCCAATGCCACTAATGTTTGCAAATCCCCGCCTTTACGATGACCTTCGCTTGTTACATAAGATGCAGCACTACGACCAAATTGCTTTTTAACGTCATTTTTATTGTTCATCCTTAAACCCCCATTTCGCTTGATATCTTTAATCATATAGTAAAAATTTACATCCAGATAATATTAAAAGATTATAAAATGGGATAAGAAAAGGTTATCATGTCTCGAAATAAGAATATTTTCCTATTTTATTAATAAATATAATTGAATACTTCTTAGGGGGTCAGCATGTGGCTGAAGGAAAAAAGATTTTTGTTGGGAACTACAAAGGTGGAGTTGGCAAGACTACAAGTATTTATCAGATTGCGCTTCACCTGACAGAAGCAAAGAAGAAGGTGCTCTTAATTGATCTGGATCCTCAATGCTCATTGAGTGAAATCTGTCTTACAAGAATTGATCGCCATCTTGAACAGCTTGAAAACAATGAAAGTCTTAATTTTATCTATGATATGTGGGAGCAATTTAAACAATTCCCATATTTGAGGTACACCATCAATACAACAAATTTAATCAAACAAACCCCTGAACAAATCCACTTCATTCCTTCTAATCTATTTTATACAAATGGTGGCCTCGATCAAATTGCTTCAAGATTACGAGATGGTTTTGAAGACCTTGTTGTGCTTCAGCAATTCTTCCAAAGTACGGAGATTGAAAGCAAATATGACTATATCCTATTTGATTGCCCGCCAAGCAATAATGTAATAACCCAGGGTGCATTCCTGTTCTCAGACTACTACTTGATTCCCTCGATTATTCAAACGATGAGCATTCGTGGGGTAGTCCATTATACGAAGTCAGTTGAAAAGATTTATAACCATTATTGTGTTGATCATAAAAAAGCACAGCTTGCTACATTATTATTTGGTCCAAAACCGAAGTTGATTGGAATATTTGAAACGCTTAAAAAAGCCAATGTTAACAATACCCAAGCGATTCGAAGTTTAAAATCTGAATTAAAAGAAGCAGATATTGATTCAATTCTCTCAGATTTCGAAGAAGGGAACTACTTTTTCAAAACGGTGATTCAGCACTATGAGGCGATTGCACGTGATACAGCAGAGGGTAAAAAACGTTCGGAATATGCAGAATTAACGGATGAAATTCTATTTTGTTTGGAACCGACTCTTTTTAATAGTCTTATATAAGCGGAGGAAGAAATAGATGAGATCATTAACTTATCAAAAAGTCGCATGTCATTTGGAAAAAATGAAGATAATCTATGAAACACTTCAATTGCCGAAAAAAGATGTGAAAGAAATTGAGAATGCAATTGAGATATTTAATCGTCACGGTGACATCCCGATAGAGGAAAAAGGGATCAAAACTAGACCAGAAAAACGCTCCAACAATAAAACAAAGCCAACGTTCTCTGAAATTGTGGATTCTTTATTTAATAAGAACTACAGTGTGTTGGCAGGAACGAAACTGAATTATGCCGAATTCAGATCTGTGGAGAAGATTATCCACTATATGGATAATACCTCAAAAACAAAAGTCATGAAAGATGCTGCCGCAATAGATTTAAAGCTTCTATATTGTCTGCTTACCGAGGATAAGCAAGAATTGAAAGGAACAAAAAATGAAATTTATGAGGCAATCAAGCGTGATATTCGCACTAAAAAGCGAGGAAAAGCTTTTTTGGAATTTGCATAAAAATGACCCCACCCTTTAGGCGTGGGGTTCGTTAATGGAAAGGATAGAAGGGAATTGAAAGGTGAATTCTGCTCCTTCTCCAACTGTACTTGTCACTTTTATCGTACCATTCATTGCTTTCACAATGCTGTAGACAACCATCATGCCGAGGCCAGTTCCTTTAGAGCCTTTTGTGGAGTAATAGGGTTCTCCAAGCCGGTCAATCTGTTCCTTCGTCATTCCCATACCAGTATCTCGTATAACAATCGCAACATTGGAGCGATCATAGTGAGTCTCAATATATAAACTCCCACCACCAGGCATGGCTTCAATAGCATTTTTCATGACATTAATAAAGCATTGATGGAATTTCTGACGGTCACCCTCCATCGAGCCAATCAACGCAAAATTTGTAATAATCTCAACGGAGTGTTGGTTCGCAGTTGGTTTTAGAATAGAAATAACCTGTTGCAACTCACGTTTGATCTGAAGCGTTTCAACAGTCTCAAAGGCGGGTTTTGAAAACGTCAAATAATCTTGAATGACTCTTTCAGCAGATCCTAATTCCGCTTTAATAATTAATAGATACTCCCTTTGTTTATGGCGGGCGAGGGTATTTGACATTAATAACTGTACAAATCCCATTGCCGCTGTTAAAGGGTTTCTGATTTCATGAGAAATCGCTGCACCTAATTGTTCAACAGCATGAAGCTTTTCTGATTTTACAATGGTTTGCCGCATTTGAATATTATTCCGTACAAATTCGGTTAAATAGGCTAATATTCCTAAGCCAATCGGTGGGATGATTAGGTAAGCAAACCAAGCATCAAAAGGGTTGGCTGGCGGATTTGTAATTTGTAGTGCAGCAACTGTTAAAACGGATAAGATAAAAGTCATAAATACTGCTACGCATATCCGTTTATTTGAACTCAGCTTCCAAAACTTCGGGTATGTTTTCCATAACACAACAGAAAGGGGAAGATATAATAAGATTGTTGCAAAAAACCCCAGGTTTATCCCAAAAAATCCTCTTATAACAATAACAGTCAAACATAAGATGGGACCAATCCCTAGATAGAGACCTCCAATTAATACTGGAATCAGGCGAAGGTCAAAGTAGTAGGCGGGAGTTGGCTGATAGGAAAATATATAGCAAACCACAATAAGCATAGCTAATCCTATGTAAGCTTCCCATTTTGAAAGGCTAAGGTTTCTTTTTCGTTCAAACCATATTAAACCAATAAATAAAAGTATGATTAATATTGAAAGGTTAACCAAAATATGCTTTGTAATTTCCATAATTCACCTTCGACAAGTAGTAGTAAAGTTTTATAATATAGTAAATAGTTCGACAATAGATGATTCTATTATAATATAGATTTACAAATTTTGCTTGAAATAAGTGAATTTTTTGGAAATAAGTCGCGGAATTTTTGGATAAAGTGGAACTTATTGCCTATATTATTCGTTATTCCACTTTTTTACCAAGAAAAACGCAAAAAAAACTGCTTAGAATCCTAAGCAGTATTCTATTTACACCAACTGATGTTCCTTTATATATCGGTTATGAGGGTGATCCTTGCATTCTTGGCTGCAGGATCTGTAATGTTCGTGCTCACAATCCTCGCAGAGAAGAAGATGCTTGTTGCATTCTGGGTTTCCACATTTCACATACCGTTCTTCAGGTTGTCCACAATGATAGCATTTCCCAACAACTGTTTCTTCACCAGTTCGGTTGACTGGCACCGAAATTCGTTCATCAAATACATAGCATTTTCCGTCCCATAAAGCACCTTTGGCCTCTTGGTCATAGCCGTATGTGATAATGCCGCCTTCAAGTTGAGAAACATCCTTGAAACCTTCCTTTACAAGAAAGCCAGAGAACTTTTCGCACCGTATGCCACCTGTACAATAGGTTAGTATTTTCTTATCTTTGTGTTCGCTTAAGTTTTCCTCAACCCATTTTGGAAGTTCACGGAAGGTTTCGATGTCGGGTCGGATTGCGCCTCTAAAATGGCCAAGATCATATTCATACGTATTACGCGCGTCAAGGATAATAACATCCTCTTTTTGCATCGTTTCAAGGAAATCCTTTGGAGAAAGATGCTTTCCGGTGATTTCGTTTGGATTGAGATCCACACCAAGATTTAAATTCACAATCTCTGGCTTAACCTTTACTTTTAATTTCTTGAATGCATGTCCTTCACTTTTCTCAATTTTGTAGACCATGTCAGAAAAACGAGCGTCGTTTTGCATAATCTCCATGTATTTTTCTGTTTGCTCCACAGTACCCGAAACTGTACCATTCATTCCTTCAGATGCGATAAGGATTCTTCCTCTTAATCCAAGGTTCGAGCAGATCTCAAAATGTGCATCTCTAAATGCTTGCGGGTCATCGATTTCGATATATTTGTAATAGAGTAAAACTTGATAATCCAATTTTTTCACCTGTTTCTATCTAATTCACATTGGCGAATTTGCGCCCGATTTTTTTAGGACCGCGAGATATGTATCACAAGACGTTGCCACAGGACATGGCGTTCTTAGTCTTTGATCCTGTGTTCGAAAAAATTTCCTTTGAAAAATCGTGGCAACCGCCGGAGTCTTAAACATTAATCAGTAGAAGAGTCGGACTACTGCTGATTAGTGTTAAAGCTTTTTCTTTTAGTATGATATCAAAAATAACTGCTTATGTTAAAGTACTTTTTATTTCCTTATAACAAAAAGTCGTATTTAACACGATCTGTTCATTCAACTCTTGGGAATTTAGTCCGTACAGAGTGGAAAGATGACTCAATATACAGCGTAAAAATAATGGTGTAGTCGGTTGGTTTTTAAACTCTTCCTCATATGGCCAGGGACCATCGGTTTCGATTAAGAGCTGGGAGAGTGGAACCTGTTTTGCGAGTTTTTGATCCCGTGTCCGGTAACAAACTTCAGGTGTAACGGAAATAAAGTAACCTGCTTCAACAATCTTAATAATTACCTCATCTGGTGCTTTTAGCCAATGGTAATGTGCAGCTGCCACTTGTTTTTTCAGTAACAGGTCAAAAACCATCTCTGCTTTATCATGGACGGCATGAAGCGTGACAGGCAGTTGTTGTTGAACAGCTACCTCTAGACAACGAATTAAGAAATCATAATAGTGCTCCAGAGAAAAAGGAAGCTTTTCAAGATTGTAATGAGGTAGACCAATTTCACCTATTGCTACAATCTTTTTCCTTTCCGCCTGTACTAATCGTTCCCACTCTAAGTATTCCTGTTCGATTGGGAGCGGTTGTTCTGGATGAAATCCAATAGCAGGATGGACAAAGCCTGGAAACTTTTCATGTAGTTCAAGGGTCCGGTAGGAGGAGGGGAGATCATTGGAAACAGCAATGACTCCTTTAACTCCGGCTTCCTGCCATTTTTCGATTTGTACTGGAAGTATTGTATCCTCATATTGTTCAAGGTGAATATGAGCATCAATCATGATTTTTACCTTGTAATGCCTTAATCTGATGATACGTTTTCTTACTAAATTCTTTATATGGAGAGTTCGGCAGATGATCAAATAAATCAACTGCTCTTTTTGCTGCCAACAATGCCTCATCTATTTTTCCTAGCTCAATAAGGCAAAGGGCGATGTACGTATCTTTCAAATAAAATTGTGACAAGTCAAACGGATGACGGTGATAATCAGGAACCTCGACTTCATTTAAATAGTCAATGGCTTCTTGATATTGGCCAAGTCCATGTAAAGCTTTCCCTTTTTCCAGATAAAACCATTCCTTAAATTGTTGTTGGTGAAATTCCGGATTCCCTAAAAACTGATCAACGATTTCAAGGGCTGTATGATAATCATGCTTAACAGACGTAAGTGATTCAATGTAAAAAAGCTGTGACGTAATCTTTGACATTTTGTCATCCGAAAACTCAGCATACTGCTTTAATTTTGTTAAATAGTATTCATGTAATTCCAGGTCATCAGCCATCATGGAATAGGCAGCAGCAAGACGGTATAAATCATCAATTAAATAAAATATCTTATTTTTTTGTGAAAAGGAAATCGCCTCATCCATGACACGTTTGGCCGATTGAATATCGCCTACTGCAAAGTATAGAACGGCTTCTTGATAATCAAGGTCTAATCTCGAAACGGGATCTAGAAAAACATGTTTTTTCTCGATTTCCCCACGTTCGTGAAGGATTGTAGCAAGTGCATCTCCATAATTGTAGTCTAAGAAATGGACAAGTCCCCGAAAGACAGCAATACTGGTCCTTTTGGTCGTGACATTCATTTGATCGTAAAGTACCGCAGCCTGCTCAAGTGGTTGTGTCCAATCCCTGTGTTTTTCCCAATAAAGACTATATCCGTACAATTCCTGCAATCTGGCAGCCACATATCCTTGATTTAATTGAGGAATATGCTGCTCGATTAGTGAAATAAGATTTTTATATTTATTAGGATTTTCGTCACTAGAAACAACATATATTTTTTCAGCTTGATCTAATATGTCTTGCAACTCTTCAAAATTCACTTCATTTAAAAGCTGAGATAACTCGATTTCAAGTCTTTCCGCAATATAAGTTAAACTTTCCATCGATGGATTTGCTTTATTATTTTCAATAAGGCTCAGCATGCCCTTTGTCAGTTTTGTTCCTGCAAGCTCTTCAAGTGTTAATTTCTTTTGTTTTCGTAATTTGCGTATGCGTTCACCAAGCATGTGAAATAGGCACTCTCCCTATTTTTTATATTTTGTTTAATTATATTAAACTTTTTGTTGAAAGGAAAGTATAATGATGATATGATTTGTTTAATCAAATTAAACTTTTCCAATATTGGAGGAATTAACATGAATGAACAACAAAAGCTTAAAAGGGCAACGTATCATTTATTTACTTTCACAATCAGTAAAATCATTTCCTCATTTGGTGCACAAGTATACGCATTTGCCATCAGTTTTTATATACTTCAATTGACAGGATCTGCAACAAGCTTTGCAACAAATCTGATTTGTAATCTTTTGCCAAGAGCACTTGTCGCCCCACTTGCTGGATATGCGGCTGACAAGTACTCCCGTAAGAAAATTGTGATTATTTCACAGCTTGTGACGACGCTCGCGATTGTCGGACTGCTTGGTTTTAGCATGACCTATGGTCTATCATTACTTGCAATTTACACGACAACCGTCGTATTATCCATCGCAACTTCATTTACAGGAGTAACCTTTACCTCGTCGGTTACAGGCTTGGTTGATGAAGATCGGATCCAAAGAGCAATGTCACTTAATCAGATTTCGATGTCATTTGCAGCAATTGGCAGCCCAGCAGTTGGCGGGCTTTTATATGGTACAGTGTCGATGGAAGTATTTTTAGGAATGTATATAGCAGCTTCAGTACTTGCTGTTCTCCTTGAATCGACAATGAACTTCAATCTATTCGCAAAACGTAAAGAGAAAGAAGCACAAGATCAGTCAGAAACAATGTGGCAGAGTATTAAAGCGGGAATTAGCTATTTAAAAACAAAACAGGTTCTTATGATCATGATCTGGATTTCATTAATCATTAACTTCTTGTTCGGAGCATTTGAGGTTGGTTTTTCCTTTATCTTAATTGAAAAATTAAAGATGGCTTCGCAACATTTTGGATTCGCACAAGGAGCATTTGCGGTTGGAATGCTGTTGTTCTCGATTTATTTTTCAATTCGAAAAGAAGTGAAGTTTCCATTTCTCGTTTCAAAGAGAGGCATCATTGGTTTAGGAGTAATCATGGGTGCAATGGCTGTTCCATTAATGATCTCATTATCCTATTGGTCCGTGTTTGCGTACTATTTTATCGCAATGTTTACTTTCGGTGCCGTTATTATCGTTGTCAATACACCACTACAAGTTATGATGCAAAAAATGATCGATGATGATTTCAAAGGACGTGTGTTCTCTATTTTAGAATCAATGGCGGTCGCATTAATGCCACTCGGGATGATTATTTTTGGCTATTTGTACGATGTCCTGCCAGGTCAATATATTCTCATTTCTTCAGCGGCAGTCCTGATTGGGGTAGTGTTAGTTCTGGCAAGACCAAGTGTTGTTCGCAAAGCACACCCAGAATTGAACGAAAAGAAATCAGTTGTGGAAAAAACAAGTACGGCTATATAAGGATTTGGGCCTTCTCTTATACGGGAAGGCTTTTGATGTGAATAAAATGTGACAATGTGTCATTTTGGATTGACTTGTGACATGTTGTCATCTAAAATTTAACTAGTGAGGTGACACAATGTCATGTTAAAAACTAATTCAAAAAATGAACTAGATCAATTAAAACTGAGAAAGCTTGCAAAAAAACTGCAAGAACTAGGTGTCAAAGCTTCAATTATTAAAAAACCAATAACTTTATTAAGATAAAAAAATGCCAAGTAGTATTTGATTTCTAGGATTAAAGGAGACGAATGATGTCTGTGGTAAATAGAATGGACCAGATTAAAGATATGAAAGTGGAACTTATCCGATTTATGATGTCTTATAAGTTTGCACTCGAAGAGATGATGACAAAAATAAATATTTTAAAGCAGGAATTTCAATATATACACGATTACAACCCGATTGAACATGTATCATCGCGGGTAAAGTCTCCGGAAAGTATATTAAAAAAAGTCAACCGGAAAGGATATGACTTTTCAATTGAATCAATCCAAAAGAACATCCGTGATATTGCGGGGATACGTATCGTATGTTCATATGTTTCGGATATTTATCGTATTAGTGAGATGTTACAACAACAAAAAGATGTAACTTTAATTGAATGTAAGGATTATATTAAAAATCCAAAGCCGAATGGGTATCAAAGCTTGCATCTCATCCTGCAAATACCAATCTTTATGTCCGACCGTGAAGAACATGTCTGCGTTGAAGTTCAGATTCGAACAATTGCAATGGATTTCTGGGCAAGCCTGGAGCACAAAATCTACTATAAGTACAATAAAGAAATCCCTCAACATATGAAGGATGAATTAAAAGAGGCTGCTGTTACTGCATCTCAATTAGATAAAAAAATGGAAAGCCTTCAGCGGGAAATGAACAAACTAAAAGAAACAGCTAAAACGGAATATCTTTATAGTAAAGAAGAACAATTCCGTCTTCCAGCCGACTTATTCTCGTTTGTCAATCAGTAGGTACAAGGGGGACAAAGTGGAAATGCCAAAACTTACATTTTTTAATTTGCCAGAGGATAAAAAACAAAATTTGATTAGAGCGGCCAAAAAGGAATTTTCCAGCGTCCCTTTATTTGACGCTTCGATTTCTAATATTATCAAATCTGCTGGAATCTCACGGGGCAGCTTCTACCAATATTTTGAAGACAAAGAGGATGCTTTTTTCTTCTTGTTGGGTGAGTTTGCAAGAGAAAAGAAGGCAGCATTTCTTTCGATGCTTGTAAAGTATGAAGGTGATTTGTTTCGAACATTTACCGACTTTTTTGAGCTGTTCTTATATGAGGATGAGAATGCGACATTTATAAAAAATGCATTGCTTAATATGACACATAAAATTGAAAAAACATTTGATAAAATGACAAGTGAACATGAAATAAATGAAAATTTTAAGTTGTTATGCTCAAAGATTAATTTAATCAAAATGAATGTCATAGATGAGGTTGAATTATTTCATGCTTTGCAAATCATGACATCGGTTATGTTACGCAATTTAATCCATGCATTAGCACATAATTTGCCACGTGACGCAGCATTAAAGAATTTTATGACAGAAATGAATTTGTTGAAAAAAGGTCTTGTCCGGCAGGAAACACATTTGTGATCCGCCGGACTTTTTATTTTTCACGTCTTTTTTCAAACGAAATGAAGTATAATAGGATGCATTAACTTTCATCAGATTGGATGGGTATGTGTGCAAAAACATTATTTATATGGCATCTTGTTATTTGTCATGATGGCATGGGGGTTAAATATTGTCGCAATAAAAATATTGGTTAATAACTTTCCTCCATTTACCATTACGGGCTTACGAATTCTTGCTGCGGGACTCGTTATTTTTGTCTTTTTGTATGTGAAGAAAGATCTCAAAAAAATGAATTTGCATGAGTTCGGCTATGTTGCACTTAGTGCTCTAACGGGAATTTTTGGTCACCAAGCGCTGCTTTCCATTGGTTTAGTTAACACAAGTGCGACAAATGGCGCATCCATTCTAGCCTTAATACCGCTTGTTACCAATATTTTAGCGATACTTTTTTTAAAAGCTAAAATGACCATTTTAAAAATGTGTGGGGTATGCTTTGGTATTATTGGCATTTACTTTATTTTGGTACTAGGCGGAGGCTCTTTTACGAAGCTTTCAAGTGGTGATTTATATGTGTTTTTATCGGTCATTGCGCAGGGGCTAAGCTTCATTTTTATTCGAAAAGCTTCCTATACATTGAATCCTAAAACGATTACCTGTTATTCGCTTTTAATGGGCGCAGGGTTTTTGGTTATGTTAAGCATTGCCTTAGAAAGTCAATCCTTCAATCAGATTGGAATTGCTCCAGCTTATGTGTGGGTTATTTTTATTGCGTCAGCCATCATCTCAACTGGAATCGGAAACCTGTGCTATAATTTTGCGATCTCACAGCTTGGGGCGGGTGAAACAGCCATATTTCTAAACCTCTCACCATTCTTTTCGTTGATTGGTTCGGTGTTGTTCTTAAATGAACCATTCAAAATGATTCAGTTAGTTGGCTTTATTTTAATTGTTGTTGGTGTGTTATTAGGAACAGAATTATTTGTTCGAAAACCTCGGATTGATAAGCAAGTTGGGGTTTCCATCTCCAAATAGGTAAGTCGGGTCAGCTCTTTTTCGTGGTGCTGGCTTTTTATATCGGAATGAGGCACGATTATCCGTGAACTAACACAAAATGAAAAAATTGGGTTAAAATTAATGAATAGAACTAATCAAAGGAGTGGCATTCACATGGATTTAAAATTGGATGGCAAAACAGCCATTGTTGTGGCATCTAGCCAAGGACTAGGAAAAGCAATCGCAACCCAGCTCGTAAAAGAGGGTACAAATGTTATGCTCGCTAGCCGTAACGGGGACAAATTAGAAGCTGTTCAGAATGAGCTTTCGGCGTTTGAGAAAGGAAAAGTTTCTTACCTTCAAACAGATATCACCAAAAAAGAAGACATTGAAGCGCTAATCAACCATACAGTTGATACGTTTGGAACAATTGATATACTCATTAACAATGCAGGAGGTCCTCCAGCGGGAACCTTTGATCAGTTGGATGATGAGGCGTGGCAGGGTGCGTTTGAATTAAATCTATTAAGTTACATTCGAATGATTCGTGGAGCTTTACCATACTTGCAAAAAAATGGCGGGAAAATCATCAATATAGCCTCTTCCTCCATTAAAATGCCACTTCCAGGTTTGATACTTTCGAACACGTTTCGTCTAGGAATTGTCGGCTTAGCCAAAACATTGGCTGACGAATTAGCGCCACATAATATCCTGATTAATACAGTTGCACCTGGACGAATTGCAACTGACCGTGTGACTCATTTGGATCAAGTGAATGCAGAGAAATTAGGAATGCCAATCGAAGATGTTGAGGAAATGTTCAAAGAAACCATTCCTTTAAAACGATATGGTACACCTGAAGAATTCGCAAGCTTTGTTACATTTTTAGTATCGGATGCCAATACATATATGACCGGACAAGCATACTTGGTTGATGGCGGTATGGTGAAGGCGATTTAATATTGGCCAAATTAAAGAGGACTGTTGCCAGTCCTCTTTGCTTTACATTCTTTCCAACAAGGATGCTCCAGAAATCCCCGGCTCTGTCATTTCATAAGGGTTTAAGATTAGATCTAATTCCTCTTCGGTTAACACATCGTATTGCAAACAGAGTTCACGTACTTGTTTACCATTAATAATGGCTTCCCTTGCAATTCGTGCTGCGACTTCATATCCGATGTGTGGATTGACAGCCGTAATAATTCCAACGCTTTTCTCTACATATTCCTTCATACGGTCCTCATTTGCTTTGATCCCTTTTAGACAGTATTCGGTAAAGACATGAAATGCGTTGTTCATAATACTTAGTGATTGAATCAGATTGAAAGCTAACACGGGTTCCATCACATTCAATTCTAATTGACCAGCCTCAGTAGCTAAACAGATGGTATGATCATTTCCTATCACTTGAAATGCGACCTGGTTAATCATTTCAGGCATAACAGGGTTTACTTTGCCAGGCATGATGGATGATCCTGGTTGTCTGGCTGGCAGGATAATTTCACCCAGTCCAGCACGTGGTCCTGATGCCATTAAACGCAAGTCATTTGCGATCTTGGACATATTCATCATACTAATTTTCAATGCAGCAGAAACTTCCGCATATGCATCGATATTTTGGGTGGCATCAACTAGATGTTCAGCACCAACTAATGGCAGCCCACTTATTTCTGCTAAATATTTGACTACATTTTTAATATAACGTGGTTCTGCATTTAGACCAGTACCAACAGCAGTTGCTCCCATATTAACCTCATACAAATGCTGGCGGGATTGTTGAATGCGTTTTATATCACGCTCGACAGCTCGGGCATATGCAGCGAACTCTTGTCCTAGTCGAATAGGTACTGCATCCTGTAGATGGGTCCTACCCATTTTTATAATAGGGTCAAATTGTTTTGCTTTTTGCTGAAGGACATCTTTCATTTGTTCCATTGTAATAAGTAATTTTTCAACTAAATTAAGTGTGGCAATATGAAGTGCTGTTGGAAATGCATCATTTGTAGATTGGGACATATTCACATGGCTGTTTGGACTTAATTCATAATATTTTCCTTTTTCATGTCCAAGTATCTCCAGTGCACGATTGGCAATGACTTCATTTGCATTCATATTAATCGAGGTCCCAGCACCACCTTGAATCGGATCTACGATAAATTGATCATGCATTTTTCCGTTTATAATTTCATCCGCTGCTTGTACAATTGGATTGCCAAGACCTTCATATAAATGCTTAACTTCCATGTTTGCCAATGCAGCAGCTTTTTTAACTATACCTAAAGCGATAATTAATTCCTCATGAATCCGGTAACCGGTTAGTGGGAAATTTTCAACTGCTCGAATGGTTTGAACGCCATAATAGGCATCAACCGGAACCTCTTTTTCTCCAAGAAAATCCTTTTCAACACGAAATTGACCCATGATGTTCTCTCCCTTAACATATACATTCAAGTAATCTATGCTTTTTTAACTTATATAAATCTGACCACCCCATTATATCATTAAATTTCTCATTATGAACTAAAACGCTTTCACAATATTAAAATTCTATTAATTATCAAAAATCTGCCTTGTACTTGTCCGGACTAAACGATAAAAATGCTGAATAAGATAATACAAAGTATTCCGAAACTTTTCTCATGCTCAATCGTATGACATGGTATCAGCAGTTTGGGGAAGGGGGGATGAACAATGGTACGACACATGACATTTGCGCTTCTGATTACTGCCATAGAGGTAGCAATCTTGTTCGGGATTTCCCTGTATTTAGATGCAAATATGTTAACTACCATGTTTTTCGGCTCTTGTTTCTTTATCCTATTCGCATTCCTGATGGGCTCCTCGGGCGATGTTTTTACAAAAAACTCAGAGGTTGCCGTTTTTAATACATTTCTAGGAAGCTACAAACCAAAACATGAAAAAGCGATACTCAGGATTAGTCCATTTTTAACGGGGTCACTCCTTTGTCTGGTTGTGTACTTTGTGATGGACTATTTTTTATAGATAAATAGATGAACCCTAGCGCCTTTCTATTTGGAGAGGTGCTTTTTTTTGCATGAACCTGAATATCTTCATTGCAACCATCCATTTCTAATTGGATAATTTAAGTAGAAACTTTTTAAGAATAAAATAAATCCTTTTTTTAATCTTTACGTCTTAGTAATTGAGGTGATAAAAATGCCCGAGGATCAGGAACTAATTGAGGAAATCTTGCAAGGTAGTCAGGCAGCAATGGAGGTTTTAACAAGGAAGTACTACAAACTCATCTATGCGTTTGTTTACCGAAAAGTAGGAAACAAGGAAATGGCCTATGATCTGACACAGGAAATTTTTATAAAAATGATGCAGCGAATCAAATCGTATTCAAATAAAGGAAGCTTTAAAAGCTGGCTCTACACAATTGCCGTCAATCATTGTCGCGATTACTGGAGAAGTGTTGATTACAAGCAGACCTCGAAGCAAGCGGAGCTTCAGGAAACCATCAAAAGCGAAAACAGTAATGTTCCCTACATATTTGAACGAAAGGAAACGCGGGAGCTGGTGAAGGCTGCGATTAATAGCCTACCGGATATGCAACGGGAGGCTGTGATTCTGAAATACTATCATGACATGAAAATCCAGGAGATCGCAGATATCACGAAAGCGAATATGTCGACTGTTAAATCAAGGCTGAAGCAAGGCCTTAGAAAACTTGCAGCAGCATTAGAAAGAGGTGAGGGATATGAACAACAAAGGACAAAACGATAAATTCGATGATGAGATTTTTGAATGGGAACAGGAATTAGGAATGTCACTTGATGAATTTGATGTGGAATTTCCAAATGAATCTGAAATCATGATGACCATTGATGCGATGAGACCTTATGTACCAACGAAAGAGAGTAAATGGGCAACACTTGTTGCTAGTGTATCAAATGTCCTACAACATTCAACTAGGGAAGTCTTTTATTTTTCAGCATTGTTCTGGGGGTTAAATCTTTTATTTTTACTACTCGGTGTATTATCGGTTGTTTTCTACAAAATAGATCCCTATGTGATGATGCTGTATGTTGCACCACTTCCAACGATCCTAGGGTTTATTGAGGTATTTAAAAGTACGAATACCGAAATGGCCGAATTAGAAATGTCATTCAAATTTAGCTTGCAGGAAATCATTTTCTCAAGAATGGTTGTTGTAGGAGCGTTTAATATCATTCTAAATGTATTTTTAACCATTAGCTTCGCGATTCTTTTACCTGAGGTCATGATTGGAAAATTCATTCTCTTTTGGGTCTCACCACTAACCGTTATTGCGGCCATCATGTTAGTTGTAGCCACAAAGTATCGCGGAGGATATACCGTTACTGGTGGGCTTGTCCTTTGGACTGTTGCTGTAATCGCCATTACACAACAAGATGTCATTGAACGAATCGAAACCATCTCCGCATTAGCTTATATTTTGGTGACAGTTGCTGCAACCATTTTTATCGTTGTAAAAATGATAAATATTTACAAAAGGGGTATTTCATATGAATTTAATAATTGAGAATGTATCAAAAGTCTTTGATGATAAAAATGCCTTGGACTCCATAAATTTAGAATTTACAACCGGGGTATACGGGATTTTAGGAGCAAATGGCTCAGGGAAGACGATATTAATGCGGATACTCGCAAGTGTGATGAAGCCAAGCTCAGGTAGAGTTTTACTAGATGGTCAAGATATTGCTTTGCTGGATTACCGGTATCGCGATGTTATTGGCTATTTGCCCCAGCATGTCGGACACTATAAAAACTTTACTGCTGAAAAATTTCTCCAATATATTGCAACCTTAAAGGGACTAACGAAGGAAGAGGCTAAGGTGAAGGTTGCTGAATCACTGGAATTGGTAGGGCTAACTGATCATGCAAAGAAAAAAGTAGGAAAGTTTTCAGGTGGAATGAAGCGCCGCGTGGGCATTGCACAGGCTCTGTTGAACGACCCGAAAATTTTAATCGTCGATGAGCCAACAGCGGGCCTTGATCCAAAGGAAAGAATCCGGTTCCGAAACCTTTTATCACAAATCTCAACAAATCGAATTGTTCTGTTATCCACACATATTGTCTCGGATATCGAGTTCATTGCGAAGGAAGTGTTGATTTTAAAAGCTGGAAAATTAGTTCAAAAGCAATCGCCCCAGGCATTATTAAAAGGAATAGCAAATAAGGTGTGGTCAGTTACCGTTAAGAACGAGTCTGAAATCACGAGATTCCAATCGATTTACAAGGTTGGAAACATCGCACGAGTCGGTGATAGCTTCCAGCTTCGTATATTGAGTGATATCAAACCTCATCTAAGTGCCGTAAATGAACATCCCAATTTAGAGGATTTTTATCTCTACTACTTTGATGAGGAGGTGGCATAAATGGAGCTTTTGAAATTTGAGTTATATAAAATTTTTAAACAGAGAATGGTGTATATTGTGTTCCTTCTGTTGATCGTTTTCTCTACGGGATTTACCTACTATTCTGGGGCCGATCAAGAAAGAGCTTTATATAAGAGTTGGGAAGGGACGATTACAGAGGAAAAGCTCGAGCTTGCTGCCAAGGGAAATGAAGAATTCAATAAGAAATTTGAGAGTATGGAAGAGGGACAATTTTGGTCTGATGAAGAATCGACTTTGATGGGGGTGTATGAAACCATTGCCTATGGCCATCAAATTGAAACCAATGCTCATGAAAAAATCAAAGAGCTTGCAGGAGAAACTAAATATAATAGTGAACTTGAAGCAGAAATGCTAAAGGGAATCGATACATCGACTTTTGCCTATAACAAAGCACCACAAGAAATTATTGATTATGCGAGTTTCTTCTCGATTCTGATTACCGGGGCTATGCTGCTAGTGGGCCTGTCTACCATATACACACAAGAGTACAGCAGTGGGGTAGATAACTATATTTTTAGTGCCAAAAAGGGTAGAGGTACACTACTGCGAGCAAAAATAGTCGCTGCATTAATTTACACAGTTATGGTTGTGATTGGGTGGGAGTTATTCAACCTCGCTTGGAATTTCCAACAGTATGGTAATGGTGGCTGGGATACGTCAATCAATATGCATTTAAATACTATTTTTCACCATATAGCTTTACGATGCTAGAGTACCATTTTATTCAGCTTGGATTTCATTTGCTAGGTGCATGCAGCTTTGCAATCATGATTGTGCTGATATCTGTCTTATGTAAAAATGCGTTGGTTTCCCTCGTGATTAATGGCGCAATTTTGGCAGTTCCATATTTCCTTGTAGAAGCACTTCAACTACCGAATTGGTTGAGGGATATATTCCAATTTTCCTTCCTATTCTACATGAATGTTGAACGATTCTTTGATGGTTTTAAAACGATAAATTTCTTTGGACTCCCAGTACTTTACTCAATCGTTGCATTCGTTGTGATGATAGTTGTGATCATTGCGGTTCCATTGCTAACGTCAATCGTTGTGAAAAATAAAGAAGTAACGTCTTGAATGTAAGCACCTGCCCTTGGGGTAGGTGATTTTTCTTGGTTTAAAAAAACCCCAAGGAACTGGGGAATTTAATAACCTTATTCTTCGTAGCTTTGTATAAGATTTGCGATATGTGCGTAGGCACCGCCAGCCCGGAGTGCAGCAGTTACCAGAATTGCGTCAGCAAGCTCTTCACCTGTTGCCCCAAGTTTTATAGCATTTTTTGAATGAACATCGATACAATATGGACATTGAGTAGCATTTGCAACAGCCACGGCAATGATTTCTTTAAATTTACTACTTAAATTACCTTCTTTTGTTGCGGTAGCACTAAATGCTCCATACGCTTTGAAACCATTTGGAGCAAACTTTCCTAATTGACCGAGATGATTTAAATTTGAGCGTGTATATAGTGTATCGGAAGCATCTTGATTATTTGCATTATGTACATGTGTGCTGTGTGTAACAGCACCACCGGCTTCAACAGCAGCTACAACAAATACCGCTTCGGTTAACTCTTCTAAGGATGCACCAGCTTTTTTCGCACCCTTTGTATGTGCATCAATGCAATAAGGGCACTCCGTAACATGTGCAATCGCAACCGCAATAATTTCCTTCTCCTTCTTTGATAAGGCTCCTTCTTGCATGGCTGTCTTACCGAACGCATTATAAGCCGCTAACTGTTCTGGCGCAAGATCCCTGATTTTCGCAAAATGTTTAATATTTTCTTTCGGATAAAAGCTTGTAGACATAAGAAACCCCCCTTTATGATTCACTTTAGTTTTTCCATTAAATTTGAAAAGCATTCGAAGGGCAGTTCTTGTGAATTTTTTAAAGGAAAAAGAGGATTTTAGCAGAAAATATGGAAGAAATATCGCCGGCGTTGGAATACGGATACAAAAGCTGTTCCTTGGCTATTATTGTTAACAGCAGCAGGCAATCAAAAGGAAACGGTTGATACTGAAATTCTTGATGAATCGGAGGAATGGGCGATGAATTACGAAGAAGTAAAAACAGCCCTGAAAGAATGGGAAAAACTAAGCGTCAACAAAGAAAATCGCGTGGAATATAAATGGCGTTTGAAGGAATTAAGGGATCAATTGAGGCCCGGAAAGTCTTTCATAATATCGATGAAGTCCCGAACGTAGCTGGGATGAGCCCGGAAAGTCCTTCATAAGCCCGATGAAGTCCCGAACGGAGCCGAGTTGTGCCGGGAAAGTCCTTCATAACTAAACGGCTCTCTTTTTTAATCTATTCCCACCCATGTATGATACCCAAATTACTGGAAAACCTAATGGCAAAATTACTTATTTAGGAAATGAGGGTTTATTGTGGCAAATGAGAAAAAACTTCCAGAATCACCTGAGCCATTGTGGCGAGTCGATGTCGACATTCCATCATTTTCCCCACTTGAAGAAGATCTTGAGGTAGATGTGGCGATTGTAGGTGGGGGGATTACAGGACTTACTTCCGCTTACGTATTAGTAAACGAAGGGCTAAAGGTTGCGGTATTAGAGGCAGATCAATTACTCAATGGGACAACAGGGCACACAACTGCTAAGGTGACTGCACAGCATGATCTCATTTATGATGAATTCATCACAAATTTCGGAAAGAGCACCGCTAGGCTTTACTACGAAGCAAATACAGATGCAATCAAATTTGTCCAACAAACAGTGGAGGAGCATCAGATAGATTGTGATTTTAGCCAACAAGACGCAATCATCTACTCCACAACAGACGAATACAAACAAAAGCTTGAAAAAGAAGCGCAGGCCTATCAAAAAATAGGAATTGATGGGGGACTGGTCGACAGTATTCCTTTTAAAATTGATATTAAAAACGCACTTGTTATGAAAAATCAAGCTCAGTTCCATCCAGTAAAGTATCTAGCGCATCTTGTAAAAATTATTAAAGAAAAAGGTGGACTCATTTATGAACATACGGTTGCAGTGAATATTGAAACAGGTGAGAAGCCGACAGTACTTACACGCGAAAATAAACGGGTTAAGGCCGGTTTCGTCCTTGCTTGTTCCCATTTTCCATTCTATGAGGGGACTGGCCTATATTCTGCAAGAATGAAAGCGACACGTTCATACATAGTTGCGGCAAAAACAAAGGAAAGTTTTCCAGGCGGGATGTATATAAGTGCAGATAAGCCAACGCGTTCATTACGTTCAACGATAAATAATGGTGAAGAATATGTTTTAGTTGTAGGTGGCAGTCATCAAACGGGCGAAAGAAACGACACGTTAGAAGAATATAATGCACTAGGTACATTTGGAGAACAGATATTTGATGTAAAGGATATTCAATATCGTTGGTCTACACAAGACCTTCAAACATTGGACAAAATCCCATATATCGGGGAACTTACAACTGGAGAACCAAATATTTTAGTCGCAACTGGATTCCGAAAATGGGGAATGACGAATGGCACAGCTGCTGCTTTGCTATTTAGAGATATTATTCTGAAAAGAAATAACCGCTATCGTGACATATATTCTCCTGCACGATTCAATCCACACCCTTCGCTGAAAAATTTCTTTGTCAACAATGCAAAGGTTGTTAAGCATTTAATTCAAGGGAAAATGGAAATACCAGAAAAAAATGTGGGTGACATTCCGAATGGAGAAGGTGCGGTTATTTCGATTGATGGTCATCGAAAAGGCGCTTATAAGGATGAGAACGGCAAGCTTTACGTCGTTGACACAACATGTACCCATGTAGGCTGTGAAGTCCATTGGAACAATGGTGAAAAATCATGGGACTGCCCTTGCCATGGATCCAGATTCTCCTATACAGGTGAGGTTCTGGAAGGTCCAGCAGAAAAGCCATTGCAGCAATACGATTATACAATGCTGGATAACCTCACATCAGAAGATTCCGGGTATTAAAAAAATCGGCACTGTTCAACAAAAGAACAGTGCTTTTATGTTTTTAAATAAGAGAATCCTCATGTTTACTTTCGTGCCGGAGACTCCTTTATTCTTAAAATAATTGTCAACCGAAATAAAAAACAGGTTGACATATATTGAACAAACCCTTTATTCTAATTTTATAGTTTCTTGTAGAAGGAGGAGGTATAGGGAATGAAACGGAAATTATCGACTATTGAAATCAGTTTAGTCGGAATGTTTGTTGCATTAATGGCAATCGGTGCGAATATTACATCAATTGCGCCATTTATGGTTGTAGGCGGGGTTCCGATTACGTTGCAAACCTTTTTTGCTATATTAGCAGGTGCGATTTTAGGAAGCAGAATTGGCGCGATAAGTATGTGTGTCTATGCATTTGTAGGCTTAGTAGGGGTTCCAGTATTTGCAAAATTTAGCGGTGGGTTTGCTCACTTATTTAGCCCAACATTTGGTTTTATCATTTCATTTATATTCACGGCATATATAACAGGAAAAATCATCGAAAAGAAAAGGGCATTACATATATACATCATTGCATCGCTAATCGGGATGTCTTTAAATTACATTTTCGGAACGAACTGGATGTATTTTGCTTATAAACTATGGGCTTCAGCACCAGAAGGATTTACGTATTCAATAGCATGGTTATGGATGATTGTCCCGTTACCAAAGGATATTGTACTTTCAATTGGGGCAGGGATATTTGCTTATCGCTTTGAAAGGTCACTCGTTAGTCGTGATTACTTTAAGAGTTTAAGAAGAACTGCTTAACTTAATAGAAGAATAGCTAAAAGGTCAGTAAAGCAAATTGAAAAAAAGTGTATGGGAGGAAATATGATGTGTGCATGGAAGGAATTAGCACAAAAAGTCATAGATGGGTATGAATTAGGCAATGAAGAGGCATTAGATGTTCTAAACTCTCCAGATGATGAAATATTGGAATTATTACAAGGAGCTTATGTGATTCGCAAGCATTATTATGGCAATAGAGTGAAGCTAAATATGATAATCAATACAAAGTCTGGACTATGTCCTGAAAATTGTGGGTATTGCTCCCAATCTAGTATATCAACTGCACCCATTGAAAAATATCGAATGATGGACAAGGAGGAAATTTTGAAAGGGGCAGAAAAAGCCAATCAATTAAAAGTGGGTACCTACTGTATTGTTGCGAGTGGTCGTGGACCTAGTAACAAAGAAGTGGACCAGGTGGTGTCTGCTGTAAAGGAAATTAAAGAAAAATATGATTTAAAGGTTTGTGCATGCCTAGGAATATTAAAATTTGATCAGGCTAAAAAGTTAAAAGAAGCAGGTGTAGATCGGTATAACCATAATATTAATACATCTGAAAACCATCACGGTTCTATCACAACGTCTCATACATACCAAGATCGGGTTAATACGTTGGAAACAATAAAGGAGCATGGAATCTCACCTTGTTCAGGGGTAATAGTGGGGATGAGAGAATCAAAGCAAGACGTTGTGGACATGGCAAAAAGCTTACGAGTTATAGATGCCGATTCTATTCCAGTAAATTTTCTACATGCCATTGTTGGAACCCCTTTAGAAGGAACAGACGAACTGAGTCCTAGATATTGTCTAAAGGTGTTGTGTTTAATGCGCTATATAAATCCGACTAAAGAAATTCGTATTTCAGGTGGAAGGGAAGTGAATCTTCGCAGTCTTCAACCACTTGGGCTTTATGCAGCAAACTCAATCTTTGTAGGGGATTATCTCACAACTGCTGGTCAAAAGAGCTCGGCTGACCACAAAATGCTTCAAGATCTTGGATTTGAAATCGATCATGGTGTACAAGTGGGTCTGCGTAAAATCTTGTGTAAGTAATATTCGACAATCTTCGCAAGGCAAGAAATAATAGGTAT
>NZ_JAJFZK010000011.1:396-136537 GCF_020731355.1 Bacillus sp. REN16 | reverse complement strand
AATACTTATCTCAAGTATTGCCATTTTGGAGGTGTTTTATATTGTCTCACTATTTTAGGTTAGTCCACCCGACAAACTCGTGGGCAAGGCTTCTTTATTACATTGATAATGGTATTGTTTGATTTTTTCGACTAGAAGACTCTTTCTTCCCGTGCATGAAAAAGTAAAGAATAATACTTGCTAATGCTACGATACTTAAAATGGAATACAGCTTGCTGTACCCGGTTAACGGAACAAGAAAACCTAATAGAAAAGGACCAAACCCAAGCCCAGCATCTAAAAAAATGTAAAAGGTCGAAGTCGCAAGTCCCATACGGTGTGCTGGAGTTAACTTAATCGCTACTGCCTGGGTACATGACTGCATATTCCCGAATCCAAGCCCGATAAGGGCACCTGATACAAGAAGTGTGACACTGTTATGAGCAGTACTTAAAAGAAACATTCCAATCGCAAGTATAAAAAAGGCTGGATACATGACATAGTTTGCCCCTTTTATATCCATCAAGCGTCCAGTGAAAGGGCGTGAAATGAGAACAGCAATTGAATAGACAAGGAAGAAAAGGCTTGCTGCAGTTACTAAATCAATCTCAATTGCATAAAAATTGATGAATGAAAGAACACTTGCATAACAAAGTGAAACCGCAAATGTAACAAGCGCAATTGGAAGTGCCTTCGGTTCCACATAGTTTGCAAACGAAAAGCCAGTTTTTTCTTGAATTTGACTTGTTTGTATTTCGATTGGCGGTACATATAAAATGAATGAAGTGAGCAGGCCGATAACGCCAATCACAAGACAGAGACCGAAGATTACCTAGTAGCTCGTATGCTGGGACATAAATAGCCCGATAAATGGACCAATTGCCGTTGCCAAGGTTGCACTCATACTAAAATAACCAATTCCTTCACCTCTGCGTTTAGGCGGAATGATTTGAGCAACAATTGTACCAGTCGCAGTGCTGGCGATGCCAAGTGTGATACCATGAATGAAGCGATTTATTAGAAGGAAAGTGATTCCGGCATGTACGAAGTATAAGCAGGTCGTAATGAGGAATAAAACCAAACCGATAAATAATGTTTTTTTACGACCAATTAGATCAATATAACGTCCGATAAATAGGCGGCCGATTAGCGTTCCTACAATAAAGATTCCAGTTACAAGCCCAGCCTGACTTGTGGATGCACCATATTCATCAACTGCATAAACAGCCATGATGACAACCAATAAATAAAAGATAAAGGTTAAGAAAAAATTGATGGAGGAAACAATAATAAAATCCTTCGTCCATAGTTTTTGTTTATCCAAGTTGAAAATCCCCTTACTTTATTAGAAATAAAAAAATAGTTACCGGGGTAACTATTCATCTACTTTAACAAATTTTGATAAAAATAACCATATAAAAATACTGGGGTTTCTACAATGACTCCTCTATTTGTTCAGATGAATCACGAACTCTGCTGATAAAAATCAGCGCCACAATCAAACTCCCAGCTGCAGCTAAAAACAGCACACTAAACCCAAACAGGTCAATTAAATACCCAAGGGTTGGAGGTGACGTAATGGCTGCCAGCGAGGAAACCAAATAATACAGCCCAGTTCTTGTTCCGAAGCTTTTTTCACTCCCAGTAGAAACAATCAAAGGGTATGCGTTAATGTTAACAAATGCCCAGAAGATGCCTCCCAAAAATAAGATTGCTCTCAAGTAAATCACGGAATCCACCCAATTTAGCAGTAAAAATGAAATGATTAAACCGATAACCCCAATGACAATCACATTTTTCTTCCCAAATTTCGCTCCTAAGATCCCACTTGGAATTGCCGAAATCACAAAACTTAATGGAAAAAAGGCCAACGAAAACGCTGAGGCGCTTTTTGAAAGGCCTAATTCGTTCACTCCGTATAGTGTAAACAAAGCTTCCATACCCATAATCGCAATAAACCAAAAAAAGATAGCGGCTAACAAATATATCGTTGTAGAGTTTAATTCTGCCCTGTAATTAATTTTAGGGACGGTTGTTTCATAATAAGAGAGTGTATCGCGGTGTTCTTTAATATTTTTAAAAACGATCCACACTGATACTAAAAAGAAAATAGAAACGGCGATAAATGGAAGTGTCTCGTCAACGCTAAATAAATAGGAGCCTATACTTAACGCAAAAATTGCTCCACAGCCACCCATAAAATTAATGATTCCGTTTGCCTTTGTTTGTTGGGGTTCAGGTGTGATGTCCGGCATCAAAGCAATCGTAGGGGAACGAAAAATAGCCATTGATAAGTTCATACATAGCATGAAAATGAGCAAAGATATTAATCCAGTGTGAAGGGGGATAAGGGCATAAAACAGGGCTGCAAGTGGAACGCCAATAAGTAAATATGGCATCCTGCGTCCGAAACGCGTCCGGGTTCGGTCGCTTAACTGACCAATATATGGCTGTAAAAAGAGAGCGATATAATTATCGATGGTCATTAGAAATCCAATCAGTGCCGTGCTAGTAATATAATTGTCGAGCAAAAAAGGAACAAATCCATTATATAAAGACCATCCAAGACTAATGCTAAAAAAGCCAAATCCTAATAACCACGTTTTTTTCATGTCTGCTCTCCTTGATGAATAAGATCAAATGCGCCTTGACGTATTTGCGCCCTATGGGGGACTTGATGCGAAAAGATGTAAACATACTACTAATTTATGCCAGAGAATAGTACTTTTTGCCTGTTTTGTTTGTATTCTTTTAAATCTGTTTTATTTGTTTAACGCGTGAAAATAAGGTATCTTAGGTAATATATGATTTCAGACAAAAGCGAGATAGAAAGTAGGAATGAAAATGGAACGAAGCCTGATCTTTTTTGACATAGATGGAACACTCTTGAACCATAAGAAACAACTACCTGCCACAACGAAGGAAGCCATTTTTAAATTAAAGGAACTTGGACATGAAGTAGCGATTGCTACGGGCCGTGCTCCATTTATGTTCGAGGATTTGCGTGAAGAGCTCGGTATCGGAACATATGTAAGCTACAACGGTCAATACGTTGTGTTAAATGGTGAGGAAATTTACACAAATCCATTACATGAAGAAGCCCTTGTACAGCTGACAGAAAAAGCGCTTGCCAATAATCACCCTATTGTCTACATGGATCACGAAGACATGAAGGCAAATGTTCCGGAGCATGAATTTATTACAGAAAGCATTGCTACCTTAAAAATTAAAAGTTTTCCTACATATGATCCAAAGTATTATGAAGGACGTAAATTGTTCCAATCACTTTTATTTGTCCCAGAAGGGGATGAATTGCAATACGAAAACGAGTTCAAGGACTTTGATTTTGTTCGCTGGCATCCGGTTTCTGTTGACGTCATTCCAAGTGGCGGCTCAAAAGCAAACGGGATTGAAAAGCTTATTGAAATGTTAGGAATCCCAGAGGAGCATGTATATGCTTTCGGAGACGGATTAAATGATTTAGAAATGCTCACCGCGGTTCACAATAGTGTAGCGATGGGGAACGGACTTGATGAGGTAAAAGAAGCAGCCAAATATGTAACAAAATCCGTAGAAGAAGATGGAATTTTGCACGGTTTAAAAATGGTCGGGTTATTATAGGGATAAGAGAAGGTCGAGATTATTCTTGATCTTCTTTTTTGTGTAGATTTGCAAGAAAATTAGGATATTTATGTTAATCTTGATTTGTTTATTTTATAATAGAATTATATTATTTCGTTTTACGAAATATTCACTAGAAGGAGGAATATTCAAATGGCATTATTGCGTTCAGAGGTCCCTGTTGAACAAACATGGAACCTACAAGATTTATTTGAAACAGACGAGGTATGGGAGAAGGAGCTTGCGTCCGTACAAACGGACCTTCAAACAGTGACACAATACAAGGGACGTGTTGGTGAAAATGCAATGACCTTGTTTGAATGCCTAGTGGCAAAGGATGCATTGCTGGAAAGAGTGATGCGTGTGATGACCTACGCAGATTTACATATGTCAGTCGATGGAACAAATTCCGTTTATCAGGCGAACGCCGCCCGAGCGGCATCCTTACTGGCAAATGTGAGAGCAAACTTGTCGTTTATAAAATCAGAGTTGCTTGCGCTGGACGCAGAAACGATCAGATCATATATAAAAGAAGAACAGGGTCTTGATGAATTTCAAAAAACGTTAACCGATATTCTTGAAGCTAAAGAGCATACGCTATCACCGGATGCTGAAGAAGTATTAGCTGCTTTTGGTGAGGTTATGGATTCTCCATATATGATTTATCAAAGAAGCAAAACATCAGATATGCAGTTTTCAGCGTTTGTGACAGATGATGGGATCGAACATCCGCTAACCTTTAACTCATTTCCGAAATATGAGGACTCAGCGAATACGGAATTACGACGTAAGGCTTCTAAGGCGTTTGCTGAAACTCTCGATAAATACAAAAACACATATGCCGCCACATTGGCAACAGAGGTGAAAAAGCAAGTCATTGAAGCACGTTTACGCGGGTTTGAGTCTGTTACAGATATGCTGTTAGACGAACAACAGGTTACGAAGGAAATGTACAATAATCAGTTACATACGATTCAAACGGAATTAGCTCCACATATGCGACGCCTAGCAAAATTAAAGCAACGCGTTTTGGGCTTGGAAAAAGTGTATTACAGCGATTTGAAGGCTCCACTTGATCCGAATTTTAACCCTGAAGTAACGTATGAGGAAGCTTCAAAGCTTGTCCTGGATGCTATTCAGGTTATGGGCCCTGAGTATATCAAAATTATGGAGGAAGGAATTCATAACCGCTGGGTTGACCTAGCCGATAATGTTGGAAAACGATCTGGTGCATTTTGTTCAAGCCCGTATGGCGCCCATCCGTATATTTTGATGACGTGGAATAACTCGATGCGAAACACATTTACACTTGCTCATGAATTAGGGCATGCCGGACACTTTGTACTAGCGGGTCGTAATCATCGAATCTCAAATACACGACCTTCACGCTATTTTATCGAGGCACCTTCGACGATGAATGAGATGCTGCTAAGCAGGCATATTCTTTCACAATCAAATGATGATCGAATGAAACGCTGGGTTATTTTACAATCATTAGGTACTTACTACCATAATTTTGTCACACATATTCTTGAAGGTGAGTTACAGCGACGCGTATATGAGTTAGCTCACAATGGCACGCCAATTACAGCCAACATTTTATGTGAACAAAAAACAGAGTTGCTTTCCGCATTCTGGGGAGAGGAAGTTGAAATGGACGATCTCGCTGCACTCACCTGGATGCGCCAGCCGCATTATTATATGGGCTTATATCCATATACGTACTCTGCTGGTTTAACCGCGTCAACAGCCGCCTCTCAAATGATTCAAGAGGAAGGTCAGCCAGCAGTGGACCGTTGGCTATCTGCATTAAAAGCGGGTGGAACACGAAAGCCACTTGAATTAATGAAGCTTGCCGGAGTCGATATGTCTACACCAGAGCCAATAAAAAAGGCAGTTGCTTATGTTGGTTCATTGGTAGAAGAGCTTGAAAAAAGCTTTTAACTTTATTCAGCAGAAGTTCCCTACTTCTATAAGTGGGGATGAATGCAAAAAGAGTATACAATTCACTGGTGGGTCTAAACCCGGACTGAATAAAGTTAAAGCCTCCGGCGGATGCCACGATTTATTAAAGGTAATTTTTCGAGGCAAGCTCGAAAAAAATCGGGCACAAATACGCCAAGGCGCATTTGATTTAGCAGAAGTCAGTTACTTCAGCTAATTAAATTTTCGGGCTTTAGATCAAAGATTAAGAGCGCCACTTCCTGATGTCTTCGTCTTTGTGATCCACATCCTGTGGGCCTAAAAAAGGTTTTGTAGCATAACCTAAGGAAGTTGAAATTTCATGTTAGTCCCATGATTCATTTGTTAGCCTCTGTAGTACAATAGTAGTAGAACATATAAAATGGGGGATTTACATGGATGAAATGGAAAAGCATTATTCGGAAGATAAATTTTGGGAAAAACTTAAAAAATTTGCTTTAAGAGCAGGTCATTCCGTTGTATACACGGCACTTTTGCTTTACTTCGTGCTTCAAAAGCCTGATCTTCCTGCAAAAGCAAGGGTGACAATTCTTGCTGCTTTAGGATATTTTATTTTTCCAGTCGACCTCATTCCGGACCTTGCTGTTGGGATCGGGTTTACCGATGATCTAGGAGCCTTAGGTGTTGCACTTTTTCAAGTGGCCATGCATATCGATGACAATGTGAAAGCGAAGGCAAAAGCAAAGCTAGTTGATTGGTTTGGCGACGATGTGGATACGTCAGAGGTAGATGAAAAACTATAGAATATATGTCAGAACTACCCTTATTTCGCTTCGGGTAGTTCTTTTTTTAGGGTGATGGATCTTGGTGTTTTAGGTTCATAATGGAGAATCCCTTTTTCCTTGAGACGGTCAAGATAGGCCTTGATTGTGCTCGTTGAACTCACAGAAGTACAGAGTCTTGAAAGTTCGCGCATTGTCGGAGCTATGTGGTGTTTCCTGATATATTTTTCGATTTGTTCAAGTATTTCCTGCTCGGTATGCTCCATTCGCATTTGTAATGTTCTAATTTGCAAATTTAACAGCTCCTTTTTTCCTCGGTGCCGCAGATAAAATGCTATCTATTTTAAAGGTTCTTTTTTTATTTCTGAGTAAGCAAAAGGCTTTGATTGTGGTTTCGTGGATTTCTAAAACTTTAATTTGTCGTTGTGTTAGAATCCCGCTTTTTGACATATAGATGATTTCGATAGATGTGTGCTGATACAAGGCACGTTGTAAAATACCGCGCATGTCATCATCTCCTTTTTTTACATTATACACGAACATATATTCTATTATCAACTAAAAATAGAACATTTATTCGTATTTTCATTAGAGGTTGAGTGAGCAAGCCGGAAAGAGTGATCTCACGGTACACGCCCGAGCAAAAAACTCTGAATCATGTACAGTACTTGGTAGTTTGGACAAAATCCCTAAATGGAGAGGGTACAAGAGTGGAAAAAAAAGAAAAACACCAGGTTTTAGCCTGGTGAATTACGATTTTGTTCTAATGTTTGGGGCAGTTTGTTGAGAAGGATCCGCTTTTCTTTTACCCATGACACCATTCATTTCCAGCAATTCAATGATTTTTTCAAGATGGGCTTCATTTTCCACGACAACGAAATTGACCAATGGAAAAAATCCCTTTACCTTAATCGTTAGCTGATAGCTAAAATTCATGCGGTCATTGATGCCATATAAGTCATGCCAACGCACAATTCGTTCGACTTCATATTCCCTGACTCGGCTGTAGGAAAAATATCGTCCCTGCAAGATAATCCCTTTCGGCAATAAAAACAGGTTTCCACGGTGGCGAATAGCACTTATGATTGCGAAAAAGAGATAGGCCATCGAGAAGAAGGAAGATCCTAAAAAGTCAGTTGTGAGGATGACCATTAGTATTCCTAAAAGGACCACGGAAGCAATAACGGTTCCCCATTTCACAAATTTATACGATTTCGTTGATTTAGAGAGTGGTTCCATTTCTTTATATTCAGTCGGAATGAGAATCCCCTGGAACTCCTCTTCCGTTTGAGGGAAAAGAGCTTCTTTCGAAAGATCGACAGCCTTTTTGATACTCATTCTGTATTGAATTAAATAATACACTCCCAATATGAAAATAATGGTGAAAAGGATATTGAGAAACAAGTCATCACCCACCTTGGCTTTTACTTATATCTCCATTTTTTCATAAATATCTCTTTTTGAAAAGGAAAAAAGGACCACATGTGAAAGTGGTCCTTAACGTTACTCAGTTTGTTTAGCGTCTTCAACAATATGGTATAGCAGGTGGGCAAGATGATGGATTGGCCCATATTCTTGCTCTTCGTCTTCCGATTCCTCATCTGAGAACTCAAGATCATTCATGTACAATGCCATAAATTCATAAAAATCCTTAAGCTCAAATGAGAAACAGTATGTAGGCTCTTCACTTTCCTCTTCATATTGAAGGGCAAGATAATGTAAATTTCCTTCAGCGTCTGCGCCATCGAAAAAGACAAAAAAACCAATATTCGTGTCAAGCTCAAATAGGTGTCGTGTTCCACCTTCTGTTACTCGATTAAAATCATCTTCTTCCAGAATATCGACTTTCATTGCTTCAACCGCATCTTCTTTGTGAAACGAAACTGTAATTGATTTCAAAGAATACACCTCCTTGTTATCTTCTTTAGAATGTACAGGAAAATGGAAACGAAATCAAATGGGTTTAGATTGGAAGTTAGAAAAACTATTTCGATATAGTTGTTAAACTATTCGTAATTTAGTAGACTTTATTTATATTTCTAATTTTTGTAAACGGACTGGAGAGCCTTATGAACACTTCATTATTAAGAGTAGTTTGTAAACAACTAGCATTATGGTGCATCACGACAATTTTGCTATTGATTATTATTTTTATTCCGCGTGATGTCATATATGAAACTAGTAAATATGGAGATATACAAAAAATTGTATATGACTATAGTGTGGAACAACATGTTAGTAACATAAAAGAGTTTTTAGTATTTCTTCAGGAAAACGATGGTTTAGGAGTATATTCTGATGGGGATTCAGTTGAGTCACATGTGTTAAAAACCTCTGGAAGAAGTCTATTGCTTGTTATCCCAGCTATTTTGATCGGTTTCTTTCTGGGAATCACAAAAGGGGTTTTTGATTATTTTACAAAGAATAAAAGGGTCGGAGTGGGAAGTGGCATTACTTGGTTTATGTTATCCGTACCAGATCTCTTTTTTATGATTGGAATCCAGCTTCTGCTCATGTTTTTATATGAAATTGGATTATTCCCGCATATTGATTTGTACGGGCATGAAAAGCTAGAAAATGTGATCGTATGTGTTCTATTTTTGGCGATGTATCCCTTATTTCTGATTGCCAATATAACTTTTACAAGTCTTATTGAAGAGGAAACAAAGGATTATATTAGAACGGCCAAGTCAAAAGGAGTTTCACGCAAAAAGACGATTATGTTACATATGTTGAAGAATGCCTTACAAAAAATCAATGTAAATAGCAATACGATGACATTATATATATTATCGAATTTATTTATTGTGGAATTCCTAGCGAATTATCGTGGAGCAGCATTTTATTTTTACAAGGCAATCGCATCTCCAAGCAGTTTCGTTGAAGGAACTAATTTTCATATGAATACAAATAGTGCAGTGGGGTTTGTGCTCGCATTTACACTCATTATCCTGTTTTCGAATCTATTCTTTCTATTATTAAGTCATTTGGTATCACCGAAAGGAAAACAAGCATGAAGAATCCATCACTTATAATTGGAACATTGATTTTTAGTCTTATTGTATTAATGGCCATTTTTGGCCCATATCTTCCTTTTATTGATGAGGAATTAACGGAGCATTTATATCTAAAACTTGAAGATGGGACAATGGTAACACCACCGTTTCCACCCTCAGAGGAATTCCTATTGGGAAGTGACCGACAAGGCGTTGATTTATTAAGCAGGCTCGTGATTGGTACGAAAGAAACACTTCTTATTATCTTTAGTGTAGTGGTTATTCGACTGCTAATTGGGGCTTTTTTAGGTATAGGAGCTTTTTATTCACGGTTTCTTAAAGTCATTTTGAAGGTTTGGCATCAAGTATTTTCATATATTCCGTCTATTTTCCTGCTTGTAATGATTGTGGGGATTCCCTTCTTTTTGTACTCACCCCATCGACCTTATTGGTTTATTCTGGTATTAGCATTAATCGAGGTTGGCAGAGTAGGGGATGTCCTAAATAAATATGTGAGTGAGATAGCAGCAAAGCCTTATTATGAAGCGGGTATTGTTGTCGGCGGCACTCCGTATAGTCTAGCGCGTCGCTATTTATATCCAAATATGAGGTCACAAGTGATTACCCTTTTGGCAAATGAGTTAGGGCGAACCTTGTTTCTAATTGCCCAGCTTGGAATTGTTAAAATTTTTATCAGTGTAGCATTTGAAAATGATGCGTCCGGTTCAAATTATATCGTCAACTCCTCGGATTCCTGGCCAGTGGTACTCTCTACAATTCTAAACGACATGTGGGGTGTGAAAATCATACCATTCAGTGCGATTTTCTTAATTTCGATAACAGTTCTATCGTTCTATTTAATTGGAAATGGGCTTGTGAAGAAAATCAATAAGAAATGAAATGGCAGGCATCCGTCATTTACAAGAATGATAGTTTTGAGGTATAGATAAGAAAAACCTTGGCTATCCTTGTTAAAGAGGTGAGGGACGGATGAAGATGACAATTGCATTAATCTTATCGGCTGGAATACTAGCGGGATTTTTTTCGAATAATGAAGCCACCAAAGGTAATGATCTTGAAGATATAAGACTGCTTGCTGATAAAAATGATGTTGAAATTGCAACATGGATGGCTTTATCCCGAGGCAAGGTTGGACAAGCAAATGATGTGAAGGATATGAAAAATCAAATTGAACAATTCATGGGTAATCATGATGCATATAGCTGGAAAAATGTTTTGGAAGAAGAAAATAGCCATTATGTATGGCAAGGCCAAAAAGAGAATGAACATGGAATTAAAGAGTCGATTAAGCTAAAGGCATATAAATCTGGTGATAAGTACGAAATCGCAATTACTAATGAAGCGGAAGGCACAAAGCTTACCGCAGATCAGATAAATTGGGTAAGTGAAACCTTCGAGGATAGTAAGACCTTTTATTCCATTTCAGGTGTAATGCTTTCTAAGAAAAACCAACTAAGTGAGGTTGCAGCAAAAATCATTGGAGACGCACAAGCGGAAGCGGTAGAGCAGCTTCACGAAGATAAATTTGTTTCGGTTTCTGCTTACTCGAAAACTTTTGAATCAGAGTTAATGACCGCAAAGCAGGAAAAAATTAATCTTCAGGTAGGCCTTAGAGTTAATATGGAGAATGAAATTGATGTGACGATTGGAACACCGATTATTACAACAGAATACTAGAAGTGGGTGGCTTGGAGAAAAAATCCAAGCCACTTTTAAATAGAGCACATTTTTTGATTTTTGGAAATTTTATGCTAAATTAATAGAATAAACTTCGAGAGAGGATGAACAAAATGTCACTTGAGAGTGTAAAAGAGCATTTTAAAAAATGGAATCGTGAACAGGATGTAATGGAGTTTGATACAGTGAGTGCAACGGTGGATCAAGCCGCCGAGACGATCGGTGTTGCTCCTGAACGTATCGCAAAGCCACTTTCCTTTCGAGGAGAAGGAGAAACAGCGATTTTAGTAGTAGCTGCGGGCGATGCAAAAATTGATAATAAAAAGTTCCGACATACCTTTGGATTTAAGGCAAGAATGCTATCTGCTGAAGAAGTGGTCGAGCAAACCGGACATGTGATTGGCGGTGTGTGCCCGTTTGGACTGGCAAACAATCTTGATGTCTATTTGGATGAGTCTATGAAACGTTTTGCAACCGTGTTTCCAGCTTGTGGCAGCATTAATTCGGCAATCGAATTAACCTGTGACGAACTATTTCAATATTCCGAAGCGAAGGAATGGGTCGACGTATGCAAAGGCTGGCAAACCGAAGAAGCTACTGAAAAAGTTGCAGTACATAACGAATAAATGGGTCGGAGGGACAGGTCTGTAGCATTACCTCATTTTAACAGAAATGGTATATTAGGAAAATAGAGAGTTGAAACCTATAAAGCTAAAAGGTATATGACGAAAAATAGCGTACCAATCATTTGGTATGCTATTTTTAATAAATTTGGTATTCTTTTATATGCTTAAACCGGGTTTATCACAATACAAATTATTTATTGGTAATGATAAAATTAAAATACTATATGAAGGATACACAAAGACAAGGAAACACCCCTGTAATGGTTGCTATACGTGAAGCATTAGTAAACTTACTAATACATCAAGACTATTTTGAGAGACAGATAGCACAAATAAGACATTTAAAAAATTCTATCTCCTTCATAAATCCGGGAACATCTCAAATAAGGGAAGTAGATGAACTCTATTCAGGGGATTTGACATCTCCAAGAAACCCAATAATCGCAAAGGCATTTCGCCTTATAGGTTGGGCTGAAGTTGCAGGAACAGGTTTGTTAAAAATACTACGAAGTTGGAAAGACATGGGCTTTGGTTTACCCAAAATTGATAATGACTTTAAAAGATACCAGTTTTCAATTTCCTTATTACAACAACATTTAATAAATGAAAACGATAAAGTATGGTTATCAAATTTTAATGAAATAAGTGATCAAGAAAAGCTAATACTAGTTGCGGCAAAAAAGTATGGAAGCATAACCAATAGTCAAATCCGTTTACTTTTTGGAATTAATGACACGTTGGCTGTAAGTCAAATGCTTTCAAGATTATGCGGTACATATCTTGTAAAGATTGGTACGAAGGGACCTTCGGTTCGCTATGAATTAAATGATGATTTAAAGTTAGATCATAAAGAAAGCGAATTCTATATAATTGATGCTATTGATTCTTTGGAAATTCCTCAAAAACAAAAAGGTGTTCTTGCTTTTTGTATTCTTAAAAAATCTATAAGTGATATTTTGGAGCATTTAGGACTTAAAGATAGGGAAAATTTAAGTCATAATTATCTGAAACCCTTGATTAAATTAGGATATCTCAAAATGACATATCCTGAAAACCCAACTCATCCAAAACAAGCTTATTTTACAGATGAAGTTCTCCTTATAGAGCAGACAAAATAACAGATTTTTATTTTGTTTTTTGTAGATACTTATGATAAAGACTGTATCGGTAAGCTAAAAGATACAGTATCCGGCAAGTAAGATTGGAGCTTGTCTCAAGACCCGGTAAGTATGAAAAGATTGGCTCCTTGTAGTTTTGATGATTAAAATAACGTATCCAGTTGAGCTTACCGGTAATCCAGTAAGCTCATTTCACCCCAGGCTTATTTGTATGGTTGTTCTATGTAATTTTATTTACTTGGCTTCAATAATTTTTAGCTTAAATTGAAGGTTACTCACAATATTATTCCACCAATCCAATCGATTTTAATCCGTTGTATACTCCGGAGTTCTCAACATCTGTTGTTTTATATTTCGCATAGGAAAATAAATCTGGATTTGCGTTCCCCATTGCAAAGCCTGAACCAACTGCTGACAGCATTTCTTTATCATTCATGCCATCCCCAAATGCAACTGCTTGCTCAGGCGAGAGATGGAGCGCAGCTAACACTGCTTTAACAGCAACCCCTTTGTTGAACTTTTCGCGTATGACATCGCGACAGTTTTTCATGCCTTCCACATTTACAGAAGATAGATGAATTTCCTTGATATGTTCAAATTTCTCCTCTGCATGTTCTTTGGTCGTGAGAATGGTCGAACCCAAGATTGCTTCATTCTTCATGTCATCATACAGTGCGTTCTTTTTTAGATGAAAAGTCTTGATGAAATCTTTAACTATTTCGGATTNGATGAAAAGTCTTGATGAAATCTTTAACTATTTCGGATTCCATGTTATTAAATATATTTTTATTTCTAGAGTACAGGACAATATCAAAATTATTTTCTTGAATTGTCTTTAATAGGTTTTCAACTAATCTAGGTGGAAGAGGTTCGTTAAAAAGAGTTTCCCCATGGTGCACAGCAAATGCCCCATTATAAGCAATATAGGATGTTATCGAAAGCTCGTCACCAATATCCGTAATTTCATGAAGCGGTCTTCCAGTTGCAAGAAACACCTCGATTCCTTTTTCCTTAAGCTGGGCAACTGCGTTTTTTGTTGAATCCTCAATCGTATCATCTGGTCGTAAAATCGTTCCATCTATATCAAGGAAGACAATTTTTATTTCAGGCATTTGTTTTCTCCTTTTTGAATTAGTATACCACCTTAGTTTGAAACCTGTTTGCATGTTTATTCGTATAGTAAGTATGAAGGAGGGACGGATATGCGCGTAAAATTGAGTGGACTTATTTTTGTAATAGTGTTTTTGTTTATTTTTCCTATGCAGGGATTTGCAGTTGATTATTGGATCAATGATGTAAAAATGGATGCGTACCTGCAGGATGATGGTATTGTTAAAGTAACGGAAACCCATACATATGAATTTGACGGTGAGTTTAACGGGATCACCCGGACTGTAATTCCGAAAAAGGGGAGTTCGATAAAAGACTTTTCTGCAACTGAAAATGGTAAGGAATTACGGGTGGAAAAGGAAGAAGATTTCTATAAAATCCATCGTAAGGGGAAGGACGAGACCATTACTGTTACCCTCGCGTACACGATTCAAAATGGAGTCGAAATCTTTGAGGATGTCGCTCAATTTTATTGGCCATTTTTTGATAATAGAAATGAATCAACTTATGAAAATCTAGTCATTACCGTTCATCCGCCACAGCCTACGAGTGATGTGGTTGCGTTTGGATATGACGAGGCCTTTCAAAAAGAAACGGTTCAATCCGATGGATCCGTCATTTTTCATATTGGAGAGGTTCCAAATGAAACAAATGGCGATATCCGCGTCGCATATGATGTTGGACTTTTCTCAGGTGCAAACTATGTCACAGCCGACAAGCCAATGAAAGAGGAAATATTAAGTGATAAAAATGAACTGTTGATAAAAGCACAGGAAAGAGCAGAAACGAAAAAAGTTTTATCCAAGGTAGCAATGATTCTAGTCCCGATATTTTCGTTAATTGTTTTGATTATGATTGTCCGAAATCGAATGGAAGGCAGAGCAAAACTTAATGCAGTAAAACAGGAAATGATAAATCCCGGTGCACTTCCAAAGCAAGTGTTGAGTTTACCGGCAACCATTTTCTATACGAATAGTAACTTTATTCAGCAAGGTCCAGGGATGGCAGCTGCATTATTGGATTTAGTGAGGATGAAAATGGTGAAGCATGTTGCTGAGGAAAGATTTGAGCTGGTGAATCAGGACTTAGCGTTACCACATGAGAAGATTTTAATAGAGTGGTTATTTGAAAAAATCGGCCATAATGGCGAATTTAGCCTTTCGGATTTAAAAACGTATTCAATAAAGAAAAACTCAGACAAGTACACGGGCTTCCAAATGAAATGGGGAGAGGCTGTCCGTAACGAGGTAAAAGAACAACAATTCTATGAGGATAAGACCAAATTCAAATTGATTCTAGGGTTTTTAGGCATTGTGCTAGTTCCATTCTTATTCTTGTTCCCGATGTATGAGTTATTTGCATGGTTTGTATTAACATTGATTTTGTTTGGCGGAATCATTGTATACTTGATTGCCTACCGTCCAAAGAATAGCGAAGGACTAAGAATTTTCCATGAATGGTTGATGTTTAAAGAGAGTTATAAAGCATTGTCACCTGACGAGTGGAAAAAATGGTCAGAGGATGACCAGATGCGCGCCTACATTTACGGACTTGGTTCGGGTGACAAAGGGATGATGAAGCAGAACGAGGATCTGGTATTCGCTTTTAACAAGCCTTATTACTACGAAAGCGCTGGATTTTACCCGTATTCCGTATATTCTTTTGGATATGTCGGACCAAACGCTTCTGCTCAATTTGAATCCGCAAACGAATCGATCGGAACCGGCAGTAGCACTAGCAGTAGCAGCAGCGGTGGAGGAACCGGTGGCGGCGGAGGCGGATCAGGAGCTTTTTAGTGGTCGAGTAGGTGTGAGTAAACGTCTGAAGAACTTTTAGCGAGGAATATTACATGGGAATGTCCTTCATAAATTGAATGAAGTACCTTTAGCAAGAATAGTAGCATCGGAAAGTCCTTCATAAGAGGTATGAAGTACCTTTAACAAGCATAGAAGGTTTGGAAAGTCCTTCATAAACGGGATGAAGGACGTTTAGCCAGAACAGCAGGTTCGAATCATCCCTCATAAAAAAAGCGGCAGCTGGAGCTGTCGCTTTATCTATTCTTAATACAATTTCCCTTGTCGATGCAAGACAGTGGATAGTCTCATCACAGAATGAATATAACAATTTTGTCTTATGGTGAAGGAGTCACCGAAGAATGCAGGTAAAATCGCGTCGAGAGTTCCTTTCATTTTTTTGAACAACTGAATAAATACCTCTTCCTCGGTATAAAATTGAGTTTCGCGACCTTGTAGCCACTCCAAGTAAGACACGATAACCCCACCGGCATTTGCAAGAATGTCAGGTATAATGAGGACACCTTTTTGACTTAAGAAATCGTCCGCATCACTGGTGATAGGGGCATTCGCACCCTCTACGATAATGGGTGCTGTAACTTTTTCCATATTGTCTGTACGAATCTGATCCTCTAAAGCAGCCAAGATAAGAACATCCACGTCGAGATAAAGAATCGCTTCTCTGTCCAGAATTTCTGCCTTAACCCCTGCGATCGCCAGCTCCTCATCTGATATAGGAAGATCCCCTTTATTACCTTTTACGAACTTTACAAGGGATGGAATATTTAAACCATCCTCATTAAATAATGTAACATTCCGGTCGCTTACCGCTACAACCTTATTTTGCAGATGAGAACACTGATATGCTTCTAGAGCGGCAACCGAACCAACATTACCAAAGCCCTGAACAGCAAGTTTTATTGGCTTGTTTTCAAATTCAGCAACTGTTTTTGCAAAAGGATTACCGGATTTAGTGAGAAAACTTTTTTGATTCTGAAGAAAATCGTGAAATAGATAACGGAAGGCAAAATAAACACCTTTTCCAGTCGCTTCACGTCTTCCTAATGAACCGCCGTTGATGACACTTTTTCCTGTAAAACTACCACGATATGGAGTACCAGGTCGGATACTTTTGTATTCGGCCATCATCCAATCCATCTCACGCTCGCCTGACCCAACATCAGGTGCAGGAATATCTTTATCAGGACCGAGGCTGTCTGCAAAATAACGAACATATTTTTTACAAATCGAATGAAGCTCTTTTTCAGATAATGTTCGAGGATTGACAACAAGCCCGCCTTTACCGCCGCCAAACGGGACATCATGAAGCGCATTTTTTAACGTCATCAATGATGCGAGATTAATTACTTCATCTTCATTAACGGTTTCGTGGAAACGAACCCCGCCCTTATAAGGACCTAGTGCATTATTATGCTGTACGCGGTAGGCTGGAATTCGAACCACCTGACCATTTTCTAACGGGATTCTTAAAAAAGACTTATGTACATGATTCGGAGTCGAAAGTATTGAGGCTAATGAGGTAAAGGCTTGCTCCCGGGTTTCCCCAGTCAATTCTGGAATAAATGTGTCATCCTTCAATAAGGCATCTAATGATTTCTGAACGATTTGCTTTGTTTTATTCAATTCCATTCCTCCTTATGTTTGAAAGCGTTCTACTTAAATTGTAACATGTGGACAAGTTCTATGTCCCATCATAAGTTTACATAGGGCTGAGCCAATGTAGCTGTTCCGCTTACCTAAAGGTTTTTTTGTTTGCACTTCTTTATGTTTTTAAATATGATTATACATATCAGATTAATTAGGGTATAGGAGGCATACGATGTCTAAAAAAATATATATAATCCATGAAAACGATGAGTGGACTGACCATTTAAGAAAACGCTTAGATGAGCTGGAGCTACCATATGAGGCTTGGCATCTTGATAAGGGAATTATCGATTTAACGTCAAATCCACCCGAGGGTTTGTTCTACAACCGAATGAGCGCTTCTTCACACACAAGGGATCACCGTTTTGCTCCCGAGTTGACAGGCGGAATATTAGATTGGCTGGAGTTCCATAATCGTATCGTATTTAATGGTAGTAATGCTTTGCGTTTGGAACTAAGTAAAATAAAACAGTACACAGCGCTCGAGGCAAATGGGATTCGTACTCCGAAAACGATCGGTGCAGTTGGGCGCGAGCAAATTATAGAGGCGGCTGAAAAACTAGGGAAAACACCTTTTATCACAAAACATAATCGGGCAGGGAAAGGCCTTGGTGTTCAATTATTTCAATCTGTGGAATCATTGAAAGCATACGTGAATAGTCCAGCATTTGAAGAGCCTGTTGACGGGATTACGCTAATTCAAGAGTACATTCAATCACCAGAATCCTATATTACTAGAGCTGAATTTGTTGGCGGTAAATATGTCTATTCTGTTCGAGTTGATACTTCAGATGGGTTTGAACTATGCCCAGCAGATGCTTGCCAGATTGGAGACCTCTTTTGTCCAGTTGGAGAAGAGGTAGAAGTCCGTCCTAAATTCGAAATCATAGAAGATGTTGACCCAGAATTAATAGCAAGGTATGAGGCATTTTTAAAAGCAGTAAAAATTGATGTGGCAGGTATCGAATTTGTGAAGAATGCGGCTGGTGAGGTATTCACCTATGACGTGAACACAAACACAAACTACAATTCCGATGCAGAAGCAAAAGCAGGCAAATACGGAATGCTCGAGTTGGCAAAATTTCTCGGAGAAGCTTTGAAAAGTGTAGATGTAGCACCCTAAACCCAGGAGCAACTAATTATCAAAGCTCAAAAAGCGCCATGATCTTTGACGACGGCTTCAAGACCTATATTCTGTTGACCTGAGGAGGGCTCCGGAACGTCTGCAAGCATGTTTAATAGTGGAAACCAATAGTTGATAAAAAAGAGGGGGTGTCCTCAAAAGTCATTTTTCAACGACTTTTCGGACAGCCCCTTTTGTTTTCGCAATATAGGCTTTAAAAAGAATAAACGCAATAGCTGACAGGACTATACCTGAGATATAAGGTAATCCCATTGAGATCGTGTAAAGCAAACCACCTAACACAGGTCCAAGAATTCTTCCAAGTGAATCGAAGGAAGAGAGTAAACCTGTGACACTTCCATGTCCAGTTTTGGAACGCTTTGTTAATAAAGCAGAAACAGCGGGTCGAATAACGCCATTCCCTACTCCGAAAACCGTCAAGAAAATCGCAGCGGTAAGGAAATCCTTCGTAAATAAAATAAGGAAGAAACCTAAGGCAGATACGAAAATCCCGATTTGGATGACAAAGCCTTCACCAAAGCGTTTGGTCAATCTTCCAACTAGCCCACCTTGAACAATTGCTCCAGCAAGTCCCATAATCATAAAAATATAACCGAGTTCAGTTGTTCCAAGCCCTGCTTTTTCAGCGGCAAAGTAGGCAAAGGTGGCCTCAAGTCCTGATAGGGATAACGTGATAAATAGAGAAAGGAAAAACAGAACGGATTCCGGACCATTCAGTGCTTTTAAAAGGCCAGATCTTTTTCTTTCTGTTTGGTGTCGGTTCTCTTTTGGCAATGATTCTTTAAGGACTACCATTACAAGGAAAAAGGTAAGTAAGGATAAGCTTCCTGCAATGTAAAAAGGCATTTGTAAATCGGTTTTTGAAAAAATACCACCAATCGCTGGTCCAAAAACAAAGCCCAGCCCAATCGAAGCACCAATGACTCCCATACCTTTTCCGCGGTCTTCCTCAGACGTAATATCAGCAGCATATGCCATAACGGTAGGCATATTTGCGGCTGAAAGGAAGCCCCCAATAATTCTGGCAGCAAAAAGCATCCATAAGTTTGTTGATAAGGCCATTAAGAAGAATGAAACAGCAAGGCCAAATATACCAATCATCATAACAGGCTTACGTCCAATCCGATCGGAAATTCTTCCCCACATCGGTGCAAATAAAAATTGCATGAGTGAATAGACAGCCATGAGTAGACCCAATTCAGTTGGTGAAGCACCAAGGTCTTCTGCATAAAAGGGGATAACAGGAATAATGATTCCAAACCCGACATACACCAAAAACATAACGGCAAATAAAATAGGTAAAGCTTTTTTTGTATACAAAATGTGTCACTCCAGTATGATAGCTTCCCTCCTATAATAAATTAAATGAAAACAATTTGCGAGTAATCTTGCAAAAGCAACATTAAATTGCCATAAAAAAAGCATCTTCTTTATGAAGATGCTTTTCGAATACTTGTCTATTACATAATACGTCTTACGTGTCCGGTAAATACGCCACTCCAGTAACTGCTATTCATATCAGCAATTCCGACGCCAGTTGAACTTTGAGAACCGATAAATTTACCGCCGCCAATGTAAATACCAACATGGCCATCTGTTTTATACGTATTAAAGAATACTAAGTCACCAGGTTTCATATCACTAACTGATACAGCTGTACCTTGAGATCTTAAAGCACTTGTGCTAGACCCTACATTTACGCCAGCTTGTGCAAATGCCCAGTGTACGAAGCCGGAACAGTCGAATAGACCATTCGCAATATCAGAAGCGCTTCTTCCGCCCCCGAATTTATATGCAGAACGTCCGATGTATTTATATCCTGCATTAATGACTGTACTGATTGAACCCGTAGCCTTTGGAGTAGACGTTGGGATGGATGCAGCAACAGAAGCAGTTGATGCAGATGTAGAAGTAGATGTAGCAGCAGCTGTTGTATTGCTAACAACAGGTGTAGCTGCAAGCATACTAGCACGAACCTCTTCAATATCTGCTAAAGTCTTTTGTTCTTTTGATTTAAGTGCAGCTTTTACTGCATCGTTTTGAGCTTTTTGTTCTTGGATTTGACCTTGCATAGCTACTAATTCTTCTTTTTTAGCTTGTAAAGCAGTCAAAGTCTCTTGAATGGTATCTTGTTTTTCTTTTACTAGATTGATAGCTTTTGCTTGATCATCAATTAATTTTTGGTCGGCTTCCATAATAGTAGAAACTGCACTTACTCTGTTAATAAAATCAGAAAAGCTTTGCGCACCAAAAATAACATCTATGTAGCTAATTGTTCCGCCAGATTCCTGCATCATGCGGGCACGCTCTTTAAGAATTTCATTACGAGCTTCGATTTCCTTTTCAAGCTTATCAATCTCTGCTTGAAGAGTTTGTACTTGCTCTTCAGATTTCTTGATATCTGATTCTGTTTGAGTGATCAGTTTATGGTTTTCTTCAATCGCTTGATCAACTTTTGCAATTTGTGCGTTTAACTCTTTTAAAGCATTTTGAGTTTCTGAAAGATCACTTTGAAGTAAGTTCAATGTATTAGCACTAGTTTGTATTACATATGGAGAAAAGGCACTTAGCATTAAAGTGGCACTTAAGGTTATGAGTGTCTTTTTCAAAATAATTCCTACTTTCTTACTAATCTACTTAGTCTGTTCTGTAGTTTTTACTTTCTCATATTATCATATATTTCTATGAATTTCTCCATTTGTCGCGAAATTGTTACATTTTGTTATAATTGTAATGTTTTAAAACCCAATAGAATCAAGGGTAGTCATGAATGGACCTCATTTTTAATGTCGAAATATATTTGTAACAAAAGAAAAATGAATGATAGAATGTGGTAATATTTTCCTACCAAAGTAGGATAGGAGGACTATTTAAAAGAAAAAGCAGATAATGAAGAAATGGGCAATTCAAACAAACGCTTGATTGAATTGATAAACCCTTGTGGGCCAAGGGTTGGGATTTAAACAAACGTTTGATTGAAATCAGCTCCACTGCAATAAATTTTGTAAGCAAAAATTCAAACAAACGCTTGATTGAAAATCGAAACCCATGTGCGCCAAGGGATAGACCGCTAAACAAACGTTTGATTGAAAAATATTATGTCAACTAAATAGAGGTTTTAAGCAATAAAAAGGAGCCAACTAAATATTGGCTCCCTTTGACCGTATGATTATGCGCCCCATTCTTCTTTGGAAGGACCGTAAACACCTGGTACCTTCAACCCGGCTTGGCGCATTAAGATTGTCATTTGTCCACGGTGGTGGATTTGGTGAGTGTTCAGCATTCCAAGCAATACTGCAGCAGGCATTTGCTGACCAAACACCTCTTTGATTTCTTTCAATGTTCCATCATTCCATTGTGCTTTGATAGCTGTCACTAAGTTCTCGTTTGTTGAACGATAGCTATCTGCCATTTCCTTTGCGCTTGCAGGTACCGCTTCACCACTAGCTCCTTCAAACTCTAGTCCAGCCTGTGAAAGAAATAGATGGACAGAAGTCACAACATGCCACGTAAGCTCACCTAATGTACGATGACCAGGTGCAACCGCTTGTGATAATGATTCATCTGTTAAGGCGTCTAGGATTTTTTGAGTAGCACCGCCTTCATAATTCCAGTCTTGCAAAAATTCCTCAAGTGTATGGTACATATGTATTCCTCCTAAAAATGTGGTTACTGCCATTATACTTCATGCACAACAAAATGCCTTTTTAAACGCTCTGTATAAGAAGTTAATGTTTTATCACAACATTACCTGTAAAATAGAATCGGATACTAGATTTTATATTACAAAGGATGTTGACGTGTGAAGGATATAACAATTAGCTCACTCTTAGATGTGATTGGGGAATTGTTCTCCGATGAAATTTCAATTGCGGTCTCCAATACAAAAGAATACATCTATTATCGGCCTAGTAAACGAATTGATTTAAAAATAAAACCTGGTGATGAGATAAAAGAGGGAACCATTGCATATAAAGCGATTACCTCTAAACAGAAGGCTTCCGAATTTATCAATCGGGATGTTTTTGGCATTCCTTATCATGGAATGGCGGTACCTTTTTTTCATGGTAATGAGCTGGAGGGGTGTGTAACGGCGATCTATCCTGCATTAACGGATGGAAAGTCAGTTGTAACTGTGAAATCTCCAGATGGATGGGTTCCGATTCCTTTTTCAGATTGTCTGTATCTAGAGGCGAAGGATAAGAAAACTCACGTATATACAAAAGGATTCTCTGGAACACATAAATACTCGTTACAGGAATTTGAATATACATTGCCAAAGGATTCTTTTATCCGCTGCCACCGCTCGTTTATTGTTAATGTCAATCAAATAAAAGAAATTCACCCTGATACTCATTCCACCTTCGTACTGGAAATGAAAAATGGTGCACGGGTCCCAGTCAGCCAAAACTATTCCAGTTATTTTCGAAAACTGTTGGGCTTCTAATTTGCTAGAAAAAGAACTAATCTTCTGCTTTGGAGGTTTGTTCTTCTTTTTTATCTGACTTTATTGTTCTTTGTTCCAGAAATCTCTTACCTTATTGAAATTACAGGTAAAATTATCTTAATATTCAATTTCATAAAGGGGATGGGAGAAATGAATAACAAACTGGATCGTATTAAAGATACCCGTTTGCATAACCGTGTTGTCACACCGGAAGAAGCGGCAGAATGGATTCACGACGGCATGACATTAGGACTTAGCGGGTTTACACGTGCGGGCGATGTGAAAGCGGTTCCATTCGCGCTAGTAAAACGTGCTGAGAACGAACCTTTAAAAGTAAATGTATATACTGGAGCATCATTAGGTTCTGATGTTGATAAATTATTTGCAGAGGCAGGAATTCTGGGTAAGCGCTTACCATTTCAAGCTGATCCAACAATGAGAAAAGGGATTAATGAAGGGGACTTCTTATTTGTAGATCAGCATTTATCACATACATCAGAATTAATTCGTTCCAATGTAATGGAAGTCGATGTTGCAATATTGGAAGCCATTGCGATTAAAGAGGATGGTTTAATCATTCCAACAACTTCAATCGGAAACTCATTAACGTTTGCCCAGCACGCAAAATCAATTATCGTTGAAATCAATCTTGCCCAAACAACAGAGCTTGAAGGAGTACACGATTTATATGCACCGGGCAAGCAAGGGGAAAGGGAGCCGATTCCTTTAACTAATTCAAATGATAGAATTGGTCTGCCTGGAATTAAAGTGGACGTTGAAAAGATCAAAGGAATCGTGTTTACCGACCAAACAGATTCACCGTCAACAATTGTACCACCTGATGAAGAAACAGAAATCATGGCACAGCATCTGTTATCATTTTTAGGGAATGAAGTAGAAGCTGGTCGATTAACTGAGAGACTTGCTCCACTACAATCTGGTATCGGATCCGTAGCGAACGCAGTGCTTCACGGCATGCTTGATTCGGAGTTTACAGATTTAGAGGTTTACTCTGAGGTTCTGCAGGATGCGGTATTTGACTTAATGGATGCCGGGAAAGTAAATTTTGCGTCTTGCTGCTCTATTACTCTATCAGAAGAAAAAATGAAAAAGGTGTTTACAAATTTTGACCAGTATCGTGACCGTTTGATCATGAGACCTCAGGAGATTTCAAATCACCCAGAAATCATTCGCCGTCTCGGACTTATCTCCATTAACACAGCTCTAGAGTTAGATATATACGGAAACGTGAATTCAACACATGTGTCAGGTACAAAAATGATGAATGGAATCGGCGGATCGGGTGACTTTGCTCGAAACGCACGCCTCGCCATTTTCGTTACAAAATCAATTGCTAAAGGCGGAAACATTTCCAGTATCGTTCCATTTGTATCCCATGTGGACCACACCGAGCATGATGTGGATGTCATCGTAACTGAGCAAGGTTATGCAGATCTAAGGGGACTTGCACCTAGAGAACGTGTGGAATTACTAATTGAAAACTGTGCACATCCAATGTACAAGGGGCAGCTTCGTGAATACTTTGAGGAAGCACTAACTAGAGGTGGCCAAACACCGCATGTATTAGAAAAAGCATTCTCATGGCATACAAACTTCGCCCAAACAGGAACAATGCTACAAAGAGAATTAGTGGAAGCGTAATTATTTTGCCGTATAAAGAAGAAATTCTTTATGCGGCGTTTTTATTAGGTAAAAAGTAATATATCCCATCATTTGGAATCATGGTACGATGAACGGAAGGAAAAAATAGGGAAGAGGGTTAATATGAAACAAATCAAGGCATTTGTTGGTTGTTTTTTCATCGCGGTGTCTGCCTTTTTGTATGCCACAAAACACATTACCGCTGCAATCGTATCATCCAACATGAATCGACCGGACGTAAATTACTATGAAGGTGCCTTTAAAATCGTCGGATTCGGCATTAACTTTTGGATCATCGCATCCTTACTTGTCGGCGCGGTTACTTTAATAAGCCTATTCACACAAGGAGCCCCATTTCCATTCAAAAAGAAACAACCAATCAAAGAAAATCCCCACCAATGAATGAATGGGGATTTCGTTGAATAAACTTTTAAAAAGGCTTCAAAATCATTAACGTAATCACAATCAAAAAGATTGTATTCTCAATATGTTCTGCTCTAAAAAGGGCCTTTGCCAAAGGATAGTATTCTGCTGGAATGTCGTCTCCTTGATGTGATTCTAATAATGCTTTTATAGGCTTTGATTTAGGTTTTAGAGCGAATGGCCCCATCGCTAACGAAACAAGAAAAAGCATCAAGCTTGTCACGTACCAGCCCATTTTAAATAAATACGGATGAATTACTCCCATTAAAAGACCGGTCGCAAGCAGAAGGATACCACCAATCATGACAAATATATGAAGTCTATGTCTGAGTGCATACGAATGCCGTAGCTCTGTCATCGTATTAGCAGACATTCCGACTGTTGTTAAAATAAAGCCAGGTCCCAAGCCTAGGATGGCTGAAAAAATATGTATGAAAACAAGACCTTTATAAACGACATCCATTCGAAGGAAACCCCCATTCACAACATATTCCACAATTAATGATAGCACTATAATAAAAAAAATAAGTGATGTACCTCACAATTCCATCTTCATTATCTTACTATTTTGTGACATTGGTTTTCCAGTAAGAGATACGTGGTATAATAATAAAAGATTTTTACGTCATGGAAAGGGGGCAATTTTGTGAAAAGCGTCACGAAATTTTTATATATTGTGTTAGGTTTTCTTTTCTTAGGCCTTGGAGTAATAGGAATTGTGCTGCCGCTCATCCCAACTACGCCCCTATTACTGCTTGCATCCTTCTTCTTTGTAAAGGGATCGGAACGCTTTGATCGCTGGTTTAAAAGCACAAGTTTATATAAAAAGTATTTAGAAGGCTTTGTGAAGCGACGAGAAATGACACTAAGACAAAAGCTAACGATTCTGTTAACAGCAGATGCGATGATTGCAGTCCCATTTATTATTTTAGATAGCATCGCCGTAAAGCTGCTTTTGGTTGCGGTCGTTATTTATAAATACTATTACTTCATCACGAAAATAAAAACCGTGACACCAGAAACACATGCCATTCATAAGCAAGCGCTTGTTGAAAAAACAAGCCATAAATAAACGAAAAACCCTTGTCATATTTAGTGATGACAAGGGTTTTGTATTATTCCTCTATCTTACTAAACTCATGAACCCATACTTTCATTTGAGGAAGCCATGGCATACCCGGATGATAAGAAAGGATCGATTCTTTATATTCATCAACTGTATTAAAGCCTTCCCTTTTTGCGTCTTCATCTGTAAGTTCACCAAGGGATTGCTCGTATACACGGTCAATTTTAAAAGATTGACCTTCCAGTGTCATTATTTCTCCAACATCTGCATATCTTCCATTTCTTCGTGTAGCCGTTTTTTTACCTTCGATAACCTTCTTTATATCGGACTCCATTGTCACAAGACGTTCAACCGAACATGTTTTTTCTGGTAAATTCTGATTTGGTGTAGTCATATATAAGCTCCTTTAAATTGAGTGTTCTAATTTGCGGATCTTCCAACATTTACTTTACACTTTAACAAGAATTTTCATTTGTTACAACTCAGATGGTCTTGCGGTCAAAATACCTTCTCAAGCCTTCCCCTAAAATGGTAAAAGTAAACATCGTAAAGGAGATGGCAACACATGTCCAAAACGGGATCCAAATCGAACTAATCATGTCTTTTCTAGCTTGCCCCAGTAAAGTTGGCCAGTTAAAGCTTGTGTTAATCATTTCACCGGAACCATAATTCAACTGAACAAATATCTGTGAAAGAAACACGCCAAAAATCCCTAATTGTGCAATTAAAAGACAGGTTCTTCCGATATCAATGAAGAAATTCACCATGATTGCAGGATATGTATTCGGTAAAATATTACCTAATGCAAGTCGTAGTGGGGAAATACCAACTGTGATTCCCGCCTCAATATAAGGCTTCCTCACAATTCGCTGGGTTTCCTCGCGAATCACATGGCTTACCTTTCCAACCTCAATTAATGCTAAAAGTAAAATCGACCACCATAACCGATTTTCGTTCATAACAAGAGCGGGTATGGCTAACAGAAGAAGTGCCGAAAAAATGATTGGAATACTTGAAAAGACATTGTTCCAAGTAGTCACAATCCAGGAAAATGGATTATTTTTTCTAGTAGCAAGTAACCCGAACGGGATTGCAATCAAATAGCGAAGGACAACAATTCCTAAAATGATTTTCAGGGTGTCCTTTGCGCCGACAACTAAAACGCTCAATAGGTCTCTTCCTTCATGGTCTGACCCAAAGGGAGCTTGCTGAACGGGGGTAAATGGTGCCTTTAGCAAATCCTTACCGCCGTCAATGAAACGAATTCTCTCTCCTTCAATTCCCTCCTTTACATATGGTAATTGCGGTCCTGCAAAAGTCACGAGAAGCAGGATTCCCAACATAATAAAGCCTGTGATTAAAAACCAATTTCGATTCAACTTAAAAACACCCCCTTATTTCGGATCCAATCTCATTTTAATGACTTGACTTATAATATGAGCCACCATCACGAGCAATAGAAAGCTTATACAAATCCCAATGATTAAACCGCGTTCATCTGCCCCGCCACTAGGAGGGATAAAATTTGTATAGCCAATTGCCGTAAATAGTCGATAGGCTGCCCCTTGGTAACCTAGTAAATATTCGACAACTAGTAAGTTTGAAAGAACAAACACCATAATAGATTGAAGGTGGCTTGAAACTGTGATCAAGCATGACCTCATCATATGGTTGAGCAGAACTTTATTTTTCGTAAAGCCTTTAGCGAAGGCTACCTGTATGTATGGTTCGCGGTCCTGGGTAAGCAGGGAAACCGATGTGATCCTAGCAACATATAACATCGGTGCAATCGATACAAGAATACTAGGTGCAATAAATTTCCACCAGGCTTCCGTGCCCATGATGCTAAAATCAGGAACATATAATAGTAGAAAGTAGCTTAAACAGATAATGATAAAAAAGTCGGGTACCCCTGAAAGAAACCAGGTAGCGCCACTTCCGAACAAACTTTTTTTCGTATTTGTAAACCGGTAATCAATGATGCCCTTTACAACTCCAAAGACGACGCTAAGAATATATCCTATCAAGATAATCTTGAGACTTCGTGGGAAAAACTTTACGATTTCATCCTCAGCAGTGAGAGTGGCAAATTTAGTACCTCCAAGACTTTTATTCTCATATGTATTTTTTATAAAGGTAACGACATTGGTTGTATACTCTTTCAAATTAAAATGATAGGAATACTCAACTGTCATTGCCTTACCCGCATAATCAATACTAGCTTCGCGAGGGAATAGGACAAATAAAATCACACATAAAAATACACATAAATAAATGGCTACTATTTTTCCGAACTCCTTCACAACACCCACAATAAAACCACCTTTTTGAAAATACCTATTATTTTAAATATATACAAAATTGAGGTGTGTGTCACCACTATTTGTCGAATGGTTTAGTTCTATTGTTCTAGCTTTGTTTCATAAAATGTAGGGAGAAAGGGGCAGGTGGGGCAAATCGACAATTCTATATTTCTTTTAGACTATCAATGTGATAATATAGTAAAAAAGTGAATTATTTAAATTTTATAAAAATAGAAAGGGGTTACATTTGTGAAAAAATTAACTGTTTTTTCAATCCTGCTTGTGTTTCTATTCTTAGCAGCCTGTGGAACGAGTGATACAAGTGGGGCAGGTGGAGAGAAAGAAGGAGAAGACTCAGGCAAAAAGACACTAAAAGTCATGACAGATGCAGCATATGCACCATTCGAATTCATGGAGGGTGACAAAATCGTCGGGTTTGAAATTGATGTAATAAAAGCTGTCGCTGAGGAAGCAGGATATGATTTAGATATCAAACATACTGGTTGGGATCCAATTTTCGTGGAGTTAAACAAAGGGTCATATGACATGGCAATTTCATCGATTTCGATTACGGAGGAGCGTCAAAAGGAATATCTATTTACGATTCCGTTCTTCCTATCGACGAACAAAATTATGATTCCTGAAGACAGTGATATTCAAACAGCAGATGACCTCAAAGGGAAAAAGGTGGCGGTTCAAGCTTCCACCACAGGACATTTTGCGGTTGAGAAGGTGCTTGGCGAAAAGCACCCGGACATTAAAGCATTTGAAAACAACAATCTGGCTATCCTTGAGCTTGAAAGCGGCGGTGCGGAAGCAGTAGTAGCAGATAACGGTGTTATTGAATACTATGCAGCACAAAATCCAGATAAAAAGCTAAAGGTTGTTGGAGACAAAGATACATTCGACGCAGAGTTTTATGGAATGATGTTCCCTAAAGGCAGCGACGACTTAAAAGCTGACTTTGATAAGGCGATTGAAGCTGTTATTGAAAGCGGAAAATACACAGAAATTTATAAAGAATGGTTTGGAGCGGAGCCAGATTTAGAAGCCCTTAAGGCAGAACAAGAAGCTTCAAAATAATAAGAAGAAAATGGCGTAACGACTTCAGCGTGTTACGCTTTTTTTTCCTTATCGAAATAAAACAGGGGGACACAGCATGAATCTTAATTTTGATATAATCATTGACTATCTTCCTTACTTTTGGAAGGGAACATTACTGACTATTGGATTATCAATTGCGGGTATTTTACTTGGAACAATCCTGGGCTTGTTCATCGGCCTTGGAAAAATGATTCACAATAAGTGGCTAGCATTTCCATTTGTATGCTATGTCACCTTCTTTCGGGGAACTCCTTTACTTGTCCAAATCTTCTTAGTTCACTTTGGGGTCGTCCCGATGTTTCTAGGCACCACAAATGGAATTATAGCCGGTGTCATCGCACTTACTTTGAATGCAGCGGCATACATAGCAGAAATTTTCAGAGCGGGTATTCAGTCCCTCGATCGGGGACAAATGGAGGCAGCACGTTCATTAGGAATGACACATGTACAAGCCATGAGATATGTCATTATCCCGCAAGCCTTCAAACGGATGATTCCTCCACTAGGAAACGAATTTGTCATTTTAATAAAAGATTCATCCCTTTTATCCGTAGTAGCCACTCCGGAAATCATGCATTGGGGCCGGATGATGATGGGACAGTATGCCAAAGTATGGGAGCCATATTTAATGGCAGCCTTCATTTATTTAATTCTTACTCTTTCATTAACTCTACTCCTGAACCATCTAGAAAAGAGGTTGAAAACTGAATGATTAAAGTAGACAATATTAAGAAATCGTTTGGGAAAAATGAGGTGCTCAAAGGGATCTCAGCCGATATCAACCCCCAAGAGGTTGTAGTGGTTATTGGGCCTTCAGGTTCCGGAAAATCAACCTTCCTGCGATGCATAAATTTATTAGAGAAGATTGATGATGGCCATGTCTATATTGAAGGAATCGATATTACAGATAAAAAGACAAACATCAACAAAATCAGAACAGATGTAGGAATGGTGTTTCAGCAGTTCAATCTTTTTCCTCACAAAACGGTGATGGAAAACATCATGCTTTCTCCCTTGAAAGTCAAAAAGCTTTCCAATGAAAAAGCATATAATAAAGGGATGGAGCTTTTGAAAAAGGTAGGCCTTTCTGAAAAAGCGGATGCCTACCCAGATTCACTGTCCGGTGGCCAAAAACAGCGTGTCGCAATAGCTAGGGCACTCGCGATGGAGCCGAAAATCATGCTATTTGATGAACCGACCTCTGCTCTCGACCCCGAAATGGTTGGAGAGGTTTTAGAGGTTATGAAGCAGCTGGCGCGAGAGGGAATGACCATGGTCGTTGTAACCCACGAAATGGGCTTTGCGCGTGAAGTTGGCGACCGTGTACTCTTTATGGACGATGGCTATATTGTTGAGGAAAACAAGCCAAAAGAATTGTTTGAAAACCCTCAACATGATCGTACAAAAGCTTTTTTAAGTAAAATTCTTTAATCCTAAAGGCTGTTTTATAAGGAGGCCAAAAAATGGACATGATTGAAAAAGCAATCATTGTAGCGAGTAAGGCACATGACGGGCAATACCGAAAGCTAACTAATATTCCATATATCACACATCCACTTGGTGTCGGTCTGCTGTTAATTAAGATAAATGCACGCGAGGAACTGGTAGTAGCAGGAATCTTACACGATACTGTGGAGGATACAGAAATTACTTTAGAGGATATAAAAAACGGTTTTAGTGAAGAAGTAGCAGAACTTGTAGAAGGATGCTCAGAGCCCGATAAATCACTGCCTTGGGAAGCAAGGAAGGAGCACACGATTTCCTTTCTAAGAACGGCATCAGAAGACACTCGTACAGTCGTATGTGCGGATAAACTACATAATATTCGTTCGATTATCCGTGATTATAGGGATCAGGGTGAGCAAGTATGGCGCAGATTTAGCCGCGGCAAGGAAAAACAAGAGTGGTACTACCGAAATGTAACAGATAGCCTGGGGTATGCCTCAACCTTTCCATTATTAGAGGAGCTAAAAAAGGAAGTAGACAGATTGTTTGGTTAAGTATACTGCATTGCAAAAAAAGGAGCTGCTGGGCTCCTTTTACGTATTTTTATAAGTGAGATTAATCATTGGTACGCCTAAGAATCTCTTAATTGCCAGGGCACAGGCCCCCATTTGAACGGATCGTTTCCCAAAAGATGAGACTGTTAACTGGCGATAATGATTAATAGTGGAGGTGAGATGTTCCTCTATTTTTTCAATCGCATCTGGGTAAAGACGCAGGATTTCACCGTCAAGTACGATTGTGTCCGGGTTATACATATTAATCATATTATTTAAACCAATCGAAAGGTAGTAAATAAATTGATCGAGACTTTCATTAATGTCCTTGTCGCCTGCCTCAATAAGCTTTTGTAAATCATCATAGGAAAAAGATGATAGGTTTTTTTCCGCTTTTAGATTTTGAAGAAAGACTGTTTCTGAGGCATATTGTTCCCAGCAGCCTTCATTGCCACATGAACATGGTCTGCCATGTGGAACCACAATCATATGCCCGATTTCACCGGCAAAACCGTCATTCCCCCTGAAAAAATGATTATCTACAATCATTCCGAGTCCAATTCCAGAATATATCGTTGCGCACAGAAGACTGTTTGTTTCATGATGGTGAAACACTCTCTCAGCAAAAGCGGATATATTTGCGTTATTTTCGATTTGAATGTTGAGACTGCACGCTTTTTCGAGGTCAGCCTTCAAATCTACAGATCGCCACAGGAAGCGAGGCACAAAATGAATTTTTTCATCTTTTCCTACAAGCCCGTGAATCGCTATCACGACCCCGATAATGCCGTAGCGATTATCATTGAACTCCTTATCAAATAAATTAATTTGTTCAATTAGAATTTGCAGAATGTAGTCATAGTCTAGACTTTTACATTCAATTGTTCTTTCGGAAACAGGATTCCCGAGCAGGTCTGAAATGGTAAAAGAGATTTGTTCGTAGTCTACATCTATACCAAGTGCATAGCCTGCATTCGCGTTCAAAGAAAGCATAATTGGCTTTCTTCCCACAGTATTATGCACGAGCTGTGTTTCGATGATTAATCCATCATCTAATAAGTCAGCAACCTGTGCAGAGACCGTCGCTCTTGTAAGTGCGGTTGCTTTGGAAATGTCAGCTCTTGAAATCATGCCTTCCTCTACTATTTTCTCCAAAATAAGCGAGCGATTTATTTTTTTTATATATGCTGCATCTCCAGTGATCATATAAATCCCCCATTTGACAGTAAGTACAACTATTTCAATGCAATTATTCATCCTTAAATTACACATAATGATACGTAATATGCGCATTTGTTTTTGACGGCGCTTTCAAAAAAGGATAAAAAACATTTGAAGTAATTGTTTATGTTAGATAATTGACGAATAAAGATAAGGGTGGTACATTATTAATGGTTATAATTTGTTTAGTGAACGAATTAATTATACATCTTATTTTAAAGATTGAAAAGATTGGATTTTTTAGGTAGGGTATTACAATATAGAATTATTAATTTAATAGTTTGGGAGAGTGGTAAAATGAAAACGGCTTTAAATGAAAAAGAACTTGATTTGTTATCAATTAACACAATTCGAACACTTTCTATTGATGCTATCGAGAAAGCAAATTCTGGACACCCAGGATTGCCTATGGGTGCTGCGCCTATGGCTTACACTTTGTGGGCAAAAGAAATGAATCACAATCCTGCAAATCCAAATTGGTTCAACCGAGATCGCTTTGTTTTATCAGCTGGACATGGTTCCATGCTTTTATATAGCTTATTACATTTATTTGGTTATGATGTAACAATTGAAGACTTGAAAGGTTTCCGCCAATGGGGAAGCCGAACTCCAGGACATCCCGAGTTTGGACATACTTCTGGTGTAGAAGCAACTACTGGTCCTCTAGGACAAGGTATTGCGATGTCTGTTGGTATGGCAATGGCCGAAAGACATTTAGCGGCAACCTACAACAAAGATAATTACGACTTAGTCAACCACTTCACATATGCACTCTGTGGTGATGGAGACTTAATGGAAGGTGTTTCTGCGGAAGCGGCTTCACTTGCAGGTCATTTAAAATTAGGACGTCTAATCGTTATGTACGATTCAAACGACATTTCATTAGATGGTGATTTAAACCTTTCTTTCTCTGAAAGTGTTGAAGGTCGTTTTAAAGCATACGGATGGCAAGTAATCCGTGTTGAAAACGGAAATGATACGGATGAAATTCAAAAAGCATTACAAGAAGCAAAAGCAGATTTAAACCGTCCAACTTTAATTGAAATTAAAACAACAATCGGTTTCGGTTCTCCAAATAAAGGTGGAAAATCTGCATCACACGGTGCTCCACTAGGTAAAGACGAAACTTCATTAACAAAAGCTGCGTACGGCTGGAATTATGAAGAGCCATTCTTCGTTCCAGAAGAAGTAAAAGAGCACTACGGTCAATTTTTAGAAGCTGGTAAGCAAAAAGAAAGTGTATGGAATGAATTATTTGCAGAATATAAAAAAGAATACCCGGAATTAGCGAAGCAATTTGAAATGGCATTAAATGGCGAGCTTCCTGAAAACTGGGAAGCTGCACTCCCAAGCTTTGAGGCTGGAACTTCAGTGGCAACGCGTGATGCATCTGGTAAATCATTAAATGCTGCTGCTACTGCAATTCCACAGTTAATCGGCGGATCAGCAGACTTAGCAGGTTCAAACAAAACGTTAATCACTTCTGAAAAGAACTATGCAATCGACAGCTTTGCTGCTCGTAACATCTGGTTTGGTGTTCGTGAATTTGCAATGGGTGCTGCAATCAACGGTATGGCACTTCATGGCGGAGTAAAAGTATTCGGAGCAACTTTCTTCGTATTCTCTGATTACCTACGTCCAGCAATCCGTTTAGCTGCTTTAATGAAGCTACCTGTAACATATGTATTTACACATGATTCAATCGCAGTTGGTGAAGACGGCCCAACACATGAGCCAGTTGAGCAATTAGCTGCATTACGTGCAATGCCAGGTCTTTCAATCCTACGTCCAGCTGACGCAAAAGAAACTGCAGCAGCATGGCGCTTAAGCATTGAAAGTACGGATACTCCAACAGCACTTGTCTTAACTCGTCAAGGACTTCCTACTTTAGGGCTTGATCAAGAAGCTGTGTATGAAGGTGTTAAAAAAGGTGCTTACGTTGTTTCTGAAGCAAAAGGAGAAGTTGCGGGTCTATTACTTGCAACAGGTTCTGAAGTTTCACTTGCGATTGGTGCACAACAAGAGCTTGAAAAAGAAGGCATCTTCGTTTCAGTCGTAAGTATGCCAAGCTGGGATCGCTTTGAAAAGCAATCTGCTGAGTACAAAGAAAGTGTTCTTCCAAAATCTGTTAAAGCTCGTCTTGGAATCGAAATGGCATCTCCGCTTGGATGGAAAGAATTCGTTGGTGACCAAGGTAAAGTTCTTGCTATTAACACATTTGGAGCATCTGCACCTGCAGATAAAGTTCTTGCTGAGTACGGCTTTACAGTAGAGAATGTTGTTAAGAACTTTAAAGAAGTACTGTAATATAGTAGTTTTTACTAATCGCATTTGACTTAACCTTGCGAATAGGTGAGTCAAATGTGTTAAAAATATCTGTGATATAATAAAGTTACTGGAGGGAAAAAGAAATGAAATTTTTTATCGATACAGCTAACCTGGAAGATATTAAAAAAGCGTATAAAATGGGTGTACTATCTGGTGTAACAACTAACCCATCACTTGTAGTAAAAGAAGGCGTTAAATTCGAAGACCGCATCGCTGAAATCCTTCAAGCTGTGCCAGAGGTAGAAAGCGTATCTGCTGAAGTATCTCCAAGCGCTGAAACAGCTGAACAAATGATTGCTGAAGCAGAAGAGCTTCTAAAAATTAACGGTGGCGACAAAAACATCACAATCAAAGTTCCGATGACAGTAGCAGGTTTAGAAGCTACTCGCTACCTAGCTAAAAAAGGCGTTAAAACAAACGTTACTTTAATCTTCACAATGAATCAAGCATTATTAGCAGCTCGTGCTGGTGCAACATATGTATCACCATTCTTGGGCCGTCTTGACGACATCTCTGAAGATGGTGTACAACTTGTAGCTAAAATCGCTGAGCTATTCCGTGTTCACAACTTAGATGCTCAAATTATCGCTGCATCCGTAAGACACCCAGACCACGTTACTCGCGTAGCATTGGCTGGTGCACATATCGCAACTATTCCATACTCTGTAATTGAGCAACTTACAAAGCACCCACTTACAGACCAAGGTTTAGAAAAATTCGCAGCTGACTGGGTAAAAGCAGTAAAATAATTGAGATTTTTACGTTTTAAGGGAAACCCCAGTTCGCGCGGTGCGGATTGGGGTTTTTTAGGTTAACAAAATAAGTTGGCGCGGCGGAATGAAGAGGAAAAGGAGCGAGGAATGGTGGGCAAATCCCTTTCATCGCAGTAATGAAGAGGAAAAGGAGCGAGGGATTAAGTCCGAATCCCCTTCATCGCGTCAATGAAGAGGAAAAAGAGCGAGGAATCAATCACGAATCCCGTTCATCGCTTTGATGAAGAGGAAAAGGGTCGAGGAATCGTGCGCAAATCCCTTTCATCTCTGTAATGAAGAGGAAAAGGAGCAAGGAATCGTGTGCAAATCCCTTTCATCCCGTCAATGAAGAGGAAAAGAAGCGAGGAACCATGCCCGAATCCCGTTCATCGAGTTAATGAAGAGGAAAAGGGGCAAGGAGACTCGCCTAATTCCCCTTCAAAAATAATGTAAGCTATTATAAGTAAATTTTTATACAAGCACGCCTCTTTTTCAAAAAGCACAAACGCTTTAATTCAAACAAAAAATGACCATTGATGAGTTCCCACTAATGTGAAATTCTTAGAAAGAATGTAACGAATTCTCTCCTTTGACGGAACCACCCGACACCAATCATAAACAATATTCGTTGTAATCTTTTCGTCCGGGAATAGGATCGTAAATTCCTTAACAGCTCGCAGTACGGCATCTGAAACCAATTCTTTGTGTCCGCATGTTTCACATCTACATTTCCGACCCTCAATTACGATAGAAAATGAATCACATACCGCGCAGGTAAGCCCTTTTCGTAAACCGTCGTAATGATAACTAGGAATCTTAGAATAAGGGGATTTGGTGATATGTAATGAAACTAACAGATCAGCAATCCTTTTCTGTTTTTCGTTTATTTTTGATGGGTCTGCATCCAAGGAGCCCATGTAATTTTTGAGTTGCGTCGGTAAAATAGCTTGTAAATTTAGGGGTGCTTGGTAAAGGGTGAAAGTAGGATTGATAAAGACAACAGAAGCATCAATCGGGAGGTGACTTCCGTGGTTACGAAGCAATTGACTCAATAATGATTCACTTCGACTCAATTGAAGTAGGGGATTCGTCACTTCGTGTTTGGGTTTCTTTAATAGTTTGTTCGATTCATAAAAGTAGTCGCCTTCATAATTTTTCACTTCATAGAATTGAAGTTTTGCATTGATCAAAATGGAAGTGTCGATTTGGAAGATTGTGTTATTCACTTCAAGTAATAAATCATTTATTACTAAGCAGTCACATTGAAGTTTTTCTGTAAAAGAATCGAATCGTACTTCTCCTTCGTACCCTTTTTTCAGATTCGTAAAATACTGCTTGTCCTTGCTGGATAACTCTGTTCGCTTGTTTAAAAACTCAAAAATAGTTAATTCTTCGGACTTAGTACGAGGTTTATAAATCATAGTCCACATCCTTTTCTAATAGTTAAATTCATTATATTTGAAAAATTAGTAGATTCAAAGAGAAATCGTAGTCGCCAATGATTGAATTCGATGATATCGAGACAAAATAAATCAAAGTAGCGTAATTAGTGGAAGGTGTTATAGATGTTAAAAGCCTATTCTTGGCTGACTTTTTGTGTAGTGGTATGGGGAAGCAATTTTGTATTTGGTAAAATATTAGTTGTACATTTTTCGCCGACCATGTTAACGATGTTAAGACTTTTGTTTATTGTCCTCTTTTTAATGGGATTGTCCACATTCAATAAAGGGAAGAAATCGATTAATAGATCTGATCTTGTTTCCATTCTCATACTTGGAGTGGTTGGTGTTTTCATCAACCAGTGGACATTTTTTAAAGGATTAGAGACGGCTGATCCAACCACATCCGCATTAATTTTAGCAACGACTCCCATTTTAACGGGAATTTTAGCAGCTCTATTTTTGAAGGAAAAATTTACGATGCGTATGTTAGTAGGATCCATTGTTGCCATTGTAGGGATTTTCTTTGTTGTCACAAAAGGGACATTTTCTTCGATTCATGTGGATAAGGGGCTTTTATGGATCGTTTTAACGATGATTACATTTGCAGTTATGATTATTATGACAAGACTACTATCGACGCGAATGTCCCCGATGGCCATTACGTTATATTCAAATATCGTGGGGCTGATTGTGTCGATTCCGTTTGCGTTTACAATCGACACTCCACTAAGAATAAGCTCCACAATTTCCGATTGGGCCTTGTTGATTGTAACTGCCGTTGTTGTGCATGGCATTGCAAATCTTATCTGGAATAACTATATTAGATATGTCGATGCCTCGAAGGCTTCTATATTATCTAATCTGGAACCCTTTGTTGCGATGCTAATGGGATTCATCATATTATTGAAACCAATAACGGGTGCGGAAATAGTGGGATCTCTGTTCATTGTTGGAGGTGTCATTTTATCTACTTATCAGAGAAAAGTTTCAAAATAAAGGCCTGCCCAAGGGCAGGCCATCATATTTCTATTTCGGTACGACAAGCTTCAGCGTTGTTCCTTTTCCAACTTCAGACTCCAAAGTAATGCTCCCGCCGATACCTCGGGCACGTTCTTCCATACTAAAGAGGCCGACGCCGTTTCCTTTTTCATCGCTAGTAAAGCCTTGGCCATTGTCAATTACCTCAACAGTGACATCATACTCTTCTTCATGAATTTTAACAATGGCATCAGACACATTTGCGTATTTCGCAGTATTTGTTAACGCTTCTTGGACAACGCGATAAATCGTTGTTTCCTTATGGATATCCAGACGCGTCTTTAATGTACATTCAAATTCAACATGAATCCCGTAATGCTGGGAGTAGTTTTCAACATATTTACGAAGTGCTGGGACAACGCCTAGGTCATCGAGAACGGAAGGGCGTAGCTCCCAGGCAAGACCTCGAATATCCTCCATCATAAAAGAAACATCCTGACGCAATTGCCCGAGACGTTCATCTGGCTTTTCACTTAGCATCTGATCAAGCTGTATCAATAATGAAAACATACTTTGCCCAATTCCATCATGAAGCTCACGTGAAAAACGCTTCCGCTCTTCTTCTTGAATGCTGATCACACGTGTCATCATATTTTTTAGTTCTTCCTGGGTTTCTTTTAATGCAGTGACCTCGTGACGAACAGCTAAATATTGATTTGGGCGTCCATTTTCAGCTAAAATCGGAACAATTGTCGTATCGACCCAATAATAGGAACCGTCCTTCGCTTTGTTTTTAATTTCACCCTTCCAGACATGACCAGAACCAATCGTCCTCCACATTTCCTTCCAAAATTCCTTGTCATGGTGTCCAGAATTAATGACTCGGTGATCCTGCCCTAATAGTTCTGCTTTCGAATACTTCGAGATTTCACAAAACTTATTATTAATGTATTGAATTTTTCCTTGTCGATCAGTGATTGCCACGATTGAGGATTCATCCAGTGCAAATGTTAAATCCGCAAGATGTCGCAATGATTTTTCAACATCCTCCCGAAAATTTGAATCCTCTATATGCTTATCTAGATCTGCAAGAAGTGAAACGACACTGGGGCCGCCAATTTCGGATTGGTGTTTGAGTCGATCAATTTTATTCAAAATGTAGCAATCCTTTCTTCATTGCATATTTCACAAGTTCAGGCCGTGTTTTCAAACCGAGTTTTTCCATCAAATTGCTTTTATGAGATTCAACGGTTTTTACACTAATCACTAGATGCTCCGCAATTTCTTTATTGGAATATCCCTTTGCAATCCATTCTAGCACTTCTTTTTCACGCTCAGACAGCAAGGCAAAGGAATCTGCGTTATCCCCATTTTTGACACGATCTAAATAGCCGCTCATTAGCACCTTTGTTGCGGAAGGGGTTAAGTACGCATTGCCTGAGGAAACAGACTCAATCGCCCCGAGTAAATCCTCGTGTGGAGCATTTTTTAAAATATAACCAGAAGCTCCGGCATGAATCGCTCTAAATAAATACTCCTCATCATCGTGCATTGTTAAAATCAAAATCGCGATCTTTGGCATAAGCTCATGAAGCTCTTGTGTAGCAGTCAACCCGTCTTTTCCGTGTGGCATGCTTAAGTCCATGAGTACCACATCAGGGTTTAATTCCCTTGCTTTTTTTATCGCCTCGTCCCCTTCAGAAGCTTCCCCAATGACTTCTATATGATTTTTACCGTTCAACAGTATCATCAGTCCTGAACGGACAACGGCATGATCGTCAACAATCAGTAGTTTAACCACAATAAACCTCCCCATAAATCTTCAGTACTCTTATTATAACATGTTAACTAAGCGATTTTGAGTTCAAGAAATTGTTACAATTAAGGGGTTTTTCGATCAAAGATAGGGGTGTTCCCTGATATGTTTTAAATCACAGTTCTTCTACAATAAGTATAAGTTAATCGATTGAGGAGGAGTTCGTATGCAGGCAAAAGCTGCTGCCGTCCAAAAGAAGCAGTCACCGGCTTATAATAATGCATTTGCTTCAAAGTTTGCCAAGTCCATGTTTTTATCTGTTCTAGGGCTGGCTTTATTATCATTTATCGGAACACGAATGTTTACACATGTTGATTTAAATCTTTATGGCTATATGGTTGGAACCATCGTTTTTATTGGAGGATTCTTTTATCGCTTTATTGCGTGGGGGGAAAGACCGCCAACTAAGATCATTATTAAAAAAGGAATAAAACTGCTGTTTCGAAAATCAACACCAAAAACATCAGTTGAGCATTTGGGTACATACAATTTCATCTGGAATAGGGGAATTTACCGATGGACCCAACATATTTTAATCGGTTGGGGCTGTATCCTTTCTTGTTTTGTTACATTTCCACTTGTCTTCGGTTGGATGTACTTCACGATGGATGACAATGGCTACTACAACATTATCGCAATGGGAATAAAGGTGATGACTGTTCCAGCGGACGGTATCATCGCAAACCTTTCCTATAATGCATTAAATATTACGGCTGTGATGGTAATCATGGGAGTTTGTATGGCGCTTTACCGTCGAGTGAAAAACTTCCAAGCGAAAGCAGAACAAAAGTTTATTTATGACTTGATGCCGTTGTATATGCTGTTATTCGTAAGTATTACCGGTTTACTTTTAACCTTCATGAACATTTTCTTACATGGGGCTGGTCAGCCTGTGATGTCCTTGATTCACCAATGGTCGGTTATTATCACACTGATTTACCTGCCATTCGGAAAGCTTGCTCATATTCCATTCCGTCCAATGAGTGTATTGGCGAGAAACTATCGTGAGCATTATGCCGAAAAAGAAACGAAGCAATGTAAGGTTTGTGGAGCGGGCTTTGTTTCCGTAGATCAATCTCAAGATGTCATCGAGGTACTCGATGTTAACGATATTCATTTTAAAACAAAAGAAGGCCATCATTTAGCTGAAATGTGTCTTCCATGTCGAAGAAAATACCGGATTGCACAATTTTCCGGCTTCCCGACCCACGAGGTAAAAGTCAAGGAGGCAAATCAGAATGCAAAGGGATAAGTTTTTTAAAGAGATCGAAAATGTCATTCATCCAAATGAAAAATTAATTAAAACACATTGCAGCTATTGCGGGATGCAATGTGGAATGAATCTTAGAGTTAACACAGCGACAAATAAAATTATCGGTGTTGAACCGCGCTATGACTGGCCAGTAACTGTCGGAAAAATGTGTCCGAAAGGAGTTACTGCCTACCAACAAACGAATCATAAGGACCGGATCTTAAAACCGCTTATCCGCGATGATGCTTCATTAAAAGGAACGACAAAAGGTTTTCGTGAAGCAAGCTGGGATGAGGCATATCATTTAATCGCCAAAAAATTCACGAAACTGCAAGAGGAATATGGGAAGGATTCATTATCTGTCTTCAGTGGAGTGTCAATGACGAATGAAAAATGCTATTTAACAGGGAAGTTTGCTCGTGTGGCACTTGGTACTCGCTACATCGACTACAACGGACGTTTCTGTATGTCAAGTGCGGCCGGCGGATTCCTTCGTTCATTTGGGGTTGACCGTGGATCAACACTTCCATGGACAGATATTCATGAAACGGATTGCTTATTTATAGCAGGAAGCAATACAGCTGAATGTCATCCGACCTCCATGTTCCGCGTTTGGAACGTTCAGGAACGGGGCGGCTATATCATTGTTGTTGACCCGCGTGAAACACCAGTAGCTAGAAGAGCGGATATACATTTAGATTTAAAACCAGGAACGGACCTGGCATTAGCAAATGGAATTTTACATTTATTGATTGAAAACGGATATGCAGATGAAGAATTTATCGCCAATCACACGAATGGCTTTGAAGAGACGCGGGAGCTTGTGAAGGAATTCACACCTGAATACACAAGCGAGTTAACTGGGGTAGCACCTGAAAAAATTATTCGTGCAGCAGAAATTTACGGAAAAGCACCAAACGCAGTGGTTATGTTTGCCCGCGGGATTGAGCAGCAGCATAAGGGTGTCGACAATGTATCCGGCTATACGAATATGGCACTTGTCACTGGTAAAATTGGTCGACCAAAATCAGGTGTTGCGACTTTCACAGGTCAAGGAAACGGTCAAGGTGGCCGCGAACATGGACAAAAATCAGATCTATTGCCAGGCTATCGCAAACTGACAAACCCAGAGCATGTGAAAGAGGTCTGTCAGGTTTGGGGGATTACACCAGAAGAAATGCCGCAACCAGGTGTATCCGCGTATGAAATGTTTGAGCTAATGGAGCAAAAAACAATTCGTGGTTTATATTTACTTTGCTCGAATCCAGCTGTATCTGCACCAAACCTAAACTTTGTGAGAAAAGCTCTTAAATCATTGGACTTCATGGTGTGTGCAGACTTTTACTTATCAGAATCTGCAGAGTTTGCAGATGTCGTTCTACCGTCTGTGACATGGTCTGAGGACGAAGGAACTGTAACCAATCTCGAAGGACGCATCATCAAAATTAATAAAGCACAAGAACCAATTGGTGAATCTAAGCCTGATTGGCAAATGCAGGTTGAGCTTGCAGAGCGTCTTGGAAGAGGAAAATATTTTTCACATTTAAAAACAGCTAGCGATGTTGCCGACGAATTCCGTCTTGCTAGTAAGGGCGGCTATGCCGACTACTACGGAGCAACATGGGATAAAATCGATAAGCAGGACGGGGTTTTCTGGCCTTGCCGTGATGAAGAAGATAAGGGAACACCACATATGTTCCTCGATAAAAAATTCTATCATCCAGATGGAAAAGCAAAGATTTGTGCATTGCCATACCGTCCGCCGGCTGAAGAACCGGATGAAACGTATCCGCTTCGCCTCACAACGGGACGTGTAGTGTACCACTATCTATCAGGAAACCAAACAAGACGTATCCCGTTCCTGCACGATATGTGTCCAGAACCATATGTTGAGGTCCATCCGGAAACGGCAGCGAAATACGATATTCAGCATGAAGAACGAGTTCGTCTTTTTACAAGAAGAGGCGAAAGTATCTACAAAGTAAAAATCACAGAAGCAATCCGAAAAGATACCGTGTTTGTTCCGTATCATTTCGGTCATGAAGAATCTATTAATCTACTGACAATTGCAGCGCTTGATCCGATCTCAAAAATGCCGGAATTCAAGGCATGTGCTGCCCAGATTGAAAAACTAGTTGTAAAGAAGGTGCAGTAAATGCAAAAGAGGCTTTACTTAGAACTTGAAAACTGTATCGGCTGCCGCTCTTGTCTTGCGGCTTGTACACAGTGCGGGGGGCATGAAGAACGGAACCGAAACTATGTGTATGATGTTAATCCGCTTGTGAACAGGCAGACCATGCCGCTTATGTGCCTTCATTGTGTGAACCCAGCGTGTGCAAGAAGCTGTCCGGCGCAAGCAATTCAAATCCATGAGTCTGGTGCGGTCCTATCTGCACTCGTAGAAAAATGCATTGGCTGTCAAAACTGTACGATTGCGTGCCCTTATGGAATTCCAAAGTTCGATGAAGAGCAAAACTTGATGTACAAATGTGACCTTTGTATCGATCGCTCAAAGGATGGCATTCCACCAATGTGTGCAAGTGTTTGTCCATCAAACACTATTCAATGGCTGACAGATGAAGAAATTGAGGCGAAGAAACAAAGCCACAATCTCGACAACGGAAAATGGGTCACAAGTATGCCGCTTGAAGGAGAAACAAACGTAAAAATTAGTTTACCTGGTATTTTACAGGGTATTGAGAAGTTATTTTAGAAAAGTGTTCGAAGTGTCATGTCACCGCACTTTTTGAACATCCGCTAAGGAGTGATGGGAATGCCATCTGATAAAAATAATCAAATCCCTTTCAATGAGGATAATTACACGCATAATATTAACCGCAATAATGAACGAAGCCTTGATCGCCGTGGCTTCATGAAGACATTGGTTGGGGCCGCAGGAGTGTTTGCGATTTCGTCTTTGCCATGGGGTGCTGTGGCTGCAAAGGAATTAATGGGACTTGGGGATAAAGAATATCCCCATAAAAAAATTATTGATGTAAGTAAATTGGCTGTCGGGGATTCAACAAATTTTACTTTCCCCGGTGATCATGATGATGCGATTTTAATTAGGCTTTCAGATAACAAATATGTAGCCTATCAAAATGCATGTACCCATCTTCGTTGCCCTGTCTTTTGGGTGAAGGAGGAAGGACAAATGGTTTGTCCTTGCCATCATGGATTCTTTGATGCCCAAACGGGTGCACCAACAGCTGGTCCGCCTCGACGTCCATTGCCTGAAATTCAGGTGAAGGTGGAGAACGGTGCTGTTTATGCGGTAAGGGTGAAACGTTATGAAGCGTAGTTACCAAGGTGTACTCATCCTTTCCGCGCTCTTGTTATTAAATATTATATTTACACAAAAAATGGTTCACCAATTTTTTTACGAGAACTATGTAAATACACTCATTTTTTGCGGCTTAAACATTGTGTTGTTTCCGGTCGCATGGATTGTCTATAAAAAGTTAAAAAAGGCGTGACATACATGAACAACGAAACCTATCTTGATTTTTGTTTTATAAGAGAGGCAACCGGAAATTTCACAGAAGAAGTCAATGAGCTCTTAACTAAGCTTTTTAAGGGGATACGGTTGAACTGGTATTTGGAAGAAAAGACGGAGGAAGGCATTGCAATTGTCATTGCAGAAGTAAAGGGCATGAGCAAGTGGCAGTCAGAGGATGACGCGATTGAATACATCGAAACGCATGCGGAACGTACCTTTTGGTCCTATCTTCAAGGCTATAAAATGTTCATCTATCCCGCAAAGAAGGGGTGCAGCAGCTGTGGAGTTAACTGAAATGAAAAGCTTAGAATCGTTTATTTTGGGTGATGTGGAAGTCTCCATTTTAGATGAAGACGGGGATGACAAAGCCCCGTTTGTTAAAAAGAAAATTATTAAAACGGAGCTTTGTCCAGATGGGACCCATCTCCGCATTTATTTTGATCGGCTCCAGTTTTTTGCTGTTCCATTAACAGCAGAGGCAGCGATAAGTGATGATATTTGGTCGGCCTATGACCAGCAAGCGGGATTAACTTATGTTGTAAAAAAGGGAGTGGTTTAAGTGGTTAGGAAAATTCAGCTTCCCTTACAAACATTAAACCTTGTTGTAGGCTTTATGGTCTGGGTGCTTATTTCATCTCTTTTACCGTTTATGAAAGAGGATATTGCAATCCCAGCGAATCAAATAGCATTGGTCACTGCAATCCCCGTTATCCTGGGCTCGATTTTGCGGATTCCACTTGGATATTACGCGAATCAATTTGGGGCAAGGAAAATCTTTTTACTCAGTTTTATCCTATTATTGTTTCCAGTTTACTATATTAGTATAGCGGATTCAGTAACCGACCTATTAGTTGGAGGGCTCTTCCTTGGGATCGGGGGCGCGGTTTTCTCAGTTGGGGTAACATCATTACCTAAATATTATCCGAAGGAAAAACACGGTTTTGTGAACGGAATCTATGGAGCAGGGAACCTTGGAACAGCGATATCAACGTTTGCAGCACCTGTCATTGCAACAAAAATTGGTTGGTCTTTAACCGTTCAATTATATTTAATCGTACTTGCGGTTTTTATCGCAGGAAACTTCTTATTAGGAGACAAAAAGGAAGTAAAAGTTCAAACCCCATTGATGGAACAAATCAAGGGTGTCTATAAAAACGAAAAACTTTGGCTGTTAAGTCTATTCTATTTTATCACATTTGGATCATTCGTTGCTTTTACCATCTATTTGCCTAACTTTTTAGTCGAGAACTTTGGTTTAGATAAGGTAGACGCAGGGGTTAGAACGGCTGGATTTATCGTGCTCGCGACCTTAATGCGTCCAATCGGCGGATGGCTGGCAGACCGTTTCAATTCTCTAAAACTCTTAATGTTTGTGTTTGGGTGCTATACCGTGTCTGCAATGATTTTATCGTTTGCTCCATCAATTGGCTGGTACACCATCGGATGTCTAACCATTGCCTTCTGTGCAGGGATGGGAAATGGAGTTATTTTTAAATTAGTACCAATGTATTTCCAAAAGCAAGCCGGAATTGTGAATGGGATTGTTTCTGCAATCGGCGGCCTTGGTGGATTTTTCCCGCCTATTCTGTTAGGGATCCTCTACCATGTCAACGGCCACTACGCAATTGGCTTTATGGCGTTATCTGAGGTGGCATTAGCAAGCTTAATTCTTGTCATATGGATGTACTATAATGGAAGGATGGAGCTTTCAAAGCAGGTTATCGACCATACGATCGAAGGAATAATGGTGACAGATTTGCATGGGAAAATTATTTCCGTGAATCCATCTTTTACAACTATTACAGGCTTTACGGCAGAAGAAATTATTGGGAAAACGCCAAATGTCCTTAAATCTGGTAAACAATCAAATGAATTTTACGAGGAGCTCTGGAGAAAAATCGAAACAGAAGGCTTCTGGCAAGGTCAAATCTGGAACAAGCGCAAGGATGAATCAACGTACTTACAATGGCTTACAATCAGTGCGATTAAAAATGAATCCGGGGATATTGTGCAATACGCGGGAATGTTTAGTGATATGACCGGAAATAAATAAATGAAAAATGAATCCTATTGCGGGATTCATTTTTTAATTTCAGCTATCTCATCTGCCATTTTTTTTACGAAGTCCACTTGCTCCGGTGTGTATTTTACTTCGGTTCGTGAGCCGATTAGAAGGACCCCACTAACCTTACCATTCATATGAATCGGGACAGCCACTGCTGAAACCAGGTTTTCGGCAAGCATGATTGGATACTGAAGTCGAGTACGTTGCCGATCAGGTGTATCAGTGTCCAAAATCATTGTTGTACCAAAACGGACAACTGATCCTGATAGTCCTTTGCCAGGCCGAATCACCATATTTTTAAAACGATTATTTGTAAAACCGTGTGCATGTTCCCAGCGGATTGTCTGATTTCCTTGATCAACATATGCAATCGCAGAGAAATCACTAGAGGTATTTGTACACAAATCACGAAGTTTTTTCTCAATTTCCACTTGTATCGCTTCCAAGAGTATCTCTCCTCGACCACTGATGGTGATTAATTTATATCAACGTAAAGAATTCTTATCTACTTATCTTATTGTAAATCTTTTTAATGGGGTTGTATGTCAGGGAATTCCCTTAACTTTATGGTCAAAAAAGATGAACTTTACATCCTGATTAGGGGGATTTCCTAATAAGTGTGTTTAGCTTAGGGAAAAACACTGGAGTGGAAATAGGGGATTTACGAAGAAAAGTTCAGGAGTTCCCCCGATACCCTGTTTTCACTATTAGCCGTATGATTATAGTATAAAGTCATGTCGGGGGGATTCAAAATGGCAATGATTATTCAGGAACTAAATAACGAGATTCCTCACATAGAATCCATTAATGAAAGCATCGAACAATTTCTATCTGAAGAAAATTTAAATAAATTACAAAGCATTATGCGTATTCGAAAAGTTGCGGCAGGTACTCACCTTTTTTGGGATGGTGAGGAAGCTGAAAAAATGTACTATATAATCTCTGGACGAGTGAAGCTTCGTGCATCCTCGGAACGAGGAAAGGACTTCTTATTATCCATTAAAGAAAAGGGAAGTCTAATTGGAGAATTTGGTGGCTTTACAGAAAAACTATACTACAATTACCGTGCAGATGTAGAAGAGGCAGCTGAGATCGGCATTATCCATATGAGTGATCTAAAAAAATTATTATACCAATTCGGCAATTTTGCAGTCGAATTCATGGGTTGGATTGGCTGGACACAGCGTATCATGCAAAACAAATTGTACGATTTCCTATTTCTAGATAAGCAAGGTGCACTAGCATCGACAATAATCAAACTAACCACAACACACGGGGTCAAATGCAAGGATGGGATTCTCATCACAATCGAATTAACAAACAAGGATTTAGGTGATTTCATCGGCACCACCCGAGAAAGTGTCAACCGCCTCTTAAACGGATGGAAACGCGAAGGAATCGTCGAAATGTACGATCATAAAATTGTCATTTACCGCATCGACCGTCTCTACGAAATTTGTGAGTTTACGGGTGGCGTGCATTAAGGGAGCATCCACCAAAGATTTTTTAAGACAATTCCAAATAATATTATCCGAAAAAAGGACAGCATACAGTGCTGTCCTTTTTATTTTTTTAAAATTAGTCAGATAATCTAATAATTTATAACATTGACAAACTTTTGTATTAGGAATAATATTACCCTTATTATTCTATTTTAAGAATACTATTTTTGGAAAGTATTTGTGGTTTCCGTTAGTTATTAATGGATGGAAATCAGATGAAAAATCATAAGGAGGGATTTCGTATGTTTATAGCAATGATGTTTTGGGTTGGAGTCATGGTGTTTAGTGTAGTGTTAAATACATTTCTTTGCTATAAGGTTGAAAAATCAGGTGTCAAACGTTGGGGCGCAACCGGAAAGTTATTTAAATATAAATAGGAAAGTGGGGGAAATTGATGGTTTGGTACATAGCAGTATTTGCTTTTTACATTGTGTTTCTCGTGTGGGCAAATATTAAAAGTCTTAAGGCGGCAGAATCAATTGATGATTTTGCGATCGGCGGCCATAGAATGGGCTTGTTAATGAGTATCGGTACTACAACCGCTACTTGGGTAAGTGTGGCTTCGGTTATTGGAATTCCAGGATATTTATATAGCACAGGGGTAGCAACGATTATAGGCTGGGTGGCCGGTTGGGCCTTTGGCGGAGCATTACTCCCTCTTGTCGCCTACAAAGTCAGAAGGCCAAAAGTGCCAGCAAGGACATTTCCGGAATTTGTTCGGTTCAGATTTGAACCATTTAAGAAAAAGAGCTCACTTCAAGCTTTGGTCGGAATTTTAATGTTTATCGGTTATTTACTCTTAGTTAATATTCAGGTTACAGGTTTCGGCATTGTGTTTTCCACAATCACAGGTATTAAATATGAAATTGCTATTTTTGGTTTCTTACTATTTATTCTATTAACAAGCCTGGGCGGATTCTGGTCAGTTGCAGCAACAGATACTTTGAACACACTACTTATTATGATTGGGGTTATTTTAGCGGCTGGTGTTGTTTTGGTACTAACTGGCGGAATGACCAATATCCTTGATACACTTGCAACTACGACAGCACCTACTATTGTTGGGGGACCTGAACTTGAAACAGGAATCCTTCTGTCCCCAGTTGGATCTTTTGGTCTGGGAGCATTGTTCTCAATCTTCATTTCTAACTCACTTGGAACTCCATCTTCACCACACTGGGTTGCAAGAATGATGGCACCAAAAAATATCAAAATTGCAATCTTGCAGATTATGGGCACCATATTTTTATTGATTTTCATTATGGGAACACTTATCATCGTTGGTCTTGGTGCAAAAGTGTTAATACCTAGCTTACCTGTTGGGAAAACAACAGATTATATTGTTCCATTGCTGATCCAAGAGTATATGCATCCATTTATTGGTGCGGTTATACTTATCGCAATTTGTGCGGCAGCAATATCAACTGCTAACTCAATGCTTTTACACTGTGCAACGTCACTTTATTATGATGTATATTTAAACATTTTTTCGAAAAAGGTGTCTGACAAAGGATTTAGAAATTGGCTGCGACTAAGTATTTTTAGTATTGCAATCGTCGCCGTATTACTTGCCATTAAACCACCGTGGTTTATTGCAATGGGCTTCACTTATGTATATGGTGGCTTTGGAGCAGCTTTCTTCTTGGTTGTATTCTTTGGCTTATACTGGAAGAGGATGAACAAGGCTGGAGCTTATGCTGGAATTCTAATTGGTTCCGTAGTGTACATTATCGCAAAAGCGATGGAAGCTACGAATCCATTCGTCGTGGCAGTAACAGCTTCATTAATTGGAGTAATAATAGCAGTCTTTACTACTAAAAAACCACCTGTCGAAGCATATGAGCCTTATTTTAACGCGGAAGTTAGTGAATCGACTGATGCGTTGTATGCGAAGATTAGGGAATAAAAGAAGAGGGAAATACACGGAAACTATTGGAAGAATACTGTGTGGCCTGGGTTCTTAGTAAAAAATGTCCGAAATAAAGAAGGTGACCTACTTTGTAGGTCACCTTTTCACGTTTTATTAAAACAGGCATATTCGCTTGGTCAAGGGATTTGTCCAATTATATCACTGCTTTTACACGAGTTTTCGTTTTTGTGTTTTTTTGCCAAAGAATTGTGATGAGTAAAGTGACCATTAGGAGTAATAGTCCCAGCATAAATGGATAGATGATCTGCACATCATATAATAATCCGGCAAGTGTTGGGCCTAATATATTTCCAATGCTCATGTATGCGTTGTTCATCCCCATTGCAAATCCTTGTTCATTACCTGCAAGCTTTGAAATCAATGTGTTTAATACCGGACGCAGGATGGAAGTCGCAAGGAAGATGAGCAGCGAAATTCCAAAGAACAATTCAAAGCTATTCGCAAACAATGAAAGAAGGAATCCTAATGCCGCAACAGAAATAAAAATGTTTAAAATTTTTCCTTCTCCATAGCGTGTGACCATACGATCCACGACAAATAATTGAACAATTACACTGACAATTCCAGTTGATGTGACCATAATCGCGATTTCCTGTGGTGTTGCGTTGTATTGGTTATCAACAAACAGACCAATGACCGATTCAAAGGCCATTAAACCGAAGCTCATGACAAGTGTAATAACCAATGGAATGAAAAATGGCATCCGTACGGAGCGCAAGAGCTTTTTTGCCATGGTTTCGTCATCAACAGGCATAAAGCCTTCTACTTTTTGCTGACTTTCCTTTAATACCGCAAAGGAGAAAATAACCGAAACAAGTGAAACCAAAGCGGAAATTAAAAAAGGAAATTTAATACCATAGTCAGCTAAAAATCCGCCAATCCCAGGTCCCACTACAATTCCAAGCGACATAGCAGCAGATATATAGCTATTCCCTTTTGCGCGTTGTTCCATCGTTGTAATATCCGCAACGTAAGCAAATATAGCCGGAATAAGAAGAGCCGCACCTATTCCGCCGACAACACGAGATGCATACAGCAGCCAAATGGAATCCACGAAATAAAAAATAAACATGGAAAGTGTCAAACCCGATAGTCCGTATATAATCATTTTTCTGCGGCCAAATTGATCCGTCCACTTTCCAGCGATTGGTGAAAAAATAAATTGTGCTCCTGCAAAAATCGCAATCATGAGGCCAGCTGCTTTTCCACCCTCATTAATCGATTCAAGATAAGCAGGTAAAATGGGAATAATAATCCCAAAACTTCCGATTGCGATAAACATATTGATCATCAAAATGATCATTTTTTTCCGTTGATCCGTCGTCATCTATACACCTCTTTTATCTATTAGTAAGCAATTAATATTCAAACTTAGTTTTCAATAACTATACTAAGTTATTACAACTTAACCAAGAAGTCAAAGAGAATATGTACCAAAATTTCGACAAAGTTCAAAAAGACTAGCTTTTTGTAACAAAAGGTTATAATAAAAAGAAAAAACGAGGTAGTTTTGATGAACGGATTTGAACAATTTAAATTAAATGATGAAATTGTAAAAGCTCTTACTGGTTTGGGTTATAAAGCCCCGACAGAGATTCAAGCGAAGGTTATTCCTATTGCACTCATGAAAAAGGACATTGTTGGAAAATCGCAAACTGGAAGTGGGAAGACGGCGGCGTTTGCGATTCCAATTTGTGAATTGGTTGAGTGGGAGGAAAACAAGCCTCAAGCTTTGATTTTAACTCCGACAAGAGAGCTTGCTGCACAGGTGAAGGATGATGTGATCAATATCGGCCGTTTTAAACGAATCAAAGCGACCGCCATTTATGGAAAGCAGTCCTATGAGCGACAAAAGCTTGAGCTAAAGCAAAAGACACATGTTGTTGTCGGAACACCTGGAAGGGTGCTGGACCATTTACAAAAGGGGACCCTTCATGTCGAGAATCTAAAATTTTTGGTAATCGATGAAGCAGATGAAATGTTGAATATGGGTTTTATTGAGCAGGTTGAAGCCATTATTAAAGCACTGCCAGAGAATCGGGTTACAATGTTATTCTCGGCAACCTTACCAGAGGATATCGAAAATCTGTCCGTTCAATACATGAAATCACCAGTGCATATCGATGTAGAAAATATTACGAAATCAAACATACATCATTTTTTAATCCATACCGAGGAAGAAGACAAGCTTTCCCTTTTAAAGGATGTTACGATGGTAGAAAATCCGGATAGTTGCATCATTTTCTGCAGGACGCAGCAGGGTGTGGACGAATTGTACCGAAAGCTGGAAAAAGCCAATTATTCATGTGACAAGCTCCATGGCAATATGATCCAGGAGGATCGATTCGCCGTTATGGATGATTTTAAAAAAGGAAAATTCCGTTATCTAGTTGCTACCGATATCGCAGCAAGGGGGATAGACGTTGAAAATATTTCCCTAGTTATCAGCTTCGACGTACCCCAGGACAAGGAGCGGTATGTTCATCGAATCGGAAGGACAGGACGGGCAGGTAAAACAGGGAAAGCAATAACATTTGCAACATCGAATGAAGAAAATATAGTAAAAGAAATCGAAGAATACATTGGGGAGAAAATTAGCAGGATTGAACCTCCAAGCAGTGCTGAGGTTGCTCGTGCAAAATCGGCATTTGCAGAAAAAATGAATTCCAAGCCTCGACTCAAACACGATAAAACTGAGAAAATAAACAAAGATATTGTTAAGCTTTATTTTAATGGCGGAAAGAAAAAGAAGCTGCGAGTGGTCGATTTTGTGGGTACGATTGCAAAAATTCCTGGGGTTACTGCAGAGGACATTGGAATCATCACCATCCAGGAGAACGCAACCTATGTGGATATTTTAAACGGAAAAGGTCAGGTTGTTCTTGCGGCAATGAAACATACAACGATAAAAGGAAAACAGCTGAAAGTGCATATCGCACGATAAAAAATGGAGCGTCCGGGGGGATGCTCATTTTTTTAGTAATTTAACATTATATTCTTCCAATAATTTTTCCCTTTTTCGTTTGTAAATCCCTAAGATTTTCGAACATGGACGTGCAAGCCGGAATACTCATAAAAGGAGCAAGATATTGGTATAATGGGAAATAATGAAGATGAGCGATGAAGGGAAGGACAGATATGGCGAATCAGAATGTAGATGATTATCTTCAACAGGGGATACATGGAGCGAAGGAAATAAAGCCAGAAGAGCGAAAAAAATTTCTTGGAACTATTAGAGAACGAGTCGAATTTGTACTCACACAATCACAGGTTAGAGAAAATAAAGTATATCAGGAGATACAAGATGCTTGTAAAAAGAACAATGAAGTACATATGTACTTGAATGGCCATGTGGATTATCGCTTTTTGTCCAAATATGTGAAGCTAGCGAGTGCTAATAACATTGAATACACGATTGTCACAAACAAAGACAGCAATTCAGATCTTGGACTAGTACTCGCATTCGATCATGCAATTGACAAAGATGAGATCTATATTAATGAAAAAATAAAACCAATCCTGACACAGCAGAAAAAACCTGAAAAAAAAGGATTCTTCTCTTTCTTTAAAAAAAGCAAAAAAAAGTAGGCGGGTCTAAGAGACAGGTTCAGCGTCCCACCATAGTTCCCTGAGACAATGGACCTGTCTATCTGACCCAGCCGCCTTAAATCCATCTTTTTTCTTTGGCGACGGTGACGGCTTCGGTGCGGTTTTTGACGCCAAGTTTATTTATGATTTCGGATATATAGTTTCGGACGGTTCCAGGTGATAAAAACAATTGTGATGAAATTTCTTTTGAAGTTTTTCCTTCTGAAGCCAATCGCAGTACGTCCTGTTCACGCTCTGTTAACGGATTGTCTTCTTTCATGCTTCCAAAAATCAGTTCCGGTGCAAATTCGCGTTTTCCTTTCATCACACTCCGAATCGATTCCGCAAGCTCATCAACTGAGCCATCCTTTAGCATATACCCATGTACGCCAATTTTAACGGCTTGTTCAAAATAACCAGGGCGGGCAAATGTCGTTAATATGATGATTTTACTTGTGGAAAAATGCTTTTTTGCTTCTTCTGCTACTTCAAGACCACTCATATAAGGCATTTCGATATCCATTAAACAAACATCAGGCTGAAGCGACAGGATCAGCTTCAACGCTTCTTTGCCATTCGAGGCCTCCCCAACAATTTCAATATCTTCCTCAAAATCTAGTAAAGATCCTAAAGCGCCCCTAAGCATCCCTTGATCCTCGGCGATCATTACTCTAATCAAGAACCCACACCAGCCTTTTTCTCTTTAGCGATTATTGGAATCGTAATCATTAATTTCGTTCCATTTTGTGAGATGACTTTTACAAAACCATCGATTAAGCGTAATCTTTCATTAATTCCTTTTAACCCGTTACCATCTCGAACATTTTCATTTAGTCCTTTTCCATTGTCATGGATGGAAAGCTCAATTTCGCCTGGATGATTCAATAGCCGGACAGCACAATTCTTGGCTTGGCTATGTTTGACGACATTTGTAATACCTTCCTTCAGGCATAAGCTAAGGATATTTTGAGTGAGCAACGGGATATTCTCAAGCTTTGAGTCTCCATCGAATGTGAATGAAATGCCTGCTGCGTGTAAAATTGACTCCGTTTCAATGAGTTCTTCGGCGACCGTTATGGCCCTCATGTCGGATACTAATTCTCTTACTTGTCTTAGTGCAGAGCGGGATGTTCGTTCAATTTCCTTCGTCTCGAACTTTGCTTTTTCAGTATCCTTACTAATCAATTTATGGACGAGTTGACTTTTTAGGGTAATCATTGATAGCGTATGTCCTAACGTATCGTGAAGGTCTCTTGCAATCCTCATTCGTTCTTCACGCTTCACAAGCTCCTCAATTTGTTCATTCGCTTCTTCAAGCTTTTTTTCAAGTTCCATACGGCTATTCATTGAGCGAATACCAAAAGGGGAAATGAGCATAATGATCATAAAAATTGAATAAAAGTAAATCGTCTCGATAATCAAGGTATCCCACTTAACAAGAAATGGAATGATAATTGCAAGTCCAAACAACCCCAATGCACGATAAAATGACAGCTTGCTCTGATACCATCCAATAAAATGGGCCGAAAAAAATCCTAAAAATAAATTGTACAGATTATAAGAGATTGCAAGAATTAAAACGATAATAATTTGCACAACAAACCAAAATGTGTATGAATTTTTATCGAATGTATTATAGAGTTGCCGATAGGTTACGAGAAACAACAGCAACAGCCCAATCCCCAAAGTCTGTTTCCATCCTTGCTCAATTGAAATGTAGTATGCCGGCATAAAAAGATAGATAAGAAAGACATAAGGGAAGAACCCATACCTCGCAGGAAAAGCCCTAAACTCCTTTAGTTTTTGAAGCATTCAGCTTACCACCGCCACTTCCTGTTTTCTCCTTGTATATCCTGATATTACCATGAAAAGGAATAGATACCCAACCAAAAGAATGATATTAAGCCAGTCTGGATGGCCGCCGCGGACAATTTCCCATGCACCACTTCCGAAATGGTAAGACGGAAGCCATTTTCCAATCGATTGTATGAAGTTTGGCATTACCTCCATCGGCATCCACATGCCGCCACTAATAGCAAGAACCATATAAATCATATTTGAAACGCCAGCTGCTGTATCCACTCTTTTCATTGTTCCAACAAGAGTTCCCAATGCAAGAAATGGCAATGAGCCGAATAAAATCCATAATCCAGACATGATCCACTCTGATGCAGAGAGAGATACCCCATTTATGAGTGCACCAGCTGTAAAAATAATGAGGATTGAAAAAATATGAATCACCGTTTGACCGAACATTTTTGCAGCAAAATATGCTTGGTCAGATAACGGGGTAATTCTCATAAACATGGACCAGCCTTGTTTTCTTTCCTCAACAAGCCGAATGCCAAGTGTTAAAATTGCAGATCCCATCACACTAAACGTCGTCATTGACATTAAATAATGTGCCTTCCATAACTGATGATCATCTAATCCTGAGTTGAAAATTCTCGTAAAAACAAAGTAAAAAGCGATTGGCATGAATAGCGACCAAAACACATAATATGGATTACGGAAAATCCGTAATATCTCAGCCTTACATTGCATGAAAAAACCATTCATTTTAGATAGCCTCCCTTTTTTCGACTAATTGTTCAAATGCATCCTCAAGACGACCTCGTTCTATTTCGATATGTTGGACGGGAAGCTTTCGGTCAAATATGGACGCCAAAACAGCATCAGTATTGTCCGTTAATACATAGATTCGACCATTTTTTTCATATACATCTGTTACATGTGCAATGTTTCTTATTTCTTCAAAGCTTATTACTGAAATAGGAGTAAACGAGACTGATTGTTTTAACAGTTTGGCTTTAATATTTTGAGGGGTTCCATCTCCAATGATTTTTCCTTTGTCAAAAAGAATCACTCGTTCGGCAATATCATCAGCTTCCTGTAAATAATGTGTTGTAAAAAGGATCGTTTTGCCACGCATTTTTAACTCGTTTACAGTGTTCCAGAATAATTTTCTTGAAGTCACATCCATGCCAACTGTCGGTTCATCAAAAAATAGTACATCGGGGTTTCCTGCCATTGCGAGGGCAAAGCCAAGGCGCCGTTTTTGACCGCCAGAAAGCTTATTGGCCCGTTTTTGTAATTCATCCTTCGTAAATCCAGTGAACGTAACTAATTCCTCATAGGATAAAGGTTGAGGATAATAGCTCCTGAAAAGCTGAATAATCTCCCGCACTTTTAAAGCGTCAATCACACTTACCTCCTGAAGCAAGGCACCAATTTTTTCACGGGTGGTTTTCTCCTTCGGTGATTGCCCGAATAACTCTACACTTCCATCTGATGGCTCTAATAAACCTAACATCATCATCATCGTTGTTGTTTTTCCCGCACCATTTGGTCCAAGAATAGCGACAACTTCACCTTTTTGAATTGAAAAAGAAATTTGATCAACAGCTTTTTTATTTTTAAACAACTTACTAACCTGAAGTAACTCAATAATCGGTTCCATATAAAACACCTCCACCATCATTGTAAAACGCCCCAACAATCCCGATTAGTGTATAAAGTCATCAACTCACATGACAATTGTCATCCGGGTCGTGGTGACAGGTTCCGCGTCCCACCGTAAATTTTCTGGGGTCAATGGACCTGTTCCTCTGATCCGCAAAAAAAGTATGTTTGATTTTCGTGTAATTCCGTAAACTAGGAAAAATACTTGAGGAATGTTTGGAGGAGGAGTTCAAGGTATGAAGACACAAAAGTTGCAGCTGCCACTTCAAACTGCAAGCTTGGTTGTTGGGTTTATGGTTTGGGTGATTCTGTCTTCCCTGATGTCTAGTATCAAGCAGGATATTCCATTAACAGATACCCAAACGGCAATGGTCACCGCCGTTCCTGTCATTTTAGGATCTTTGTTACGAATATTATTAGGCTATTGGACAAATCGATATGGTGCTAGATGGTTATTTTTCATTGGATTTATCATCCTAATATTTCCAATTTTTTATATTAGTAAGGCTGATTCGATGTTCGATTTAATTCTTGGCGGGCTTATTATTGGGGTAGGGGGAGCCTTGTTCTCAATTGGGGTTACCTCGTTGCCGAAGTATTATCCGAAGGAACGTCACGGATTTGTGAACGGGATATATGGTGCAGGAAATATTGGAACAGCGATCACATCCTTTGCCGCACCAGTGCTCGCAGTGAACATCGGGTGGCAAAGTACGGTTCGATTATTTCTTATACCAGTTATCCTATTTGCCCTCTTAAATTTTTTACTTGGTGACCGCAACGAACCTAAAGTGAACAAGGCGCTGAGTGAACAGATTAAAAGTGTATATAAAAATGAAAAGCTTTGGTTTCTCAGCTTGTTCTATTTTGTAACGTTTGGTTCGTTTGTTGCGTTTACCGTGTATTTACCAAATTTTTTAGTCACTCATTTTGGATTAACAACGGTTGACGCGGGATTGCGAACGGCTGGATTTATCACATTGGCGACCCTTCTGCGACCGGTTGGAGGTTGGCTTGGTGATAAATTTAATCCATATTTAATTTTGTTTATTGTCTTTAACGTCATTACTTTTGCAGGAGTGCTCCTGGCATTTACACCTAATATCGTTTTATACACCCTTGGTTGCCTGCTCGTTTCGATTTGCGCTGGCATCGGAAATGGGACGATTTTCAAGCTTGTCCCATACTATTTTTCAAAGCAAGCCGGGATTGTCAACGGAATCGTATCGGCAATGGGCGGATTAGGCGGATTCTTCCCGCCACTCGTTCTTTCAATTGTATTCGGTATGACAGGGCACTACGCGATTGGATTTATGTCACTTGCCATGTTTGCCCTATTAAGCTCTGTATTTGTTGTGTGGATGTTCTACACAGAAAAAATCCAGACCGAAGCAAAACTTATCGAGAATGTTGCCCAAGGGATGATGGTCACAAATTCAAAGGGTATCATCCAAAAAGTCAATCATGCGTTTACTACTGTTACTGGATTTGAGCCGGAGGAAGCAATTGGAAGTACGCCAAGCATCCTGCGCTCCGGAAAGCATGATTCAGCCTTTTACGATCAGATGTGGGAGTCAATACGGAGTAAAGGCTACTGGCAGGGGGAAATTTGGAATCGGCGAAAAAACAAAGAGCTCTATCTAGAATGGCTGACCATCAGTGAAGTGAAAAATGAGGCGGGTGAGGTTAAATACTATGTTGGCCTATTTAATGATTTAACTGAAAAAAATGATACGTAAACAAGGGCCGGGGGTGAACTCGGCTCTTGCTGATGTTCTACAATAATTGAGAAAACCTAAGTAAAGAAGCAAATCCCCGATCGAAGAAGCAAATATCACAATTAAGAAGCAAATCGCGGATCGAAGAAGCAAATATCAAAATGAAGATGCAAATCGCCGATCGAAGAAGCAAATATCAAAATGAAGATGCAAATCGCGGATCGAAGAAGCAAATATCACAATTAAGAAGCAAATCCCTGATCGAAGAAGCAAATATCAAAATGAAGAAGCAAATCCCCGATCGAAGAAGCAAATATCAAAATGAAGATGCAAATCCTCGATCGAAGAAGCAAATATCAAAATGAAGATGCAAATCCTCGATCGAAGAAGCAAATATCAAAATGAAGATGCAAATCGCGGATCGAAGAAGCAAATACCAAAATGAAGATGCAAATCCTCGATCGAAGAAGCAAATATCAAAATGAAGAAGCAAATCCCCGATCGAAGAAGCAAATATCAAAATGAAGATGCAAATCCCCGATCGAAGAAGCAAATATCAAAATGAAGATGCAAATCCTCGATCGAAGAAGCAAATATCAAAATGAAGATGCAAATCGCGGATCGAAGAAGCAAATACCAAAATGAAGATGCAAATCCTCGATCGAAGAAGCAAATATCAAAATGAAGAAGCAAATCCCCGATCGAAGAAGCAAATATCAAAATGAAGATGCAAATCCCCGATCGAAGAAGCAAATATCAAAATGAAGATGCAAATCCTCGATCGAAGAAGCAAATATCAAAATGAAGATGCAAATCGCGGATCGAAGAAGCAAATACCAAAATGAAGATGCAAATCCTCGATCGAAGAAGCAAATATCAAAATGAAGAAGCAAATCCCCGATCGAAGAAGCAAATATCAAAATGAAGATGCAAATCCCCGATCGAAGAAGCAAATATCAAAATGAAGATGCAAATCCTCGATCGAAGAAGCAAATATCAAAATGAAGATGCAAATCGCGGATCGAAGAAGCAAATACCAAAATGAAGATGCAAATCCTCGATCGAAGAAGCAAATATCAAAATGAAGAAGCAAATCCCCGATCGAAGAAGCAAATATCAAAATGAAGAAGCAAATCCCCGATCGAAGAAGCAAATATCAAAATGAAGATGCAAATCCCCGATCGAAGAAGCAAATATCATAATTAAGAAGCAAATCCCTAATCGAAGAAGCAATTATCAAAACTAAAGCGCAATTCCGCGAACTAAAACGCAATTACAGAAAATAAGGCGCCATTCCACAATTCGAATCGATAACCCCACCTCAAAAGTTCATATCGGACTAACTTTGGTGCTCTTAATTGTGACATTTTTAAGGAATTACAAGCATAGGAGTTTAAGTAGTATCTAGTTGGAAAGGATTATGAAGATAGTTCTATTTTTTCATTAAAGAAAGGATGATTGTAATGGCAACAGGACCAAGTTTACGAAAAACGGATGCTCATTCAGCTATTCACGAGGCGGCTTTACATGAAGCGAAGGAGCTCCGCAATATATTCCGGAAGTGTGTTGAGGAGGGGGATAAGGCGAAAGCACTTCAGGTAGCTGAGGTTGCAATCGACCATTGGGAATCTCGAACACTGAAACATGCCGATTCTGAGGAAGAAGGTTTATATAAAGAATTAAAGGATAAAGATCCGAAGCTTGAAAAATTGATCAATCAATTAACACGTGATCATGATTTAATGCGCCGCATCGTTGCAACGATGAAGAAAAGCCTGGAGACCGAAGAGGCCGATCACAGAATGATACCTCTCCTAGACAGCTTAATCATTATTGATGAAATCCATAACGATGATGAAATGAATAAATTGCTAGCGGGTAACGAATAATAAAATGAAAAATTAGGAAACAGAGGAAAGGGGATGAAAATGGGTAAAAAAGATGCAATTGAGGAAAAACTGATGCGATTTGCGGCACCAAATCTATATCAAAAGCTGGTCGATACTTTTTTCGCATATAACATTCACTCTTATGATATCTATGCAACTGTGGTCAAGCAGAAGGAAGGCTTTGATCTGACATTGCGATTCTCTCAATCATTTTCTCAATCTGTCACAGCCTTTGTAAGCTTTGAACAAGCAAAGAATCCAGATGAAGAGATTATTTCTTTTTTCAAAGAAACAGCTGAAAAATGTAAGAATCAGTTGATTTCCGACTATTACAAGATGATCAAGCTATAGCGGCACAGTTCTCTATATCTAGCTTCAGCGCCTAGCCCCTCGAGGTCATAAGCCAATCCGTCAAGAAGGTCAAAAGGCAACCTTCTCGCCGTCTCGTCTTATGCTTGTCGGGGCTGAGCAAGGCGCTTGCGCATTTCTAAATAAAGGGGTTGGTTTGTTGTTTTCAATGAAGAATGACGCCATGTTAATTGATGATCGGGAAGACTTGATTGCTATAATTCGAATGCGATTTGGTGATATTCCTGGAAAAATGGTAGAAGAAATCTATGAAATACAGGATATGAATACATTGCAGCGCCTCATCTTAGCTGCGGCAAATGCATCAAGCTGGAAGGTCTTCCTTGAAGAGTTTCAAGCAGGCACACAAAGCTTCAGGTTAGTGGGGGAGGACTTTAACCCATTGGCCAATATCCTAAAGGGAAGGGATGGAGACATTGGCAAAGCAAAATAGTCTCTTCCACTCGCTAAAGCATTTAGTGCGTGGAGAACGAATAAACGATGGCTGGACAGAAGAAAATCCACGCCCGCGTGACTGGGAATCGATCTATCGCAATCGTTGGGCCTATGATAAGGTTGTCCGCTCTACACATGGAGTGAACTGTACAGGTTCATGCAGCTGGAAAATTCATGTTAAGGACGGAATCATCGCCTATGAAACCCAGCAAACAGACTATCCGTCTACCGGAGACAATTTCCCAGATTACGAGCCCCGCGGCTGCCCGCGTGGTGCGAGTTTTTCATGGTATACATACAGCCCAACTCGTGTGAAATACCCATATGTACGAGGTGACCTCCTTTCCTTATGGAAGGATGAAGTTGCGAAGGCGGATAACCCAATACAAGCGTGGGAAAATATTGTCACCGATCCGGAAAAACGAAAATCATATGTTTCTGCCCGTGGTAAAGGGGGATTCGTCAGAGGAAACTGGAAGGATGTTTGCCAAATGATTGCAGCATCCTCCATCTACACCATCAAAAAATATGGTCCAGACCGAGTTGTCGGTTTCAGCCCGATTCCGGCAATGTCGATGGTGAGCTATGCAGGTGGGGCACGATTTTTATCCTTAATCGGTGGAACCATTCTAAGCTTCTATGATTGGTATGCAGATTTGCCGCCAGCATCGCCACAGGTGTGGGGTGACCAGACGGATGTTCCGGAAAGCGGTGATTGGTACAACACGAAATACTTCATTATTTGGGGTACCAATATTCCGCAAACGAGAACCCCTGATGCCCATTTTATGGTGGAATCTCGTTATAACGGAACAAAGGTGGTTGGGGTCAGCCCGGACTACGCGGAATATGACAAGTTTGCAGACATTTGGCTACCCGCAAAAGCGGGTACAGATGGAGCACTTGCCATGGCGATGACACATGTGATTTTAAAGGAATTTTATGTGGATAAAGAAACACCTTATTTCCGTGATTATGCAAAGCAATACACCGATCTGCCGTTCCTAATTACCCTGACTAAAAAAGGCGAAAACTATCGCTCCGACCGGTTTCTAAGAGCTTCTGATTTTTCTGATCTACATGAGCTTGGTGATTGGAAGACTGTGGTTTGGGATGAAACGACGAATCAAATCGCGATTCCAAATGGAAGCCAAGGCTTCAGATGGGATAGCAGCACGAAATGGAATCTTGATATGACAACAGAGGATGGCACAAGCATTAATCCGAAGCTAAGCTTTATCAAGGATTCAGATGATGTTGCGATGGTCGAATTTCCTTATTTCGCCGAAAAAGAGGGCGGAAAAGTGGAACGCGGTGTACCAATCAAACGGATGATCGACCAATCCGGTAATGAACTGATTGTGACAACTGTATACGACTTAATGCTTGCTCATACAGGTATTGACCGCGGACTTCAAGGGGACTATCCGACTGATTATAATGACGCGGTTCGACCATATACACCTGCATGGCAGGAAAGCATTACAGGTGTGAAAAAGGAACATGTTATCCAGGTAGCGCGTGAATTTGCAGAAAATGCAGAACTAACCCAAGGTAAATCAATGATTGCAATGGGTGGAGGTACAAATCACTGGTTCCATAGTGACCAAATCTATCGTTGCATTTTAAATCTTGTTCTCTTAACAGGTTCACAAGGAGTGAATGGCGGAGGTTGGGCTCACTATGTAGGACAGGAGAAGGTTCGACCATTAGAGGGCTTCTCTCAAATTGCGTTTGCTAATGACTGGGTAAAAGCACCTCGATTAATGAACGGAACATCCTTTTTCTATTTTGCAACCGAGCAGTTCCGCTATGAATATGATTTTGATGATAAAGAAACAGATTGGGGCAGCAAGTATTCCGATATGCACCCGGCGGATTTTAATGCGTTGTCGGCACGTCTTGGTTGGCTGCCAAGCTTCCCGACACTTTCGCAAAATTCATTGGATATCATGAGGGAAGCTCGTTCAAAAAATAGTGATGACAAAGCGGTGACTGATTATATTGCAAAGCAAATGGTCGATGGAACACTCGATTTTGCGATTGAAAACCCAAATGACCCGCGGAACTTTCCAAGAGTCTTCTTTAATTGGCGCTCCAATTTATTAGGTGATAGCGGGAAAGGCCATGAATATTTCGTTAAGCATTTAATTGGTTCGAAGGATACGGTTTTATCAGACCCAGAACAATCCTGGCAACCAAAGGATGTTAAGGTTACTGAAGATATACCTGAAGGAAAAACGGATCTCTTCGTCAGCATGGATTTCCGGATGACAAGTTCAGGGCTGTTTTCTGATATCATCCTGCCTGCCGCTACATGGTATGAAAAACAAGACATTAGTACAACAGATTTACATCCGTTTGTGCATCCGTTTAATGCGGCAATTAGTCCGCCATGGGAAACAAGAAGTGACTGGGATGCTTTTAGGGAAATTGCAAAAGCATTTTCAGATCTTGCAAAAGACCATTTGCCGGCGCAAGAGGATCTCGTCATTTCACCGCTTGCCCATGACACGGTTAATGAAATCGCCCAACCTTTCGGAAAAGTGAAAGACTGGCGCAAAGGCGAAGTGGAAGGAATTCCAGGAAAAACGATGCCGAACCTTAATTTCGTGAAGCGCGATTATCCAAATGTGTATGATATGTGGATAACTGTAGGACCGAATATTAAAAATGGCTACGGAACGAAAGGGGTCAAAATCCCTGGGGATAAGGTATCGAAATCGCTCATGGATCGCCTAGGACCTTCTAAATCAAAAGGTGTTGGAAAAGGTCTTCCATCTCTATATTCCGATGTAAAAGCGATCAATGCGATTCTTCTCATGTCAGGTGCGACGAATGGGAAGCGTGCTGTTGAAGGCTGGAAGTCGATGGAGCAGAAAACTGGGAAGAAGCTTGAGTCTATTGCAAAAGAACGTGAAGAAGAGGACTTTACATTAGATGCTCTGACAATTCAGCCAAGACAAACCCTTTCAACCCCGGTATGGAGTGGGCTTGAAAATGATGGCCGTCGGTACTCACCTTTTACTGTTAATAAAGAGTTCCATATTCCGTGGCACACACTTACTGGACGACAAAGCTTCTATTTAGATCATGAGGTCATGCTCGATTATGGTGAAGGTCTTCCACTTTATCTTCCGCCGATTAATAAAGGTCCTTTTATTAAGGGTGAAAAAGAGGTTGAGAACACTGGGAAGTCGATCACACTTCGTTATATGACACCTCACCAAAAATGGGGTATCCACACGATGTTCACAGATACGAAGAATATGGTACAGCTATTTAGGGGCTGGCAGGTTGTCTGGTTGAATGAAGAAGATGCGGCTGAAATCGGAATTAAAGACAATGACTGGATTGAACTATATAACCGAAACGGCGCCGTTGTGGCTAGAGCTGTGTTAACGTACAGAATGCCGCGCGGAGCGGTCTATATGCACCATGCTCAGGACCGGGTAATGGGTGTACCAGGAAATACAATTAACAAAAATCGCGGTGGAACACATAACAGCGTGACGAGAATTTATCCAAAGGCAACACATATGATTGGTGGTTATTCACAGCTAAGCTATGGATTTAATTACTATGGACCAACAGGTAGCCAAAGAGATACGTTGACAATTGTTCGCCCATTAAAGGAGGTCGACTGGCTTGAGGATTAAAGCACAAGTGGCGATGGTAATGCACCTAGACAAGTGTATCGGCTGTCATACTTGTTCTGTCACATGTAAAAATGTATGGACGAATCGACCCGGTATGGAGTACGTCTGGTTCAATAACGTGGAAACTCGTCCAGGACCAGGGTATCCGAAGGAATGGGAAAACACGGATCGCTATAAGGGTGGATGGACATTAAAAAACGGCAAACTTCACCTACGAGCTGGAGGTCCAATTTCCAAACTTGCAAACATTTTTTACAACCCAAATATGGCAGAGCTCGATGATTTTTATGAACCATGGACGTACGATTTTGAACATCTGCATAATGCAAAAAAAGGGGAAAACATCCCTGTTGCACGACCAAAATCAATGATTACCGGTAAATACATGGATAAGCCGGAATGGGGCCCAAACTGGGATGATGACCTTGCGGGTGGTAGTGAGGTCGTCCCAATGGACCCGAACGTGCAAAAACTTCAAGAGCATATTGCGATGGAATATGAAAAAACATTCATGATGTATTTACCGCGAATTTGTGAGCATTGCTTGAATCCATCCTGTGTTGCCTCTTGTCCTTCAGGTGCACTATACAAGAGGGATGAGGATGGAATTGTTCTGGTGGATCAGGATGCTTGCCGCGGCTGGCGTTTTTGTATGAATGGATGTCCTTATCACAAGGTCTACTATAACTGGAACACTCACAAGGCTGAAAAATGTAATTTCTGTTATCCACGTACTGAAGCGGGTCTACCAACGATTTGTTCCGAGACTTGTGTTGGTCGTATTCGTTATATCGGGGTTGTGTTATATGATGCAGACCGCGTGAAGGAAGCAGCGTCTGTTGAAGATCCGAAAGACTTATATGAATCACAGCTTTCTGTCTTTTTAGATCCATTTGATCCAGAAGTGATTGCAAAAGCAGAGGAGCAAGGAATTAATCATAGTTGGATTAAAAGTGCGCAGGAGTCACCGGTGTATAAAATGGCGATGAAGTGGAAGATTGCGTTACCATTGCACCCTGAATATCGCACAATGCCAATGGTGTGGTATGTGCCGCCACTTAGCCCAATTATGAACCATATTACAAATGAGCAAAACTTGAATGCTGAAGGATATATACCAGCTGTTGATGACATGAGAATTCCGATGGAGTACTTGGCATCGATTTTATCAGCAGATGATACAGACGTCATTCGCCGCGTCTTGCTGAAGATGGCTGCAATGCGTGTCCATATGCGTGCAAAAACCGTTGGAGGAATTGATGGTGAGTCAATGAGCAAGCTTATAAAGGAAGCCAATACATCACCTGAAGAGCTTGAAGAAATGAATCGCTTATTAGGGGTCGCAAAATACAATGAGCGCTTTGTGATTCCGACAGGTCGCCGCGAAATGGATGAAGACCTCCATTACAAGCAAGGCGCATGTAGTATTGAGGATTTAGCACCACCAGAAGGAATGGTGACATATCCATTTGAAAGAAGTGGAAATCAATGACCAATGAAGCAAAAGCAATTTTAATGATCATGTCACGTATCCTTGATTATCCGGACCAACCTCTTCTTGAAGGGTATCCGGATATCGAGGAATATGTGAATGAAGAAGTTGGCTCTGTAAAAATGAGAAATGAAATCTTGGAAAGAATTGCACCTCTTTTTAAGATGCCATTGCTCGAATTGCAGGAACTCTATGTAGAAACCTTCGATTATAAGGATCGAACTGGTCTTTACTTAACAGCCCATGAATTGGGAGATAGCCGAAAACGAGGGGCGGCCTTAATTAAGCTGCAAAAACTAATTGTTGAAGGTGGGTTTGAATATCACGGGAAGGAAATTGTGGATTACATCCCCATGCTGTTTGAGCTTTTAGCACATGCACCAGAGGGTGAAAACTTTGAACGGTTATATCGGCGCTTAGCCTTTGCGGTCGATCGAATCCATAAAAACCTTTTCGATTCGAATCCATACCACAGGATTATGGACCTATTAATGATGTTTGTCTTTGAAGCACCAGAAGCAGAAGAAATCACCTTGCTAGAAAATCAGCGTGAGGAAGCAGATTTAGAAGAGCTGCCATATCCAATGCTTTATCAATAAGAAAATGTTCATAACTTTGTGGATAATGTGGACAATGTGGATAAAAGTGATGTTTTTCTGTGGATAACGTGGATATTGTGGAAAAATAATATCTGACAATTCTCGGCACTATCCACAAAAGCATCCACAGGCTGTGGAAAACAAATGTTCTTATGTGGATAAATGAAATTTTTGTAAGTCGTTTTCGATGGCTAGCTCCAGGCACCATCGGCTCGAGGTCATAAGTCAATCGCTTCTGAAGGTCAAGGGCACCTTCTGTCAGCGCTCGTCTTATGCTTGTCGCCGATAGGCAGGTGCCTTGCGCTTTTCAATTTTGAAAGGAGGTTATTGGATGGAACTACATTTCTGGTGGACCGCATATCCTTATATATGCATCGCAATCCTTGTTGTAGGAACATTTTATCGGTTTGTGTTCCGTGGAAAAAGCTGGACTGCACCATCAACGGAAATCTTTGAGAAAAAGTGGCTGCGCTATGCATCGGTCATCTTCCATTACGGAATCATCTTTGCTTTTGTCGGTCATGTAATGGGGATGCTGATTCCTCTTGAATTTTATAATGCAATTGGAATTGACGACCATACCTATCACCTGTTTGCAATAGCGGGGGGTGGTGTTGCTGGAGTTATGGTTGTGCTCGGATTAATTTTATTTTTGATTCGAAAGTTTGCAATTGAGCGTGTACATGTTCATACATCAGCAGGGAGTTATTTCACTATTATTTTACTGCTTATAGTGGCTGGCTTAGGTACGTATATGACTTTGGTGTACAACACAACAGTAGCGGCATACGAGTACCGAATTTCAATCGGGCCGTGGTTTCGAAGCTTATTCACACTTAATCCACAGCCTGAATTAATGCTCGGGGTTCCTACTTTGTTTAAGACGCATGTCATTCTGTCGTTCCTGTTATTTGCATCGATTCCATTTACAAAGCTTGTCCATATGTTCAGCTTCCCATTGCGCTACCCAGCAAGAGCACCACAGCAATACCGCTCGCGCGATGGATATTCGAAAAATACGCGTCAAAACTAGGGGAGCACATAGTGGAATAACAAGAAGAGCCAGTTCGAAAACTGGCTCTTTTGGTTATAGATAAACTTCTATTTCATTATCCCTACTCTTAAACAGTTGTTCAATTGTTTCTTTTGTTATTAAGAATCCACCTTGACGATATGGATTTTTAGTTGTCTCTGTATCAATTTTCTTGCCATTGATTAAAATGGATTTTTCTTTTTGCTCCAAGTGATACGTAATTATTACTTGTTGTCCCATCATCTCAAAATTTAGAGTTAGGCCATTAAGCTTTTGTGGCAACACAGGATCAATGATTAAATTTCTTGCTTCATAGCGTATTCCTAAACAATTAGATATTAATTGGTTCATATAGATTCCAGGGCCGCTTGAATAAATGCGCCAACCACCTTTTACTTTTACAGTTCCTTCACGTAATTCATTAAAACGTTTTTGTGCTTCGTAACGGGTATTAAATTTACCATCTGAACTACTAAAATATGCGTTACTTTGGCGACGTTCCGCGTTTGGAACAACGTTCTGTATACCAACTGGGTTAATAATTTCTAAGCCGTTCCAAACCTCATCAATATAACCAAGCTTTGCCATTGCCTCAACATAACGAATATGTGCATGAACATATTGAAGTCCAATTTCACGACCAAAATTTGAAGCTTGTTCCGCGCGTTTAAAATTCGTGCTCACTCCACCTTTATACTGGGCAGGGCGATCCATTAGTCTAACTCCATCCGGACAATATAGTTTATCTTTAATTATTTGATAATGCGCATTCGCTTGTTCCGGTGTTAATAATTCACTAATAATTCCGCGTTGCATTGGAAGAAGACGATAGTTTATACCTGTTTTAGTATCTGACGGATGTACCATCAACTCAGGGTTATTTGGATCTTCCATGTATACGAATCCAGGAATAACGTCTGTCTGCAAGATATATTTGTTGTAATCTTCTTTAATCCCGTTAGCAAGGGTCATAAGCTTTTCTGATTCTGTTTCATTAACGTCGGAAAGAACTTTAGATAATTTAGTAATTGCCTGATAGGTTAAGGCTACTGTCCAACTACTTGCCATATATTTTTTTAATTGTGGATTGGCTGGTTGCAATGTATCGTCCCAATCACCATCACCATAGGATGATAAATAGGTATCGTGTAAGAAATTATTCTTTATATATTGGATTTCCTTATTAATATGGTCTCTGAGTGTAGCTTTATTTTCAGTGAAATCAAAGCTTCCTCGGACAGTATAAGGAACTTCTTCATCTAAAATTGAAAAGTCTCTCGTTACATCCAAATAATCACTAATTACTTTTAGAGGCCATACTATGATATCTCCGTGGCTGTCATCCTGTTGAAATTTAAAATATTTGTCGAACATAAACCACTGTGGCCAGTTACCATCGTCTTGATATTGGTGAGAATATACGATTTTAATAATGTCGCGGACAGTGTCATAATTTTGTGTAGCCATAAAGTATTCAGTAGGTCCTTGACATACATCGCGAGTACCCCAAGCAGCCCCACCATATTGCTCAAGTCCATGTGGTACTGAGAAATGAACAAGCATATTATGAGTATACCACCAGGCAAGGGCGTTTACTTTTTCAAGCTCTTCTGAAGATTCACCTTGCATGGACAAATGGAAGCCATTCATGACTTGACGATAATAAGTGCGATAACGTTCAATTTCATATGCTGGATCAAGCTCCACAAGTGTTATATCTTCACCATTTAGAAGTCCTTGGATGGTAATTGTCCACTCTTTAGTGGGAGCAACCTCTAAAACGACTAGAGAAGCTGAACCCGGCTCAACGTTTGAAGCTATTTTTTCTTCGTCTGATACTGTCATCTTAGACCCAGTTAGATATAGTTTGTATGTTAAATCGGGATATGTCTTTGCACTATCTGAAGAAGAGTCTGCAAAGAATGTAATCTCATTATTCCGGGCTTCATAACGGAATGGAACCTCATATTCGTTATTGTTCATAGTAATCTGATTCGTTACCAAATAGCGATACTCTTTTCCACTTGCTGATCTGACTTGTAAACGGATTTCAGGACGATCTAACGTTGTATAATTTGTAATCATAAGTAAGTCTTCAGAAGTTTTATAGTACCAACGAACATAGTTAAAACCAATTTCAAACATAGATGGCATCGTTAATAGTTGGTAGCTTCCATTTATATCAACATATATGCGTTGACCAGAGGTTTTTGTATTGTTGAGTGCGTTCCTCATGTTTGTCATCATCTTATTCATGGATGTATTTCCAATAACGATATGTGAATTAAAGACGCCGTACATATAGGAAGTTGTCGTCATTGTATCATCTTTAACTTTGTCATTTTGACCGCTCATCAAGATATGACCGTGTGGACGTTCAACAAGTAACTCTTTCTCCTTAAGAACAACATGCTCGTATGTGTTTGTAAAAAAAGATAATAGAGTGTTACTATCCCATTCCTCTTGATAACGGATTGGAAAGTATTGATCAACTTCCTCTTTTGTCATTGAAATGGTTTGAAGCGGTTCACCGATTGAAGAGGAAATGACAACTTTAGGAGCCGGTTGACCAATGGATGTTTCAGACATTTTTGCTTGCTCCCAAGCCTGTAATAGTTCCGCTTCGAATTCTAAGCTAGTTATAGCACTTGAATGGTTTTCTTTAAATACCCCATAAAAAACGAATTGGTGTGTCCCAGATAGTGTAACTTTTTCAGATTGTAAGGCAATATATGCAAATTCGTACTGATAGACCTCATTCGCTAAGGTGTTCTTTGTTAGTATTTCAGGTTCGTTTGTTTCTTTATAGGACAATCCAAAAAATTGAAATCCATCAGTAGAATATCCAATCGATTTTTGTAAGGATCCCTGTTGGATATATGGGAAAGTCCCACCAGATTGTGGTTGGTTCTGGCGAGTGCATACAATATATCCTCTTTTCTCGTCATTAAAGACTGCATGGTCCATATATTGGGACATATAGGCTTCGTTCGATCTCACAGCACCTTGATCAGCAAGCCCTAAATCCTGGCCATAAATGATATCAGCCTCAACATCATTTCCCTTGAGTGTTACATCCCAGAACCAAATACCTTGTTTTGTTAATGTAAAAATGACTTGGTAATGAACTTCGTCTACGGAACCTGTCCATATAACTTTAGAATCCAAGAATTCTACATGGCTGGAAGAATGTACACCAAGTAAAGGAATCGCCTTTATTCCTGTTGGATAATATAGGCGGAGATAAAGATTATTTAATGACCCGTTAATTGGATCTGTCATTAACTGATTAATCATTGTAGTTTTGTGAGATACATGAAAAATGTCACCACTGTTCAAAAACGTAAATTGTACATTACCTGCTTCAAGTCTCTTTTTAAAATCCATTTTATTGTCTCCTTGCCAATTTATTTACGTAACTCAAATGGTAAAGATAAAACGTCTCTACTATTCGAACCTATAAATGCTAAAAACTTTCCTGGATCACTTGTATACGAAAGGTCACTATGATGATAACGAAGTTGTTCTTCTTTTAAAGTGAATGTCACCTTCTTAATTTCACCAGGTTGGAGTTGAATTTTTTTGAAATCCTTTAGTTCTTTTACCGGGCGAACAACGTCGCCAACTATATCTCTTACGTAGAGCTGTACTACCTCTTCGCCGGCTATTTGGCCACTATTGCTAACTGTAATTGAAAGAGTTAGCGGATTGTCATGTGTCAATCTATCAGATGAAATTGACATATCACTATAGGTAAAAGTTGTATAGCTAAGCCCGAAGCCAAATGGTAAAAGCGGTGAATTTGGTATATCTATATATTGTGAAACATACCGTTCTTGGGCATCTTGCGCATGTTTAGGTCGGCCGGTATTAAATTGGTTATAATACACAGGGATCTGACCGACAGAGAATGGGAACGACATTGATAACTTACCGGAAGGGTTCGAATCTCCAAATAATAAATCGGCAATTGCTGCTCCGCCTTCAGTACCTGGAAACCAAGCCTCTAAAACAGCAGCTGTTTGATCAATTACTCCATGTAAATCAAGTGGGCGACCGTTAAATAAAACAGCTACCATTGGCTTACCTAGTTCTTTTATTTTTGCAACAAGTTCTAACTGAATTTGCGGTAAACGAATATTTCCTCGGCTACCAGCTTCACCACTCATTTCTGATGCTTCCCCTAGAGCTAAAACAATAACATCAGATTCTTTAGCTATTTGCATGGCTTCATTAATTTGTTCACTTGTGCCTGTCTCGATATCACAGCCTTTTGCAATCAGAAGTTGGCTAGCATCCAGTTTCATTCTTATACCGTCACTTAGTTTTATAGCATCATCTTTAGAACCCAACCAAGACCAAGGACCAAGAATGTCACCGTTTTCTGCAAATGGGCCAATTAGACCAACTTTTTGATCCTTTTGAAGTGGTAAAACGGATTCATTTTTCAAAAGAACACAAGACTTAGTCGCAAGGTCACGAGATAATCTGCGGTGATTCTCATTTAATACAATTTCCTTTTCCTTTTCAACGTCTGCACCACGGTACGGATTTTCGAATAGGCCAAGTTTTTCTTTTAAAGTCAAGATACGAAGGACAGATTCATCTATTAATTCCTCTGCAATCCTATTTTCTTTAATAAGTTCTTTTAGATGTTTCGCATAACAAGCAGTCATCATTTCAATATCAACACCAGCTTCAATTGCTTTATACGCTGCTTCTTTCTCGTCTTCTGCTACTCCATGAGGGATCAATTCCTTCACAGCTCCCCAATCTGAAATCAGAACTCCTTCAAACTTCCATTCATCACGTAGTAAATCACGCATTAATTTTTTATTTCCTGTTGCTGGAACGCCATCAACCGTATTAAATGCCGTCATTACCATTTCACAGCCTTCATCAAGCGCTGCTTTGAATGCAGGTAGGTAGTATTCACGAAGCTGACGTTCAGACATATCGACAGTGTTATAATCGCGTCCTCCCTCTGAAGCTCCATATGCTGCAAAGTGTTTTACACAAGCTGCAACTCTAGAATAATCATTTGATAAATCCGATCCTTGAAACCCCCGAACAAATGCTTTTCCAAACAAACTATTTAAATAGGGATCCTCGCCAGTAGACTCCATTACTCTGCCCCAACGAGGGTCGCGAACTAAATCTACCATTGGTGCAAAAGTTACATGTACCCCTGAAACAGCAGCCTCTCTGGCGGCAACTTCAGCACTCTTTTCTGCTAATTCTAAGTCCCATGAACATCCAATTGCTAATGGTACAGGAAAAATTGTTTTGTATCCGTGTACAATATCAGACATTACTAATAGAGGAATTCCTAATCGGTTTTCTTCGATATGTTTCTTTTGAATATTGATAACCTCTGCTGCACCGGAAGCACCTAATACAGAGCCTGTATTTTTTATATCATTCTCACTTATACCCATATTTTGCATAGGACCTGTAATTTGTCCCTGATCAGCTGCACCTTTAAAGAAAGGAGTAGCCAATTGCATCAATTGTGCAATTTTTTCTTCTAACGTCATCTTTTCAATTATTAAGGCTAATTTGTTATTCATGTTTAATCCTCCAAATCTAAACCCTATTTTATAACATGAGTTATTTTTTAGTGAAACGTTTCTATTGTGAATACAATTTGGATTATAAGTGGTTTTTAATCATAGAGTCAATGGAAAGAATCTATTACAGACAAAAACCAAGATTAGAAATTCAATTACAATAAGAGAACAAACCTAGTAGATACAAGGCTTCATGCTAAATAAATTAGGATGTGAGTGCTGGTATTATTATTCCAAAAAAAAATTTTTTTATTGATTTTAAATAAAACTATTGAAAGCGAATTCAAATCGGATTATAATCAATTTGTCGAAACGTTTCGAAATGATGTGTAAAGAAATGAAGTTTTTTTAAAAGAAGTAAAGGAAAATAGCGCTTGGACTTCTTGATCTTATTAGTGAAACGTTCCGTTTTTTTGAGTAAGGGGCTTATAATTGTATGAATGTTTACCAAGTAATAGGGAAAAGTACAATCATATAAGCAATTACTACTTTGTTGAAAAATTTCTTAATAAAGGAGCTAGAAATGATGAAGAAATCTTTCGGTTTACTATTAGCTTTAATGATTTCTATTACCATGTTGTTAGCAGCTTGTGGTGGAAATGATACAGAAGATGCTAAAGGCGGAAAAAATGGAGATAAAACAATTTCTGTTTGGGCAATGGGAGAAGAAGGTAAAAAATTAGATGAATTAACTAAGAAGTTTGAAGAAGAAAACCCTGGTATCAAAGTTAAAGTACAAGCGATCCCTTGGGATACTGCACATGATAAATTGCTAACCGCAGTTGCTTCTGGTAAAGGTCCGGATGTCCTACAATTAGGAACTACTTGGGTACCTGAATTTGCAGATGCAGGAGCGCTATTAGATTTAACACCTTATTTAGAGGATTATCCTCAATTCAAGCCTGAAAATTATTTTGAAGGCGCACAAACATCAATGCATTTTGGAGATCAAATTGTTGGGGTTCCTTGGTATGTTGAAACACGACTTATATACTATAGAACCGATTTACTAGAGGAAGTTGGTTATCCAAACGGACCAGCAACTTGGGATGAACTAAAAGATGCAGCAGAAAAGCTTACTGCTCGCGGCGAGGGATTCTATGGTCTTGATATCGACCAAGCAGACCAAGTAACACCATTTATCTTTGCTTGGCAAAATGGATTTGAGTTTGATACTGAAAAGCCGAATTTGAATCTTGATAGCCCTGAATTTGAAGGTGCAATGGAGTATCTAACAAGTTATTTCAAAGAAGGATTAAGTCCAACAACTAAAGGTATGGACATTATCCAAGCCTTTAAAGATGGCGTAAAACCAATGTTCTTCAGTGGTCCATGGATGATTAATATCATTAATGATCAAGCTCCAGATTTAGACGGTAAATGGTCAGTAGCGGTTATGCCTAAAAAAGAAACAAATACTTCAAGCATTGGTGGAGCAAACTTTACTGTTTTCCATAATTCTAAAAATGTAGATGAAGCTTTAAAGTACATTCAATATGTTACTGATGTTGATACACAATTAGAGTGGCTTGAAATTTCGAATACGCTGCCTTCACGAGTGGAAGCTTGGGAAGATCCAGTTTTAGCAGAAAATGAAATGTTATCAACCTTCGGAGAACAACTGAAAAATACAACAGGTAGTCCACAAATTACTCAGTTTGAAAAAGTTGCTCAAGAGCTAATTGCTACATTAGAAAAAGTTAATGTTGGTGGTGCAGACTTAAGCAAAGAACTTGATAAATTCCGAACTGAAGTAGAGAAGATTATGCAGGATTAATGTAAGACTTATAGTTATTAATAGAATAAGCGCTATCCTTTCTTAGATATGGAGTTGCAAGCATGGTACGTACTATTATTCATATGGGTCGTAAAATATGCTTGTGCTCCATTTTTATCAGTTAGGAAGCTCGTTTTAGTTAGGTGGGGTAATATGGGCAACGGAATAAAGAGTTTATTTAGAAATAGACATCCATATATGTTTATAGCACCAGCAGTTTTAATATTAACTGTGTTTAGTTTAATACCGATTATTATTGCATTTGTAATTAGCTTTACCGACTTAGATTTAAAAGGGCTTGCTAATTGGTCTAATATCAATTTTGTTGGTATTGAAAACTACGTTGAATTGTTATCAGACGAATTATTTCATAAATCCCTTTTTAATACTTTCTTCTATGTAATTATCGGTGTTCCTCTTGTTATTGTTATTTCACTAAGTATAGCTTTGTTGCTGAATTATGGGACAAGTTTCATCTTCAGATTTTTCCGTGGTGTATATTATATGCCATCCATTACAAACATCATTGCGGTAGCTGTTGTGTGGGGATATCTTTATAACACGGAATACGGGTTATTTAACTTTTTACTTTCATTATTAAATGTAGACAAGGTACCTTGGTTAGATGAGCCAACAATTGCAAAGCTATCCTTAATATTGTTAGCGGTTTGGAAAGGTATTGGTATCAATATGATCATTTTCCTTGCAGCATTACAAGGAATACCAAAATCTTATTATGAAGCAGCGGAAATGGATGGAGCTAATAGATTTCAAATTTTATTTAATATTACGATTCCACTTCTTCGTTATGCGACATTCTTTGTAACAGTTACAACATTAATTGGTTGGCTACAATTTTTCGAAGAGCCATTTGTTATGACAAACGGTGGGCCATTAGACGGGACCATATCACTTGCCTTATTTATTTATAAAACAGGTTTTCAGTTCAGTGAATTTGGTTATGCAGCAGCAGGTTCATTTGTTCTATTTATCATAATCATTATCGTAACATTGATTCAATTTAGATTACAAAAATCTAATACAGATATGTAAAACAGTAATTATTTTTTGAAGTATCGGAGTTGAAAAGAATGGCATCAAAAAAAGGAAAAATTGAGCGTGTTTTGATAACTTTGTTATTAATTATCGGTGGAATTCTTGTATCTATTCCTTTCATATGGATGATATCAAGCTCATTTAAACCAGAGAGTGAAGTTTTACAGATACCTCCAACATTAATACCAGATAATCCAACTTTAGAAAATTACATTAACTTATTTGAAAGTATGAATTTCGGAATATATTTCCGTAATACGATTATTATAGTATTCCTTTCATTTGTAGGTTTGTTATTAAATGCAATGGCCGGGTATGGTTTTGCAAAATATGATTTTAAAGGAAAAGAAAAACTTTTCTATATCGTTCTTGCGACTATGATGATTCCAGGACAGGTTACAATGATTCCTGTATATCTATTGCTAAATGAGATGGGACTAACAAACACAATGACAGGTATCGTATTACCTGGTTTAGCAGCAGCGTTCAGCATATTCTTGTTTAGGCAGTTCATGTCAACAATACCAACTGATCTAATTGAAGCAGCGAGATTAGACGGTGCAGGTGAACTATATATTTTCTTTAAATTAATCATTCCAGTAGCAAAACCAATTTTTGCGGTGCAGGGAATTCTTACATTTATTGGTGCATGGAATAGCTTCTTGTGGCCATTAATTATTGCGAATGATGAAAGTTTATATACGTTATCTGTAGGACTTTCGTTATTAAAAGGACAATATGGCAATAACTTTGCATTACAAATGGCGGGTGCGACTTTAATGGTTGTACCAATTATGATCGTCTTCTCATTCTTCCAAAAATATATTGTTGAAGGATTCACAATGTCTGGGATTAAATAATCCATAATTCAAAGGGGGAATAGTATGAGTAAGGCATGGTGGCATACCGCCACTGTATATCAGGTTTATCCAAGAAGTTTTAATGATAGTAATGGAGATGGAATAGGTGATATACCTGGTATTATCAAGAAATTGGATTATTTAGCACTTCTGGGAATCGATGTCATTTGGTTAAGTCCTGTATATCAGTCTCCGAATGACGATAATGGCTATGATATTAGTGACTATTATTCGATAATGGATGATTTCGGAACAATGGAAGATATGGAATCACTCATAGCAGCGGCTAACAAAAAGAATATAAAAATTATAATGGATCTGGTCATTAACCATACATCTGACGAACATCCATGGTTTGTTGAATCAAAAAAATCGAAGAACAATGAGTACCGTGATTATTATATTTGGCGAGATGGCAATGGTGGGCCTCCAAGTAATATCACCTCTGTATTTGGTGGCTCGGCTTGGGAATTTGATTCTATAACAGACCAATATTACTTTCATTTATTTAGCAAGAAGCAACCAGACCTTAACCTCCATAACAATAAGGTGAGGGAATCACTTTATAAAATGATGACTTTTTGGCTTGAAAAGGGTATTAGTGGGTTCAGAATGGATGTAATAGATTTAATTGGTAAAGAGATAGACAATGGAATTGTCGCAAATGGTCCAAAACTTCATGAGTATTTACATGAAATGCATGAAAGAGTTTTGTCTAAATATCCGGTCATGACAGTTGGAGAAACACCTTCCGCCACTACTGATATTGCAAAGCTTTATACTGGTCCTGGCAGGGACGAATTAGATATGGTATTTACCTTTGAACATATGTCACTTGATGAAGTCCAGGGGAAAGGTAAATGGGAGTTAAAGGATTTAGAGCTTTTAGATTTAAAAAGAGTACTTATGAAATGGCAAAAGGACCTCCATAATAATGGATGGAATAGCTTATACTGGAATAATCATGACCAACCAAGAATTGTTTCAAGATGGGGTAATGATAAGCAGTATCGAGTAGAATCAGCTAAAATGCTTGCAACTGTTCTTCATATGATGCAAGGGACACCTTATATATATCAAGGTGAAGAAATTGGTATGACTAATATTGCTTTTGATAGCATTGATGACTATAAAGATATTGAAACAATAAACCTTTACAAGGAAAGAATGAATGCGGGAATACCTCATGAGAAAATCATGAAATCAATCTATGCAAAAGGAAGAGACAACGCAAGAACCCCTATGCAATGGAACGATTCACCTAATGGAGGTTTTACTACTGGGGACCCTTGGATTTCTGTAAATCCCAATTATAGTAAAGTAAATGCTCGACAAGCATTGGAAGATGAAAACTCAATCTTCCATTATTATCGGAAGTTAATTTCGTTAAGAAAAAATAATGAAACAATTGTGTACGGTAACTTTGAATTGTTAGTAGAGGAACATCCGGAAATCTTTGCATATACAAGAAGTTTCGATAATGAAACTTTATTAATTGTTGCGAATTTTTACGATGGAAAGCATACTTTTTCTCTACCCAATGATATTCAATATAACAAGGCTAATGTATTAATAAGTAACTATAATACTTGTTCTAGTAATCCGACTTCTATTGAATTACGTCCGTATGAAGCAATTGTCTATTCTTTATCATAATGAAAATAAAAAAGAAAGGGTGACTCAAGGGTCGCCTTTTTATTACTTTTTAATCAAAAAATAGATAATGATAAATGCTTAGCCTGAAATATGGAAAAATCAAAATCAATAGGGTAATATCAAACTATCAATGTAGAAGGAAACGTTTACACATAGTGAAGCCTTTACACTAGGGAGGTGAGTACAATGACAACAATAAAAGATGTGGCTAAGTTAGCTGGAGTTGCTATATCTACTGCATCCTATGCACTCAATGGTAGTAGTAAGGTTAGCAAGGATACAATCAAGAAAGTTGTGGAAGCTGCAAAACAGTTGAACTATCAAAAAAATGGAATTGCATCAGACCTTAAGAGAACAAAAACAAATACTATTGCTTTAATATTAAGTGACTTATCAGGACCGTATTATTCAGATTTAATTAGGGGTGTGCAGGAAGTTACGATGGCTAACGGCTATGATTTGATTGCTTGTAGTTCAATCGGGGGAACACAATCCACAGCAGCTAAATTTCTCAAAGAAAAAAGAGTAGATGGTGCGATTATATTAGCTCATAATATCAGTAATGAGGTAATCCTTGAGTCCGCGAGAGAAGGATTCCCAATTGTAGTACTTGATCGAGATATTACAAGTGAGTACGTGTACCATGTCGCGGTTGATAACGAACAAGGCGGCTTTATTGCTACTGAGTATTTGATTAAGAATGGACATAAAGATATTGCGTATATTAGTGGGCCATATAAATCCCATGATAATGAAATGCGATTTAAAGGATTTAAAAGAGCTTTGGAACAACATGACATCCCATTTTACTCAAAGTGGAAAATATCAGGAGATTTTACACGTGAAGGTGGATATCGGGCAACAAAGCTTTTAATCGCTCAGCAAAAATTGCCACAAGCTATATTCTTCGCAAATGATGAAATGGCACTTGGCGGAGTACAAGCTTTAGAAGAAAAGAAAATTGATATCCCCAATGATATATCTATTATAGGATTCGATGATATTCAATTAGCTGAATATATTTCACCACCATTGACAACAATAAGGCAGCCGAAATATGAAGCAGGTGCTCTTGCTGTTCACCTTATTTTCCAATTGCTCTCAATGGAAAAAATTGATGAATATTATAAATTAACAACAGAATTAATTGAGCGAAATTCTGTAAGACAAAACTCTTGAAACAGCAATACTGCTCGCGCAATGGATATTCGAAAAATACGCGTCAAAACTAAGGGAGGGTTGCCTCCTCTTTTTTATATTCCTCAAATTCCCTCCCCAATTTTGACCTGCGTCAAAGTTTATCTAACCGCCTCCGCTTACAATAAAGACGAGGAAGAAAATTTCGATTCAATTGTGACAAATAAATTAATCATTCATGTTTCTTCAACGCATTTTTCCTTGCATCTGGTATGTTTATTAATATAAAACAGGTGAATCAATTTCATAATTCCCTGTTTTGAAAAAGTTTAAAGTATCCCTAAGGGAAATATAGGATTTTATAAGTTTAACTCTACGAACTTAGTTGTTGATTTCCGCTCCAGGCGGACGCTTTCCGCGGGCGGTCCGTGAGCCTCCTTGTCGCTTCACTCCTGCGGGGTCTCACCTGGACACGCTTTTCCCGCAGGAGTCGCCGCCTTCTGCTCCAATCAACAAGGCAAAAATGAATAGATTAATCATCGCCTTTGATTTAGGCAGCTTGTTGTTGGTTTAACATGGCGTTGAAGCGGTCTACGGCTAGTTTTGAAGCATTATAAACTAAAGTTACTAGGTCAAAATGTACCTTGGCACGTTTTCCAGTACGATATCGAACATTGTTAAGTTGAAAATATCCCTTGAGGTAGGCATTTACACGCTCAACAGCTGTACGTCGTTTGAAAATTGTCTTCCATGATTTTGAACCACGGGCTGGTGCCGTGTACTTTCTTAAATCTGTTGTAATCCGAACTTTGTATACTTTTTGACAGATACCTTCATTAGCTAAAGGACAATCTTTACATTCCTTCGGACTTGTATATTTTAATGTTTCATATTTCGTATCGAAGCTGTCATACCGATAGGAATGTTCTCGGAAACATGTTGGTGCGAAATGTTTATCAAATCCAATAGGCTCAGGCTCATTCCGTTTATTATAAGCAATCACAGCTTGGTGTCCCATTCGATGTATCTGCTTATAGATAGCATCGTAATCGTATCCAGCATCCATTGTTTCAAAACATAGAGTCGAAAGTTTAACTCGCTCATGAATCCCTTTTAACAAGGGAAGTGCAGCTTTCCCATCATTCAGATTACCTGAAGAAAACAGGGATTGAAAAATATATTGGCTTGTTGTTCCAACAGCTAAGTGGGCTTTAAAGCCATACCAGAAAACATTTTTTCCTTCGCTATTTTTCTTTACACCCCACTGAGGATCTTGGGGAATCTCAGCTCGAAGGTTGGCTAAAGGAACGTCTAACTGTTCTTCAATTTTCTTTTCAAATAGAGGAAGAGTGGCTTCACATTCAGCTTTTTCAATCAACCATTGTTCTCGCTCTTCCTTTGATTTGCGACCACGTTTCTTAGGTTCAGTTATAGGTTTTTCTTCTTTCGGTGGAGCCTGATCTTTCGCCTCAAAGTGAGTAGCATCAATAGCGACTGTATCATCTGAAATGAATCCTTCAGTAATCGCATTCTGAAGAAGGTTTTCTTGTACTTCTTCCAAAACATTTGATTCACTGATGATTGTAATCATTCTTGAAAAAGCAGCTTCAGACGGTACAGAATCAGATACTAAAAAACCGCAGTCGAGACGGAATATCATATCATTCCTTAATCGCTTAACTAGATCTTTAACAAATGGAATACGTTCAGTTATTCTAGCGACTAATGAATAGATCATTGCAGCATAATTTAGCTCCACAGGTCTACCAAAACGTGATTTCTTCGTTACCACAGCGAAGATTGGATCAATGTCAATAGCAGAAAAAATAGCTTCAAATCGTTGGGTAGGTTCTAAATCGTATAATTCTTGTATGTCAAATAGGCTTCCTTGTCGTATAATAGTCATAGGGAGTCTTCCTCCAGTCTTATAAGTTTGTTGTGGTGACTACTTATTTCGACATTTTGGGGAGGTACTCCTTTTTTTAGTGCTTAAAAGCCTTGAGCCCGTAGGGCTCAAATTTATGAAATTGATTCAGGTGTATAAAAAATCCTTAAACTTGTCCAAGTGACTGAACAATAAAAAAGGAGTGTCGATGAATGTCTTGTCATTCTTGTAATCATGAAGATCACATGAAAAATTCATGTATTTCGAGGGTACCGATTTTTAACCATTTAACCGAAAATGAAATGGCTGAAATCTCTCAAGTTGCAGTGAGAAAACGGCTTAAGAAAGGTGAGCTCCTATTTCACTCAGATGAGCTTTCCGAACATCTTTTCATTGTTCATAAAGGCTTGGTCAAAATGTACCGAATGACTGAAAATGGGAAAGAACAAATTATCCGATTTGTTGAACAAGGTGACTTCATCGGCGAGCTTTCCCTCTTTTCTAAAACAATGACAACAAGCTTTGCGGAAGCAATGGAAGATACAGAGGTTTGTACAATCCATCAGCAGGACATTCATCAACTACTTCTAAGCTATCCAACCATTTCATTAAAAATCCTAGAGGAATTCACGAGTAGGCTCCATGAAACAGAAGCCCTCATCGAAAAATTAAACTCACAGGATGTGGAAAAGCGTGTTGCAAGCTACTTAGTCGAGCTAATCGAGGGTCAGGATGAAGCATCGATGATGATTCAATTGCCGGTACGCAAAGGAGATCTTGCATCCTATCTCGGAACCTCTCAGGAAACATTGAGTCGCAGGCTTTCAGCATTTCAAAACCAGGGCTTAATTGAGCTAAAAGGACAAAGAAAAATTATCATCAAACAACTAGATGAGCTTAGGAAAAAAGCGAACAACTAACGAAAAGGTGATTACGTTGAACAAAGCCATTCTCGTTTATGCAAGCATGTCGGGGAATACAGAATTAATGGCAACGTATATTGCAGAAGGTGTGAAGGAAAAAGGAGTCCAACTGGATGTGAAAGAATGCTTTGAAATCGGCCCCGAGGAACTCGTTAGCTATGATGGAATTATCATCGGAAGCTATACCTGGGGTGAGGGTGAGCTTCCCGATGAATTACTAGACTTTTACGATGAAATGGAACATCTTGATTTTCGTTATAAAAAAAGTGCAGTATTTGGGTCAGGGAGCACACTCTACTCGAATTACGGCGGCGCCGTTGACTTGCTCGCGGAAAAGCTAAAAGCACGAGGTGCAGAAGTCATTGCAGATCCATTAAAAGTTGAACTCACCCCAAACGAGGAAGACGAATTGATTTGCAAAGAATTTGGCAGACAATTTGCCGAAAAACTAATCGCTTCGTAAGTGCAATTATAGTTCGAAAAAGAGAGACCAAAGTAATTACGAGTGGCCTCTCTTTTTGTTTTGATTTTGGTTCTTTTTAATAAGGTCCTCAAGCTGTTTCACTTTTTCCTGTAGATCGTTAATTTCTTCCTGCATCTGATTCTTCTCTTGAGCTGATTTAAAATTATCTACCTGATCTTGAAAGTCGTCAGAAACATCGGTATTGAGTTGAATGATTGCTCCAATAGTCGCCAGAGCGTCACCTGCGGCACTTAAAGCACCCCCGATTATTCCTAAGATGGTTCCACTATTGTTAGGTGGTTTATATTGAAAATGACTAGGAGATGAGTTCGAGCCACCTTCGCTATTGCTGGCAGCGGCGACGATAGTTTCCCTTTTATCCTTATTCATGAACACTCCCTCCATAACTATAAATAAGGGATTTATAGGTTCCATAGTTAGCGGTAGAATTTCTTTTCTATATCATGAGCGCTTCATCTGTATATCAAAACTTTTTTGCCCATTTCTATAGTATTCACCTAGCTAACAAAGGTGTCGTGTTAGTCTTTATCCCTTTTTACTTTAGGAGTGATTTTTCGTGGTGTATAATTAATATCCTCCGACGAATAAACAGTTACGATAAGCGTGCCGCCGTAAACCTTTGCCCTAATTAAAATCGGCTGATTATATGTATTTTTAAAAAGAAAATCAGGCCCATACCAGCTTACTGTTGCATCGCGGCCTGGTGGTACATAACCGACACGTTTGCTGTGCGAATAACGCTTAACAATTTCAACACCGGCAAGATCGACAGCATTAAATAGGGTGGAGGAAGTTTGACAAATTCCACCACCTATCCCTTCAATCAGTTCACCCCGAATGATTTCAGGTGCAGGCTGATATCCCCTGGCAGCTGTTCGTTTTCCAACTACTTGATTAAAAGAAAAGGTTTCATTTTGGAAAAGCACATAACTATCAATGGCTGCTGCTGAAAGAGCAATATTTGTCGAACGCTCTTTATTGGAGGAATTAAAATGCGTTACATATTGGCCTATTTTTTTTACTCGAATGGTTGATAATAGCTCACTATCTACTCGCGGATAAATTCGCTCTAGCGGTACCTCGAGGAAATCCCCTTTTCCAAAAAAATTAGAGTAAAATAGCTTTGTGAATTTATCCTTATTCAATTTCACGCCAACCTGTTCCTTGACGATTTCACCCGTTTTGCCAATCCTTGCGTCCTTTGATTCCTCGAATACTTGTTCATCTAAGTAGGTTAAAAAATCATTATACTTTTGTGTGTTCAATGCAGGAACACCGATCAATGGAAGTGAATATTCAGCACGGTTCACCGTGGCAATCGGATTTCCTTTATAAGTTATGTACAGATTATCCTGAGAATGGAATTGTTGAACAGAAAAGAAAAGCATCACAGTCCATAATATTTTCAGTGTCCCCACCACCTTAAAGAAGCTCTTTTTTATAGTATGGATTGATAGTCACAATTCCATTAATTATGGTGGGAACTTTTTTGAATTTAATACTGTAACAAATTGTTCAAAATCGAAAAAACACCTGTGATATGCATCACATCAAGGTTTGGGAAGCTTATGTTAATATAATTTCTTTTTACAAATTCTTCCTTCCTTATTCTGTAACAACTTTTTATGGTACTTGATGTTATTATCGTTTACACAGTGATAAAGTTTTTAAAATAATATTTTGCACAATAAACCTTAGCTGCAGTTTCAACATATTACAAAAAAAACACGTAGCTAAAAAATTTTTGACAACTTTGTGAAGTTGTACACAATTAAAGTGCGACGTACATAGTTGTGAATAAGAGCATCCATTTGGAAAGGAGTACTTTTATGAAAATCAAATCGTTTTTCTTTATGATGGTTATCACTATTGCCACTGTGTTAACAGGTTGCGAGCCATTAGCCGTCTTTGATCCAAAAGGTCCACAAGCAGAACGACAAGCTCGTGATATTATGCTTTCAATTGGAATCATGTCCATTGTCGTGATTGTTGTTTTTGCCATTTTAATTTATATCCTTATTAAGTATCGGGCTTCTAAAATGCCTGAGGATTATGAACCACCACATATTGAAGGGAATAAATGGGTGGAGGCCATTTGTATTGGGATTCCAATTATCATCGTTGGTTATCTTTCAGTTGTATCTGTTCAAAGTAACTACATTGTTGAATCAACACCACAAGGCTACGAAGACCAAGAGCCATTGGTGATTTATGCTTCGTCCTCAGATTGGAAGTGGCATTTTAGCTATCCAGAAGAGGATATTGAAACAGTCAATTACTTATATATTCCAACCGACCGCCCAATTGAATTTAAACTTTATTCATATGGGCCAATCACAAGCTTTTGGATTCCGCAGCTTGGCGGGCAAAAATATGCCATGGCCGATATGATTACAACTTTGCATCTTGCTGCTGATGAGCAAGGTGAATTAATGGGACGTAACGCAAACTTCAGTGGTAAAGGATTTGCAGAAAATACATTTAGCGTTAACGCCGTTTCTCCGAAGGATTTTGATGAATGGGTAGACGAGGTTAAAGAAACTGCGAAGCCTCTAACAGAAGAAAAATTTGATGAGATTTTACAACCTGGCCATCTTGGACAAATGACGTTTACAGGAACTCACCTAGAGTTCGCACCACCGCCGGAGCATGATCACGGATCAGGTGATTCTGAAGAGGATCACGAAGTCCACGAAGAAGATCATGAAAAGCACGAAGCTCATTCAGAACACAATAGTCATTGATATAAATAGATATTGAATGCCTAATTTAGACTTCATTTGAAAGGAGTAACAAACGGATGGAATTCTTCGAACGTTTTGCCATACCACATCCAAGTCCAGCTATCTATGCAGCGATGGTCGCAATCGGGCTTACCGTAATTGGAATCGTCGCTGGATTAACCTATTTTAAAAAATGGGGGTATCTCTGGCGTGAATGGTTAACAACCGTTGACCATAAACGAATTGGTATTATGTATTTAATCTCCGCCTTAATCATGCTGTTCCGTGGTGGAGTGGATGCAGTTATGCTACGTGCACAGTTAGCTGCACCGGAAGCAAAGCTATTAGACGCACAGCACTATAATGAAATATTTACAACTCATGGTGTTATCATGATTATGTTCATGGCGATGCCGTTTATCTTTGGATTTATGAACTATGTTGTACCATTACAAATTGGGGCACGTGACGTAGCGTTCCCACGCCTAAATGCGATTAGCTTCTGGCTCTTTTTTATGGGGGCAATGCTATTTAATATCTCCTTTGTCATTGGGGGATCACCTGATGCGGGTTGGACTTCGTACTTCCCACTTGCAGGCAATGATTTCAGTCAATCAGTTGGAACGAACTATTACATGATTGCCTTGCAAATTTCAGGTCTAGGTACGTTAATGACAGGTATCAATATGATTACAACAATTATGAAAATGAGAGCACCTGGTATGACTTTAATGAAAATGCCGATGTTCACATGGACTACATTAGTGGCGAACTTAATCGTTGTTACCGTGTTCCCAGTTTTAACCGTTGCATTAGCAATGGGAACAATGGATCGACTATTCGGAACGCACTTCTTTGCAAGTACAAACGGTGGTATGGATATGCTTTGGGCAAACCTATTCTGGGTTTGGGGACATCCTGAGGTATATATCTTAATCCTGCCTGCGTTCGGTCTTTACAGTGAGATCATTTCAACCTTCTCAGGCAGAAACCTGTATGGGTACACATCAATGGTAGGATCAATCGTTATTATTTCGGTTCTTTCATGTCTTGTTTGGGCGCACCATTTCTTTACTATGGGCCAAGGAGCAGCATCTAACAGCTTCTTCTCGATTACAACAATGGCAATTGCGGTGCCAACAGGTGTGAAAATCTTTAACTGGCTATTTACGTTATGGAAAGGTAAAATTCGTTTCACCGTTCCAATGCTTTACTCAATCGGTTTTATCCCGCTGTTCACAATAGGTGGGGTAACTGGGGTTATGCTTGCAATGTCAGCAGCTGACTATCAGTACCATAATACAATGTTCTTAGTAGCTCACTTCCACAATACAATTATTCCTGGTGTTGTATTTGCGATGCTAGCTGGGCTCACCTATTATTGGCCAAAAATGTTTGGTTTTATGTTAAATGAACGAATTGGAAAATGGACATTCTGGTTACTTTCAATTGGGTTTGTCCTTGCATTCTTCCCAATGTACATCACAGGATTAGACGGTCAAGCTCGTCGTATGTACACATATTCCGAATCAACTGGCTTTGGTCCGTTGAACATGCTTTCATTCGCCGGAGCTGGAATCATGGCGATTGCCTTTATTTTAATCGTCTATAACGTATACTACAGCATTCGTTATGCATCAAGAGATATCGGAAGCGATCCATGGGATGCACGTACGTTAGAATGGGCAACACATACACCAGTTCCAGAGTATAACTTTGCAGTAACACCGAGTGTAAACTCAAGAGAGCCATTCTGGGATGACAAGAAGAAGAAGCATAAGCTCTTCCCAGGTAAAATTGATAAAATTCACATGCCAAACAATAGTGGACTTCCATTCATCATGTGCAGCATTTTCTTTGTCTGGGGCTTCTCATTCGTGTTTGCGATTTGGCCACTATTGATTATTTCAACAATTGCTATTTTTGGTTGTATGGCATACCGTTCATTTGAAAAAGATCCTGGACATTATATTCCAGCTGAAAAAGTAAATGAAACAGAAGAAAAACTTGGAGGTGCTAAGTTATGAAACTAGATCACTCGCAACCTCTTGAATATAGTTCGCATCAAAACCAGTTAAATATTTTTGGTTTCTGGATTTTCCTGGGTGCCGAAATCATGCTTTTCGCAACCTTGTTTACATCGTATTTTACGTTAGAAAACCGTGTCGGCAGCGGTCCAGCAGGCGGAGAGATTTTTGAAATCACACCTGTATTAATCGAAACATTTTTATTGTTAACAAGTAGTTTTACAATCGGGCTTGCGGTTCATGCGATGCGCATCGGCAGACAAAAGGCAATGGTAGGCTTCTTCGTGGTGACACTGTTATTAGGTCTAACCTTCCTAGGTGTTGAAATCTATGAGTTTGTCCACTATGTTCACATAGGGGCAGGTTTACAAACTAGTGCATTTACAGCGATTTTGCTAACAACTTTAGGGACACACGGGCTTCACGTAACATTTGGATTATTCTGGGGAACCATGATTATTCTTCAAATTAGAAAAAGAGGCATAACGGCAGAAACTGCTGGTAAATCATTCATCTTTTCCTTGTATTGGCATTTCCTAGATGTTGTCTGGATTTTCATCTTCAGCTTCATCTATTTGAAAGGAATGATGTAATATGAAAGAATTATTCCCAGCCAAACAAGTCATGGGCTTCATCTTTTCATTGGCACTTACTTTTATTGCAATCGGAGTATACTTCTTCGACTTATCTTTTGCAGCAGGCTTAATGGTACTCATTGTTACAGCATTCATTCAGGCATTGCTGCAACTGATCGTCTTTATGCATGCAGGTGAAACAAAGGACAAATGGTCGATTTACTCAACTGTATTTTTCATGATTTTCATCGCTTTAGTAACTATATTCTGTACACTATTCCTCTTTATGTGGGATATGTAAAGTTTTATGGGAGTGTCTTTCGAGGCACTCTTTTTTTGTACAAGATAAAAAGCTTAGCCGTTGAAGTGGCTAAGCCTATAAGTAACCGATAGTTTATTTATTCTTGTTTTGCGCCCTGAGCCTTCAGCAACATTTCTTCCGATGCGATTAAAAATAACCCCATTAAAAAGACAAAAATAGCCCCCATAACCGTTCCGATTCCAATTGGTGTTAACACACTGGAACCGCTTGCGAAGAATCCAAGACAAAAAATAATGATACCGGCAATAAGCACTGTTCCCCCAAAATACTTAACAGCCTCAAGCATAGTAAATTTCATTTTTCCTCATCCTCCTACTATAAATTATTCACCTTGTTCACAAAATTGTCAAATACTTTTCACCAAATATTCAAAAATAGTATTTTGGACGTGGGTGATGGGTGGATAAGTGTCTTTGAGTGACATGATTTGGCTCAATTTGGCTAAGTATGTACCGCAAGAAAGGCCTAGCGGTACACAGACGAGCGGATTTCCTCCGAGCATGTACCGTAAGAATGGTTTAGAGGTACACGCCAGAGCATATTTATCCAAAGCATGTACCAAAAGAATGATCTGTCCGTACACGCTCGAACCCAAATCCACCTACCTATGTACCCTAACAGGACTCAATCGGATTAGTAGGGGGTTAACCAGAAGTTGTCCAATGAGCATTTACAAAAAAGATATGTTACCATAGTGAAAAATAACCTAAAATGAGGTGCCAAAATGAAAATAGAGGTATGGTCAGACTTTGTATGTCCGTTCTGTTATGTAGGGAAACGCCGCTTAGAGCAAGCACTTGAGCAATTTCCCAATCGCGATCAAGTAGAGGTGGAATTCAAAAGCTTTGAATTAGATCCAAATGCAAAGCCATATTCAGGACAAAGCATCCATGAATTACTCGCTTCGAAATATGGTACAAGCGTTGCTCAGGCAAAGCAAATGAATGAAAATGTTGGGCAGCAAGCCACTGATGTGGGTCTGAACTATAATTTTGATGAAATGAAACACACTAATACATTTGATGCCCATCGCCTTGCAAAGTATGCCGCAACTGTGGGTAAAGAAAAAGAAATGACCGAGATTCTTCTTCGTTCTTATTTCGAAGAAGGTAAACTCATAAGTGACCACGAGGTATTAGCGGAACTTGCGGAGTCTGTCGGAATTGATCGCCAAGCTGCACTCAATGTGTTGAAAGACGAAAAGCAATATGCGAATGATGTGCGCATTGACGAATCGATTGCCCAACAAATCGGGGTGACCGGTGTACCATTTTTCGTAATCAATCAAAAATACTCCATCTCTGGTGCGCAGCCAACGTCTACTTTCCTAGGCGCACTTCAGCAGGTTTGGCAAGAGGAAAATCCGGAACAGTAAGAACGGTACTGTTTGCACAGATGACGGCTAATAAATAATAAACAAAAAAGTGCAGAGCCAATAGTTTTGCACTTTTTTAGTTGTTTAAAAAAGGAATCTGGCACTACAATTCGAATATATAGTAGGGTAAAAGAAAAAGGGGTGGTACCAATTGCGTTTCGGTTTGGAGGCAAGTCCGATTTCACTCTTTTTTTTATTAATTGGATGGGCAGTAATTACAACCCTTACTGTTAGAATGTATAGAAAGCAAAATGTGAAAATCAAATATTGGAAAATGATTTTTGTCATATGGGTTGGACTTTTTTCATTTTCATTTAATGCGAGTATGTTTCAAACAATCATAAAAATACCGCTTTTACCACTTGGGGTTTGGATTCTTTATTTTTTCCTTCGATCCAAAGAAGGCCGCTGGGAGAGGTATCGCAGATTTGCCTGGCTAGGCTTCCTAGGAAATTTCATTTTTTTAGGGCTGGCATTTGTAACGATTGGCTTTCAGCATGTGCTGTATCCACCTGACAAACTATCAACCTATATCTCTAATGTAGACAGTGCAACGATTGTGAATACACACCCTTCGGCAGAGGAAGTTACTCTACAAAAAGATATTTTGATGGAACAATTGCCTTCAATGGAACAGACTGAATTTTTTAGTGATAAATGGTATGGGGAAACATACATGAGTGGTGAGGAAAATCAACGAAAAGAACGGTTCCCGTACCAAGTATTTGGAGTTAAGGAAAAATGGGGCAGCGCCACACACTCGGTGATTTTTATTGAAGAGGATGGAAAAGGATTATTAATCGCAACACCGAAAAAACAATATTATTTTCGATCTGATGATTCATTCCTGGAAGGGGTGAACCACGAATGACAAGAAAACGGAAAGTTCAATTGATGGCTCTTATCGCTCTAGTTTTAAGTATGATCCCTTTAATATATTATTTTTTCCTGGCAAAGCCAAGTAGCTTCCTATCGTCAGAAGAGATTCTCGCAAGATTAAATACATATTCCCCTGACTCCGAAGCTACTGAAATACTTGAAATTATTGAAATTGATGACCAACATGTATATGTGCCATTTATTTCAAAGGATAATAAATACGGAACAAGCCTGTGGATGTGGGAAAAACATAAGTGGGAACTCGTGGCTGAAAGCGATAATGGAGCACCCAAAATGTTGAAAATAAATAGTAGTGACCCAAGCAGCTACAAAGTTTTTTGGAATATCCATCCTGATGATCATTTAAGCTATGGAGAGTTATATTATATTCGCGATCGAAATTATCGTATTACAGAAGGAATTGATCATTATTACCCTCGCCTGCAAATGAAGACCATCCTTGATTTTGAGGAAACACCATATGGGATGATGGATTTTCCGGATGAATGGCAGAAGGTTATTGAAGCTTCAATTAAAATGGAGGAAGCTAGGCAACCAGATCCATTTTTTAATCACTTTTCCCCCGTGTATCATCAGGTAAATTTAGGATGGCTTCCATATAACAAGGAGCATGAAAGGCAGAATGCCCATAACTCTCACAATGGTGGAGGCGGTTCATGGGGCGGTATTGATTTTCAACCTGTCATGTATTTGAATGAAGAACAGCTTGAGTATTTTAATATAAAGGAATAATTTTGGTGAAGAATTATATGGTTAGCTAATCCTTTTTGAGGTATAAGGAAAGGAGACTCTGCACCTATGTATATATCATTAGCCATTCTATGTCTAATTTGGGGATTTAATTATGTTGTCATGAAATTAGGAAACGGTGTTTTTCCTCCTGGAGAATTTGCTGCATTACGATTTTTGACGGGCTCAATTGTACTCCTAGGTCTTTGTTTTATAAAAAAAATACCACTGCCTAATAAATCAGATCTTAAGTGGCTTGTTATATGCGGACTACTCCAGACCACTTATTTTAACATTGCAATTCAAATATCACTTAATCACATTAGTGCTGGTCTTACCTCTGTTTTAACCTACAGTATGCCGCTTTTTCTGTCAATCATGGCACACCGTTGGATTCCTGGTGAACGGTTGACGGTCAGGAAGACGTTCGGAATTGTGATTGGCGTTGTAGGGTTATTTCTTGCTATGAATATCCATTTTGGAGGCTCCTTTTGGATCGTGTTATTGGGGCTAAGCTCTGCAATTTCTTGGGCCATAGCTAGCTTGTTTTTTAAAGTAAAGTTAAAAGATTGTGATACCATTCAATTTACAACGTGGCAGATGACGATTGGAACAGTCGGATTATTGGTATATACTCTTTCATTTGAAACGGGTGAATCACATTGGGGCTTCATGCCGGTAGTTTATATTCTGTTTTCTGGAGTGATTGCTTCAGCCCTTGCTTTTGTCATGTGGAATCATATTTTGAGGCGTACAGAAGCAAGCAAAGCATCGACTTCCTTATTGGTTGTACCAATTGTAGGCGTTGTTTCGGGTTACATATTTTTAGATGAAAGCCTAAGCGTGATCACGCTAGCGGGAATTTTACTTGTGCTCGTCGGGATCTGGTTTGTAAATAGTAAAAACACGCAAGAAAAACAAATGAACGAAATGAGTCATTTGGATAAAGCACTTTAGGGATATAATGAAAAATAAGAATTGGAATATAAAGGAGAACTTAATATGGAAAAAGTAACACCATTTTTAATGTTTCAGGATGGAAATGCAGAGGAAGCGATGAACTTTTATACATCACTTATTGAGGATTCTGAGATTAAAAGCATTATGCGGTATGGAGCGAATCAACCTGGGGGAGAAGAAGGTACCGTTATGAATGCAACTTTTACGATAAAAGGGCAGGAGTTCATGTGTATTGATAGCAATATTAAGCATCAGTTCACGTTCACACCTTCATTTTCAATTTATCTAACTTGCAGTACGGAAGAAGAAATTGATACCCTATATCAAAAACTAAAAGAAGGCGGAGGAGAACTAATGCCGTTGGGCAATTATGGTTTTAGCAAAAAATTCGGTTGGATTAATGACCGCTTTGGAGTTTCGTGGCAACTCACTCTTCAATAAGTAAGAATGTCCTTTTATCTACCTCAAGGGATTCGTTTTCCTTGGAGGATTATCAGGGTAAGTTTCCAACGGATAAATAGTCGGAAAAATTCCGCTTAATTGGTAAATGTTATTAAAAAAAGCTTAAATAGACGGAAAAATTCCGTCTATTTATTCGAAAAGCTCGTAAATGGGGCATTTTTGCTTTGCATAGTCGGAAAACCTCCGTTTATTTATCCCGAAACGTACTCTATTCTGGATATAAGCGAAAAATTTCCGCTTATAATACGTCGCTGGCTAATTAGAGGGTATAAGGTGCCTTGACGAACAGATTATTTCCAATCACACGTTTTTTACCGTTAAATTCACCATTCAGGTCCTGACTTTCAATAAATTCCTTTGTTACGTTGACAAGCATTCGTTTATGCTGTAACTCTACAAGATAATAAGATGACATATCATCAAATGAATCAGCCACCGCCAGTACACCGGGTTGCACAATGAAATCGATGATTGATTCCCAGCGATTTAATTTTTTTCTTCTGACAAGAGGGTGGATTACCGTTGCATTCGGGTATTTTTCTTTGACCACCGCATCATATTTTGATCTGGATTTCCCTGTTTTTTCATATTTAGAAATATCAATTTTCTCTTTCATAATATCTGTTGTTAAAGTCCCATCCCCTAATAAGGAGTCGACACTAACACCAAAAAGCTTTGCTATGCTTTGCAAGTTTTCAACATCGGGGGTACCTCTGCCACCTTCCCATTTTGAAATCGCCTGTCTGGATACGCATAATTTTTCAGCCAATTGTTCTTGTGACAGGGAAGCATTTTTTCTCATTTGCTTCATTTTTTCCCCTAAAGTCATAATCGTTCCTCCTAGTTAGATTGATAGATTAAGCTTATCCTTATGCGCATATTAAAGACAAGATATATGTGTTTACATGTATGCTACTTTGCGTAGCAATGTTGATTTTATAGGATTTAACACTATATTTCGGAAGAAGGTAAAAATAATTTGAGCTTGGGTATTAAAGAGCTTTAAAAAAACGCATTGGTTACATTTTCTTCTAATTTTTTTCTCGAAAAGCGTTATTTGTTGGAGTATAATATTATTTGTTCAAATGTAGGTTATGGAACGGTGACATTTTGAAGTGGTCAAAACTTACATTATAATAGTATTAGATTTAATAGCTGAAAGCGAGTGTTCAAGATGGGACGTAAATGGAACAATATTAAGGAAAAGAAAGCTTCCAAGGATGCGAATACAAGTAGAATCTACGCAAAATTTGGACGTGAAATCTATGTAGCAGCAAAACAAGGCGAGCCTGATCCTGAGTCAAACCAACATTTAAAAGTCGTTCTTGAGCGTGCGAAAACATACAGTGTACCAAAAGCAATCATTGATCGCGCAATAGAAAAAGCAAAAGGTGGTTCAGAGGAAACTTACGATGAGCTACGTTATGAAGGCTTTGGACCAAACGGATCGATGGTCATTGTTGATGCTTTAACAAATAACGTGAACCGTACAGCATCAGATGTACGTGCTGCTTTTGGTAAAAATGGCGGTAACATGGGTGTCAGTGGTTCAGTAGCTTACATGTTTGATGCAACTGCTGTTTTCGGTGTTGAAGGGAAATCGGCTGATGAAGTGCTAGAACTGTTAATGGAAGCAGATGTAGATGTACGTGACATTCTTGAAGAAGAGGATTCTGTCATTGTGTACGCGGAGCCAGAACAATTCCACGCAGTCCAGGAAGCGTTTAAAAACGCTGGAATTACTGAGTTTACAGTAGCTGAATTAACGATGCTTGCACAAAACGATGTAACCCTTCCAGAAGATGCTCAAGAAAAATTCGAAAAAATGATCGATGTATTAGAAGACTTGGAAGATGTTCGTCAGGTTTACCACAACGTCGATTTAGGTGAATAATCTTAATCGCAGACCTTTTGGTATAGGTAATTTACCTTCACCAAAGGTCTGTTTTTTTATGTAGAATTTTTTGAACGTTGAAACTTCCTTGTTTTTTAAGCGTATAACTTAGTAAAGAATCCTTATAAAAAGGGGGAAGTTTATGTACCCGGGAGATGCGATGTTCAATATCGTTCCAATTGTTGTGATGATTGGGTTTATTGTTGTAATTGGACTCATTGTTATTAATATGGGAAAGGGAATCAGCCAATGGAAGAAGAATGAGGATTCACCAAGGCTGAGTGTTCCTGCAATTGTTAAAACAAAGCGTACACATGTTAGTAAACATACACACCATCATACTGAGCCACATCACCATCATCATGTATCATCATCTACAAGTTATTATGTTACATTTGAGTTTGAGAGTGGGGATCGGTCTGAGTTTGCACTATCTGGTAATGATTATGGTCAGCTTGCCGAAGGAGATCAAGGGAAACTAACCTTTCAAGGAACACGATATTTAGGGTTTGAAAGAATAAGAGGTTAAAGGATATTGTCGATTTTTCTAGAATTATAGAGTGGAGGAGGGGTTAAAATGTCAATTGAACAATTTTTAGAGGAACAAAATAAAGCAATTCGCGAATTACATATTAAAAGTGCAGAAGCTTCATGGATGGCAGCAACCACTGGGGATGACGAATGGAATGCGAAGTCGGCGGATGCGGACACAGCAAATGGTGTTTATTTTTCAGATGCGGAGCGCTTCGAGCAGGTAAAAAAATATCTGGAACAAACAGTGGATCCCATACAAAAACGCCAGTTGGAACTTTTATATTCAAACATGCTTGAAAACCAACTTCCGGAAAACAAACTGAAGGAAATGGTTCAGCTATCGACTGAATTAGTTGGGGTGTTTAATACATACCGCGCGACATTGAATGGAGAGCAAGTATCGGAAAACGATGTGCGTCAAATTTTAATTAAAAGCAATGACCTTGAACTAAGGGAGCAAGCATGGCATGCAAGTAAACAAATCGCGAAAGAAGTTGAGGAAAAGTTATTAACACTAGTGAAAAAGCGCAATGAGGCTGCTCGCACACTAGGCTTTGATAATTTCCATCAATTGAGCTTCGAATCACAGGAGCTTGACCGCGAAGAAATCTTTTCGATTTTTACAAAGCTAAAGGAACTGTCTGATGAGCCATTTCGTCAAGTGAAGCAGGAGATGGATGAAGAACTTGCAGAACGTTTTGGTATTGATGTCCAAGACCTTCGTCCATGGCATTATGCAGATCCATTTTTCCAAGAAGCACCACCTTCAAAGGAATTGGACTTAGATCCATTTTATGATGGAAAAAATCTTGAGGAATTATCAACTCAGACTTTCGCGAAAATGGGTATGGATATTACCGATATGCTTCAAAAAAGTGACCTCTATCCAAGGGAGAAGAAAAACCAGCATGCATTCTGTACCGATATTGACCGTGAGGGGGATGTGCGCGTATTAAGTAATAATGTACCGTCCGATTATTGGTCCAACACAATGATGCACGAATACGGGCATGCGGTGTATTTCAAGTATATCGATCGCAGTCTGCCATTCTTATTACGCAGTCCAGCACATACATTAACAACTGAGGCAATTGCAATGTTATATGGACGCTTCGGGAAAAATCCAGAATGGCTCGAACAGTTTTTAGGATTGGACCAAGATCAGGTTGATGAGTTAAGGCCGGTTATTGAAAAATCTTTACGTCGTCAAATGCTGATTGCAGGCCGTTGGATTATGACATTTGTGTTCTTTGAACGCGAACTTTATGAGAATCCAGATCAAGATTTGAACCGTTTATGGTGGAAGATTGTGAGTGAGGTTCAATTTTTGACACCACCTGAAAATCAGGATTATCCGCATTGGGCAGCGAAGATCCACTTTACGTTGGTGCCAGTATATTACCAAAACTATTTACTGGGAGAGCTTACAACTTCACAGCTTCAGCGTTATATCGAGAAGAATATCTCAACAGATCTTTTTACGGAAAAAGTGGGAGAATTCTTGTTGAATGATTTCTTTAAGCCAGGCGCGTTATATAATTGGAATGAAAAAATTGAAAGAGCCACTGGTGAAAAACTAAATCCGCAGCATTTTATTGATCAGTTTGTTGCCGTAAAGTAAAAATGAGAGAGCTTTTCTCTCATTTTTTTCATCAAAAGGAGGGTGTTGATGTTCTCTTTTTTGGGTGCAAAATGTGCGATTTGTAATAGAAAAATCAAGCCGTTGCGAAAGTATGTCGATGATAAAGGGTATATAATAAGGGTGTGCATTCCTTGCTCGGAATACGCAGAACGACGCGCATACAAAATCAGAACGTAAAAAAGGATGAAGCAGGTTGTATTTAACAGTAGAAGAAACAGCAGAATATTTGTCAATTCCTGAAGATTTAGTGAAAAAGCTTATTCAAGAAAAAAAGGTACGTGCACTTTTTGACGGGGAGCAGTACCTTCTAAATAAAGACCAATTTACTACCACACTTGAACAGCTTGAAAAATACAAAAAGCTCTACGAGGAATGGCTGAGCGAACCAATTCCAGAGGATATCGATGTGAAGGATGAGGATTGAGGTGGGCATAAACGTCCCACCTCATTTTTGCAGGCTCCGTGCCTAATACCCCTTCTTATAATCCACTAAATTCTTCGGCAGCACTCCACCTTGAGCATAGCTTTTAAAATTTGGAATAAAAATATCCTCGATCACACGCTTTGTGTAATGTTCTGTTGAACCAGATGTGTGAGGTGTAACAATAACATTTTCAAACTCCCATAACGGGCTGTTCTCATCTAACGGCTCTTTCGTGAAAACATCCAACCCAGCCCCGGCAATCTCGCCTGAACGCAATGCCTCAATCAAATCATCTTCGACAACAATCTCGCCACGTCCAATATTAATGAAAAATGCAGAAGACTTCATTTGCTTAAATTCACTTGCTCCAAATAAATGATGGGTTTCATTGGTTAGCGGCAATGTTACTACAACATAATCACATTTTGGTAGGACTTCAGACAACTGATCGGTCGTGTACATTTCATCGACGAACTCTTCTGAACGGTCAGAGTGGCGAACTCCAAGAACCGTCATTCCAAAAGCTTTTGCAATTTTGGCCGTCTCCTTTCCGATATGCCCCACGCCTATAATACCAATCGTCTTTTCGTGAATCTCTAGCTTCATATCGGAATGATCCCACTTTTTCTCCTGCTGATTTCTTACATATGTATGAATTTTTCTCGTCAATCCAAGCATCAGTGCAAAGATCGTTTCCGAAATGGGATACGCATGAACCCCGTTTGCACTTGTAAGAAGAATATTTTTCTTCTCCATTTCTGCAAGAGGCATGCTATTAACACCTGCGCTCCAGCTCTGCAGCCAGTGAAGCTTTGACTCAGTAAATATGCTTTGCTCCGCGATCTCCTTTTTCCAGCCGACAATCACTTCAGCATCATGTAAATGCTCCAGCCAAACAGACGAATCACGTCCAGCAACAATCTCCCAATTAGGAACGATTGCTTTGATTTGCTCCAAATGTAACTTCTCAATATCTTGTGTAATGACTAGCTTTGACATGGTGTTCCCCCAATCCCAAGTATATTTATTTTTATCTTAATACAGACCGGCATGCATTACTAGTGGCAGATGGGGACAGGTATTGGTAAGTCGCTATTTTCCAGGTACTAGGAGGATGGTGGTACTCCGGCAGAGTTGAAGTGCCATTACATTCCAGATATTAGGAGAGTGGAGGTGTTCCAGCAGCTTTAGGGTGTCATCACATTCCTGTAAATAGAAGGTTGAAGGCAGCCAAACAAGCTAAATTCCCTCCGTCGCAACCTGTCTCCTAACACCAGATCATTTTTGACCAATTTTCGATGAAATTGTGGCGGAATTGGTAATTTCACTAATTTGTGAAATATTTCACATGACAAAGAACCCTGCTCATTGTATGATAATGTTGTAAGGAAGTTTGTTCAGTAGTGAGCAAACAAAAAACTTAATTCAAAGCAGATAAAATACCTTGTAATGGAGGTCATTGATAATGAAAGCATGGACTGGTTTTAAAAATGGAAAATGGCAAAAGGAAATTGATGTACGGGATTTTATTACAGAGAATTTCAAACCATATCTTGGAGATGATCGATTTTTAGAAGGGCCAACTGAAGCAACAAATGCTCTTTGGGAACAGGTTATGGAATTAACAAAACAGGAACGTGAAAATGGTGGAGTGCTTGATATGGATACCAAAATTGTATCTACGATCACTTCACATGGTGCTGGTTACCTAAATCAGGAAAAGGAAAAAGTCGTTGGCTTCCAAACGGATAAACCATTTAAACGCTCGCTTCAGCCGTTTGGCGGAATCAGAATGGCGGTCGATTCTGCAAGATCTTATGGATTTGAAATTGATGAGGAGATTGTAAAGACGTTTACGGAGTATCGAAAAACGCATAACCAAGGCGTGTTCGATGCTTATACACCAGAAATGAAACTTGCAAGAAAAGCGGGAATTATCACTGGACTGCCTGATGCATATGGCCGTGGACGAATCATTGGCGATTACCGCAGAGTAGCACTTTATGGTGTAAACCGCCTAATCGAAGATAAAAAGAAAGACCTGTATGAAACCGGAAATGGAGCCATGTCGGATGACATCATTCGTGATCGGGAAGAGATTTCTGAACAAATTCGTGCCCTTCAGGAATTGAAGGAGCTCGCTGTATCCTATGGGTATGACATTTCAGAGCCGGCAACAAATGCAAGAGAGGCCTTTCAATGGTTATATTTTGCTTATCTGGCTGCAATCAAGGAACAAAATGGGGCTGCGATGAGTTTAGGGCGGGTGTCTACATTCCTAGATATCTATATTGAAAGAGATACAGCAAATGGAATTTTAACCGAGCAGGAAGCACAGGAAATTGTTGACCATTTTGTGATGAAGCTGCGACTCGTGAAGTTTTCCAGAACACCAGATTACAATGAACTTTTCAGCGGTGATCCAACCTGGGTGACGGAATCACTAGCAGGAGTAGCACTTGATGGACGCCCATTAGTGACGAAAAACTCTTTCCGTTTCTTGCATACACTAGACAATCTTGGCCCAGCACCTGAGCCAAACTTAACTGTCCTTTGGTCTGTAAAACTACCTGAAAACTTTAAAAAATATTGTGCAAAAATGTCTATTAAAACAAGCTCTATTCAATATGAAAATGATGATATCATGCGTGAAACATATGGTGACGATTACGGTATCGCATGCTGTGTATCGGCTATGGCAATCGGAAAGCAGATGCAATTTTTCGGAGCAAGAGCGAACCTTGCGAAAGCTTTACTCTATGCAGTCAATGGCGGTATTGATGAAAAGCTAAAAATTCAAGTTGGACCAACATATGCACCGATTACCACAGAGTATTTGGACTATGAAGAAGTCCTTCAAAAATATGATATGATGCTCGAATGGCTTGCAGGCTTGTATGTTAACACATTAAACATCATTCACTATATGCATGATAAATACAGCTATGAACGTATAGAAATGGCACTCCATGATCGTGAAATTTTACGAACCATGGCATGCGGAATAGCGGGTCTGTCAGTTGTTGCAGATTCACTTAGTGCTATTAAACATGCAAAGGTCAAAACAATTCGTGATGAAAATGGAATTGTCGTAGACTACGAGATTGAAGGGGATTTCCCGAAATACGGAAACAATGATGACCGTGTTGATGACATCGCGGTTGAGCTAGTGAAACGTTTTATTAATAAAATTAAAAAGCATAGAACATATCGCAACTCTGTTCACACTCAATCGATTTTAACGATCACATCAAATGTCGTGTATGGTAAAAAAACAGGGAACACACCGGATGGCCGAAAAGCTGGGGAACCATTCGCACCAGGTGCCAACCCACTTCATGGCCGTGATACAAAGGGTACACTTGCATCACTGAGCTCTGTTGCGAAGCTGCCATATGAGTATGCCTTAGATGGAATTTCAAATACTTTCTCTATTGTTCCAAAAGCATTAGGTAGAGAGGAAGATGCGAGGATTAGTAATCTAGCGGGCTTACTTGACGGATATGCAATGAAAAAAGGACACCATTTAAACGTGAACGTCTTTGACAGAGAGACATTGTTAGATGCAATGGAGCATCCTGAGCTTTATCCACAGTTAACCATTCGTGTCTCAGGATATGCCGTGAATTTTATCAAACTAACAAGAGAACAACAAATTGATGTAATAAATCGAACTTTCCACGAAAGCATGTAAAAGAAAGAGGAGGACGAGAAGCATGAACGGACGCATTCATTCCATAGAAACTTGTGGAACGGTAGATGGACCAGGACTACGTTATGTTATTTTCACACAGGGGTGTCTGCTCCGTTGCCAGTTCTGCCATAACCCGGATACTTGGAAATTAAATAAGGGGAAGGAAATGAGTGTTTCAGAGATTATCGATGATATCAAAACATATCTTCCCTTTTTCCAAGCATCAGGCGGCGGTGTGACGGTAAGTGGTGGGGAACCTTTGCTCCAGCTTGAATTTTTAATTGAGCTTTTTAAAGAATGCAAGAAGCTAGGGATTCACACTACAATCGATAGCTCTGGCGGATGCTTTACTCGTTCTCCTCATTTTATGGATCGTTTAGAGGAACTGCTCACACTAACCGATTTGATTTTACTTGATATTAAGGAAATCGATCCAGTAAATCATAAGGAATTAACGGGATTGAGCAACGAACATATTCTGGATTTTGCCCAGTATTTATCAGATAAAAAGGTCCCGGTTTGGATTCGGCATGTGCTCGTTCCAACGATTAGTGATAATGATGAGGATCTTACGAAACTATCCGAGTTTATAAAAACTCTAAAAAACGTAGAAAAAATCGAAATACTTCCGTATCACAAGCTCGGAATTTACAAATGGGAAAGCCTCGGTCTCGAATATAAACTAAAAGACGTCGAACCCCCAACCGAAGAACGAGTCAAAAACGCAGAAAGAATTCTAATTGGATAGAATAGTTGAGAGTATGAAATCACTTGAAGAATTTCATGCTCTCTTTTTTTATGGATTTTTCCTTCTTGCAGGAAAAGCAGGAATTGAGACGAATTGTAGGTAAGGAAATAAATTTTAAAAAGATTGAAACAAATAAGCGATTGAAACGACTTATTCTTGATTGGGGGCGAGGCATTGGAGAATATGTCATTCGATATTGAAAAAATCTACGACTTGTATCACCGGGATGTTTATCATTTTGCGCTGTTTTATACAAATAACCGTCAAGAAGCGGAAGACATTACACAGGAAACCTTTATTAAAATTATGAAAAACATAGCTAGCCTGCAAAATCCAGAACGAATGAAGACATGGATTTTTTCAATAGCAAAGCATACGGCCATTGACCTAAAACGAAAACAAAGCTTTATGCAATTCCTACCGGATTGGATTTACGAAAAAGCATCAGAAGAGGCTACACCTGAAAATAAAGTCATTCAAAAAAAGGACTGGGAAGAGCTGCAAGAAGCACTCATTAAATTAAAGCCTACTTTTCGGTCCGTCCTCATTTTACGGGGATTAAAAGAGCTGTCCATTAAGGAAACGGCTGAAATTATGGGATGTAGTGAAAGAAAGATACGCGTTGACTACCACAGAGCTATTCAACAAATGAAAAGGCTTGTTCAAGTAGATGAGGAGGGGTGGGGGCTCAATGAACAATCGAAATGATGAAAAATGGTTACAACCCTTGAAAAATCGTCCTGAGCTTGAACCGAATCCAGTTTTTGCAAATGAGCTAAAAGAAAAGCTAACGGAAAATTATAAGATAAAGAGAAGAAATTTTTCTTGGCTAAAAATGTGGGTCCCACTAGCAGTGGCAGTTTGTTTGTTTACAGTCATAACTGTATCCTATGTGATGAGTGATCCCGAACAAGGGCAGCAGCCGGTTGAAGTAGAAGAAAATACGAAAGTAGTGAATCCGGATTTTGAAACGTTGTTAGCTGAGAATCCTGCGTACCAACAATTGTATGATTCAGTCTTAAAGGTAACGAAAATAAAAGAAGCTGGTAAGCTAGTAGTAAATTTTTTCGAGGCACTTCATGTGGAAGATAAGGAATTCCTTAAGGAAAATGTATTTTTTCCGGCGAATCCAGAAAAAGAAGTTGAAGTGTTACTTGATTTTTACAAGGGGATCGATGTGAGATCACTAACTATTAAGTCGTTTAAGGAGAGTCAGGCTGAACCGAGTATTGAAATGGTCTTTTCATATACGCAAAATAATGAGGAAAAGCTGCACCATATTCATATTAACTACTGGGAAGAAGGGCAAATAGAAATCTATGCCCCCCTTGATGAATATGTCCCAGAAATCGAAAATGATCTTGAACTTAATGAGCAGGAAAGGGCTGCGTACGATGCATTCAAAGTCGATCATAATCCTGAGGCACTAAGAAACCTCGAGCCAATCAGTGTGGCGAAAATCTATCTCCAAGCCATAGCAGATGGTGATCAAGAAACCTCCTATGCCTTGTATACAAAGAGAGAGGACAGAGTCATGTGGTCAGAGGAAGAGGATAAGAAGTACTGGGAACAAGATCCGATGTTTTCCGAAATAGACAATAAAGCTTATTACGGGTTAGGTTCTGGAACCTTCCGTCAACAAAGCGAATATGAAGGTTATATTTCCTTCCGTAATAAAAATGGAGATATGGGCTTCCAAATGGTAAAAGACGAAAACGGCGTTTGGAAGGTAGGTTTTATGCCAATACAATAGGACTCGGTTTTTCGTCCTACTAGGATTAGGAATTAGATGGGATATGGAAAGACGCATCAAAAACTATATATGACATGGATATTGGATGTAAATGGAAAAGGCCATACCATAAAAGCCTAATATGACATGGGTATTGGATGTAAATGGAAAAAGTCACGCCATAAACGCCAAATATTGCATGGATATTGGATGTAAATGGAAAAAGTCACACCATAAACGCCAAATATGACATGGATATTGGATGTAAATGGAAAAAGCCACACCATAAACGCCAAATATGACATGGCTATTGGATGTAAATGGAAAAGGTCATACCATAAACGCCAAATATGACATGGATATTGGATGAAAATGGAAAAAGTCACGCCATAAACGCCAAATATGACATGGGTATTGGATGTAAATGGAAAAGGCCATACCATAAAAGCCTAATATGACATGGGTATTGGATGTAAATGGAAAAAGCCACGCCATAAACGCCAAATATGACATGGGTATTGGATGAAAATGGAAAAAGAAATATCATAAACGCCAAATATTGCATGGGTATTGGATGTAAATGGAAAAAGTCACACCATAAACGCCAAATATGACATGGTTGTTGGATGTAAATGGAAAAACCCATACCATAAACGCCAAATATGACATTATTATTGGATGTAAATGGAAAACGCCGTTTGGAAGGTATCTTTTATGCCAATTCAATAGTGAAATGAAAAAATCCAACCCCATTTTTACAGGAGGTTGGATTTTGTTTATTGTAGTCTAAAGCCCTCGTCATATAAATAATCTTCAGCTTCGTCATAGGAGCCAAAAGCTTCTTCCAGATTTAATCCGGAGTATATATTCCACCACTCGTCCTCAAACACGAGCAGCAAGGTTTGTCCCTCATCATTCACCCAGCGTTCCTCTTGTCCTTCACCAATGATGGCATTTTCCCTTGCATGAGGAGAATTTGCAGAGAGTGATTGAATGGATTCCTTCACGATTCTTCGCAGATCAGCTTCAGAGAAGTCGCGAATATTAACAAATCCTTTTTCATCCACCTCATAATTTTGAAGGTTTCCGGCATATACAAAACCATTGCCATTTGGGTGGAGATGCTGAACGACAATCTTTTTCTCAAAGACACTGTCGTTATAATGAAAGTTCACTCTTTTTAAAGATACATCTTTCCGTTGAAGCTCCGGGAATGATTCAATGATTTTACGTTTTTCTTCGAAAGATAACATGTATAAGTCCTCATTTCAATTCTTTTATTTTAAAATTTCCTTCACGCGGCCAACCTGTCCATCCTCCAACCGAACCTTAATCCCATGAGGGTGAGAGCTGGACTTTGTTAAGATATCTTTCACGGTTCCTTTTGTCAGTATACCCGTACGTTGGTCTTTCTTTAACACAATTTGCACTAGAATTCCTGGTGTTATGTCTGCACGATTTTGCCCATTCATTGCGAAAATCCTTCCATTCTTTATTTGTTCATTTAGTTTACCTTAAATTCATAAAGAAAAACAGATGGCCTAGATAGCCATCTGTTAAAATAGTTGGATGGGGTGCATGGTCGAGTCCAGTGCTTTGAATTCATAGCCTTGCCCCTTTAAGTAGTCGAGTAGCTTTGGTAAATGTTCAAGTGTTTCAGGTCTTTCGTGCAATAAAATCACAATTGGTTCATTGACACGATTCAGCTTATTCAATTGATCGATTACACTGTCCACATAGCGACTGTCTCGAAATTGCCAATCACGGCTATCGATATTCCAATCCCACATCTTATATCCAGCTGTATCAACTGCATTTTTATAAGCGTCCGTCATATATGGTGAACTGCCAAATGGCGTCCGAATAAGGTCTGTTTCGATACCGGTAAGTTCTAAAATCGTTTGTTGCGTTTGGTCCATTTCCCCTAGGACGGAGTTAGAAGATTGATAGAATTTATTTTTATCGTGGGTCACGCCATGAAGGCCGACACTGTGCCCTTTACTAACCATTTCCTTTACAGCATCAGGATAATGTTTAATATTATTATCTAACATAAAAAAAGTTGCCAGCGCATCATATTGATCGAGTAAAGCAAGAATATCCTTTGAAACCTTATGTGGACCATCGTCAAAAGTGAGATATACCGCCCTTGATGGTGGGGCTGGAGTTTCCTTCGGCCCATCCTGTTCTTCATCGGCTTCCTGTTCATCATCTACTTCGGGAGTTGCTGGATTCATGGTAACTGGAGCTGGTTCTACTGTGGTTTCTGTTGTAGGTGCAGGTTCTTCCTCAGTGGGCTTTTCTTCATCAATAGTACCTTTAGGTTGGTCATCCACTTTTAAATCATCATCTATTGGTTCATTTTTTTCTGGAGTTTCAACAGGTGCTACAACCTCAACAATCGGTTCAGATGCATCTGCTTCAAGAAAAAACTTCGATTTTAGTAGAAAAAAAGAATAAAAGAGTAACAACACAATAAAGCCAAACAACGCAATAATTTTTACAATATTGCCCTTCCCCATTTTTTTTGTGTCCGACATTTAGCATACCTTCTTTGCTGTGTATTCTTCACTATATAAGACGTCTTATGTTGCAGAAAGGTTTCAGTAATATTACGACAATTTTACAGCAACAACGACTATCTTATCATAAGGGAGGGTTGTGGGAAAAGAGAAATTTGGCAAAAAAAGGTTTTTGAGAATCGAATCTTTATAGTCTACTATTAAAAGGATAATTAACTTGTTTCAAACGGAAAAATAGTTAATAATCCACTTATACAGATTTTTAGAATTGAAGGGGGATCTCGATTTGAAATTAAGGGTTTCAGCGGTGCAATATCATCTTCACACGATTCGTTCCTTTGATGAGTTTGCTGCCCAATGTGAGCATTATATAAAAACAGCTATGGAATTTGACGCAGAGTTTATATTATTTCCCGAATTTTTTACTACACAGCTTTTATCAATAGGCAGGAAAGATGGGTCAAGTATGACCATTGACGACCTGCCGAGCTTTACAGAACAGTATAGAGCACTTTTTTCTAAGCTTGCAAAAGAATATAATGTGTATATTATTGGCGGAACACATGTGATCCGTAAAGGGGACCACCTAAACAATGTAGCCCATTTATTTTACCCAGATGGAAAAATTGGGGAGCAGGCAAAGCTGCATATTACACCAACAGAAGTGAATGAGTGGAATATGACACCAGGTGACGACTTCCAGGTGTTTGATACAGAAAAAGGACGCATTGCGATGCTGACCTGCTATGATATTGAATTCCCGGAAATCGTTAGGATTGCAAAAGCAAAGGGAGCAGATGTGATCTTTTGTCCGTCTTGTACAGATGATCGCCACGGCTTCCATCGTGTGCGGTATACAAGCCACGCAAGAGCGGTGGAAAACCAAGTATATGTTGTTGGAACGGGTACAGTTGGTTCACTCCCAACGGTTGATTTTATGCGTGCCAATTTTGGGCAAGCAGTGGTCATTACGCCTAATGATATCCCATTTCCGCCGAAAGGGATTTTAGTTGAAGGGGAATTAAATAACGACATGATTGTAACAGCTGATCTTGACCTGGATCTTCTTTACGAAGTTCGTGAACGCGGATCTGTTACAACATGGCGCGACCGCAGAACGGACCTTTACCCCGATTGGGATTAACTTTATTCAACTGAATAAAGTTAATGCCTCCGGCGGATGCCACGATTTTTAAATGGAAACTTTTCGACAGGGGTCGAAAAAAATCGGGCGCAAATACGCCAAAGCGCATTTGATTAAAAGGAGAGTATGAAATGGATTATAAAAGAATAACAAGCATCAATGACCCATTATTTTTTAAAATGCATGAATTAATGAAGAATGTGTTTCCTAAAGAAGAAGTTCTAGATTTTGAGCTTTGGAAGGAGCCTCTTGAAGACCCGAGCATCCGCGTTTTCGTAGCTGTAAATGAGGATGAGGTTGTCGGAGCGACGGAATACCGTTATTACCCAGACTGGAATATCGCAATGACTGATTTTACGATTATTGGTCAACCCGGCTTAAGCATTGGTCGCTTTTTAGCGCAAAACCGTACGAAGGATTTACAGAAGCTTGCAGAGGGAAATGGAAAAGAGCTTTTTGGAATGTTTGCTGAGATCTATGATCCCTACCAGGTTGCACACTATGAATTTGGTACAGTGAAGCAAATGGATCCATTCGTACGCCGTGAGGTTTTGTCTCATCTAGGGTATAAGCGTCTTAATCTCGACTATGTTCACCCATCTTGGAACAATGATGGAGAAGCTGTGAAGGGGCTTGATTTATGTTTCATGCCTGGCGATGAACAAGTTAATGAGCTGCCAAGCCAATTAGTCGCAGATTTCTTAACAACCTATTACACTGTTCTTCCAAACAAACCAGCAGAATGGCTGGAAATGGTGAATGGATTAAAGGAAAAAGAATCAGTAAACTTGCTTCCATTATAATAATCAGGTCCATGTTTAAATCATACCGATTTAAATATGGACTTTTTTTGTCTGAATATTGTCTGAAAAACGACATGTGATATAAATCATATTCCATATGGTGCGAGAGGATTTAGAATGAAGATAGAAGAGTATGTTCGAACGGTTCTTCGGACCTGATGTTGACCTTTTGAACAACTAAATATCCATAAAGCTGGTGATATGGTGATTAGTCAAATTTTAGATGGTTTTAGCTTTCACTCCCAATGGAACGGCGGAGTCATCTTTTTTACACTTATTTTAATTGTCTTATATATGTTCCTTTTACCCACTCCGAAGGACCACAAAAAGTATAAATCAATTGCGTTTGCAGGAAGTATGCTGTTGATTCTTTTTGCTGTCGGAAGTCCGTTGAACCTTCTGGGACGTATGCTGTTCCGCGCCCACATCATTCAAATTGTCGTCGTCCTTTTAATTGCGGCACCTTTACTAGTAATCGGTTTGAAGACCAACCTGCTTGAAAAAATGTTAAAAAATAGTGGTGCGAAAAAGGTTTATCGTTTTCTAACTCATCCAGTGTTTGCAATTGTTTTATTTCATGGTTTATTTATTGGATACCATGTGCCAGTTGTATTTGACTGGATTCGAACAGGTTATTTTACAAACTATTTCTTTTTAGTTGGGTTGATTTTAGCTGCGGCGCTATTATGGTGGCCAATCATCGGGCCAATTAAAGAGCAAGATCAATTGAGTTTTAAGCAAAAGCTTATCTATATCGTTGTCAATATTGTGATGTTTGTGCCAGTCACACTCTTTTTATGGTTTGCAAATACCGAGTTGTATTCGGTTTACAGTGACACAAGTCAAATGCTTGCAGCGTTAGCCTTATGTATGCCTATCGGTGAAGAGATTCCACCGGATTTATTGGAAACATTGCTTCCATATCCGCCAATTGGTGAGCAAAAGAACGGAGCGATTATCTTATTTATCTCACAAGCATTGATTTTCGGCTTAAGTGTAATATGGTTGTTTATGAAAAAAGGCAGGAAATGAATTCCTGCCTTTGCTATTTAGCTAAGTTTTCCGATATAAGCCAATTCTGCAGCTTCTTTTGAGTCGGTGGTGCCATCAAGGATTTTACGAATGTCCTGAAGGGTATCCTGTAAACTGATGGTTTCTCCTTTTTTGCCGGTAAAAGCTTCGGCGACATAAAAAGGTTGTGTCAAATAGGCTTCAAGGCGCTCGCCGCGCTTATAGGTTTGAACCTCAGTTTCCGGGAGCTTTTCAAGACCGTGCACCGTAACGAGTGACCGGAGCTCGCGGTACCGGCGCAACATCTTTTTCGCTCGCTGTTGGATCGTGAAATGTGTTTGATCCAGGTGTGCCCCCTCAAGGACTGAAGAGGTAGAGTATACTGGGTTGACTGCAGGGAATTGATGTCTAGCAGTGAGATCAGCATCAAATTGCCATAGAGTTTCAAGCGGGCCAAATGGGACATCTTCGTCAACAACTTCTCCCTTTAAATCTACAAGAATGGTTGTGACAGAATCAACTCCGATTGAATGAAGCTTATCCTGTAAAGTTTGAATTTCACCAGTGATAACATGGGAGCGGTCAGCAGCAAAAGCCACCTCTTTTGTCTTACCAAGCTTTGCAATTTCGTCGTATGCTTCATTAATTGTTTTTACCTGAATTTGAACTTCATCTAGAATATCATTTACTTCAGGATGATCCCCTTCCGGCAAAAGTAAAACAGTTGCAAAGTCATTGTTGCGTAAGCGGTGAAATAATTCAGCAAGTACGACAAGCTGCCCCATTCCAGGACGAGCGACAAGACCAACGGTACCACCTTTTGCTAATGGAGCAAAGACATCAAGCGTTTTAATCCCAGTTTCAATCATTTCAATTTTCTCCCCTCGAATTAGTAATTCATCCAAACTACATTCAGCTAATTCAGCAAGCGCTACTAATGTGCGCACTTCCGCACGTCCAACGGGAATCTTTCCGGTGCACAAATTTGATACAGTGGCCGGACGTAATCCCACAGACCGTGCAGCAGTTGTTAAATTTGGTACTCTTCTGCGAAGCAAAGATACATTGAGTCGAATATCTTCCAAAATTTACACCTCCTGTTACTTTTTAGAGTAAACTAAATTTCGTTTGAATGCAATAATTATTTTCGTTATAGAGTAATTTTTTTTACGGTAAGTGGTTGTTAGTTGCTAACGCCCATAAAACTTGGATAACGCTCATTGAAGCAAAATAACGACCATAGAACCAAAAAATCCCCGTAGAATACACCCATCATCCAAGCCTCATACTAAAAATAAAAAACGTGAAGGAGCCACCATGACTGAAATCCTGCCAGAATCATTTTTTTATCAACCAACATTAGAACTCGCCAAGGCACTCCTTGGCTGCCAGCTTGTGAAGCACACTGACCATGGCATCGCATCGGGCTATATCGTCGAAACGGAAGCATACAGGGGTCCGGCAGATCAAGCAGCTCACTCCTACAATAATAGAAGGACGAAGCGAACTGAGGTAATGTTTGGCAAACCAGGGCGTGCGTACACGCATCGAATGCATACACATTGTCTCATTAATGTTGTAAGTGGTGAAATCGAAATGCCAGAATCGGTACTAATCCGAGCCGTTGAGCCAGCCGAAGGAATTGATCTCATGTATGAACGCCGTGGTCAAATGCCCGCTAAAAACCTGACAAATGGCCCCGGAAAACTTACAAAAGCACTAGGGATTTCAATGGAGGACTACGGACTGCCAATGTTCGAACCACCGATTTACATTGCAAAAGGCTACACACCCGAGAACATCTCAACCGGACCGCGAATCGGAATCGATAATACAGGAGAGGCAAAGGACTATCCATGGCGATTTTGGGTCACGGACAATCTCTATGTATCCCGCAAAAGATAAGGGTTTGCTCACATAGAGCAGACCCTTTTCATTAAAAGGATTTCCAAATTTTTTATGTCTAGCTCCAGCGCCTAGCCCCTCGAGGTCACAAGCTAATCGCTTCTGAAGGCAAAGAACGCCTTCTGTCAGCGCTTATCTTGTGCTTGTCGTGGCTGAGCAAGGCGCTTGCGCTTTTCCAAATAAGCCTCAAGTCCTATTCAAAAATATAACTGGGGCTCATTATAGCCAACCCAAATTCAGGATAAGATTGAATCATGAAAGGAGGAAGTATACATGAAAAAATTCGGATTGTTTATTCTTGGAGGTATTGCAGCGATTGTACTTTTATCACAGGTTGGTCCAATGATTGGCCTCGTGATCAGCTTAGCGATTCTGTATTTTGCATTTAAAGGGTTTATCAAAACAGATTCAACATTAGGCAAGGTCTTATGGGCGATCGTCGGCGTAATCGCACTAACAGCATCAGCTTCAAATGTACCGGCAATTTTAGGTTTAGTGGCTGCATACATCCTCTACGTTGTCATTAAAAAATGGAAAAAAGAAAAGCATCAAGTCATTACTGAACCATCTGACCCATTCACTAACTTTGAAAAACAATGGGCTGAATTAAACAAACATTAATTGTAAAAATGCAAAGCTACGAAATCAAAACAAAAGGAGAATGATACAAATGGCAAATTTATTAACTCGTATTAAGGACACAGTACTAGCAGACTTTCACGGCATTTTAGATGAAAAGGAAAAGAAAAATCCGATTGCGTTGCTTAACCAGTACCTTCGTCAATGTGAGGCAGAGGTAGAAAAGGTACGCAAACTTGTAGAACGTCAGCATTCCCTTAAGGATCAATTTGCAAGAGAACAGCGTGAGGCAGCGGACCTTGCTGAAAAGCGTAAATACCAAGCAAGTGTGGCACAGCAAGCGGGTGAAACGGAACTTTATGACTTTGCTGTTCAGGAGCAGGCGGCATATGAAGAGCGCGCTGCAAAATTACAAGAAGCTTTACAAAATGCAGGGGCAGAACTAATTGGGCTTGAGAAAAAGTACGAAGAAATGAAACATAAACTGAAGGATATGCATATCAAGCGTATGGAATTAATGGGACGAGAAAACATTGCACGTGCGAACCACCGCATGAATCAAGTTCTAGACACAAATGCATATACAAATAAAGCATCAAGAACATTTGAAGAAATGGAATCATATTTGGATCGTCTTGAAAACCAAGTAAATTCCTCATACCACCGCAACACGATTGATGCAAGAATTGCTCAACTTGAAAAAGAAGTAAAAAATGAAGAAACACATTCAATTTCATAGTGAAAACATGGTATTCTAAGAAGGCGTAGACAATCTGCGTCTTCTTATCCCAAATTTACGGATAATAATCGATACATTCAATGAAAGGGGGAGCCAAACTTGTTAAATAAAATAAAATCAGACAATCTTAATGCATTTATTCTTTTTGGGATTATTTTATTAATCATAGAAATTACGTTTTTTAACGGTGGGGTTCTATTCTCTTTTGTCATTTCGTTTGGATGTATTTATATTGGTCGTAAAAAAATGCCAAAAACATTTGGCAAAATCCTGTTTTGGTTTGGATGGATTAGTTTAGCCTTTACGATTTTAGGGATGATGACAGTCAAATTTTTAATTCTGGCTGCACTTATCTATCTGCTCTCTCAATTTTTTCAATCAAAGAAAAAACCAAATTATATTAAACCAGAAATAAAAGAAGCACAGAAATCATCCACACAGGAACCGATTGTAAAGCGTCAGCCGCTGTTCCAAAATATCGTCTATGGTCAGCAAAAAACACCAGAGTATGCTTATGAATGGAATGATGTCAATATCCAATCCGGAATTGGAGATACAATTATTGATTTGAGCTACACGGTTCTGCCCAAGGGTGAATCGGTTATTTTCATTCGAAATATGATTGGCAATGTTCAGGTTTTTGTTCCATATGAGGTAGAAGTAAAGGTGCATCATTCTGTCCTTTACGGTGCAACCACAATATTTGAAAATCATGATTCAAAAACAATGAATCAAACACTTCATTATCAGACGCAAGAGTATGATACTGCTGAACATAAGCTTAAAATTGTGACAGCAGTGGGTGTCGGAGACCTTGAGGTGAAACGAGCGTGAGTACAGTCAAAAGACAAATAATAGTTGGAATTTCTGTCTCGGTGTTTTTGTTTGTACTCGCTCATGTCATTATGTTTATGGCGTTTCCACTGGCCAATTGGGCTGCACTTTGGCAAACGGAGCTATGGGATTTACCCTATATCATCCTGGCGATAAGTCTAAGCTTACTAGGTGGACTAGTCTTTGGTATTCTATCGGGGTTTTTATGGAGAAAACAACTGCTGTCAGTGTCTGATGCTATTTATAAAATGGAGCAGGGAAGGGTATTGCCAGAAATTCCTGAAAACCTAACCGCTGAATTCACAATGTTATGGGATCGGATAAAAAAAGTCCAAACACATATAGCTGAACAAACAAAGCTTTCTCAAAAACTAGCGAACGAGAAAGCAGAAGATCAAGAAAAGCGTATTCAAAAAATTGTTTCAGAAGAACGCAATCGTTTAGCGCGTGAACTGCATGATTCCGTTAGTCAACAGCTCTTTGCAGCTTCGATGATGATGTCTGCCATTAATGAGTCCAATACACGAACAGACGAACGTGAAGCAAAACAGTTTAAGCTCGTTGAGGAAATGATAAATCAATCCCAACTTGAAATGCGCGCGCTCTTGCTTCATTTGCGTCCAGCTGCTTTGAAAGGAAAGACACTGCAGGAAGGGATTCAAGAGCTATTAGTTGAACTAGTGCAAAAAGTACCAGTCACCATTGAATCGAAAATTGAAGACTTTCAAATTGATAAAGGGGTCGAGGACCATTTATTCCGCATCCTCCAAGAGTCAGTTTCAAACACCCTTCGACATTCGAAAGCAAATCAGTTAGAAGTCCTGTTAATTAAAAGGGATGATTTTGTTATTTTGCGCATTGTTGATGATGGCATTGGATTTGATGTCGAACAAGCGAAGGCAGGATCCTATGGGTTGCAAAATATGTACGAACGCGCAGTTGAAATTGGCGGCACAATGCGAATCGTGAGCATTAAGGAAAAAGGGACTCGGATTGAAGTGAAAGTACCATTATTAGAGGGTGAAGAAAATGATTAAAGTACTATTTGTCGATGATCATGAAATGGTAAGGATAGGGGTTTCTTCCTACTTATCAGCACAGCCGGATATTGAAGTTGTTGGAGAAGCGGATGATGGTAAAAGGGCGATAGACCTTGCACTTACACTTAGGCCAGATATTATTTTAATGGATCTTGTGATGAAGGAAATGGACGGTATTGAAGCAACGAGAAGAATCATTGAGAGCTGGCCAGAAGCCAAAATCATCATCGTAACAAGCTTTATTGATGATGAAAAAGTGTATCCGGCACTAGAAGCCGGAGCAACAAGCTATATGCTGAAAACCTCTAAGGCAAGTGAAATCGCCGAAGCAGTTCGTAAGACGTTTCATGGACAGTCAGTTCTAGAGCCAGAGGTTACAGGGAAAATGATGGTTCGTATGCGACAAAAGGATACTCTTCTTCCACATGAGGAATTAACAAACCGCGAAATGGAAATATTACTTCTAATTGCGGACGGAAAAACAAATCAAGAAATCGCTGATGAACTATTTATCGCATTAAAAACGGTTAAAGTACATGTAAGCAACATATTAAGTAAGCTTGAGGTCCAGGATCGTACTCAAGCAGCCATTTATGCATTTAAACATTCTCTCGTAAAATAAAAATTAGATAAATTTCGACAAAAAAGCACATAAATCTACATGTGCTTTTTATTTTTTGGTAAAATATAAGATGAAAACAGTGCTTTATACCTTCAACAGGAATAAAGAACCATTCAAGAATTACCATATTTTATATAGAAAAGGAATATATTTGTACCTAAACTACTATTCAGTTTGTAGTACAGATGGTTTATAATTAACAAAGTCGATTATTGACGAATTTCGTCTGTGACTTTTGTACCTATTTTGTAATAAAAGAAGGATTTTTGAATAGATATCTAGAAATATAAGAGAAAATGGAGAAAAAGAGATGCAGAAAATGAACAAAAGATCGGTATTTTTATATGAGGAGAAAAGGACTGTAACCTGGTTTAGTATTTTATTTTTTATAATACTATTTGGCTATGATATCTTTTATTACTTTATTTTTCCTAGGTATGATTCTATAGTAACCTATGGATTCCCGACCGATTTTGTATATGTATTGTACTTTTTTATTTTGCTATTAATACCTGTCATATTCATTAATAATAGGAAAAATAAGCAGCATTCTACTAAATATTATTTTTTCTTTACCTATGTAATTTTAAGTCTAATCAATGAGCTAATTACTTTCTGGAACAAACCTGAATCATTATCAAGTGGTAATGCAGTGGAAGTTTTCTTTGTACTGTTTTCTCCAATTTTTGTGAACAAAAAATATTTCTGGACAGTTGTAATAGGCTTGATTACTAAATATTTATTACTAGGTGGTCTACTGCTAAATATATTAGCCGCTTTTCCTATTGTAATAATAATTGTCCTTGCAATTATTGCATATATTTTCTTAAATAGATTTCAAAGTTATATTAATGCTTTGAGCACCTCTTATGATCAACAAATGGAGGGGATTGTAAAAGGTGTAATTGCAGCACTTGAATTGAAAGATCCTTATACTAGAGGTCATAGTGAGAGAGTGGCTAAATATGCAATGGAGTTAGCCAAACAGTTGGGAACCTTTTCTCAAGATGAATTAAAGTCGTTTAATTATGCTTGCTTGTTGCACGATATTGGTAAGGTGAATATACCTGATTCCATACTAATGAAGCCGGCAAAGTTAACCAACGAAGAATATGAAATTATAAAAACACATCCCGTAGTGGGGGTAGAAGCAGTTAAAAATGTTGAGGGACTTGGAACAAGTTTAAGTATTATACGATCGCATCATGAAAGATGGGATGGAAAAGGATATCCAGACCAGCTTAATGGTGAAGATATTCCATTAAACGCTCGCGTAGTGGCAATAGCGGATGCCTTCGATGCAATGACTTCTTCTCGGTCCTATCGAGGGGCTTTGCCAGTAGAAGAGGCCTATAATCGAATTCTTCAAGGGGAAGGCACCCAATTTGATCCAAGCCTTGTAGCAATCTTTAAAAAAGTTTACCCAAAATGGGTTGATATACAACAAGAATCATAAAATAATATTTTAAACAGCAAGGAGGTGACAATATGAAAATCAAAAAGTTAAAAAAAATCAAGGCAACTTGCTGGTGGTGTATATTTGTACCTGGTGGACCAAGAGGATAATTTATGAATGAGGATGCTTATCTTAGATAATAGCATCCTTTTATTATGAAAAAGGGTAGGTGTGACGATTGCAATTAACTGCTGAATCTATTATAAGTTTACATGAATTGAAGATTCGAAAAGATAATAAACATTATATTATTGAAGATTTGGTAACCCAGGAGTTTTATGAAATGCCAGTAATCTGTATAGATGCAATAGTGTTAATTAACAATGGTATATCACTTGGTGAAATCGAACACCTACTCAAAGAAAAATACCCGAATGATGAAGTGGATTTGCTAGACTTTGCTCAACAATTACTAGATTTAGATCTTATCGAAATGGTAGATGGAACAAAAGTAAGTGTAGAAAAGGTTCGTACTCAAGAGAAATTAGGGCTTAAATGGATTTCGCCAAAAATAGGGAAGTTTTTCTTTAATCGGTTTACTCATTTTTTCTATCCATTACTTTTACTAGTGAATCTCGTCCTTTTTATTAGTCATCATCATCTTTTTCCACGCTATCAGGATTTATTTGTTTTTGATACAATGATGTTTAATATAATGTTGTATGCAGGAATTTCGATTGTTTTAATTTTTATTCATGAAAGTGGTCATATTTTGGCGATTCGTTCATTCGGCCTTCCAACGCGATTACAAATTGGAAATCGATTGTTTTTTGTTGTGTTAGAAACAGATCTTACACAAGCATGGAGCCTTCCTTCAAAGGATCGAAATATTTTATTTTTAGCAGGAATCTATTTTGATAGTGTCCTTCTATTTATTGCATTGATTTTAAAAATAACCAGTCCATTTTCGCTTGAGATGATGAATGGAATTATAGGTTTGATTACTTTTGATATCGTCATACGAATCATTTATCAGTGCTGTATTTATATGAAGACGGACCTTTATTATGTGTTTGAAAATAGTACTGGAAATTATAATTTAATGGAAAGTGGTATTGAATTTTTGAAAGGTCTTTTTGCTAGAAAACATAAAGATCAAAAAAATAGAATGGTCGTTTTCTATTCTGTTTTCTTTTTGATTGGAATTTTGTTGACTTTCTCGATGTTTGGCTTTTATTATATACCTCAATTAGTCTTTATGATGATGAATGTACTTCCTGGGTTTGCTGAATCGGTATCGACCCTTCAATTTTGGGATGCTGCTGTTTTATTTGGTCAGTTCCTTATCATGATTTGGCTTCTATTATATTCATTGTCGAAAAAATACGGAAATAGGAAAAATAATAGGACTATATACTCAGGTGAAGAAAATAATATATAATAAACGCATAATGCATTACTAAGTGAGGAAAAAAATGACTTATCAAAATCATAGCTCTCTTCTAGTGCACGAAGAGAAGAAAGCTTTACGTCTGTATTTGCTATTGTTTTATAGTGTTTTAGTTATGTATGACTTTGTTTATTATTACTTATATCCGATGGTTATTCATGCAAAGCTTGGTTTTCCTACTGTACTAGTCTTTTGGGTTTATATTTTTATGATTATCCTGCTGCCTACTTCGTATTATTTGAAAAAAATAAACAAGCTTTTTGCCATTAAATACATGTATGTGCTGACTTATTTTGTGATTACAACATTTGATGATGTGATTACCTTTGCGGAGCGAGAATCCTATATCAGCGGGAATGCCGCAGAAGTCGTCCTGCTGCTCTTTTCTCCGATCTTTATTAATAAACGATTCTTTTTGACGGTTTCAATTGGGATTACAATGAAATATAGTTTGATTGGTCTATTATTAGGAAATGGTAGTGTGATGGCCCCAATGGTGCTAATTTTATTGTTAGCCCTTATTGCCTACATCCTTCTAAACCGATTCTACTCCTATATTAAGGCACTAACGGAAACACACGAGGAGCTTCGAAATAAGGAGAAGCTGGCGTTTGTAGGGCAGTTGGCGACGACGATTGGTCATGAGATTCGCAATCCTTTGGCATCATTAAAAGGCTTTACTCAGCTTCAACGGGAAAAGCATAAGGAAGATGATCTTCAGTATTCAATCATGGAGCAAGAAATCGACCGAATTGATTCAATCTTGAATGACTTACTAGTTATTGGGAAGCCGCGGCAAATCCAAGTGGCGCATTCCAATTTAAAGGAATTTCTAGAATATGTTATTTCGATCATCGAGCAATCTGAACAGGGGAAAAGTATTGAAGTTGAATTGAAAGTGGATGACTCTTTTCCTCCTGTTGAATGTGATGAGAAACAGATGAAACAGGTTTTCTTAAATCTTATTAAAAACGGGTTTGAGTCCATGCCAGAAGGTGGCAAATTGACGATTGAAGGAAGTCGGGTTGCAGACAATCAAGTCTCCATTCGGATATGCGATGAAGGACTCGGAATACCCAAGGATGTACAGGAAAAGCTGTTTCAACCATTTTTCACAACGAAGGACTATGGTACGGGGTTAGGTTTAATGGTGTCTAAAAAAATCATTGAAGAACATCACGGAAAAATAGAGATTGAAAGTAAAGAAGGAAAAGGCACAAAAGTGGAAATCCTCATGCCGATTTCACAATAAGCCTAGTTGCATTATCTTTTTCGCATTACAAAAAAACAGGACCACTCCGTCCTGTTTTTGCGTATTTTATCCAAGCTTTTGTGTTTCCTCAGCGCCTTTGTTTTCAATCCAAATCTTGATATGTGTTAAGATGGAAAATGCAAAAAAGAAATTCATTGCGAGTACGCTGACTAAAAGTTGAATATCTCCAAAATAAATGCCGGTATATCCTTTTAATTTGATTACAATAAAGCCTTCAAAGAGCAATAAAAAGACACTCAAAAATGCAGCTACCCCAAAGCGAATCATAGCATAATCCCCCTTATTTTTTTCTTCTAATTTATATATGTATTCAACGATTGTGTATAATTTGTGAACTTACTTTAAATTATACACCATTTTCCTTTAATGCGTAATATGAAAGCGCTAAAAATCGAATCCTTTCCAAATTATAAAAAGGAAAAAATGGGTTGATATCGTGAAAGTCATATACTATAATCAAAAATACGTCTTTTGTCCGAATACTTTGTTCTTTCACACCGTGGATTACAGCTAATTCATGGTTTTTTGTTTGTTACTTGGAGGTGGTTGGATGGCGGAGGAGAAACATACCGAATTTGAGGTAGAAGCAGAGCGCTTGGATTTTACAAAAAAGTACATGGATATTGTGATTCAGGCTTCAGAGTCAACCGAGGAAAACTTTCGGGAAAACCTGAAGGGAGCCCTGGAAGGTGTTGACTTTAAAGATAGCAGTTTGAGTTATTTGAATATGTTAACGAATTCAACCCTGCTAAGAAGGACGAATGAAGAGGTGCGAAACCTTAAGCGGAACCGGAACAAGCCTTATTTTGCCAGGATTAACTTCAAACGGGAAGAATCGGGAAACGAGGAGATTCTCTACTTCGGCAAGGTATCTCTTTTTGATAAGGAAACCCAGCAGCCAATTATCGTGGATTGGCGCTCTCCAGTTGCGAACCTTTACTATGATGGTCGTCTAGGAGAAGTGTCGTATCAAGCTGAGGGTGAGGAGTACGAGGGTTATCTGTCCTTAAAACGTCAGTTCATCATTGACGATGGAGAGCTTGAGGAAATAAGGGATGTTGATTTAACTACGACAGATGAGCTTCTCCAAAAATCGTTATCAGAGAGTGCAAGCAATCGGCTGACTGATATTGTGTCAACGATTCAGGAGGAACAGAATAACATCATCCGTGCTGATTTGAATAAACCGATCATCGTTCAGGGGGCAGCAGGAAGTGGGAAAACAACGATTGCCCTACATCGAATCTCCTATTTTATCTACACCTATGCTGAATATTTTTTGCCTGATCAACTAATGATTCTAGCACCAAACCGACTTTTTATTGATTATATTTCTGAAGTACTCCCTGAGCTGGGCGTTGATCACATTCTGCAAACGACCTATGTTGAATTTGTGAAAAAATGCCTCGGAAAACCGGTTAAACTCACAAAGCCAGACGGAAAGCTACTTGGCTTTATTCATGACGAATTCAAAAACCCGGACATGATTAAGTGGATTTCAGCTTTTAAGGGTTCTCTCGAGTACCGCGATATGCTGGAGCATTATGTGGAGGATATATTAAGTTCGTTACTGCCGCAAGAGGACTTCTTTGTCTCGAAGTTTCGACTGTATAAAGCGAAAGATATCCATCATTTAATGACCTATGAATATCGTTATCTTCCTTATTATAAGCGGATTGATAAGGTAAAAAAGGTACTTCAAAACACAGTCCGGTTGCAAAAGAAAAACATGCTTCATAAGATTACGAAGTTTTATGATGATAAGCTGGATAACGTGTTGTTTAAAACGAAGATTGACCCGGAAAAACGAAAGCGCTATGTGACGAAAGCTCTTGATAAAAAAGCAGAGCTTGTCGAAGAGATCACTAAGCAATCCCGGACCGCCGTTAATGCTTATATAAAAAAGCTGCCACACCATGATGTTTTCTACTATATTCAAAGGTTTTTTTCAGACTTTCCTACGTATGCTTCCGGATACCTGAACGATGAGCAAATCCATTTTTTTATGGATTATCAAAAACAGCTTCAAAAATCAAAGCAATATGAACTTGAGGATTTAGCTGCTCTCCTTTATTTGAAGGCAAGACTATATGGAGTGAAAAAGGAATTAAAAGCCCGAAATGTCGTTATTGATGAGGCACAGGATTATAGCTATTTTCAGTTAGCATCGTTAAAAACAGCTCTCGAAACGGATATGTTCACGATAGTCGGCGATTTAGCGCAAGGGATCCATTCCTACCGGGGAATCAATAATTGGGCACCGGTTCTTGATAAAATCTTTCCAAGGGCGACCTATAAAACCTTACAAAAAAGCTACCGGACCACTATCGAAATTATGAACACAGCCAATCAATTACTCGAACTGTTGAAGCTGGATTTACCGATGGTTGAGCCAGTAGTTCGCCATGGGGAGAAACCGATATTTCATCAGATTAATAATGATGAAAAAGAAACTGTGAATGTACTAAAAGAAGTGATTCGAAAGCTATACGATGAAAACATGAAAACAGTCGCAATCATTGGGAAGACAAATAAGGAGTGTCAGAAGTTAGCGAAAGCCTTTAAAAAACACAGTGATCTCCCTGTTCAACTTTTGAAGGAAAATGAGGAGATTAACAAAGAAGAAGTCGTGATTGTTAGCTCGCATTTATCGAAGGGGTTAGAATTTGATGCGGTGATTGTCTATTCAAATGAGGAAAAATTTTATAATAATGAAATCGACATCAAGCTTCTGTATGTATCCATGACACGTCCATTGCATAGACTGCATTTTTTCGGAACTGACCTTACCAATTTTCTGCTCGATAACGTGGATGATGAATTATATGAAAAAACGCAAAACACCTGAATCGTGTTTTGCGTTTTTTAAATTAAAATACCTTTGTTGTCCAAGATTCAACATTCCACACATCTGTCACAACATCCTGATAAAATTCAGGTTCGTGGCAGATGAGTAGCATGCTTCCTTTATATTCTTTAAGCGCACGTTTTAATTCATCCTTCGCGTCGACATCAAGGTGGTTTGTCGGCTCGTCGAGAAGAAGGATGTTTGTGTCTTTATTGATTAACTTGCAAAGACGTACCTTCGCTTTTTCTCCACCGCTTAATACTTCAACCTTACTTTCAATATGCTTTGTCGTAAGACCGCATTTTGCAAGGGCAGCCCGGACCTCATATTGGTTGAAGGAAGGGAACTCACTCCAAATTTCTTCAATACATGTATTATAATTCGCTTCTTTAATTTCTTGTTCGAAATAGCCGATTTCTTGGTTTTCTCCACGCTCAACAGTTCCGGAAAGCGGCTTGTTCATGCCTAAAATGCTTCGTAATAAGGTCGTTTTCCCGATTCCGTTCGCTCCCACTAAGGCAATCTTTTGGCCACGTTCCATACGGATGCTAAGAGGCTTTGAAAGTGGTTCATCATAACCAATGACAAGATCCTTCGTTTCAAAAATCAGCTTACTGGACGTTTTACCAATTCTAAAATTGAATTCTGGTTTTGGTTTTTCCTTTGCCAGCTCAATAACTTCCATTTTATCAAGCTTCTTCTGACGGGACATGGCCATGTTTCTTGTAGATACACGGGCCTTGTTTCGGGCAACAAAGTCTTTAAGCTCAGATATTTCCTGTTGTTGCTTTTTATAAGCAGACTCCAGCTGTTGCTTTTTCACTTCATATACCTTTTGAAAGTTATCATAATCGCCAACATATCGGTTAAGTTCCTGATTTTCCATATGATAGATAAGATTTATGACACTATTTAAAAATGGAATATCATGCGAAATCAGGATAAATGCATTTTCATATTCTAGCAGATAGCGTTTTAACCAGATGATGTGCTGTTCATCTAAATAGTTAGTCGGTTCGTCCAGTAAAAGAATATCCGGCTTTTCAAGTAAAAGCTTCGCAAGGAGAACTTTGGTACGCTGACCGCCACTTAAATCTTGAACGTCACGCTCAAGCCCGATCTCTTCAAGCCCCAACCCGCGGGCAATCTCATCGACTTTTGCATCAATCACATAAAAGTCGTTATTCGTAAGGGTATCCTGGATAATCCCAACATCCTCAAGCATTTTTTCAAGCTCTTCTGGAGTAACCTCTCCCATTTTTCCGTAAAGCTCATTCATCTCCGCTTCCATATCGAAAAGATATTTGAAGGCACTGTTTAACACATCCCGGATTGTCATTCCTTTTTCAAGCACCGTATGCTGATCAAGATACCCAACGCGGACATTTTTTGACCATTCAATCTTACCTGCATCAGGCTCAAGCTTCCCAGTGATGATATTCATAAACGTTGATTTACCTTCACCATTTGCCCCGATCAACCCAATATGCTCACCCTTTAACAGACGAAACGACACATCATTAAAAATCGCACGATCACCAAACCCGTGACTCACATTCGAAACTGTTAATATACTCATCTATTTACACCTTTTTCATTAGTTTAGTTATCACTATAATCAGATACGCATTGGCGTATTTGTGTCCAATAAAGTTACACATATACCGATTATAAACGAGAAATCCAGAGGTTGGAAAGGGTAGTTTATTAGTAGTACAGTAAAAAATTTCTTTTTAGTCAAATAATCTGGGGACTTGTCTCATATTCATATAGTATTGAAAAAAGTTAAGGGGCATACAAGATGAAGACATTTTTTAAAGGGACATTGTTATTGATCGTTGCGGCATTTATTGGAGAATGTGTTGAATTTTTTATCAATCTCGTTCTAGCAAAAGAACTCGGCGGGCATGGAATGGGCCTCTATATGACAATCCTGCCATCCATTTTTTTAGTTGTTATCTTGGCAAGTCTTGAGCTGCCTGTATCCATCTCAAAATTTGTTGCTGAAAAAGAGGAAAGGTACCACCGCAGCATGTTAAAGCATGCCACCGTTTTAACAACGGTGTTTACGGCAATTATTATTTCCTTGGCATTTGTTATTTTACCGGTTATCCCATTATTCGATGATTACCATCCATTTGTGAAATGGTTAGTTATCATCTTTATCCCGATTGTTTCGTTTTTATCGATTGCCAGGGGTTACTTTATGGGGATTCAATCAATGGGACGCATTGCCTTTGCGAACTTTCTGCGTAAGGCCGTGCAACTAATTTTGTTAGTGTTCATTTATCAATTACTTGAATTTGAAATTCAAACTTCTATTTTAATTGCCCTATGTACCATTGTAGCAAGTGATTTAATCGTATTTGGTTATTTAGGCTTTGAATATCTCATCCATTATCGCAAATTGGGGCAAAGACCAGGATCTAATTTAAGTGGAAAAGTGGTGCGGAATAACCTGCTTGCGGTATCCTTGCCGACAACGGGAATGCGTATCTTCCATGCCATTTCACATGCGGTTCAGCCATTTCTTATTAAAGCAGCCCTGCTAAAAGCGGGTATGACTACGGCAGTGGCAACCGAGCATTTTGGGTTGATGACAGGGGTGGCCTTAACAATTGGATTTTTCCCAGCATTTATTGCTCATTCATTGCTGATAGTGTTAATTCCAACGGTTTCTGAAGCTTATTCCAAACGGGACATGTCGATGCTGCGATCCCTGCTCCAACAGGTGATGAGAATGACTTTCCTATACGGAATTCCTGCATGTGTGATTTTCTACTATTTTGCCGAACCGCTCACCCATATTTTCTTTGAATCATCAGCAGCGACGGTCTATTTACAAATGCTGTGGCCATATTTCTTATTCCATTTCTTCCTTATTCCAATGCAGGCGTACTTAATCGGACTTGGATTAGTGAAGGATGCCTTCATCCATAATGTATGGTCAACAGTCGTGTCTTTTGGAATTATGTTTGCCTTGGGTTCCCTTCAAACATTACAAATGGAAGGAATCATCATCGGCATGAACATGGGGGCGGTCTTACTTGCACTGATGCATTACGTCACCATCTGCAGAAAAATTGGCGTTTCCGTGATTTCCACAAAGGTCTTGGGGACCGCAGTTTGATTCATTTTATTTGTTATAAAGGGGGCTTCGTGATATAATGAGCAAGAATAATGTCTAGCTGTCATTATTCATATATTTTATTGAACATGTGATTATAAAATTTTAAAATAAATTTCGTAAAGACTGGTAAATGGTAGAATACGATTAAGTCTAACCATGGCCTAGCTTCTATTTGTGTAGAGGTTAGGCCATTTTTTATTGCGTTTTAGGAGGAAGAAGGGGAGCATGTCGAGGAGTAGCATTACAAAACAGGAAGAATTAACACAGATTAGCAGCTATGTTAGTAAACTAATAAAATCAAAGTTTGGTAAAGGACCGGAAACTTGTTATACATCGATTTCGGAACAATACATTGTCGTTCATATCAAGAAGTTTATGACAAAAATTGAATGCGAACTTACAAAGAAAGAGGATTTTGAGACTGCTATCAGAATCCGAAGTTCCATCATGGAAGACCTTTTAGACCCAATACAGGAAATGTTGGAAGAGACATGTAATAAACAAATCAGCCAATTATATCAGGACTGGAATTTTTTTAAAAATACAGGTGTTCTGCTTGCTGTCGTTAAATCAGAACAGAAATTTGAAGGTGAAAATTCGCTTGAATTTATGTTGCTTCGAAACGAAATTAGTAAGCAAAGTGAATTTTATCAATATCAACCAAAGGAACAGACTTTCGCAAAGATTGGTGAAAAGATTTATATCATAAGAAGTGCTGGCTACTTACTGCCGATTGAAAGATTACTGATTGAAAAAGGGATGCACATTCTTGAAGAAAGAGAGAATAGAATCCGAAGCAGATACGATACAAATCTTTACCGATTCAATAAAATCATCAAAAATGAAATTACTGATATTTTTATGATTTGGAATTACGAAAAAGATGAAAGCTTTAAAATATTTCATTGTAAATAGAGCTTGTTTTCATATTTCCCATCAAAGTAGACAAACTATCTGTAAACATGGAAATGAAAGGGAATCGATGCTACAATAATAAAGGCTGATGAATATAAAGTCATTAGTTATTGTGGTGAATCCCTAAAGGTGGGAATCACATGGATTTACAGGAAAAATTAAAATACATAAGCAGTTACACAAGCAAACTCCTTCGCAATAAATTTGGACGGGGACCCGAGTCTTGTTTTGCGGTTACAGCTGATCATTTTTTGGTCCTGCATATCCGTGGTTTTGTCTCACCGATGGAAGAGGCTCTTTTGCAGGAGAATCATCATGTTCAGGTGGATCATGCAAGGGATGTTGTGATTAAAAGCATATTACCTGAATTAAAGGGTGTATTTCAGGTGTCCCTTGAAACAGAGGTAAAGACGTTTTTTCATGATTGGAACTTTCCGAATAATACGGGCGTCATAATTGCAGAGTTGGAAGACACATTAGTACAAATGGAAATGAATAAGGAAGTTGATTTTTCACTACTTGAATCTGAAGTTGCTCGGATTAGCCTTCTTGTCGAAAAGACGCCGGAGGAAACACTTAGTTTTCAAATTTCTCCGAGGATTTTTATTGTGAAGCGTGAAGGAATCTTGGTTCCGATTGAAAAGGCGTTAATCGAGTCAGGGTTTGAAAAGGAGCTCCATTTTACAAAGGACGATCTTGAAAAAAGTTATCTGCACCACTATGGAAAATTTGATCAATTATTTCACCGAGAGGTTAACGATATATTTGTTGACTGGAACTTTAAACATGATAACAGCTTAATTTGTTTTATTTTAAAATAAACATGGTAAATGCGAGGATGTCTTAACGTCAGACAAGCCTTCGACATGGCCTAACTTCACTTATGAGGTTAGGTCTTTTTCTTTTTTTGGTAAAATAGGGAAAAGGTTGGGTGGAAATGGGAAATAGGAGATGGAAGGCGTTAAATTTTGCAGTTTTTTTATGTTTTTTAGTTTTGATTTTAGGGCAAATCTTGTATGTTGGACTTATGAACCGTTGGGAGCCGTATCTTTTACTGATAGCTCTTATTGCTTCAGTATTATCCATTCATGAATCACGAAAAAATCGAGAGTTCCGTTTTCTCGTGGAAAATGCTCCATATGCAATTTTACTTATGCATAATGAGGAAATCATCTATATCAATGATACCGGCAAATATCTAATCGGTGCTGATGAGAAATCGGTCATCGGGCATTCACTGGATGACTTTATTCAATACAATTATGAAAAATCAACCCGGAAAATCGAAAAGGGGCACAAATTTAAAAGGATTACAGAGGGGAAAATTGAACATCCTACATTAGGTGAAATAGATGCAGAGATCAAAATAATGCCAATTACATATCGGGGAGAAAGCTGTGAATATATTGTCATCCGTGATATTACGGAGTTGAAAAAGGGGCAGGAACTCATTCAACAAACCGATAAGCTTTCCATGATTGGTGAAATGGCAGCCGGTATCGCGCACGAAATTCGAAATCCACTCACAAGCTTAAAGGGATTTGCGCAGCTTTTACAGGATGAAAAAAAGAATGCCTATTCAGAGATTATGGTGTCGGAAATTGATCGGATTAATACAATTGTCGACGAGATGCTGCTGCTCGCAAAGCCGAAAAAGCTGCAATTGCGAAAGCAAAATATCACAAATGTCCTAAACGAAGTTGTGTTCTTATTAGACACACAAGCGATCCTACATAATATTCAGATTAAGACAGCCTATAATGATGATCTAAAAGGTGCGTTCATCCATTGTGAGGAAAATAAACTAAAGCAGGTTTTTATTAATATCTTAAAAAATAGCATTGAGGCGATGGAAGATGGGGGACTTATCGATATTTCAATGTATCCAAAAGCGGGCAATGCGGTCATTCGAATTGCCGACAATGGCTCTGGAATCCCAGCCGACATGCTGACTAGGATTGGCAAAGCGTTCTTTACCACAAAGGAAAAAGGCACCGGACTCGGCTTGATGATTTGCCAAACCATCATCCAAGAACACGGCGGGCAGATGACAATCGATAGTGTCGAAAACCAAGGCACCACCGTAGAGATATTGTTACCAATAATAATGGAAGAAGGTCTTCATCTGGTATGAAGACCATTTTGCGTTAGGGTGTGGGGGTTAGGGGACTTCATCGGTGGTATGAAGGACCGAATGGTGCTGGAGCCCGCGCGGAAAGTCCTTCATCGGGCGGATGAAGTCCCGAACGTAGCCGGAGATTACGCGGAAAATCCTTCATCGGGTTGATGAAGTCCCGAATGGGGCTGGAGCTTGAGTGGAAAGTTCTTCAGTCAGGTTGATGAAGTCCCGAATGGAGCTGGAGCCCGAGCGGAAAGTCCTTCATCGGGCGGATGAAGTCCCGAACGGAGCTGGACTTACGCGGAAAGACCTTCAACGGGCGGATGAAGTCCCGAACGAAGCTGGAGATTACGCGGAAAATCCTTCATCGGGTTGATGAAGTCCCGAATGGGGCTGGAGCTTGAGTGGAAAGTTCTTCAGTCAGGTTGATGAAGTCCCGAATGGAGCTGGAGCCCGAGCGGAAAGTCCTTCATCCTTGTTATGAACAGGATTCTGTGTAAGATGCCGAGTTGTTTTCCTCTTCATCAGCACCGCAATCAGGCTCTTTATAAAAGTTAAGTACTTCATCACCAAGATGAAGTACTTAACCATGACACTTTAAAAAATTCTATTCACTATCTAACTCCGAAGGCTTCACCACTTTTAGCCCGCCACCATCTGCACCATTCTCGGCAATATGCTTTAATACCGATAGCTTGTTGTTCCAGAACTGATCGAAATAAGCAAGCCATTCATGAAGCTCCGTAAAAGATTCAGGATGAAGCCGATAACGCTTTTCCCTTCCAACCTTTTTTCCGCTTACTAAATTTGCCTCCGAAAGAATGTGGAGATGCTTCGCCACTGCCGTCCGGCTCATTGAAAAATGGCTTGTGATTTCTGAAATGGGCAATTCCTGTTTCGAGAGTAAGCGCAGCACCTCTCTGCGTGTCGGATCGGCGATTGCTTGAAACACATCATATTTCTGAGCAGATTCACTCACTCGCCTATCGCCACCCGACGAAGCTTTTGTACAATGCCTGCCCAGCCGCCATTCATTGTTTCGCGGACATCCGCAGCTGTTTGCTTAGCTTTTCCTACAATCTCCTCAGAATCCTTCCAGCCGCCATGAATAATGGTAAACTCAGTGTTCCCATTGATTTCTTTTAAAAGAAATTCCACATACCAGCCTTCTGTGTCCCATGAAAAAGTAAGACGATGAGGTGGCTCCACCTCTAATACCTTACATGGAGAAGGTCCAAAAGGAGATTGGATATGGAATTCATGGCCTTCCTCCGCTACTAAATTATTTGGCATAAACCACGTTCCGATGGCCTCACCAGACGACACAAGATCCCATACCTTTTGGATCGGTGCTTCAATTAATACTGTTTGCTTAATATCAGGTACAGTTGCCATAAATCATGCTCCTTTAAAAATAAAACTATTTGGTTTCATTTTTGATTATACGTAACCAAAAGGTGTTATGTCAAGAAAGTTATATTGAGATAGTATTTGCATTTTTAGAAAATAAACAAATGGATAATTGTGGCGGTTTTGTAAGCAAGATTCTCAACACAATTATTGAAAGTGACAAAAAATAGGAGTATTCTAGATTATGTGATTAAAATTTAGCTATTTTACAATATAAATTAAGGGGGAATTACCCTATGGATATGCTAACGATTCTTGGACTAGCTATCTCGTCAGGAGCGACAATTGCTTTATTAAAAATCATTGCAATCGATATAATTTTATCTGGTGACAACGCGGTTGTAATCGCGATGGCAACAAGAAACCTTCCAAAAGAACAACAAAACAAAGCGATTTTTTGGGGTACCGGTGGTGCTGTCATCTTACGTATTTTATTCGCAGCCATCATTGTTTACTTATTAAAAATTCCATTTGTAAATGTAATTGGTGGTATATTACTCCTTTTCATCGCCTACAAGGTATTGGTTGAAGAAGAAGCGGAAGCACATGTAAAATCAACAAACGGCATAATGGCAGCCATTGGTACAATTATTATGGCCGATGCGGTTATGAGTCTTGATAATGTTGTTGCCGTTGCAGGTGCTGCTGACGGACACATTGGTATGATCGCACTTGGTGTTCTAATCAGTATTCCGATTATGATTTTTGGCTCAAAATTCATTGTAAAAGCCATGAACAAATATGCATGGATTGCTTATGTAGGTGCAGGTATTCTTGCTTGGACTGCTGGGGAAATGGTGTTCAAGGACGAAGGATTAACAAACTTCCTTCATATCGAGCATGGACCAGTAACATATATAATCGCAGCTATAATAACTATTCTTGTCTTAGGACTTGGGTATTATAAAAACAAAAAAATTGCAGCAAAAAGAGAAGCATTACAACATACTGCATAATAAAGTTAAAAGGGCCAAATCGCTTAGTGATTTGGCCCTTTCCTATTACATATCTGGCAATCTTACGGCTAAAGCTAAATGAACCAAGAGAAATCTGTTCAATGTGTTGGTTCTGGAAATTTTTAGGAGAACGGGAGAACCGTCCCCATGTTTTATGTTTTATTTTGCTATCTTATGCAGCTTTTGAATAATACTTAGTGAACGTCCTGTTCCGATTGCGACCGACTCGAGCGGGTTAGGGGCAAGATGCACGGGAACAAAGATTTCCTGGCTGAGCCATTCCTGCATGCCATTTAATAACGCTCCGCCACCTGTTAAAATGACCCCGCGGTCCACGATATCACCACTTAATTCAGGCGGACAATCCTCCAATGTTGCGCGGATTGCTTCTAAAATATGAAGTAATGATTCTTTTAAAGTTTCTTGAACCTCGGTTGAACGCAATGAAATGGTTTTCGGCAGACCCGTAACAAGGTCGCGTCCACGAATATCCATTGTTTTTATTTCATGCTCAACAAGGGCATAGCCGATTTCAAATTTAACCTGCTCGGCAGTATGTTCCCCGATAAGAACATTGTATTTTTTTCGTACATATTGAATGATATCATCGTCGAACTGGTCACCGCCGATTCGAATTGAATTGCACGATACAACACCACCAAAGGAAATAATCGCAACCTCGGTATTGCCTCCGCCGATATCAACAATCACGTTTGCGATTGGCTCATCAACAGGTAAATCAGAGCCAACTGCTGCTGCAACCGGTTCTTCGATTAAGTAAACCTGTTTGGCACCACATTGTCTAACCGCATCCTGGATGGCGCGTCGTTCGACGGATGTGGATCCAGACGGTGTACAGACGACCACATTGGGCTTGCGAAGCGAATAACCCGTTTTTTGGCTTACTTTTTTCATAATATGGCGAAGCATGTCCGCAGTCACATTAAAGTCTGCAATCACACCTTTACGTAAAGGGCGAATCGCTACTATTTTTTCAGGCGTTTTACCAATCATTCTTTTTGCATCCGACCCAACAGCGACAACTTTATTAGTTTCCGTGTCAATCGCGACAACGGACGGCTCATTAATGATGACACCTTTATTTTTGCTATATACTAGAATATTTGCAGTTCCTAAGTCAATTCCAATTTCTACGTTTGAAAACATATTATCTCCATCCTTCATAGGTTTCATTTTTTATATGTCTAATAGCCTAAAAACGTGTGTCCAAAACATTTTCAGCTATATTTCTCTGTATTAATGAGTAGTCAATTTAACCCACTTCACCTTATAAGAATTCATGAAATTATGTCGATTTTTGGGGGTTGTTGTCATATTGTAAAAAATGAAATATAGGAGAAATATATGAGGAGAATGGCAATTTGTTCAAAATACACGTAAAATAGTAATAGAAGTAACACTCCAAAAAAGGAGGGTATTCACATGGATTTTTCAAACATTGTTTCAGAGGATAAAATTCGCAAGGCATATAAGGATGGGGAATTTGAAAACCTGCCGGGATATGGCAAGCCTCTCAAGCTTGATAATGATTCTGGCATTCCAGAGGATCTTCGCATGGCATATCGTGTCATGAAAAATGCAGGATTCATTAATGAGGAAACGGAAATTAAGAAAGAGTTGCTCACCTTCGAGAATCTGATTGATAATTGTGAGGATGAGGAACAACGAGTCATCTATCAGAAAAAGCTAAACGAAAAACAATTTCGCTTAAATCAGATCTTAAAAAATAGAAAGACCTCTCACTCGGCGGTTTTCAAAGACTATCAAATGAAATTGCATAATAAGTTCAAATAAGGAGAAAGGGGCCAAAACAATCTGTTTTGCCCCTTTTTTGGAAGGGAGAGAAGAAATGATTGTGTTAAAACGAATTTATGAGCCAGCCAGTGAAGATGATGGGAAACGGATTTTGGTAGACCGCATCTGGCCACGAGGCATTTCAAAGGACACAGCCCAGCTTGATTTGTGGATGAAAGAAATCGCTCCAAGCACCGAACTTCGTAAAGAATTTAACCACAAACCTGAACGATTCAAAGAATTCAAGAAGCAATACATAAAAGAATTAAAAGAAGATGAAGAGAAAAAAGCCGCAATCGAGGAATTACTTCGCATGAATGAAGAGGGGAAAGTGACTCTTCTATTTGGTGCAAAGGATGAGGTGCATAACCAGGCAGTTGTGTTGAAGGAAGTTTTGGAACAGGAAGTGGAAAAATCAACTTGAAAAATAGTTAGTGACAGTAAATTTCAGATAGTGACAGTACATAAGGACTCGCTATACAAAGGTGCCTGGACCCAACCAATTCGCGGTGGCGTTCATGCACCATTTTTTAATTTGACCAACTTGTATATACAAGTTAAACTACTACTATAAATAAGATTTACCATTTATGAAATACTACAAGAAATTACAATTATGGTGGTGTAGCAGTTGAAACAGCCTTGGTGGAAGAAGTCTGTCGTTTATCAAATTTATCCAAAGAGTTTTAATGACACAACTGGAAATGGTCTCGGTGACATACAAGGGATCATTGAAAAACTCGATTACTTGAAAGCATTAGGTATTGATGTTATTTGGCTTACGCCTATTTACAAATCACCGCAGCGTGATAACGGGTACGATATAAGTGATTATTTTGCAATTCAAGAAGAGTACGGCACGATGGAGGATGTTGATCGGTTGCTTGAAGAAGCTCATTCTCGCGGCATCAAAATTATTATGGACATCGTCGTTAACCATACGTCAACTGAAAACGAATGGTTTAAGCAATCTCGCCAGTCTAAGGACAATCCATATCGCGATTTTTATATTTGGAAGGACCCCAAAGATGGCCATGAACCAAACAATTGGGAATCAAAATTTGGCGGGAATGCATGGGAATATGACGAAAAAACAGGTCAATACTACCTCCATCTTTTTGATGTGACTCAAGCTGATCTTAATTGGGAAAACGAAGAGGTCCGTAAAAAAGTCTATAACATGATGACATTCTGGTTTGAAAAAGGGGTAGACGGCTTCCGTCTTGATGTCATCAACTTAATTTCAAAAGACCAACGCTTCCCTGATGATGATGGATCAGTAGCGCCTGGTGATGGCCGAAAGTATTATACAGACGGCCCGCGTGTCCATGAATTCATGCATGAAATGAATCAGAAGGTTTTTTCGAAATATGACAGTATGACTGTTGGCGAAATGTCCTCAACAACAATTGACGATTGTATTAAGTATTCGAATCCTGAACGTGAAGAGCTAAGTATGACCTTCAATTTCCACCATTTAAAAGTGGATTACCCGAATGGGGATAAGTGGACGGTTGCCGATTTTGACTTCCAAGCGTTAAAACGAATACTCTCAACTTGGCAAGTGGAAATGCATAAGGGTGGTGGCTGGAATGCCCTATTTTGGTGCAACCATGACCAACCGCGCATTGTATCGAGATATGGAAATGATGATAAATATTTAACAGAATCTGCGAAAATGCTTGCGACAACCATTCATATGATGCAAGGTACCCCTTATATTTACCAGGGTGAAGAAATTGGAATGACTAATCCGAAATTTGAGGATATTTCGGAATATCGTGATGTCGAATCCATTAATATGTACAACATAAAAAAAGAACAGGGTATGAGCAACGAAGAAATCATTGAGATTTTGAAACATAAATCCCGTGATAATTCACGTACGCCTGTTCAGTGGGACGCATCAGAGCATGCAGGCTTTACAAGCGGTACACCGTGGATCAATGTTGCAGGCAATTATAAAACCATTAATGTTGAAAATGCTTTAGAGGACAAAAACTCAGTCTTTTATCATTATCAAAAACTGATTAAGCTCCGCAAGGAATACGATATTATCACTTACGGTGATTATGAGCTTTTACTGGAGGATGACCCGCAAATTTTTGCTTATGTAAGAAACGGGGAAAACGAGAAGCTCCTTGTTGTAAATAATTTTTACGGAAAAGAAGCAACATTCGAGATTCCTGGTAGCATTGAACTAGAAAATCACACAACGGATCTTCTGATTTCCAACTATGGCGATTCGCAAACGGATATTTCAAAAGGGATCAGCTTACGGCCATATGAATCAGTTGTGTATCATTTAACTTAATTCTCCGGGGTTTTAAATCCCCGAGAATTAAGTTAAAGCCTCCGGCGGATGCCATGATTTTTCAGGGGAAGCTTTTCGAGCGGGCTCGAAAAAAATCAGGCGCAAATTCGTCGAGACGTATTTGATTAAAAATAAAAAAGTGTAGACGATAAGCCTACACTGTAAGAGCCATGCCCGTCATTGGGTGTGGCTTTTTTAAAAATCACGATCTGTGGGTAGCGGGTCAATTCTAGTGGTGTCGTCGTGATCCATCGATGATGCAACAAAGTAAAACCAGAATCCAGCGGAGATAAAATACAACACAGCTATTCCAATCAGCGTAAGCCATAGTCCTAACAAGTGTATCCCCCCTTATATTGGGGCTGCAAGGAAGAACGACGAAGCCAGGGTTAAGGGACCTGTCCCTCCGTCACAAAGATGCCCCTTTCTATACTTATATGCAAGGAGGGGGAGGAATTGACTGGTATTTAGAAATTGGATATGCGTTTGGTGAATCGAATTTACATCTTAACGGGTTTATTTGCATCTTCGGAAGAGAGATATGCATCGTCGCGCGAGTATTTGCATCTACGCGTAGAAATATGCATCGTCGGGCAGGTATTTGCATCTACGCGTAGAAATATGCATCGTCGCGGAGGTATTTGCATCTACGCGGGGAAATATGCATCGTCGGGCAGGTATTTGCATCTACGCGTAGAGATATGCATTGTCGCGGAGGTATTTGCATCTACGCGG
>NZ_JAJFZK010000011.1:0-208 GCF_020731355.1 Bacillus sp. REN16 | reverse complement strand
TATTTGCATCTACGCGTAGAAATATGCATCGTCGCGGAGGTATTTGCATCTACGCGTAGAAATATGCATCATCGCGGAGGTATTTGCATCTACGCGGGGAAATATGCATCGTCGCGGAGGTATTTGCATCTACGCGGAGAGATATGCATCGTCGGGCAGGTATTTGCATCTACGCGTAGAAATATGCATCGTCGCGGAGGTATTTGCA
>NZ_JAJFZK010000010.1 GCF_020731355.1 Bacillus sp. REN16 | reverse complement strand
TACTTATCTCAAGTATTGCCATTTTGGAGGTGTTTTATATTGTCTCACTATTTTAGGTTAGTCCAGTCATCAAATTACCCTTTTAAGCCTTTTTTATTATACAGCAATTGAGCCTTTAATTTTTGGATGAGGATTATAGTCAACTATTTCTATGTCATCCAATTCAAATTCAAAAATTGAATTTTTATTGGTATTTAATTTTAATGTAGGGAATTTTCGGGGCTCACGTTTTAATTGAGTAGAAACTTGTTCTATATGGTTTAAATAAATATGAACATCCCCAAACGTATGAATAAATTCTCCTACCTCTAAACCACATTCTTGTGCAATTAAATGAGTTAGTAAAGAATAACTAGCTACATTAAATGGTACACCGATAAAAACATCACCAGATATATTTTATTCAATTAAGTTCGCTACACTTAACCTGCTCCTTATTGAGCCACTATATGTTTCCATATAGATTAGACCATATTATCATCCAAATTGGATGCTCCCCATTTCGAATGCCAATCGCTTGCATTCTACGAACAATCACGTTCTGGTCGTTGCACCTTCCTAACTTACAGGCTTGGCTCAGGATTACCCACCGCCCTTATCGGTTTGGGCTTCCCCTGAATTAGAGGAGTTTTTCAATACGGATTACTCCGTAAAGGCGCTCTGGAATTTAACGCTGATATAATTGACAACTTAATTTTCCATCAGATACATAAAACTGGAACAAACTATGACAAGGAGGAAGTGCCATATTTATAACCTCTCCTGGATTATATGCCACTACTAAATGCCTTCTACTATCAGGATTATTTTTAATTTGGTCAATAACATCTTTCAACTGGTCAATTGTTTCTCCGCGAGTTGTTTCCCATTCTCTCCATTGCTTTCCATAAACTGGACCGAGTTCTCCAAATTCTTCAGCAAACCTTTCATCTTCAAGTATTAATTTCTTGAATTTTTTCATCTGTTCTTTATATAACTTTTTAAAATTGTCGTCCTGTTGACTTCGAATACCAAAATCACTCATATCAGGACCGTCATATTCATCACTTTCAATCCATTTTTTAAATGCCCATTCATTCCATATATTGTTATTATGCTGAAGTAAATATTTAATGTTCGTATCACCTTTTATGAACCATAATAACTCACTAGCCACCAATTCAAATGCCACACTTTTAGTTGTAAATAAGGGAAATCCCTTATTTAAATCAAAACGCATTTGATAACCAAATACCGATTTTGTCCCTGTTCCGGTTCTGTCTTCTTTTATAGAACCGTTCTCCAAAATATAACTACACATATCAAGATATTCATATTCTTGATGCCTCAACTTTTTCCACCTCTTTATAACAAGATTAAATATAATTCTACTAAAGATTCGCCTAAAGTTCTATTAATCTTTTAAAATAATAAGATGAAGTTGTTTTCCGCTTTGATAAAGGCCGTTTATACATTATCAATCCGTTGCTGAGTTTCACTTAATTCGAGAAAAAACTGGTATGTCACTGGTGCTGTATGTTGCAATTGATTTCTTGATTGTGAAGAAAGATAGTACATTGCGAAGACTTCAGCAAAGTACTCCTCTGGATAATCGCTAAAATAGGATCGCTCAGGAAAAAGCTGTTTCACTTCCTTTTTCCAAATTGATTGGAAATACGGATCTTCGCTGATTGAATCAAATACAAATTTATCAATCGAATGAGCAAGCTCATGTAACTCCAAATTAATCGACCCATGGCCCTGCCCTTTTTCACTATGTCCAATCTTTGCTAGGACAACCTCTGAACCGCCAATACCAGGGACATTATCCCAAGTTGGACCAGTTTCACTATACCCGCGGGGTTTTTTCCCTTTTAAATATGAAGCTGTTGGCTCGTCCGTTAAAAGGCCAGTAAAAAGCTTTAGTACTACGCCTTGATCTACTAATCCTTGTAAAATAATGTCATCAATTTGGTTAACACGCTCAATCATTTGGGCTGCCGCAGATTCATTAAACTTCGATTCTGGTAAAAATATAATCTCTTTTAACATTTCATAGTTTTTTAAATTAGATGTTTCAGTATATAGTGTTAAAGATTGATACTCTTTAAGAGGAATTCCATGAAGAGACGCTTTACCAGGATGATAGGTAAATCCAACAAGTACAAAGAGCAGTGTAAGAATAACTGTTTTTTTCATAAGAATGTTCACCCTAATGTAGTAGATTCATGAGGTCCTAAATTGTAAAAATAGTATATCATATCTGGAAAAACGAGTCTGCTAGACTAGGGGTGGAAAGTTCTGCTAGAAGAAATGCAGACAAAAAAAGCAGTCCAAGAGTTCGCAAATGCGACCTTGAACCACCTTTTCCTTTTATTAACTTAGCCATTTCGGCGGTGTATTTTTATCCCAATAAATATCACCTAATGCATGATGAGTTTGGAACCCGTCATGATGTGTGTGATAGTGAAAATTAAACCAATAGCCATCCTGTGGCGGGTGGTCTTTGCGCACATGGAAGCGGACAATATCCTTCCCGCTTGCTTTATCGAAAATATGGAAAATCTTTTCTCCATTCCCGCCAGTCGGTTGCTCTGAAATTTCAAGTTGGCCTAGATCTTCCGCTGGGTATTGCTCCGCTAATAATTCAATGACACTTTCAATTCTTGGTAAAATTCCAGTACGGAATTCATCTTCAATAACTGGCCCAATTTTACTTCCAAATTTTTCGAAAGATTTTGTTTCTGCCTGTGTCATCGCATACGTAACAAAGTTTCTGCTATCATATCCATAGTCTTCATAATTTGATTCGAAATCAGTATATAACTTCGACTCAGTATTTTGTTCATTAAACGCATTTAACTTACTTGGCTTATCCGTATTCGGCTGCTCCATCGTAAGGGCTGGTGGAGGCGCTACCAATCCAAGCGTTAAAATGGAAAATGAAACAACTAATGCTTTACGCAACCATTTTTTCATAACCAAAACGCCCTTTCAACACATTTACCTATACGCCCATTTTAACACAATCTCGCAAAAAATTTCACTATGAAAATAAGAAAATACTAAAAAATAAGGATTAATGCCCAATTAGTAAGGCAAAGTTGTCACAATCAAAGCATATCAGCTATTATTTTGAAAAAATAAAGTTCATAAAATCTTCATTATTTGTTAAAATAGGGGTAGTATACATATTGAAAGGTGGATTCATGGTTATGGATTGGATTTTTGGTATCGCAAGTGTTGTTACATTGGCATATTTTGTTTATTGTTGTGTGACTGAATGAGGAAACCCGCTTTTTAAGCGGGCTTTATTTTTGTAGTAATATGTAATCCCATTTCTAATTTTTCTTTTTCTTCTTTCTGGACGAGTCCATTTCCATTTGTCCAGTTTCATGATTCGTCGTCCCCTGTCCTTCAACATTTGGAGAGCCTAAACCGATTGTTGTAGGATCTTTCTTACGTTTACCCATAATCATCACCTCCGTTATATAAAATAACCAAAGGTGTGGCAAATTACTCAGTAACACCTACATCAATCACACCGAAATGGAATTTAGCTGTTTTTCGTTTAAAAACGGTGAAGCCATATCTTTCGAATTGCTGACTTTTCCAGTGGTCCTTAAGCACTACTTTTTGTTTGGCGACTCGTTTTGCCTGTTCTATTGTTTCGGGACTTAAAGTGGAATAAACCGCAAAATGACGTAGTCCCCGGATTCCTTCTGACTCTTCAATTGTTTCTTCAAACATTGGGTCAAAATAGACAACATCAAAGCTTTTTGGCGGACAAGAAGCTAAAAAATTTTCATATTTCACATGTTTTACTTCAATCCTGTCCATTGCCTCATTCATATTTACGAATCCGGTATCCCAGCTTTTTAACCCGCCTTTTAACAGATAAAACAAATATTTATTTCCTTCTAAGGACACAACTTTTCCAGTCTCGCCAACGGCAAAGCTCGCGACAATACTGTCAGATCCCATGCCTAAGGTACAATCTAAAAAGGTGCTTCCTTCCTTCAAACCAGAAGCTTGAATAAAAGGGTCATGTTCCCCCTTCACAATACGCTTCATGCGAAACATTGCGGAATTTGGGTGAAAAAATAATGGCTCGTCCCCGTGCCTAGGATGTATTTCAATGCGATCTTTCCCAACAACAAGGACATCCTCTTTACTCAGTTCATGAAGATCAGCTATGGATCTCCTATTCCTCTGAATAAATGGCGAATCAAGTTCAGCAGCGACAATTTTCGCCAATTTCAGCATTTCATCATTCGGTCGTCCAGCGGTTGTAATAATCATGCTATCACCTGTATGCGCAAAAAAAGATGTCGTAATGTCATCTTTTTAACAATGCTTATTTAATGCCGAAGTTACGTTTTCCATGATAGCTTCCATTGAATTTGTTTCAATTTCGTGTCGTGGAATGAAGTGCACAACTTCCTTGCCTTTTAGTAATGCCATTGATGGAGATGACGGCTCATAGCCTTCAAAGTACTCTCTCATCTTTGCAGTTGCTTCTTTATCTTGACCAGCAAATACTGTTACAAGACGATCCGGCTTTTTCTCGTTATTAAGAACCGCTTGTGTGACAGCAGGCCTTGCTAGTCCAGCAGCACAACCACATACAGAGTTCACAACAACAAGTGTAGTTCCTTCTGCCTTCTCCATGAAGTTTTCTACCTCTTCATCTGTTTGAAGTTCTTCAAATCCCGCTACAACAAGCTCTTGGCGCATCGGTTTCACGATTTGCTTCATATATTCATCATATGCCATTGACATATAAATCCCTCCCTTTTTCATTTCAACAGAATAAGCATACTATATTCGAACTAGCAAAATCAATTTTCAAACATCCATCATATACCATTTACTAAATTTTGAGAAGGTGCGTTATTATTTATTCCGGCTTTCCGTCATTTGTTTCCAAACCGAGCCCTTTGCTTCTTCTCCGCCTGCAATTCGCTCGATAGCAAGTTTAATTTGCATTTTCACTTCAAACTCTGGATCGTTTTCAGCCGCTTTAAGAGCTTCCAATGCCGTTTTATCGCCAACCTCAAATAAAAACATAGCAGCACGCCATCTAACTAGCTTACTCGAATCCTTTAAGGCTTCACACATTGCCATAATTGCTGCAGGGTCTCCGATATCGGACAAACAGTCTCCTGCTGTCCTTCTTACAGTAACGGACTTATCCTTTAAGGCCTCGTATAAATATGGCAGTACACTTGGTTTTTCAATCATTCCAAAATAAACAGTTGCTAATCGACGGATTGATGGTTTTTCATCTTTTAAGGCTTTAGCCAGTACTGGAATATCTTCTTCCTCAGGATCCATTTGTTCTAAGCTTGCATAGCGTTTTGTCCAGTCAGGATCATTCAGCATTTCCAACGTAACTTTATAAGCTTGCCGTTTTGGGGCAGTTGGAGCCGATGTTTGATCTGATATTTGCTTTACAATACGGTCAAGTCGCTCTTTTGGATAAGCCGCAGCAAGCTCATCAACAACTTCTTTTCCAATTTCATCATGATTGCCATATCGAACGCCCTGTTCCTTCCATTCTCGTTCCAACACAACGTTTCCTGAAACCTCTTGGGCACGCAGTAATGCATCTCTGAACACATCAGGTAATCCAAAACGGAACTCTTGTTCACCGTCATGGAGCTTAACCTGCATCGGTAGACCTTTATACATTTGTACAAAAACCTTCACTTCTCCAAAATGTTCGTCAAGTTTGTGACCCTCATTTCCACTTTCAGATACATCTTCCCCAAAGACTTTACGTACAGAGGGCAAAAGCTCCTGCCAATCATATCTTGCATTTCTTTCAACCGCTAAGAAATCAGCAACATGGTAAACACCTTTAATACCTTCGATTGCCATTATTTCTTTGATAAGCGTTGGTGCTTGATCTATGTTTTCCTTTTTATAATTATTGCTTTTTCCCTTTGGCAGTTCCTCGTCTAATATAATCTTCATTGTATTCGGACTAGGCGTTGGTTCAATTGATTTAATTTTCATATCTACCGCTCCTCCTACGAAATCAATTACCATAATTGTAGCACAAGAAATCACCAAATTTCCATTTATAGACCCTAGCCTAATGTACTAAAACTAGATTTTATGTCATATTATCCTATTTATCTAAATATCATAAGGGTGTGGTATTTTTAGAACAGTCTTTCGCTTTTTCAAACATCAAGGAGGAACTTCAATGAAAAAACGCTATGGAACACGGGAAGCCATTGTCGTAACGTCTCTTGCAGCTGGATTTTTCTTTGGCGCCCCACTTGCTGCAGATGCATCTGAAAAACAATACTTAGATCCATTACTAGACAAAAACTATCAATTCGATACCAAAAAGGAATTGCGCTACGGTCACACTGGCTATCCAGTTCGCTTTCTGCAATTTGAATTACATAAGTTAAATTTTTACTATGAAACAATTGATGGTCACTTTGGCGCCTCTACCCAAGAAGCTGTTAGGAGATTCCAAGAGTTATATGAAATTGAGGTCGACGGAATCGCTGGGGAAACCACATTAGAAAAATTAAATGAAGTCATTATACAGCCAAAGCCCGCTTTCTATACAGTTGGCGACGAGGGTCCCGAGGTAAAACAGCTTCAAACCAAATTACAAAAATTAAGATTTTATAATGGTTTGATAGATGGGAAATTTGAATCAGTCACAAAAGGCAGTGTGGTGGCCTATCAAAAGAAGTTCAATTTGGAAGCAAATGGGCTAGCAACAGACGAAACGATTGATCACATTATGAAAAATAAAAATGTCAGAGGTCTCACCATCAAAAAAGCAACGGTTGTAACGGCTCACCCTAGTCCAATTTCAACTCCCGAAACCGAAGAGTCATTACCTGCTGAAACTATTGAAGCATTGCCTGTTGATGCTAGTGTAATCTCCATTGCGATGAATTATATAGGGGTCCCTTATGTCTGGGGCGGTACTTCCCCAAATGGATTTGATTGTAGCGGATTTTTACAATTTGTATTTGCTCAAAAAGGAGTGAATATTTCTCGTACGGTACCTGGCATTTGGAGCCAAGGGGCAAATGTGTCCGCACCAAGCGTTGGTGATATTGTCTTTTTCCAAACGTATAAGCCAGGTCCGTCACATGCTGGAATATATCTGGGAAACAATAAATTTATACATGCAGACTCGACCGATGGCATTAGTATTGATGATATGACAATTAATTACTGGCAATCACGATATATAGGCGCAAAAAGGTTGTAAAGCAATGAGCCCGGTACCAGACCGGGCCATCTTTCTTATTCACTTACGAGTTCTGATAGTTCCGCCCATCTTTCTAATAATTCGTCTAGCACCTCGGATTCCTTCGCATGGTCGTCCATTGCCTGCTGTGCCTTCTGGTAGTCACTTCCGGCTGCTTCTATTTCATTCACAAGCGCAGCAACCTTCTCTTCTTGGGCCTCGATTTTTCCTTCAATTTCATCCCATTCAAGCTGATCCTTATAAGAAAGCTTCTTTTTCTTAGGCTTCTGCGTCTCTCCAGTGGATGTTTTTTCAACTTTTACTTTTTGTACGGCTTGTGCTGCTTCTACTGAGCTTTTCTCCAGATAATCTGAATAATCACCAAAATAGGTGGAAATCCTATGCCCTTCTTCAAATACCAGGAGCTGGTCTGTAACCTTGTCCAAGAAATAGCGATCATGTGATACGGTGATTACAACTCCAGGGAAGTCCTCCAAATAATCCTCAAGCACGGTTAAAGTATGAGTATCCAAATCATTCGTCGGCTCATCCAATAATAGTACATTCGGTTCACCCATAATGATTTTCAATAAATACAATCTTCTTCGTTCCCCACCGGAAAGCTTGCGAATCGGTGTACCATGAGTATGCATTGGAAATAAGAAGCGCTCGAGCATTTGGGCAGCTGAAATCATTTTTCCATCAAGAGTATGAATCATTTCAGCGGTTTCCTTAATATACTCAATCATCCGTTTATTAAGGTCCAAATCCATGCTTTCCTGAGTATAATAGGCAAGCTTAACCGTTTGACCTATCTCAATTTCACCCGTATCCACTGGAATTCTGCCAGCAATAATATTTAATAATGTGGATTTCCCGCTTCCATTACGACCCACAATTCCAATTCGGTCACCTGGTTTCACGAGCAAATCTACTTCCTTTAGAATTTTCGTTCCACTAAAGCTCTTTGAAACATTCTTTAATTCAATCACCTTTTTACCTAGCCTGCTGCCACCAACAGAAATATCAAGTGTATCGGTGTTCACCGTCTTTTTTGCATTCTCAATTTCATCAAAACGTTGTATCCGTGCTTTTTGCTTTGTTGTCCTTGCCTTAGCACCGCGTCGAATCCAGGCCAGCTCACGTCTGTATAAATTTTGACGTTTTACCTCAGAAGCCTGCTCCTGCTCAATCCGAATTGCTTTGGCTTCTAAAAAACTACTATAGTTTCCGGTATAGGAATAAAGATTACCCTCATCAAGCTCAATAATCCGGTTCGTGACTCGATCGAGGAAGTAGCGGTCATGCGTAACAACCAGCAGGGCTCCATTGTATTTAGCTAGATAGTCCTCAAGCCACTTAATCGTTTCGTAATCTAAATGGTTCGTTGGCTCATCCAATATTAGTAAATCCGGAACTTCAATTAAGCTTTGAGCAAGTGCGACTCGTTTCTTTTGTCCACCAGAAAGCTCCATCACAGCTTGGGAAAAATCTGTTATCCCTAGCTTGGACAACACAGCCTTTGCGTTTGAATTCGCTTCCCACGCATTTGCGGCATCCATCTTTTGCTGTAGATCAAATAGCTTTTCCTGATTCGATGTACTTACCGGATCCTTTTCGATTCGAATCATAGCTTCCTCGTATTCCTTCAATAAACGAAGAAGCGGTGTATTGCCCTGGAAGACTTGATCTAGAACGGTATTGCCTTGCGTGAAATCAGGCTGCTGTGGTAAATAACTGATGGTGTATCCCTTTGAATGGGTGATTTCCCCATGATCAGCCTCTTCGACACCTGCTATGATTTTTAAAAGCGTTGATTTTCCGGTACCATTAACACCAATTATACCAATCCGTTCATTATCCGTTATGCTAAACGAGATATCCTCAAACAATGTTTTCTCAGCATAGCTTTTTGATAGATTTTCAACCGTTAAAAGCCTCATAACTGTCCATTCCATTCTTTATAAAATTGATTAAGAAACGCTATCATAAAATCATGGCGTTCCTGCGCGACATCTTTTGCTGCGTTCGTATTGAGAGTGTCTTTTAATTTTAATAATTTTTCATAAAAATGATTGACTGCTGTGGATTTGCCGTTTCGGTATTCTTCCTTCGTCATATTATCACGATATGGAAGATCAGGGTCATACATTAAATCACCATGAGAACCCGCATAAGCAAAGGTTCTGGCAATACCAATCGCTCCAATTGCATCCAATCGATCCGCGTCCTGTACAACCTGTCCTTCAATTGTTTTCATTGCAGCGCGATTTCCGCCCTTAAAGGACATAGTTGATATGATTTCGAGGATTTTCTCTTGTTCCAAGAAAGATATATGTAAAGAAGACAGCCAATCACGGACATTCCGAAGGCCTTCTTCTTCCGAATTATTTAATTTTTCATCTGCTACATCATGTAATAATGCCGCCATTTCAATGATGAATAAATCAGCTTTTTCTAATTCGCCAATTTGGATTGCAGCTTTTCTGACGCGTTCGATATGCCACCAATCATGGCCACTGCTGTCATGCTTTAAAATATTTTTTACAAACGTTGTTGTTGCTTCAATTATTTGTTGTTGCTCCATTTTTTCCTCCACTACCTTCAATATCGTAACCATTGTATCATAATACAGCTGCAACTATACTGTCGCACACAATTAAAACCTTGCATAAAATAAAAAAGCTAGAGAAACTCCAGCTCATGAAAGGTGGTAAAACATATATGTATCATCCAAATGATCTACATCGGGAAATTGGAACAGCATGGTATGGACGTCATGTCGTATTGGTTACATGTAACACGAGCACCAATCAATTTCTGCTGCTTCATAAGAGCTTTCATGCACCAACAGAGCCGCCAAATCCAAATTGTGCAGAAACACTCTCCCAATTTTTAAGCATCGGGTATAAAATTGCTGCCATTGCACCTTTATCACACAGTGAGATTCAGTATGTGCTAGTAAAATAGATTATTTATTCATCCAACTAATCCCGATTGTATTTTCACCAGCATGGACACCAATCGCTACTCCAAGAGGACACACCTTAATTTGAATCGTGTCTGGTGCAAATTCTCTAATTTGCTGTTCCCAGTCCTTTGTTTTAGAATCGTCCAAGCCATATAAAATATGGACCTCTTCAATCTGATTTTTCGCGATTGCTTCCTTCAAGTAACCTAGTATTTTACTTGTTGCTTTATTTTCCGAACGAACTTTTTCTTTGACAGACAGAGCACCATCGAGAATCTGTATGACCGGCTTGATTTGCAGCATGCTTCCAAGAAAATATTGGGCCGTGTTCATTCTCCCGCTACGATGTAATTGCTCTAAGCTACCAATGATAACATAGGTTTCCAGGTTCCCAGCTAAGACGCCAATATGATTTTCAACTTCTTTCGATGTCCCACCATCCCGTATAAGCTTCATGCCTTCTTTTAACAATTTTGTCATTGGATACGTTAGGATTTTTGAATCGATGACCGTTACAGGAATATTAACCAATTCGGCAGCTTGTCTTGCAGAAGAAACGGTTCCACTTAATTTTTCAGATATATGAACAGAGATGATTTCATCATATTGATCTTCAAGACTATTATATAATTCCACAAAGCTCCCAATTGAAGGCTGTGATGTCTTCGGAGTGGTCTTAGCAGTTTTTAAGCGTTCAAAAAATTGTGCAGGTGTAATCGTAACCCCATCTAGGTATTCTTCTTCATCAAAAAAGATTGTCATTGGGATGACGTAAATATCCTCATGATGCGAAAGCTCTTCATCTAAAAATCCTGTACTATCTGTAACCCAAGCGATTTTTCCCATAATTTCGCCCCCTCTTTTGCTATTATATATATTTTACTATATATAGGATAACAATATTATAGAAAACGAATAATTATCTGAAAATTTAATCCATTGGATGTAGAAAAAAGAGGCTGTTTTTGCCCCTTATTTGATAACATTATGTAATTGATGAATGGACTCAAGGATATAGTCAATCATTTGGAGTAAATCATCGATATTGCCTTCATGAATTAGTCGATGAAAAATAACTTTACTATTGTTTGTGAACTCATTTTTCGTGCCGTATAGATACGAAATTTCCTGTTTAATTTCCCTTGTTCCCCCCCAAATAGTGGTCAGGACTTGTTTAATCTGAGGGCAAACATCCAATGATTTCAATTTAAAAATAAAGCCAATCTCAAGGATGCAACCCGGATCTCCGTCTAAATTTCGCAGTTCTGTGACCAGATTATCGAGGTCCATTTTCAAATCAATATAGACATGAATTGTATCAATGGATAAATCTTTAAAGGTAATCTGGTAATACCTGCCCATTTTAGCCATATCGACCTGATCCTGACGATCTACAATCAAAATTTGTCCTTCTAGGTCTAAATCATAAAGGGCCCCTTCGACAACAACCTTCAAATTTTCAAATACAGTGGGATCAAACATGTAAAACCTTCCTTTATAAAAAAGGGGACTATCTCCCTTTTAATTAAAATTAAAACAGTCCGACTGCTTTTCCGTCCTCAGTTACATCCATGTTAAGTGCCGCCGGTTTTTTCGGGAGTCCCGGCATCGTCATCACTTCACCTGTTAAAGCAACGATAAAACCTGCTCCAATCGATGGTCTGAATTCACGGATTGTAATTGTAAAACCAGTAGGTCGTCCGAGTAAAGTCGGGTTATCTGATAGTGAGTATTGTGTTTTCGCCATACAAATTGGTAGTTTGCCCCAGCCAAATTTCTCGAAATCAAGCATTTGCTTTTTCGCCTTAGAAGAAAACTCAACATCCTTCGCTCCGTAAACTGTTTTAGCAATTGTTTTTACTTTTTCTTCAATCGATGCAGATAATTCGTAAATCGGTGAAAAATGATTTTCTCCGGTTTCGATTACCTCTAGCACCTTTTCGGCCAGTTCGATTCCACCTTCCCCACCCTTTTCCCAAACTTCTGTAAGGGCAACTGGATATGAATTGTCCGCACACCAGGATTCAATTTTCTCGACTTCTTTTTCCGTATCTGTAACAAATCGATTGATTGCGACGACAAACGGCAAACCAAAAGCTTGAACAGTTTCTACATGTTTCTGCAAATTCTCTAGGCCTTTAGCCAAAGCTTCTACATTCTCTTCTTTAAGGTTTTCTTTAGCCACACCACCATGCATTTTTAAAGCACGGTTTGTTGCCACAATCACAACAGCCTCTGGCTTAATATCTGCATATCTCGCTTTTATGTCAAGAAATTTCTCAGCACCAAGGTCGGCACCAAATCCACCCTCTGTTAACACATAATCAGCTAATTTTGCAGCCATTTTTGTGGCAATAACCGAATTACAGCCATGAGCAATATTAGCAAATGGTCCACCGTGAATCAATGCCGGTGTGTGTTCAAGTGTTTGAACTAAATTTGGTTTAAGCGCATCCTTTAATAAAAGCGTCAGGGCGCCTTCTGCGCCAAGATCACTCGCTGTAACCGGTTGTTTATGTATATTATAAGCTACTACAATTTTAGATAATTTGGTCTTCAAATCCTGTAAATCCGTCGCAAGGCAGAAAATCGCCATTATCTCTGATGCAACTGTTATATCAAAGCCATCCTCACGAGGAACACCTTGGGCCGGCCCGCCAAGCCCAACTATTACGTTTCGTAGTGCACGGTCATTTAAATCGACAACCCGTTTCCATGTTACACGTCTTACATCAATTTGAAGCTCGTTTCCTTGATGGATGTGGTTATCAATTAAGGCAGATAATGTGTTATTGGCGGTTGTAATTGCATGGAAATCACCTGTAAAATGCAGATTAATCTCTTCCATAGGAATTACCTGTGAATATCCGCCACCTGTTGCACCGCCTTTAATTCCCATTGTTGGTCCGAGGGATGGCTCTCTCATCGCAATCATCGCATTTTTCCCGAGCTTCGCAAGTCCTTGTCCAAGCCCCACCGTTACAGTCGATTTTCCTTCACCTGCTGGCGTTGGGTTAATAGATGTTACAAGAATGACCTTGCCGTCGTTTTTCTTTTCAAGACGCTTCATCACATCCAAGGATATTTTTGCTTTGTAATGACCATAGGGTTCGACCTCTTCATCAAGTAAATCAAGCTGCTGCACAATTTCCTTGATTGGCTTTAACTCAGCCTCTTGAGCAATTTCAATATCAGACTTATATTTCGTTGATAATTCCATGCACAATTCCCCCAAGATTCTTTTTGGATATTCATTCTCATCATCTCTATCTTACCTTATTCTGTATAGGGGTTAAAAGAGAAACCCCGATATTTTTTGTCCATATCCTTTACCGCTAAAAACGAGTAAAGATTTTTTAATTGATATTCATATGCGAATTGTTGTAAAATTTCAATTATAACAGAAAAGCGCAAGCGACAAGACGCTTGTGCTAGACCTGGATACACTAATTAATAGGGGGATGATAGGATTGCCAATTAATGTACCTCATGACCTGCCAGCTAAAGAAGTGTTGGAATCAGAAAATATATTTGTGATGGATGAAGACCGAGCTTATAGCCAGGATATTCGTCCACTTAATATAGTAATCTTGAACATAATGCCTGAAAAAGAACGAACAGAAACTCAGCTTCTTAGACTTCTAGGAAATTCCCCATTGCAGCTGAATATTACGCTTTTATTCCCGGAAACTCATGTCGCAAAAAACACAGGAAAGAATCATCTTGATAAATTTTACACAACATTTTCTGACATTAAGCACAAAAAGTTTGATGGAATGATCATTACAGGTGCACCAATCGAACACCTCTCATTCGAGGATGTAAATTATTGGGAAGAGCTAAAGGAAATCATGGATTGGACGAAAACAAATGTCACTTCAACCTTACATATTTGCTGGGGCGCACAAGCTGGACTCTACCATCACTATGAAGTCAAAAAATATCCTTTGCCTGAAAAATGTACCGGTGTGTTTCACCACCGCTTAGTAAATAAGGATGTAAAACTTGTCCGAGGTTTTGATGATATGTATTTTGTTCCACATTCCCGCTTTACGGAAGTAACACTCGAAGAAATTAATAATACGGAAGGCTTAACATTATTGTCAGCTTCCGATGATGCTGGTGTCTGTCTAGTCGCTTCAAATGATGGGAAGCAGATATTCCTAACAGGTCACCCTGAATACGACGTAAATACCTTAAAAGAGGAATATGAACGTGACCTTGCAAAAGGAAAAGAAATTATTCCTGTTAATTATTTTCCGAATAATAACCCCGCTAATCCGCCGATGCACACATGGAGATCACACTCATACCTGCTATTTGCGAACTGGCTCAATTATTATGTTTATCAAGAAACACCATTTGATTGGGATTAAAAACAAGGTATCTCGCGACGTGAGATACCTTTAATTTTTCTTCAAAATAAACACCCACATAAATGATAATGCCTGTTTTAGCTCTCTTGGAAGCCCCTTTGTCATCTCTTTATTTACGGCATCTTTATAGACCGGTTGGCCGTCAACTGCCTTCCAGCCGTTTTCTGAGACCAATTGTTCAAATTCCCATGGCATCATCGTGTTTTGAATAACTTTTTTGCCATATAAGCGGGGATACGCATTTTGCCGGGGTCCTGCGGTTGGTCCCAATAATCCCGCACAAAGGATACCACCCGGTTTTGTCACTCGCTTGATTTCATTGATTGCCCCCAGAGGTTTCTCGGTCCACTCAATCGAGTTGATTGCCATGATGCCTGAAAATGTTTCATCCTCAAAAGGGAGCGAGGTCAAATCATCTTGGATAAATGATAGGCCTTCATATTGGCTGCGATTATTTGCCTTTTCGATCATTTCAGCTGAAATATCAGCACCTACCACCTGGAAGCCACGTTTTGCAAGCAAAAATGACCCATAGCCATCACCACAGCCAGCATCTAAAATAACCGCATCGTTTTGCAGGAACTGTGAAAAAAACGGAATAATCGTGGATCGGCTCCCCGAATTCCACATTGCTTGGCTTTGCTTGCTCCAAAAATCGGCCCGACCATCCCATTGTTTTTCCGCTTCCTCATGCCATTTGAATTCTGTCATCCTATTCACCCTCTCCAATATCTACCAAATATTATAACAAATAAATAACAATGAGACACCAGCCTCATTGTCCTTATATAATATGTATTTTTTTATCTTTATCATGACGATGTTGTTTATAATACATTACGATATTTCGAACATAATCTTTGAAGTCAGGGCAACTTAATCCACCCTCTTCAAGCACTTTTTTCGCATCTGTTGCATCATATTCCGTTGGACATCTAAAATATTCGACAGCTTCTTTTTCTACCCCAAAGTATTTTCTCAGAAAAGAAAAAGAGAGCCCTGCTTCCACTAGTTTAGGAGAAATCGTCCATGTAGGCTTTTTTCCAAGCAACTCTTCACAAATCAATCGATATAACTCCCTTGCTTGATGAGGGTTTGGATCTGTCAGATGGAATGTTTTCCTTTTGGCTGTTTCAGTTCCCGATAAATAAACCGTTGCATTAATTAAATAATCATACGGGACAACATTAAATAAGACATTTCCCTTTCCTAAATAAGGTATTGGCATAAACCGAATTCGGTCTAATATTCTCATGATAAAATAAGGTCCATCGAATTTGGAAGTCTCACCAGATTCAGAGTGACCAACAGTAATACCTGGCCTAATGATGGTATAAGGAACATCTTTTAGTTCTTGGACAAGTATCTCTGCTTTATATTTTGTTTCTTCATAATGATTTTTAAATTGTTGCCCCTTCTGAAGTTCAGTTTCCAAAATTAGACCTGTGCGGTTTCCTGAAACATACGCTGTACTGAAATACACATATCTTTCTAAGTTTAGAAGTGTTAGTACGAACTGATTGATATTTTTCGTTCCTTCGACATTTACTTTTTCAGCGATTGGTTGCGGTACAGCCAAATCATAGATAGCTGCAAGATGAAAGACATGGGTTAATTTTTCTTTTAGCTGTTCCCTATCCTCATTTGATAAGCCAAGTGATCTATCGGTGATATTCCCTATCTTCAATTCGATACGATCTAAACCCTGTATTCTTTCATTCGCTAGCTCAAGCTGGCTTGGATGAACCAATAATACAAAGTGACTGCCTTCGTATTTTTGCATCAGCGCATGTAAAAGCCTGGTTGCTAAAAACCCCGGAAATCCTGTCATTAATACATGCTTCATACTTTCACTCCTTTCAAAAATATGCCAGCCTATTACTCAGAAAAAAGAACCTTATAAATATTCTTTTAAGTTATATTCACGTAAAAGCACCTCTAGCTTGATGGCTTTTCCAATATCTCCTTTTATTTTTAATTTTCCTGTCATGAAAGCAGCGGTCCCATTTAGCTTTCCTAGTAAAAACTGTCTAAAATTTCTGAGTGATAATACTAATGTACAATTTGCACCTTCTCCGTCTTCAGATACTTTAGCTCTACCGTCGCCTACCTGAAGCTGGTATATCCCTTCCTCATCCCCCGTAATATTAAATTGATAAATAACATTCATTCCTTCAATTGGACCTGGGTTTTGGTTAATAACCTCTTCAATTTTTTGCATCATTTCAGATAAAGTATACTTTTCAATTCCGTTAGCCATGCTGCCATCTCCTCAATCATTAAAATATTTTAAACTAGTAAAATACAAGATTTAAAACAAGTACGCCTCCGTATCTAATGTACAAAAAAACTTATTCCTGCAGTCCAAGATTTACAAATGCAGAAATTACGATGCGGTTGAGCAAACGAGAAATTTCCTCGAAATTTAATTCTCCTTCTTTCGTATCAAAAAAGAGCTGCATGATGACTTCATTAATGGCCCCAACCATAGCCTGAGCAACAATTTTCATTTCTTTTTGCGTAACAGTTTGTGGAAGCTCTGTTTTCACCGTTTTCAGGATGATGTTAGCAAACACCTGGTGTGATCTCTGCCTTACTAATTCGACATTACGAGATACTCCAACTGATTCAACTAATAAAATTTGAGCAACATTTTTATTTTCAAAACAGATTTGGATATATCGATTAATACCAGCAAATGCCTTGTATGTTATTCTCTCTTCCAGCAAAATTGCATGTTTTACTTCCTCCGCCATTTCATTGCCAAGCAGTTCAAACAAGGCAATCATAAGATCTTCTTTACTTTTAAAATATTGATAGAAGGTTGTCTTTGAAACTCTAGCCATTTCCACAATTTCAAGCACAGATGTCTTTTGGTACCCCGCTTCGGTAAAAAGCGTGAGTCCCGCGTATAATAGTTTTTCTCTTGCCTCGATTGGCATTTCTGTAACAAATAACAAATCAACCCATCCCATTCATTTAATACGTATACGTATCAGTATTTCCTCTTCATTGTATAATTTAAAAATCTAAATTTCAAGAAAATTTAAAAAAAGGAAGAAAAGATTTTCTATCCTTTCTTCCTGCTAGCTAGTTTTCAGCCGATACTTTTGCTGGAAATTCAAATTCAATTTTCTGGGTTTGATCATTCCATTTAAGGTAAGCGTCAAAGGTTTTACTGCCTTTTTTAAAGCCTTTGATTAAATTTGTTTTATTTTCAGAAAGAAGCTTCCCTACATTTGTTTTCGAAATCGGTTTTCCTAAAACCCTGCCTGAAATCGTGAATTGGCAGCCATTCGTTTTATAATTCGCACAGCCGTAAAATTTACCCTTATTTATGACAGTGCCACCACACTTCTTACAGGTTCCCACTACTGTTCCAATTTCTTTTTTATTGTAACTGCTTTTCCCCGAACTGATATTCTCTACATTTACATTTGAAAGATCCCAGTCTCCACTTTGTTCCTTTGCATCGTCGATGATTTTTTGGGAAAGCTTTTTTGTCTGCATCATAAAGGATGCCGGTGAGGCTTGTCCCTTTCCAATTTCATGCAAACGCTGCTCCCATTTTGCTGTCATTTCTGGAGATGCAAGTATCTTATCACCTATCACTTCAATTAATAGAATTCCTTTTTCAGTAGCAGATACTTGGTTCTTTTCAACTTTTATATAGTTCCGGTCTTTAAGCATTGTAATGATTCCTGCTCGTGTTGCTTCTGTTCCAAGCCCTTCCGTTTTGGCGAGAATTTTTTCCAACTCATCATTTTCAATGTGCTTGCCAGCCGTTTTCATTAATGTTATGAGCTGCCCTTCGGTATAACGCTTCGGTGGCTGCGTTTTCCCTTCCTTAGTGTAGCTTTTTTCAACTACACCGGACTCACCTTGTTCAAATGGAGGAAGGATGACATCATCGTCCTTTGCATCTTCTTGGAAAAGGACCTTTCTCCAACCTTCTTGGAGCTTCACCTTCCCCTTGGTGGTAAATTCAGCACGCTTGTCCACTAATGTTTTAATGGTTGTATAGTTAAAAATAGCTGGCTTATAATGGGCCGCAATCAATCGTTTTACAATTAAATTATAAATTTTCTTTTCATCACCTGATAACTTTGCAGGATTTGGGACCTGCTCTGTGGGAATGATGGCATAGTGATCGGTTACTTTCTTCTCATTCACATATCGGGAATTATTGTAAATGGATGTAACTGGAGTCGGAAAATAAGCTTGATAGTCTTCCAGTTTTTGAAGTTTAGAAAATACCTCAGGAATGGTTTCGGCCTCTCCCTTCGTAATATAACTCGAATCGGACCGTGGATAAGAAATAATCCCTTTCGTATAAAGGCCCTGAGCAACATCCAATGTCTTCTTCGGAGAAAATTTAAAGGCCTTATTTGCCGTAGCCTGCAAACTTGACAAATTAAATAATAAAGGCGGTTGATATTCTTTCTTTTCGATTTCAACCTCCGAAATTTCAGCTGGCTTATCCCTGCAAAACGCTGCGATTTTTTCTGCCATTTCCTTCATAGAAACACGTGATTCATTATCCTTCATCCATTTTCCTTCATAGTATTTTCCATTAATTTGAAAGCTCGCAAAAACCTCCCAAAAAGGCTCAGATTTAAAATTCGCAATTTCTTTTTCGCGTTTTACAATCAGCGCCAATGTCGGAGTTTGAACTCTTCCAGCGGAAAACACATCCGAGATTCCTTTTTGCTTTAATAATAATGTATAGACCCTTGAAGCATTCATGCCGACAATCCAATCGGCACAAGCACGTGCTTTCGCTTCATAATAGAGATTTCTAGTGTCCTGTTCTAATAAAAGATTCTGAAATCCTTCCTTCACTGACTTTTCCGTTAACGAAGAGATCCATAATCGTTTCAATGGCTTTGTTACTTTAGACATCTCAATAATATTTCGAATAATCAATTCCCCTTCGCGGCCAGCATCACCCGCATGAATGATTTCAGTTACTTCTGGTTTTCGAAGAAGATTTTTTATAATTGTAAACTGCTTTGATTTCGACCTCATGACCCGATATAAGAATCGGTCCGGAATTATTGGGAGGGTTTCAATTCGCCAACTTTTCCAGGTAGGGTTATATTCCTCCGGAGGTAATAGCTCGCAAATATGGCCAACTGCCCATGTAAAATAGGCTCCTTTTGGAAATAGCGGATTGGGTCCCACCTCAATAAACCCCTGAGATTTCTTACTCTTAAAGGGAGCCGCAAGCTTCATCGCTTGGTCTGGCTTTTCCGCGATTATAACTTTCATATTAATCCTCTTTTCACTTTCACTAATCAATTAATTGTATCAAAGTTTACTTGTTAATTGGAATATAGACTTTCTTGGGTAAATTTGGGGATTTATGAAGAACGTATAAGGGCTAAAAAACCATTTAAGATGGTCTTTTAGCTTCCCTTTTGTCAAGATACATTTGCGAATGTTCGACGAGATGATGGATGGAGATGACTGTTAGTTCGCCGTGCTGTACAGTTCCAACCGCCAAACGTCCTTGTTCATCCTCAACAATAAACGAGGTTCCATTGTCAGCACCCGTGATTTTATCAAAAATAGACATCATTTTTTGATACAAATAATCCTTATTAACATTCGTATTTTTAGTATGTGAGGTAAACCGGATAATGATTTCTTTCCCATTATACATGTATCTGAACATCGAATCAGCCCCTTAAAATCAAATGCGCCTTGGCGTATTTGCGCCCAGATTTTTTCGAGTGTGCTCGAAAAGCTTCCTTTTAAAATCTGTGGCATCCGCCGGAGGCTTTAATTTTTTTCAGTGGGGTCTATACCCCGCTGGATAAAGTTAATCTGATAAAACACGTTCGATTTGAATTGTTTTTTGAACGGATAAATCGATAATTGTATTAGACACTTCAACTAATGGACTTAATAAATCATATGGATTGATATATTTAATTCTCCCTATTTGACCATCTGTGAGTAATACATGATGACCAATTAAAGCATTCATGATTTGCTGTAAAAATGGTACTAAAATGGTTGGATCTAACTTTCCAAACAAATCATCATTCATTTGTTTGATAACCTGATAGAATGGTGTTGCATCGTGATATACACGGTTGGATGACATAGCATGAAAAACATCTGCTACTGCTACAATTTTGGAATAATAACTAATTTTAGATCCTTTTAAACCGAAGGGATATCCTTTCCCGTCCTCCCTTTCATGATGCTGCAGGGCAACAACGCTTATTTTATGACTAATTCCATCCGTATTTTTTAAAATTTCATAGCCATAGATTGTATGTTTCTTAACAATTTCATATTCAGCTTTTGTTAACTTACCTGGTTTATTTAAAATTTCTGAGGGGATTTTTGTTTTACCAATGTCATGCAAAGTTGCAGCGATTGTGAGTTCTGCCAAATCATCTTCGGGCAATGAAAGCCATTTACCAATTAACGTTGCTATTACACCGACTCCGATATTATGTCGGTATGTATAATCATCTGCGGATTGAAGCTGATAAAACAAATGAAAAAACTGCGGAATCTCAGACGCTGTTTGAATAATCGGAAAAACCGTTCGTTTGATCTCTGTTAGCGGTAGCTTTGTATGTCGTTTTACAAAATAAAAAATATCTTCTACCTGATCAATTGCTTCCTCAAGTTTCTCAGTAATAAGTGATACAGCTGGTTTGCTTGTAGGAATATTGTTGTAACCGCTATCAAATTTATCAATAATCCTATCTAGTTCTTCAGGCTGAATAACAGTGATATTTGTTTGATCGTTCTTCATTTTGTATACTCCCCACTAAAGCCTTGTTTCTATTATTATATCAAAAAATGGAATTTCCACAATAATTATTTGAATATACGAAAGTATCGAGCAATTATTCTTTTTTTGTTCTTAATTGACACATTTATTTCCAAGAATACGTAAAAAACCCTTTATTCGCTTGACTTAACACAATTTAGGTTGTATATTAAAATCATCATTTAGCTAGTAGTTTAGTATTTATTTATACAATTTTATATTTAAAAATACATAAATAAGTAGCTAACTGATAAAAATTTTTACGTTGCACGGTTGTGCCGAAGGTTTAGGAGGAAAAGCATAATGCAAAACGGTAAAGTAAAATGGTTTAACAACGAAAAAGGATTTGGATTCATCGAAGTTGAAGGCGGAGACGACGTATTCGTACACTTCACTGCTATCACAGGTGACGGTTACAAATCTTTAGAAGAAGGCCAAGAAGTTTCGTTCGAAGTTGTTGAAGGAAATCGCGGACCTCAAGCTGCTAACGTTGTAAAGCTGTAATTCTTACATTTTATTTTAAAAATGTGAAACCAAGGCTGATTTTTGATCAGCCTTTTTTGTTGCTCTTTTTTCTATATTAAGATAATTTTTCTCCATACTCTTTTAGCTTTTGGCCCACTGTACAATTTTTAATACAAAAGTTTTGTGTATATCGCTTTCCATATTCTTTCCGAAAATGTTCCTTTACAAAACAATCTTGGCAATAAGTGTCCAGCATTTCACCAACTTCCAGGATAAGTTCCTTTCGTTTCATAAAAAAATCAACTCCCACTCTAATTGGTTTCGAGTTTTTTCACACAGATTATCCATTCCATCCATCTCACTTATTTAATGAGTATGACAGTTAGGCTTAATTACTTACCCTTTTATTTCAATTTTACTGGAAACGATCGTCCCTTCCAGCGCCTGTGTAGCTAATCGATCTGCCTCTGAATTTTGCTTTCTTCCGACTGGATCGTAGATAGGATGAATTCCCAATTTTTGAATTCTCTCCTCGATTCGGTCCAACCATCGATTAAGGTTTTCCTCAAAGCATGGCCATTCTCCAGAAAGCTGCTTTAATACCACATGGGAATCTCCTTTAAAAGTTACAGTGGCATGATGTACGCCTAATTCCTGCAAGGTATTTAACATTAGCCAAAACGCTGCATACTCTGCTTCATTATTTGACTCCATCTCTTCAAACGCTTCATTAACTCTGACCCGATATGGTTTTTTATTTTGTGTAAAGTAAATGGCAACGCCTAAACCAGCTTTACCAGATTGTATGTCATAACCCCCATCGAAATATGCAATAATATCCTGAGGTTCGGTTTCAATTTCTTTTATCAGTTTGGTGATTTCCTTTTTCGTCCACTTCGTCTGCCGCTCATCATAAAAAACAAGTTCCTTTGTTCGCCCTGTTCGCTCGAAGTCTTCCGCTAAAAGTAATGCTTCCTCAGCAGAAACTTCATCAGATATCAAGGTGATGACTTGATTTTTAGGTGTTTTATATGTCCACTCCAGCTTAAGTTTCATCACACTCTTCCTCTCTAATGGAACGTATCTTCATTTTCCCTAAATTTTTACTCATTATACACTTTTTCCACTTAGATATGTACTTCCACTTTTTCTAAAAAATACGCCTTTTTATCTATTCTCTTCACTCTTGGGCTAATTTAGTGATAAAATGCATTATATTCTTTTTTTTGGAGGCATTAGATGATTGAAGTATATATCGATGGTGCAAGTGCTGGAGACCCAGGTCCATCTGGTGCTGGCATTTTTATTAAAGGAAATGGTATTGTCGAAAAACATTCGATTCCACTTGGTATCCTGACAAACCACGAGGCCGAATATTACGCTCTTCTTAAAGGACTAGAAATTTGTATCGAGAATGAATACAAAGTCGTATCCTTTCGAACAGATTCACAACTTGTTGACAGAGCCATTGATAAAGAATACGTCAAAAATAAAAAGTTCTCTCCCTTACTGGACAAAGCATTACAGCTGTCAAAAGAATTGGATCTCTTTTTCCTAAAATGGATTCCTAGTGCCCAGAATAAAGTGGCCGACGAATTAGCAAGACAAGGCATCCGAAAAAACTGAAACCCTTGGACTCTGCAGGTCCAAGGGTATTATGCCAGTATATTCCGTTCCTCTACAAACTGATAGGCTTGTTTGCGACTTTGAATTTGATTTTCCTTAAGCATTTCTAATAAAGAAATGAAAAAGCTCCCGTCAAATTCCTTTTGTGCTTTCAATGTGATCTCAATTGCTATATTGACAATTTCGTCCGTTGCAGCTGTATAATGCTGTCCAAATGAAATGAAACCAACAGCATCTTCTCCTAGATTAAAGCCTTTTTGGGCTAAAAACTGAAGATACTCTTCTACTCGATTTTCTAATTTAAACAATAGTCCCCATCCCCAACAATAAATACAATATATATTCTAATAGTACCGCATTTTTTGTCGAAATTCTACGACTTTTTTGTTAAGAAATGGGCTAATGTTCCTGTAATCATTCCAAAAATTGCCCCACCTAGTACTTCTTCTGGCTGATGTCCAAGTCTTTCTTTTAACTTTTCTTCCTTATTATCATGATAATGATGGTCCTTTTGTCCCGCTAATCGTTCGAGCTCTTCATCAAGTTCATTCACTTTTATTGTTAATTCACCAGATTGACGACGAATCCCTTGTGCATCATACATAACGATTAAACCAAATATGGTGGATAGCGCAAAATCAATGGTTGGAATCCCTCTCTTTAGTGCAATAAAAGTAGCGAGTGACGAAACTCCAGCTGAGTGAGAGCTTGGCATTCCACCCGTTTCAAAAAAGGTGCCCCAATCCCATTTTCCTGTCTTCATTTTCTTAATTGGAATTTTTAAAAATTGTGCAAGACCAATTGACAGTAATGCGGTATAGATCTCTTTGTTCACGATTCTCACCTCATGGTTAGTTTCTTAGTTCCCCTCATTTTCTATACTAGACATAATCCAAAATAGGATGGAAATAATACGAAATGGAGGTGAAATGTCATGGCAAAGAAAGCAAACAACCGCGGGAAAGCACCAAAAGGGGTGAATCCACAGGGTTATAATGAGGATACAGAATTCTCAATGGAACCAAAAAGCGAGCTTGAAAATAGAGCAAAGAAAAAGAATACGAAGATCTAAGGTTTTGGTGGGATGCCCCCTCGATGGTGGGGCATCCTTTATCGGTTTTCAGTTTACATAATATGCTAACAGCCATAACGTTGCCGTTAATAGCCATAAAAATGAAATAATGGCCATTGGATTGTTGCTAATGACCATAGAATTAAAATAACAGCCATAGTCATGTTAAAACCTCCGAAATTATCCAATCCGACCAAAAAAAGAGCACTCATTTGAGTACTCAATTAACTAATAAATTGATCCAAGCCCTTAAATTCAAGCTCTGTAAACTTTTCATGCACTTTTTCACGATTAATTTGCATTAACGCCTCTTCTAGTGAACAGCTAATAGGCACTTCACAATGAATTCTCGCCAATTTACGGGATAAATGCAGCATATCCAAATCTTCTTTAATCTTTGTTTTTTGTGCTTTTGTTAAATTTTCTACATTTTCAAGGATACCTTCAATCGTTTCAAACTGTTGGAGAAGTTTAAGTGCTGTTTTCTCACCAATTCCTCTTACACCAGGATAATTATCGCTTGTATCACCCATTAAGGCTTTCAGGTCAACCATTTGCTGCGGACGAATCCCTTTTTCCTCTAAGAAGCTTTCACTCGTATACTCTGCATAATTTCCGATTCCTTTTTTCATAATTAAAACCGAAATATTCTCATCTAGCAGCTGCAGAATGTCTTGGTCACCTGTTAGAATAATCACTTCAGAGTCTTGGCTATATTCCCGAGCAAGCGTTCCAATGCAATCATCGGCCTCGTAGCCTGATAGCCCAACATTCGGAATATCAAAGGATTCGACTACATCTTTAACAAGATCAAATTGTGGGATTAATTCTTCTGGTGGTGCACCTCGATTCGCTTTGTATTCACCATACATTTCCGTACGAAATGTGGAGCTCCCCATATCCCAGCAGCAAATCACGTGTGAAGGCTTGTACTTATTGACAGCCGTCATCATATGCTTTACGAAACCGTGAATTCCATTTGTCGGAATCCCTTTACTATTGACCATAAAATAACCACTCATTGCCGTAGCATAAAATGAGCGAAACAATAATGCCATACCATCTATTAACATAATCTGATTTTTCATCAGCATATCCTCCCCGTCACATTTTTCATCATAAAATGAATTATACCATATATTCACCTTGCATTTATTTGTATCTTCCTTCCAAGCAAAGAAAAAAGCCCTCTAAAATAAGAGGACTCCATCCTAATTGCTCTTCATTTTTTCTGCTTCTACCTCAGCATATGATGCAAAATGGTAAGGGGTTGAATCTTTTCTTTCTTGCTTTTTATCCCTTTTCGAAACAGCTTGTTTTTCCTTTTTCAACATGCATTCTCCTTTATGAGAGATTTATGGTTAGTATTAACCTAACCCGCATGCTTTATTTTCGGAATGCGTATTCCTTTACCATATCAACTGTTACTAGCTTGCGTAATGGAACGATTCCCTTTTGGGCAAGTTTATTTATTTCGATTGTCACTTTATTAATTTTATCAACTGTGAATTCCTGATTTAGTTTCGCTAAAGAAACTGCCTCATCGATAAACTGTTCTCTTTTTTGTTCAAGTCCTACGAATGTTTTTACAACCTCGTGCTGTGCAGTTGAATGTTTTGTGATTGCTTCATGGACGTTCGTCATTATTTCTCCTCTTTTCCCTAGACATTAGCTTTAAAATATGGGGTTTTGGTTCCCAGCAATTAAATTGATAATCAGGTTTTGTATCATATCCTAAGCGGACACATCTGTATGTCATTATACCATCTTTTCGCTTAGCAACGAAATTCACACAGGTTCCACATGCATGATACTTTGATTTTGAATCGATCAAAATCAATCACCCCATATGTTCCGTATAGTATCTTGTTAACTTACCATGTACCTCTTCTAGACTTATTATATCAATATCTTCAGATAAGATCTTCGTAACCCCGTCAAAATATTCGTGTATTTCCCGTAATGCATTTTCTTGAATTGCTTGCAGCCCTTTATTAAATTCCTGTTTATAAAAGGCAACTAGATTAGCTTGATTTTCTTCAAGATAAGAACTTACAGGTAAATCCAGTAATACTTCAAGCTCATCCTGCATTTGCTTCTTCTCATTTTTTTCGAAAAATGATTTTGGATTTTTAAACAGACCAAGCGCCTTTTTATAACGGCCGAGTTCCTCGTTACCAAGACCATTTCTAAATTCAATCGAATCAAAATTTAGTTCAATCGACTCCGAGATACTCATATTTGAATTGATTGATTTTATTTGTTCATTAAAACTTCCGAGCTGACCATGGAGTCGCTTCTTAATAAAATTTTCTATTCGCAATGAAGTCGCACGCATTTCCTGGGCTAAATCAAATCCGACTGATTCCAAAAATTCTTCTAAACAAGACTTTAATGCATGTTTCAAATCCCGGCCATCATCTCTAAGCGAAGACGGGTTAAAAGCTTCCTTAAACATATCAGATACACGAAGGTAGACTCTTTTTTTAATATAATAGGTGAGCTCCTTAATCTCCTGCTCAATAACTCCAAAAGCAGACTGGTTATCTAAACCTGAAACAACTGACTTCATATTAGAGTGTTGGTCTTTCGCTTCCTGAAGCTTAGTAAGCTTCATATCCTTATCTTCCTTAGCTGACTGAATATAGGATTCAATTATTGCTGCGGCACGCTGAATATCAACATAACCTTCATTTACCGCAACTTCTGTCAGTTCATCAATGACAAATGAATGAAAATCCGTTTCAAAGCGTTCAATACCCGATGATTTAAGAATACCGAGATCCTTTTCAGTGACTTCATTTAGCTTCTCTAGTAAAGCTGCTCGACTTGACACAGAATATAGTCGTGGAAAACGAATTCCGTAACTTACTAGTTGTGACTCTACATAATCTTTTACATCTTCTAACTCTTCAGTCGTATTCGCCAAATCAGCTGCATTAATCACGAAGAACATTTTATCCATACTAAAGGTGTCCTTAACACGTCCAAGCTGAATTAAAAACTCACGATCTGCTTTTGAAAAAGCATGATTATAATAAGTCACAAATAAAATGGCATCGGCATTTTTAATATATTCAAAAGCAACCCCTGTGTGGCGGGCATTGATTGAATCAGCACCTGGTGTATCAACTAAAGTAATGCCTTGCTGTGTTAATGGACAATCATAATAGAGTTCAATCCATTCGACAAAGCATGCCTTTTCTTCCTTCGCAACATATTCATTAAAGCCATCCATGTCTGTTGATAACACTTGATCTAAATGAGCAGATATGGTGTCAAAACCAGCTACAACCGATTTTAGAAATGAAAAATGCGGTTTTTCTTTTGCTTCTATTTTTTCGATATTGCTAATTTTAGAATGGATAATTTCTAAACTGTTATTCAAGTTTCCTGCTTTTTCACCAAAAATGTGTAAGGAATGATTGATATCATCTAATAACTGATTTGTTGACTTAATTTTAACAAGTACTGTCCCATGCTTATGCTCATCGGTAGGGAAGGTAATTTTGTTAATCGTTGCTGTTGTCGGATTTGGTGAAACTGGTAAGGCGTGTTTTCCCATTAATGCATTCGCAAATGACGATTTCCCAGCACTAAACGCTCCAAATAATGCAACGGTAAAATGTTTATTTTTCAAACGATATGCCTTATCTTGAATATCCTTTGCAAGCATCGAAAGACCAGTGATTGGCTGAATCAGTTCATTCGCTTTTTCTAGATGAATAATCGCCTGATCAGAAGATCCCTTCCTTTCTCCATGCTTTTCTGCTGGTTTAGGATTAGATTTTTGAACTTCTCCCTCTTGTTTCTTAATCTCGAGTAAAATTTCCTCAGTTGATGAAATTTCCACATGTTCATTAAAACGTGATAGTAAGTCCTCGACGGATTCGACAGAATCCATTGCAGAATCTCCATTGATGATGTTATCTAACATCTCACGGATATTCGCACGTTTTTCCTCAAATTTCTTTAATGCAGCAAAGGCATTAGAATAAACTTCAAATTTGTCTAGATCAGCTTTTAATTCGGTTTCATCTTTAGCAGTTGCGTCACCCATTTGCTCAAGAATTTCGTGTAAAAATGCAACCGCTTTTTGTTTGTATTTTCTTTTAAGATAATTTCCAACATCTTCTGAATACGTTAATATATACTCCCCTGTTACTCGTGCACCGGGCTTGACTAAATTTTTTAGTTCCTCCGGGGAAAGTTCAATTGCTATTTCATTTCCTGTTGGTTGTGTTGAAAGTCTTAGACGTTCAACAAACTTCCCAATAAAATCCTTCAAATGCCATTCTAATTGAGTGGACATTTTCTCTTGTATATCTTGAAAGAACGCTTGCAAACGTTCATCACGTTCTTTTTCCGTTTTATTTTTGGAAAATAATAAACCTACTTTAAAATCGGGTTGAACGGATTCAACAAATTGTTTTGCTAAATCACGAGTTTCGAATGGCATAAGGATCGCATTTGATAAAATATTCTCTATTTCATCTAAATATTCTGTTTCCGTTACTTCTCGCTCTTTCGCAAAACTCGCTAATCGCTGGTTCAATTCTTCAATTCGAGCTGGGATTGTTTCCCGCTCAGCTAAGGATAAAGAACGCAACTGATCCTTTGTTTCTTCAAGCTCCGGAGCATTTTTATCATCTAAAAAGGCTATATGCTCAAAAATAATTTGTCTTGCAGAATGAAAAACACCTTCTAATAGAAGTTGGTCTTTGTGTGCTATTTTATCGTGCAGAAGCTGCTGAACCTGCTTGAACTGATTATGCTCATTATCCGGTTCCTTTAATGAAGTGTAAAAAATGTCTGAGTAAGCTACGTTCCAATTTTGGAACGCCTCCTCCACGCCTTGTTTAAAAGAAGAAAAACTTAATTCAGATTCTTTATGTTTATCGACTTGGTTTACAATTAAGTAAACCGTTTTATTTCGATCAGTTAATTCCTTTGTAAATTGGAAATTTAGTTCAGATAGGACATGATTATAGTCCATCACATAAAAGAGTAAATCTGCTAAATGCAAGGCTGATTCTGTTGATACGCGATGGGCATCATCGGTTGAGTCAATCCCTGGTGTATCCATGACAATCACTTGCTCTGGAAGTTTCATATTATCATGGCTTATTTCAATCGATTCAATCGCTTCCCCGTCTTTTGCATATGATTTGATCACATCATAATCATAGGGAGCTGGGTATTCAATGATTTTGCCATCCCGATAGTAGACGCGAGCATACTCACGACCTGATTTAACTTTAACCAAGTTAGCGCTTGTTGGAATCGGGCTTGATGGCAACAGACTCTCCCCAATGAGTTCATTGATCATACTCGATTTTCCAGCTGAGAAATGACCTGAAAAGCCAATCATATATTCTAATGAATTTAGTTTTTTGAGCAGTTGAATCATTTTTGAACTGCTTTCTTTGTCATTGTTTTTTCCAAAAATGTCGTATAACGAAGAAAGTCTTTTTTCTAGTTCTTCCTTTGTCATCTGTTTAATTTGTTGTGTTTGAATCATGTCTAATCCCCTTATTGAGCAATACATAATTGTTTATATATATATGTATTTTACTCTAGACCTTCACTTTTGACAAAGCAGAATATTGGGAAACTAAATTTTAGCATAAGAAAAACCAGGTATTTACCTGGTTACGTGAATAGGATTATGATGTTTTTTTGAATTTTGTTTTGGGTTTGCTACATGATGTAGGACGTGATACATAATAAAGCTATATATACCGATTGTTAATGATACAAATAATGTAAGCATTGTTTCACCAGCTTTCAACTGATAGTGATAATTATTTTCATCTACATTTAGTTTATCAGCAGTTTTCACTCTTTTCAATCTCTTTTTATCGATTTCAAGGCATTTGGAATCAGTCGACTTCGAGCTATTCCAAGCCTTTGATATTCCTTATGTACACCTAATGCTTGTTCTTCAATCGGAATGCGAATAGACATCATCACAAGGTTCAGAAATGAAAAAATGATTCCTGTCATATAAGCCTGAAATAACATCGGTATTAAAATGAATTCAAGGGCGACAATGATATAATTCGGATGCTTAACATATTTATAGGGACCCTTTACTTGCACCTGGCTCTTTGGTAAAATCATAATTTTCGTATTCCAAAACACCCCAAGCGAATGAATTGCCCACACTCTCCCAAGTTGGGTTAAGGTAAATAAAAAAAATAAAATCGGATAAAGTGCTGATAATTCATTTCCCCGGTAAATGACCTCAACAATAAGTGCTAAAAAAAACAAGCTATGAGTGAGCACAATGTATTTGTAATGCTCTTGCCCTGCCTCATACCCGCCTTCAGATAGAATCCATTTCTCATTTCGGTTCGCAATTCTTAGCTCGATCAATCTTTGACCAATTACCAATCCTATAAAAATCCAAAAAATCATTCTATTTCCTCCATTGTAATAGGATTAATTCTGAGCTAAATCCCGGCCCCAGGGCTGTTACAAGTCCATAATCACCTTCTTTTCCCAGCTGTTTCTCCATAAACTCCTTCAATACGTAAAGTACTGTTACCGAAGACATATTCCCTTGCCTTCTTAAAACATCTCTCGCAATGTCTGTCATGGAACTTGGAATTTCTAATGCAGCCTCATAAGCATCCAATACCTTTTTTCCGCCAGGATGAGCGATAAAATGCTTTGTATCCTTAATTTCAAGCTCGTTTGCATGTAAAAATTTATCCACATTACCTTTTAACCATGACTTTACAATACTTGGGATATCCTTTGAGAAAATAACATGCAGACCTGTATTTTTTACGTCCCATCCCATCACGTCTTCTGAATCTGCCATTAATGTCGACCGAGATGAAACAAAGTTCGGTAAAACTTTACTTGCTGTATGAAGCTCCACCTCATCTCCACCAATACAAACACAAGCTGTTCCATCAGCAAACAACGAGGTTCCAATTAAATTGCTCTTTGTAAAATCATTCTTTTGAAAGGTTAAGCTGCATAGTTCTACAGCAAGGACAAGCACCTTTGCCCCCGGATAAGCTTTACAATAATCAAACGCCCGTGCTAAGCCAGATGCCCCCCCAGCACATCCCAGCCCCCAAATGGGAATTCGCTTCGTATCCGGACTAAAGTTCATTTTATTCATGATTCTTGCTTCAATACTCGGAGTTGCAATTCCTGAGCTCGAAATAAAAAATATCGCATCAATTTCATCAGGATTTATCTGTTTTGCGAGGAGTTTTTGATTTGTTAAACAGTTGTGAATCGCTTCTATACCAAATGTTACTGCTCTCTTAATATATGTATTATTTTTTTCTTCAAAGCTTTTGGTTTCACCATACCATTCCAAAGATTCACTGAAATATCTCTCCTCGATCTCACTGTTAGCAAATACCTTTATCAGCCGATCGATATCTGGAAAATGCTCATAAAAGAGCTCCCTTATAAATTCGGTTGTTTTCAGTTGATTGATTTTATTTGGCGGGTTGCATATACCGACCGAAATTATTTTAGGCATAGAAAGCCACCTTTCCGGAAAGGAAATCCTAAGGTTACTTTTTCCAATTTTAGAATAAGTATGCAATGTCGAAAAATGGATACAAAAAAAGCCTTCCCACATAAAGGGAAAGCTCACGTTTCAAAGGAGTTGTTTTGTTGTTGTGCATTTATAGTATAACTCAAACTTTACAAACATTCACTAGTAAAATTTTGGCTTCGGCCGAAAATGACACATCGGTAGAGGAACTTCGACTAAATACCGACACGTCCTGTGTCGAACGTCGAAGTCACCACATCCTGTGGAAGCGCGTTGGCTTGCTTTTCCGTTCCTCACGTATAAACTACATACGTTCCGGTACTCAAAGCTGCTCCGCCTTGAACTTTTGACGCACAGGATGTGCTAGTGTCGACAATGCCACAGGACGTGGCGTTCTTGTCGACTTGGTCCTTTTCGCCCTCTTTTTTAGAACAAACACATTTACAGTAATTTCTGCACGAGTTCCTCACGTTTTTTGTCAATTGCCTCGAAATCCATGGCGGCTTTGTAATACTCTTCCAACTTGTCATGAAGCCTTTTTGCCTCGCTTAAAAAGTTCGTTCCGATTGTCATCTTATTTTTATATTCAAGGTTTAACTCTTCTATTTCCTTTTTAAAGGTGTTTTCGATTTTCGGGTCCATGCATAATGCGAACATATCAACAACCTCGTCAGAGCTGCGGAATGGGTCAACAACATGCGGGGCGGTGCCATCAACGATTGACACACTTAATTTCGGAATAATAATCATGTCAATGCTTTTTGGATCGAATGCACAATGGAAATATTCAACCGATAAACCATGCAGTTCAGCATGCTTTGCAACCTTTTTCATTAGTGTTGATTTGCCGCTTCCCGGTCTTCCCTTAATAATATACCGCTTCTCATATTCTTCGGTAATATTATCGATAAAATTAACTGCACCCTTTGGTGTAGCCGCGCCAAAGAATCGCTTCCGTTTTGTTGGATTTTCTTCCGCTTCAAAAGGTTTACTAAAAATTGTATCAATTAAATTTTGAAGGACAGCATCAGCCTTTTTAAAACTCATCGATGAGACATAAATATCCTCGCGCTTTAAATGAACTTTTTTTGCTTCCGCAAAGGTCTTATACGCATTTTCATAATTCTTCGAGATATCATTTGTTAGCTCGATGATTTCATTCTTAAATTGCTCTAAGTATTCATCGTTACGGAATTGACCAAGGTCAATTACCTTCTCAACAACTCCAGGGTATCTAGGCTCGATCACATGTGGGGCCGTTCCGTCAACAAAACCTAATTTTCGTTCTGGAATAACAATCCCATCGATTGAGTGATTATCTGAAGAACAATGCAAGTATTCGAGATCATAACCTTTATCCATGAATACAAGACCGACTTTTCTCATGAAGGTGGACTTACCTGTACCAGGTCCCCCTTTTAAAATATAAACAGTTTCTAAACCCGCTAATGCCTCATCATACAATGAGTAAAAACCTACACTAGAATTAGTACCTGCATAATAATTTTTTACTTTTGCCATATAAAATGTAAACCTCCTTATAGACATTCGCCTATCTTAGAGTATGGCGAAAGTGTAATCTGTGTGAATAAAAATGAAAAATTTTAGCCGACTGTCACAAGGAAAGTTTTTTTCTTAATATAATAAACACCTGATAACCCCTCTATAAAATCACTATTTAAAAATAGTGATTAAGAGGACTTCTGATCATTCTTTTGAACATTAATATCAATTTGTGTGATTACGCCATTCCCACATTTAAAACATCTTTCTCTGTTATTTAGAAGAATCGTATGACATCTTGAACAATAATACCTAATCATTTACACTCACCCTTTTTGATATGATATGTTTTCGCACGCATTACTGCTATTCGATTTGTCACAAATTATTCAAATCTTATTCCACCCTGATGTGATAAAAATCACTGTTTTACTAAGTTTTCACTATTAATATAGTGATTAGATTAGGAATGAACAATTTGTGAAATACGAAAAATCGTCTAGATTTTAACAAATTGTTTTGTATGATGAAATTGTAAAAACCTTTGCTAAAAGCATGAAGGGGGTCGTGAGGAATGGCAAAGACACAGCTTACGAAGACAAACCAGAAAACAAAAATGGAAGATGAAAAAACATCCTTAAAAGGGACACTGGCATCTGTATTTTTACTTGGGCTTTTCTTAATTTTATCTTGGCTGGGTGTCTATTTCCTGTTCTTAGATAGATTGTAAAAAAACATTCTACTAAGAAAACAAGACAAGACAATCACAAAAAATGGCTTGTTATATTTTATGAAAAAACAGACAGAAAAAGAATGTGAAATTGAAAGGGGAAGAAGCCATGCATTTCCACAAATATGAAAAAATATGGCTCATTTTTGGAATCGGAATTCTTTTTGTATTCTTAGGAGTAGTTGGTGTTGGTGCCTTCGCTATGGGACATCAGCCAGCAAGCAGCATTAAAACAATTGATCCTGAAAAGGTTACTGAAACAGCACCATTTGATAATCCTGGACTCGTTCATATTGAAGGAAATAAATATGAATTAAACCTTGTTGCTGAAGCATTTGCGTATACACCAAATACAATCCAAATTCCTAAAGATGCCAAAGTAACCATTAATGTAGCAACAAAAGATGTTGTTCACGGATTTGCAATTGCCGGTACGAACGTCAATATGATGGTTGAACCAGGCTATGTTAGCAGCTATACGCAAACATTTTCTAAAACAGGTGAATTTTTAGTGTTATGTAATGAATATTGTGGAGCTGGACACCACTTAATGATGGCAAAAGTTGAGGTGACCGAATAATGTTAAATTCAAATATCAAGGTAGATAAAAAAGATGCGAAACTGGCAATGGCACACTTTTATGTAGCCTTTATTGCTTTATTTCTAGGAGGAACAGCAGGATTACTTCAAACACTAGTTCGTTCTGGGAAATTTACATTACCTGCTGGAATTGGCTATTATCAATTATTAACAGTTCATGGAGTATTACTGGCACTCGTTCTTACTACATTCTTTGCAATAGGTTTCTTATTTGCTTGTTTAAGTAAAACAGCAGGAACCCTATCACCAAAAATCCGTAAAGCAGCTTGGATTGGCTTTTGGGTGATGACAATCGGTACTGCTAGCACAGCAACTACAATCCTTATGGGTGAAGCATCTGTACTTTATACATTCTATGCTCCATTACAAGCCCATCCTTTCTTCTATATTGGATTAGCGCTTGTCGTTGTTGGCAGTTGGATTAGTGGGTTTGCAATGTTTGCTCACTTTGGTAAATGGAAAAAAGCAAATCCTGGTAAAGTAACCCCATTACTTAGCTATATGGCGGTAATGACAATGATTCTTTGGTTAGTTGCAACACTTGGTGTAGCTGCAACCGTTCTGATTCAATTTATTCCATGGTCATTTGGTTGGGTTGATAAAATTGATGTCCTAATTAGTAGAACATTATTCTGGTATTTTGGACACCCACTTGTTTACTTCTGGTTGTTACCAGCTTATATGGCTTGGTATGTTGTGATACCAAAGGTAATTGGCGGAAAAATTTTCTCTGATTCACTTGCAAGATTATCATTTATTTTGTTCTTATTATTCTCCATTCCAGTTGGATTCCACCATCAGTTGACTGAGCCTGGAATCGACCCGAATTGGAAATACTTACAAGTTATTTTAACTTTCATGGTGGTTATTCCATCTCTAATGACAGCATTCTCTTTGTTTGCCTCATTCGAAATGTACGGAAGATCAAAAGGTGCAACTGGACTATTTGGTTGGTTTAAAAAACTTCCTTGGGGAGATGCACGTTTCTTCGCACCTTTTATGGGTATGTTAATTTTTATCCCTGCCGGAGCAGGTGGTATTATCAATGCTAGTCACCAGATGAACCAAGTTATTCATAATACAATTTGGGTAACAGGACACTTCCACTTAACCGTTGCAACAACCGTTCTGTTAACATTCTTTGGGATTGCATATTGGCTTATCCCGCATTTAACTGGCCGTGTAATGACAAAGGCGATGAATAAACTCGCAATCATCCAAACAATCGTTTGGACAATCGGTATGGCATTCATGTCAACATCTATGCACTTTGCAGGATTATTAGGAGCACCTAGACGTTCTTCCTTCTCAACATATGGAGGTTCAGCACAAGCAGCCGATTGGATTCCCTATCAAATTGCACAAGCAATTGGAGGATCTATTCTGTTTATAGGTATAATCTTAGTCCTTGTCATCTTTGTTAATCTTGCTTTCTTTGCACCAAAAGGTGAAACAGAATTCCCTGTTGGAGAAGTAGCAGAAGAAGCAGAAAAAACACCAATGATTCTAGAAAACTGGAAGCTTTGGGTTGGTGTATTAGCGGTATTAATTTTAATTGCTTATACAATTCCATTCGTTGATATGATCCAAAATGCACCACCAGGAGCCAAATCTTTCAAACATTTACTATAAGAAAAACAAAAACTGCGCAACTTAAGTTGCGCAGTTTTTTCATAATTTGTAAATGGCACTATATTTTTCTTCAAGGTACTGGATTAAATAGTTTGCGTTTAATCCCTCACCTGTCACTTCCTCAAGGATTTCCAATGGCTTCTTAAGTTTTCCATATTGATGAATATGTTCTGTTAACCATTCTTTTATAGGAAGTAAGTTCCCTGTTTCCAGCAATTCATCGTAATTTGGAAGATCTTTTAACATTGTATTCTTAAATTGTGCTGCATACATGTAACCAAGTGCATAGGATGGGAAATAGCCGAAGCTGCCACCTGCCCAATGGACATCTTGCAATACACCTTTTGCATCATTTTCGGGACGAATTCCTAAATACTCCTCATATTTCGAATTCCAGATTTCTGGAAGATCCTTCACTTCAATTTCATCATTAAAAAGACCTTTTTCAATTTCATAACGCACCATAATATGCAATGGATATGTCAATTCATCTGCTTCAATTCGAATGAAAGATGGCTTTGATTCATTAATAGCCCGGTAGAAGTCCTCGATAGTAACTTGATCAAATTGGCCACTTGCATATTCTTTTAATAATTCAAAGTTATTTTTCCAAAGTGGCAAACTGCGTCCAACAATATTCTCATAAAATAAGGACTGAGATTCATGGATACCCATTGATGTTCCTTGTGAGAGATTTGTTCCAACTAAATCAGGAGATATATTCTGCTCATAGAGTGCATGTCCACCTTCATGGATGGTTCCAAAAACAGCTGTTCTGAAATCATTTTCTACATAGTTTGTCGTTACTCGAACATCACCTGGGTTTAAGCCAGTTGCGAATGGATGAACGGTTTCATCAAGGCGTCCAGCATCAAAGTCATAACCCAGTTTCTTTAAAATTTCCAAACTAAATGCGCGTTGCTTTTCCTTTGGAAATTCCTTAAATAAAAATGACGTTTCCGGCTTATTTTCTGACTCAGTCACAGCTTTAACAAGCGGAACAATTTTTTCTCTTAATTGCGCAAAAACTTGATCGATTACTTCTACTGTCACCCCAGGCTCATACATATCAAGCAATGTATTGTATTTATTCCCTTCATAGCCCCAGTAGCCGATAAATTTCTTCGTAAAGTCGACAAGTTTTTCTAAGTAAGGGCGGAACATGTCAAAATCGGATTTTTCCTTTGCATCTTCCCAAACAGATTCTGCTTTCGATTGTAGGATCACATATTCGCGAAACTCATCAGCAGGAATCTTTTTGTTTCGTTCAAAATCCTTTTGACATTCCTCAACAACTTTCTTCGTAATTACATTTAGCTGTTGCTGTGCCTCAGGAGTCGTCAGTTCTTTTAAGTAAGCTTCCATAACAGTGGAAGTCGACATAGCAAAAACATCTGATGACAGCATCCCGATTACTTCAGAACGCTGTTCCACTCCTTTTTTCGGAGCACCAGTACGTAAATCCCAATACATAAGCCCAATAGCCTCATTATAGCTGGTCATTTTTTTAACTAATTCAAGAAATGCTTTTTCAGTTTGTTGCAGCTGCTCTGACATTTTTTCATCCTCCCCTTTACTTTGCATAAACCTTTGTCGGTAGAACATTTTTGATATTATCAATAATTAGGTTACTCATATTTTCTTCTACAAAAATACTGACAGTTCCTGCATCCCCGCTGGTTCGAATCAAACGACCAATGCCTTGTCGCAGTCTTAATAGCATATATGGAAGGTCGACTTGCTCAAATGTGTTTTGCGCTCTTTTTCTTTTTGCTTGAAAAACTGGATCATTTGGAGGGAATGGCAATGACCAAATGATGACATTCGATAATGAAGACCCAGGAATATCCAGTCCTTCCCATAATGATACCGAACAAAGAATACTATGTTCATCATTTTGGAACCTGGATACCAGTCCACTGATTTCTTCGTCCCCTTCGTATAGGACAGGATATTTATTAGCATTACTATTCTTTTTAAACGCTTGTAGCTCTTCCCTTGAATTAAATAAAAGCAGTGCTCGGCCTTCTGATTTCTCAATTTCATTCCATGCAAAATCAAATTTTGATTGAAATCCATCCTCACTGCCATTAAACACAGGCATTTGAATCTTCATTTGGTTTTCATAATCAAATGGTGACGCAACAGAAAATGATTGATAGTTTTTAATACCTAAACTATTGGCAATATAATCAAATGATTTATTCTCAGATAAGGTTGCAGATGAGAACACAAATGGGATTTTTTTCGAGAATACTTTATCCGCTAAAATGGTTTCCACTGCTTGTGGCATAATTACTAATGTGTTGCTTTCACCATCTGCCTCAACCCAGTGAATAGCATCATTTTCTTCATCAAACAGTTTTAATGAATATTCCATTTGATCCAAATATTCATCGACTATATGTAATTCGTACTGATCGATTGTATACGTTTCTGCCTCAAAGACGAGATTATTGCCAATCTCAACAATCATCTGATGAAGTTTTTTTGCATTCGCTACTAAGTTTGCGTCCCGCTTGATATCCATGCGATCAGAACCTTCAACTATTTGACTATTTTCAGCAAGAGTTCCAAAAAGACGCTCATTTTGTTCAATCGTGTCTTCAATTAATTGAGCAAATTCTTCACGAATATCATTTTCTAATAGCCTAGTTAATAATGTTTCCAAGGTCGTTTCTTGGACACGATAGGTTAATGCCTTTTGTGCAGAAAACTCAAGCAAATGCCCTTCATCAAAGACTACACAGCTGCTTTCTGGTAAAAAAGGGAGTTGCCCTTCTCTTTTTCTCGATTCCATTGTCCACACATGCTCCATATAAAAATCATGGGAACAGACAATCAAATCCACAGACTTCCGATAATGCTCTCTGGATAATGTGAGACCACAGCGATGGCGTAAATCACATGAAAAACAATCCTGAAAGCTATCCCATGAGACGCTTTTCCATTCCTCATCGGTGAGGTCAGAATATGTTTTTCGATCCCCGTAATGATGGAATGTTTGCATCGCGGAATGACTGTGAACAAAATCAGGTAATTCATTATACATTTTTGCAATTTTTTCATTGTTTGTTCGTCGAGTAGCCGTATCTAATTTCCGTAAACAAAGATATTGGTCCTGTGCCTTTGCTAGTCGGACATCAATTTTTAAATCTAGTGCGTCTGCGATTTTTGCGATATCACCTTCAGGCTTTACTAGCTGTTCAATTAAGGACTCATCTGCACATGAAATGATTGCAGGTTTTCTCATATATCTTGCATAACAAATGGCATACAACAGATAAACAATTGTTTTACCCGTACCTACACCTGCTTCTGCGAATACAATTGATTTTTCCTTAAATGCTTTTTCCAGCTGAAATGCCATGAAAATTTGCTCATCGCGAAGCTCAAAGCCTTTTTCCGGAAGGATGTCGTAAAAGACATCACCAATCCACTCATTAAATTTATCAAAGAAATTTTCATCTCTGGATATTTGAAAAGGTAACCCTTCTCCAATCATATGTAAAACCCCCAAAACCATGTTACACGCAATATTTAATTATCTACTAATGAATGTGTGAAGTCAATATTGAACAAAAGAAAAAAAACTCGCCTAAGCGAGTTTCCCAAAATTAACATTATTCACTTTTATATCGTAAAAAATCAACATCAATGGCAGTTGAATGAGACATCGCATGAAGCAAATCGTTTTTTGCTTTAGCAATCGATTGAAGAGGATCCAACTCTTCCCCTATCTCAGTTTGAAGAACCCTATATGTATCATTCAAAGCATCTTGTATTTTTTTGAAATCTAGGTAATTCATCGTTCATTCACTCCTGGAAATTTTGTAGACACCAATAGAGTATATGTCCCTAGGAGTTGAACTATTCATGAATTATAAAATTTTAACGTTCTCTAGGCGGTCTTTTTCCCCAATACTGATAGTAATCGGTTCGAATAAATCCGTTAAACAACTTCCGCTTTTTCGTTGCTGGCTTACCGTATAATTGTTCGAACTCGGGATGTGAGGTTAGCATATAGACTGACCACGTATCATATGGACGAAGCGCTTCCCCCATCCCGCGGTACATTTCTTCAACTGCCTTCTTTTCACCTAGTCTTTCCCCATATGGAGGGTTTCCGACGATGACACCGTACTCCTTTGATGTTGTAAAATCACGAACTTGCATTTGTTTAAATTGAATAATATCAGAAAAACCTGCCTCGTCGGCATTATCTTTGGCCATTTGAATCATTCGGTGGTCAATATCAAATCCGCTTATATCAAGAGGCTGATCATATTTAGCTAAATCCTCTACCTCTTGACGCGCTTCATTCCAGCATTTTTTACCGATCCACTCCCAATCCTCAGAGGCGAAATCACGGTTAAAACCAGGAGCAATGTTTTGCCCGATTAAAGCAGCTTCAATGGGAATTGTGCCCGAGCCACAAAATGGGTCGACGAACGGTTTCTCCGGTGTCCAGTTCGTTAACATGACTAAGGTGGCGGCTAGGGTTTCCTTTAAGGGAGCCTCCCCTTGATCGGCACGATAACCACGTTTATGCAAACCGACTCCACTGCAGTCAATTGTTAAAGTCACAACGTCCTTAAGTAAAGCTACTTCAATGCGGAATAAAGGGCCTGTTTCCTCAAACCAGCCAGATGTTTTGCGGTAATGTTTTTTTAAACTTTCAACAACGGCTTTTTTTACGATGCTTTGACAATCTGAGACACTAAAAAGCTTTGATTTTACTGATTTTCCGATGACAGGAAACTCTGCATTTTCTGGAAGAAGATCACCCCAATTAAGGGCTTTTGTTTGTTCAAATAATTCATCAAAGGTTGTTGCTTTAAATTCACCGACTTTTAGCTTGATACGATCTGCTGTTCTAAGCCAAAGGTTGCTTCGGCAGATTGCTTGTTCATCAGCAACAAACGTAACCTTCCCGTTCTCAACCGTGCATTCATAACCTAAATCCCGCACTTCCTTTGCAACGATTGATTCAATCCCCATTGCCGCTGTGGCAATCAGTGTTACTTTTCCCATTCACGTTCACCCTAACTATGTACATTCATTTATATAGTAAAAGAATAAAGAATCTAAATCCATAATGCAAGATTTGCTTCTCAGAAAAGTTTTATGTAAGCATACAAAAAGCTCTTCTTGATGAAGAGCTTTACTTCTTTATTCATGTAATTCGTTTAATTAATAACGTTCTGTAAGCCATGTTTTGTTCCATTGTACTTCAGTCGGCAAAACGAATGCCTCGTACTCAGGTGGTAATCATCTATCTACAGACGGTGAACCGCCTGTCCTTCTCCTAGTTCATTTCCAAGAGAGAAAGTGCCCCTACCATTATTTGGGTTTCTCGCTCGTGGGGTTTACCTCGTTCCACTCTTGTAATTTCTTACAAGACTTCGTCACTGTGGCACTTTAAAGGTAGTCAAACCATATCCAAATGGACTTAGGTCTTTTCCCTGCCGTTAGCAAAGAGAAATTCCTCGCTACCCTAGCTTATCGTTTCGCTAGGCACGAACACTACGGACATCTCAGCCCGTGCGAGCATGGACTTTCCTCTGCAGGTCTCCCTGCAGCGATTACCCGAACGTTATTAATGTGTGCAAGAAATAGTATAGTAAAAAAGTATTAAAAATGCAAGTAATTCTTACTGGAAATTTTTTCCTCCATAAGGAGCAAAGACTGTAAACTCCACGTTCTTATAGGCAAAGTCTTTGTGACCACCTGATCCTGTGGGCTTCAATCATAAAGTTTACTGCCAAAGACATGTTTTTCAAGGTTTGATAATCGTTTCAAAATATCAAAATTCGTTGTTCCAGTTTGCGCCTGTGGTTGTTTTTTAAAGGATTCTTCTAGTTGACGCTTTAATCGTAAATTTTCTTGTTGCAGCTCTTCAATTTCTAGATAAAATGATTCGTAATCCTTGATGATCACATCTAGAAATTTATCAACTTCTTCTTGTTTATAGCCTTTCATGCCCGATTTAAATTCTTTTTCAAGTATCTGTGCTGCAGTTAATTTTATTTTATCAGATAACATTGTTTTCACCTCGATACACTTTCCCCATTATTCCTACGTCTATTTTTTCAAAAATTTCATGTATTGTCAATTTATATTGATAAAGCCGTTGTTTTAGAAGTCATTATTTGCATATTGTTCCTCTTCAACGATTACCTGAAGGTCATATGCGTTAATCGTTATGAGTTGATAGTCTTCATTTTCGCTCTTTTTTTCCGCATCCGAATAGATATAACGCGGACTGCCATCCTTTTCTTCATCATATAGAATTAATAATGCATCACTTTTGTCCAGAAAGAAAGCATTTTTCAACCGAAATTGTGATGGGTTATCATATTTACGGTTTGTGATGCTGTTTACATAGTCAGCTTGTGACAGTATGAGCTGGTAGTATTCTCGATTTGTTTCGTTCCATTTTTCATCTTGCTCAAGAAAGGGAGTAAAAACAGCTAGTTTTAGCTCTGGAAATTCCTCTTGCAGTTCATAGGTGATTTCAGCTCCCCAAAGTTCTACTCCAAGCTGACCGCTAATAATGACCCATTCAAGTCCATCTTCAATTAAGGGAATCAGCGCATTTTTTAGAGCTAGTTTGATATATCGGATTCCAGGATGATCTTGTCCAAAAATTCCAAGCTCGAATGGTTTATAGCCCGTAATTGCAACAACCTTTATCATGTCCAGTCTCCTTTATTTGTTGATTTAGCCTTAAGCATTTATAGAACCTATGTAAAACAGGAACCATTACAGTTCCTGTTGTGTTTTATTTGTTACATTTTTGGGTAGGTTATTTGTTTTATCGGCCCATAAATGGTCCTGGTGGTCTTGCTCCACAATTGAAGTGTTGATTTGTTACTTCATTCGCAACAGATTCTGTGTGTGGGAAATAATGCATATGTTGATACATATGATGATTTACATGTTGCGTATGTGAAGGATGAATATGTGGAACAATTGTTTTACAGCAGTGGTGTTGAACACAACATTGAGTCGGGTGAACAATAGGTCGCATTACATTTGTTGGACAAAACATTTTATCTATCTCCTTTCCTTCATCTGCCTTACAGTAATAGCCTATGAAAGAAGGGAGAGTCATGTACTAATCAAAACACCTATTTTTTAGAGGATGTTTAAAAAGTCCGGTGAATATGACGCATATATAGAGGAGCTTCGACTAACTACCGACACGTCCTGTGTCGAACGTCGAAGTCACCACATCCTGTGGAAGCTCGTTGGCTTGCTTCTTCGTTACTCACGTATTAAATGCATACGCTCCGGTACTCAAAGCTGCACCGCCTTGAAAATCTTGGTCCTCTTCATCCTCCTTTTTAAAACACCTATTTTTCACCAATTGTACCCCAATTTATGTTTAGAAAAAGGCATATGAGCCGTCTTTAATTCCAGTTAATACGATCACAATTAAAACTAATACAAAAAAGTATAGAAATAATATTTTCTTATACATTGTCATTCTCTCCATCTAAAATAATATTTCATTTACACAAAACACTATTTTACATGGTATTACATCGTTCTACAATGACAAATGAAGGAAGTCTTCAAATCTTCATAATATCGACAAATAAAACGCGAAAAACCACTAATTTTGCGCTTGCCCGGGTAATATTTACAAACTTTTTTGAAATTTCCTACTTATTCTTGCAATTCGCTTCTCAAATTCGTTTTCTGCGTTCGCATTTTTTGTATTATTATCTGAATTCCTCGATTCTTTCCATCTCAAATATCCAGTATTAGCAAAGTCCAAAGCAGTTTCGTAATCCTTACGATGATGCTCATAGTATTTCGAAAGCTCTATGCACGCTACAATCGCATCATGATCATCACCCATTTCTTGTACTTCCAAAAATAGTTCAATTGCTTCTTCAAGCTTTTTTTCCTTTTTTACAAGAAATGCAAGGGCTAGTTTTGCTTTCGTTTCCTTATCGGCATCCACTTCAATTACTTGCTCATATAATTCCTGTGCCTTTCGAGTCTCCCCTAACGCTTCAAGCCATCTCGCCACTTCATATTTGTCAGATGTATACTTATTTTTTTCGTTCAACATTACAGCACCCGATAAATGGATATAAAGAGTCAATAAGGATAAAATATCGATTTCATTATGCCGCATGACGCCAAAAATTCCATCCGGCACCTGATTCTCCACAAAATCAAAATATATAATTGGAGCTAAATAACCTGGGACATCATCGCTGCGTTTAATATCTAAAATTTCCTTTTCTACATTTGAAAGTCTTACAGAATCCAGTTTGTTTTTCCAAAGCCTTCTTGCTGCATGATATAAATCAAAATGTCCGAAATCAGGTAATTTAGGCAGGGCATCCCGAATTAATGTATGCCGGGTTTTTACTTGTGGCCAATCAAAGGATTTTCCGTTATATGTGACTAAAGTTGTGTAATCAACACTTGAAAGGAAGCTTTGGTATAGGGCAACTTCAGCTCCAGGATTAGGTAAAAAATGTTGCGTGAGGACTATCTTTTCTTCATGAATCCTCGCATGTCCTAATAAAAAGATTGTGTTTCCTGCTCCCCCACCTAAACCTGTCGTTTCTGTGTCAAAGAAAAACAAGTCGGAAAGCTGATGACTTTTTGCAGATAATGGATGTTTAATCATAGACGTATTCCACAAGTCAATGACATCTTTTAATTTTGAAAACGAATATAAGCCATGCTGATAATCCAATGGATATTCCACTTTTCTAACCATGCAGTACGTATCATCAAAATAAAATGGTTGCGCCCCGAATTCTGCCCACTTTTCAAGAAAAGGTATCTCTTCCACAACAACAGAAGATTCGACAGATTTCGATTTGTCCGCCTCTTCTTTTACTATATGATTTTTTAAACGGTTTAATTTTCCTTTAATCGACATAGTTAAACTCCTTTAATTTTTACCATGCTTTCCCTGTTTTAACTTTGAAATTAAAGTTAGTGCATCCGTTTTTGCCTTTTCGTGTACGACATCTGTCCCAATACAGGAGGGACAGCCTGATTCACATGAACAGTTACGTATTAATTCTTCAGAGTCATTGAGGAGATTCTCCATAGCGTCATAGACTTTTTCACTCAAGCCAATCCCCCCTGGATACCGATCATATAAAAAGATTGTGGGCTGTTCATTGTGTACAGCTTTTACCTGTGGCACAACATGTAAATCTGATGGGTCACACATTGTCATGAGCGGTGCAACATGTCTTAACACATTTGCAACACCTATTAAACCTTCCTCTATCCGTTCATCACTTAATCCTTCAAGCTCTGATTGTTTCAGACTTATCCATGCAGAGGAAGTATGCAACTCTTCTTCTGGCAGATGAATCGGCCCAGAACCGATATTCTCATGGGTCTCAAATTTTATTTTCTTAAAAATGGTTGCCATCGCTTGAACAGATACATCCCCATAACCTATTTCAATTGATGGGCTCGAGCGTTCCTTGTCAACCTCTAAAACCCGAAGACTAACAGCGAGGTTTGCATCAGTGAAATAATCAACATCTACTTCTCTTACAAAAGCTTTCTTTTCTTCCCAATCCAGCTTTTCGACTTGGAATTGAACACCTTGGTGCAAATAAATGGCTTCATCATGCAGTAATGTCATCGCACTAAACCGATCCATTTCCCCAATCACCTTCACGGCCGCAATATCAGTTTGGTCAATGATCACAACATTCTCCTGTGAAGCTGAACGCAGACTAATATTGTGGGCAGGGAAAGAATCATTCATCCAATACCATTTATCCCCATTTTGATGAAGGACTCTTTCCTCGGTTAGAAATTCAAGAATATCTTCCAGATCAAGGTCACCAAACGTATCACCTGCTTTAAATGGTAATTCATAAGCAGCACACTTAATATGATCAATTAAAATCACGAGATTATTAGGATTAATTCGAGCTGTTTCAGGGTTTCTACTAAAAAAGTATTCTGGGTTTTGAATCATATATTGATCAAGTGGATTAGAGCTTGCAACCATGAAGATGACTGCTTCCCCTTGGCGACGACCGGCACGACCTGCCTGCTGCCACGCACTTGCAATCGTGCCTGGGTAGCCGGTCATAATACAAACCTGAAGTTGTCCAATGTCTACACCTAATTCAAGAGCATTTGTGCTTACAACCCCGTATATTTCACCATTCCGAAGCCCATGTTCGATTTCCCGGCGTTGTTTTGGCAAATACCCGCCACGATACCCTCGGATTGCCTTTGGACCAAGCTTATGTTTAACGAGCTCCTGCAAATAGGTTAAAATGATTTCCACCCTAACCCTGCTTCGTGCAAAGACAATTGTTTGGATTTTATTTTGTAAAAATTCACTAGCTAGATTACGCACCTCAAGTGTTGCACTTCTTCGAATATTAAGCGGTTTATTGACAATTGGCGGATTATAAAAAACAAAATGCTTTGTCCCCGTTGGCGCACCGTTGTTTTTAATTAATTCCATTTTGGTTCCGGTCAAATTTTCAGCAAGTTCCTGCGGATTTGCAATGGTTGCTGATGTACACATGAAAATCGGACAGCTTCCATAAAATTCGCAAATTCGTTTCAAACGCCTGATGACATTTGCGACATGGCTTCCAAACACACCACGATACGTATGCAGCTCATCGATCACCACATATTTTAGATTTTCAAACAATGAAACCCATTTTGTATGATGAGGAAGAATAGCCGAATGCAGCATATCCGGGTTTGTAATGACAATATGTCCTGCCTTTCGTACCTTTTGGCGAATGTTTGCCGGTGTATCACCATCATATGTATAACTATTTATTGCTACTCCCATTTCCTCAATGATCTCGTTTAGTTCACTTTTTTGGTCTTGGGCTAATGCTTTTGTCGGGAATATATAAAGTGCACGTGCCTGATCGTTTTCAACAATTGTTTGCAGAACAGGCAAGTTGTAGCAAAGCGTTTTACCTGATGCCGTCGGTGTTACGGCAACAAAATTTCGTCCGCTTCGCGTTATCTCATAGGCTGAATGTTGATGAGTATAAACTCTTTGGATCCCTCTTTTGTCCAATGCTTCTCGTAATCTATCATCAACAGATGGAGGTATGTCCATCGTTTTGGCAGAGGTCGCCGGAGTTGTGTGCCAGTGAACAATATTTTTAGCGTATTGTGGGTTTTCTTTTATAAAATCCATTAATTCATGGATATTTTTCCGAAACTTCATTAAAAATCACCTCAGAATTTATACTCTTATTGTACAGAATAAACGTTCGTTTTTGAAGTGATTTCATCTAAAAATGCAACTGGTAGTTTTAGCATAAAAAAAAGCACACCCAAAAAGGCATGCCTCTATTTCAAGTCCCACAAAATGTCCGATATGGTTTGTTTGTAGGTTCAGGTGGTTTTGCATATTCAACCTGGTCCTGAGAATGAGCAAATGGATCTTTTAGTACTTCCAAAAGTTTTCCCATGACACTATAATCCTCCTCAGCGGCCGCCACGAGTGCTTCTTCAACCTGGTGGTTTCTTGGAATGACTGCTGGATTAGATGCCAACATTAACTCCTTAATCTCGCCATCTGTTTTCTTCTGTCTATTTTGTCTTTCCTTCCACTTTTGCTGCCAATTATTAAGACTATCGGTGCTACAATTTGCAAGGCTATCAAGTTTATCGAATGTTAAGGCGACAAATGTATTCGTGTAATCCTTCTTGTTTTGTTCCATCCATTCTAGAAGTTCTTCAATAAGCCTAGTATCCTCTTCCTCTTGATCGAATAGGCCAAGCTTTGCTCTCATACCGTTCAACCAATTTACTCGATAAATTCCATTATATTTCGATATTTCATCCTGAGCTAATTGAAGTGCCTGTTCCTCATTATCATGAAGTAAAGGTAGTAAGCTTTCTGCAAAACGTGCAAGATTCCAACCACCGATGTAGGGTTGGTTGCCATAAGCATAGCGCCCTCCTGTATCAATTGAACTAAATACAGTTTTTGGGTCATATGTATCCATAAACGCACATGGACCATAATCAATGGTTTCCCCGCTTATAGCCATATTATCTGTGTTCATTACACCATGTATAAATCCGACGATCTGCCATTTCGCAATTAAAGCTGCTTGCTTTTTGACAACCTCACGTAAGAGTGCAAGATAGCGTTGTTCCTCATCCTTAATTTCAGGGTAATGGCGTTTAATTGTATAATCGGCTAATCTCCTTAGTTCATCCGTTTTTCCAAGACCAGTAATATATTGAAAAGTACCTACACGTATATGACTTGAAGCAACCCGTGTAAGTATTGCACCAGGTAGAACCGTTTCCCGATAAATTGGCTCCCCTGTTGTGACAACAGCTAAACTTCTAGTGGTAGGAATCCGTAATCCATGCATAGCTTCACTAATAATGTATTCACGAAGCATGGGTCCGATTGCGGCACGGCCATCTCCGCCACGAGAGAAAGGCGTTCGACCTGCCCCCTTTAGCTGTATATCAAAGCGCCCCCCATTAGGTGTAATCTGTTCACCAAGTAATACAGCACGCCCATCTCCAAGCATCGTAAAATGGCCAAACTGGTGACCGGCATAGGCTTGTGCAATAGGTTCAGCACCCTCAGGTATTTTATTTCCAGCAAAAACCTCGATACCATCTTCCAATAATCCCTTTACATTCAACCCAAGTGATTCTGCCAAATGTTTATTTAAGATAACTAGTTCTGGTTCACTAACAGGGTTTGGATTCGTTTTTGAATAAAGTTCCTTTGGCAACCCTACATATGTATTGTCAAAGTCCCAACCCATTTCACGTTTTGTAATCATAAACACCCCTTTTCACTTCTTAGTGCATTCTTAAATAATACCAAAGGAAATTTGTAAATGTATTGACCTGAGCTTCTATTTCAGTTTGTACAAAAGTCTGCTGAAATGGTTTTATTAAAGGCTGTAGAACACTTTTTCGAATCCGGTCTCGCTGAAGTTCTGACACAATCGTATCATATAGATCTTGCTGATCGGTTGTGAATATGACTTCTTTCTCTATATTCTTTGCCAGGTCTATAAGTTCATCTAGTGTTAGCACTTTTCGATCGATTCTTGCTTCTAGAAAATGGAGTGATGATGGATCAATCAATGTACTCCCTTTTTCGACCATGATTGGTATAATTGCTTCTAAATAAGTTAGCAAAACCTCGACAATTCGATCTATTGATTGTGCACTATTTGTAATCTTTATTGTAAATAGGATATAATGCATCATTCCGTAGAATAGAATGGACAGTTCAAATCCAAATTGCCTTACTTTCTCACCATAGACATCAACAAATCGCCTTGCGAGCCATTCTAATTCATGAATGCGATGATGCATCACCATTTTTTTTAGCTCAACTTCATTTGAGTGTAATATGGATTCAAAGATGGTATTTAGATTTCGTTCCTTATTTAAATGGGTCAAAATTGAAATTTGGTCCACTAATATAGTGCGGTCTGTCTCATCTTTTCCAACCTGCATCTCCATTCGAATTTGGCTTGCATCATAACGCAGTCCTTCTAAAATTTCAGCGATACAATCATTTTTATTCGAGAAGTAGTTATAAAAGGTACCTTTTGAAATATTTGCATGTTCAATAATATCTTGTATCGATGTTTGTTGAAATCCTTTTTCAACAAATAACTTCAACGCTGCATCTGCCACTCGTCGCCTACGTTTATTCATACGCCCTCCGTAATTTCCTATATATTCCTTGTAATCATTTTAATTTCATCCACAAGAACATTATACCGTAAGTATAAAAACATTGCACAAATTGAACTTGTGGTATAAAATCATTCAAGTAATAATTTATTAAATGAATTGAGGGGATAAATTTTATGGATTCGACATTACAAGAAAAAAAGCCACCATATTTGATGTTAGCAGTACTTTTTATTGGGGCATTTGTTTCATTTTTAAATAACTCTTTACTAAATGTTGCATTACCATCTATTATGATTGATTTAAATATTGAAAATTACTCAACCGTTCAATGGCTTGCAACAGGGTATATGCTTGTTAGCGGTGTGTTAATTCCAGCTTCAGCATTCTTAATCACTAGGTTTTCTAACAGAAGCCTATTTATTACATCCATGCTTATTTTTACTATTGGTACTGCGATGGCTGCATTCGCTCCAAACTTTGGAGTCTTAATTGCTGGACGTATGGTTCAAGCCGCAGGTTCATCCGTAATGGGACCATTGTTGATGAACATAATGCTTGTTAGCTTCCCGCTTGAAAAACGCGGAACAGCAATGGGTGTGTTCGGATTGGTTATGATTACAGCACCAGCAATAGGTCCTACTTTATCAGGTTATATCGTTGAGCATTACGATTGGCGCGTCTTATTTGAAATGATCTTACCTCTTGCAGTAATAAGTTTAGTGCTTGCAATTTGGAAATCTAAAAATGTGATGGAAGTAAATAAAAATGCAACAATCGACCACCTTTCCGTAATCTTGTCAACACTTGGGTTTGGTGGATTATTATACGGATTCAGTTCTGTAAGCAATGATGGATGGACGCATCCCCTTGTTTTGACATCTTTAATTATTGGTGGGATTTCATTAATCTTATTTATTGTACGTCAAATGAGATTAGATAAACCAATTCTTGATTTAAGAGCCTATAAATACCCAATGTTTGCACTGGCTTCAATTATTGCCATTGTGAACGCAGTGGCGATGTTCTCTGGTATGATTCTAACTCCTGCATATGTGCAAAGTGTTCGTGGAATATCACCATTTGAATCTGGATTAATGATGCTTCCAGGTGCTATTGTGATGGGAATTATGTCACCAATAACTGGTAAATTATTCGATAAATTTGGTCCCCGCCTTCTTTCAATTTTGGGTCTTTTAATTACGGCAGTTTCTACCTATTTACTTACACAACTACAAATTGATTCTTCCTATACCTACATCGTTACAGCATACACTCTTCGTATGTTTGGAATGTCAATGGTCATGATGCCGATTATGACAAACGGATTAAATCAGTTGCCATCACATTTATATCCGCATGGTACAGCGATTAATAATACTGCTCAGCAAGTTTCCGGTTCGATTGGAACTGCAGTTTTAATAACGGTCATGAATAGTGTTGCTAAATCTGAAGGTGAAAGTTTAGTATCCGGTATGGATCCAACTACAATAACTGAAACTACTCAGGCTCTTATTGGTCAACAAGCATTGCTTGCGGGAATTAATTATTCTTTTCTAGTTGCTTTAGGTATTAATATCGTAGCATTAGTTTTAGCATTGTTTATTAAACGTGTAGATGTTACGGGAAAAGGCGTTCCAACTCTTGAAAAAGCGAAGTCCGTTAAGCCCGCTACAAAATAAGATAATGCCCCCTGAATTCCTAGTTCAGGGGGTTTTCTATATTTTCTTCCTTTTAAACACAAAAAAACAGATCCTATAATAGAATCTGTTTTGAACGGTTTATATTTGGTTCTTTATGCTTTTTGAACGTTAGCGGCCTGTGGTCCACGGCTACCATCTTCGATATCAAAAGTAACTTCTTGACCTTCTTCTAACGTTTTGAACCCATCACCTTGGATTGCTGAGAAGTGAACGAATACATCATCTCCACCTTCAACCTCGATAAATCCAAAGCCTTTTTCACTGTTAAACCATTTTACTTTTCCTTGTGCCATTCTGTTTCCTCCTAAGTAATGCAACAAAAAATTGTTGCAAGGTAATGCATGAATTATTATGTCCATAGGAAAAACTTTTAAACCCAAAAATTTATCTATTTTTATAAAAATATTCTATTTTGGAGGAAACAGGCTTTAATCCTATGCTAAAAAGCTCTTATTATGGTTGTTGACAACCTGTAAATCTCTTGTATTTGTCTCCATTTCGGAACCGCACAATGGACAGGTTGGTTCTGTAGTACTCTTAAAATTATCTCGTACCCATCCATTACATTCCTCAGATGTGCATTCCCACACCTTTGTTTCCTCAGTAACAATTTCTTCGACTGGTCTTCTTCCAAAAGCCATTCAAATCATCTCCTTTGTTTTGGTTGGCACGAAACATCCAAAAAACAACAGTAACAAAAAACGAAAAGCAGAAGGTGCCCGCTTATCGGCGACAAGCATATGACAAGCGCTGACAGAAGGTGCATTTCACCTTCCGAAGCGATTGGCTTTTGACCTAGAGCCGATGGCACCTGGAGCTGAACATTAAAAAACTTATTATAAAAAGTTGTACAATAAAACTTCTTATAATAAGTATTACTATTAATTTATCTTTATTGGTAATTATTATACCACTTTCTACCTATATTTGTAAAACGATCGTATTAATCGTCGTATAAATGACAAGCCGTGAAGTGGAATGGCTTTACTTCTTTCCATGTTGGAATCTCAGTTGCACAACGTTCCATTGCATAATTACATCTTGTTCGGAAGACACACCCCGATGGTGGTGAGAGCGGACTCGGGACCTCACCTTCTAATACAATTCTCTCACGCTTCACAACCGGGTCTGGGATTGGAACCGCGGACAACAAAGCTTTTGTGTACGGATGGAGTGGTTCATCATATAAGGACCCGCTATCCGAGAGCTCAACCATGTTCCCTAAATACATAACGAGGATTCGGTCGGAAATATATTTAACCATTGATAGGTCATGAGCGATAAATAAATATGTTAAATCCATTTTTTCCTGAAGGCTCTTTAACAGATTTACTATTTGAGCCTGAATTGATACATCTAAAGCTGAAATTGGTTCATCACACACAATAAATTTCGGATTAAGAGCCAATGCCCGCGCTATTCCAATCCGCTGTCTTTGGCCCCCGCTAAATTCGTGCGGGAATCGGTTGGCATGCTCTGGTCGAAGTCCGACTAACTCTAAAAGCTCCCTCACCCGTTCTTTTCTTTGTTTTCCCTTTGCGAGATGGTGGATATCAAGAGGTTCCCCGATAATATCCTCAATTTTCATTCTTGGATTCAACGAAGCATAGGGATCTTGAAAAATTATTTGCACATCCCTACGCAGTTCCTTTAGTTGCCGTTGATTAAATTTATAAATGTTTTTTCCTTCAAAAAGGACCTCACCAGCTGTTGGTTCAAGTAAACGAATAATCGTTTTTCCGGCCGTAGATTTTCCACAGCCACTTTCACCTACCAGCCCAACAGTCTCCCCTTTATTTATGATTAAATTTAAATCATTAACGGCCTTTAGCGCATTCTTTTGGATGGAAAAGTATTTCTTTACATTTTTCACCTCAAGTAATGTCTCATGTTTCGCTCCCACTATTCGACCTCCTCCTTAGACAAAATCAACCGGTTCTTAGCCATCGGGTGATTTAGCCAACATGAACTGTACTGTGTCGGGCTAACATTCTCAAATTCCGGTTTGTGTTCTGCACAAATTTTCATGGCCATTTCACATCTTGGATAAAATGAGCAGCCCTTAGGCGGGTCAAGTAAATCTGGAGGGGTGCCGGTGATGGTTGATAGTTTTTCATGCTTATCCATATCCAGTCGAGGTACTGATTTTAACAAGCCCTTCGTATATGGATGGGTCGGATTAGAGAAGATTTCTTCAACACTGCCCGTTTCCACAATTTCACCTGCATACATCACAACAACCTTACTGCACATTTCGGCTACAACACCAAGGTCATGCGTTATTAAAATGATCGACGTATTGGTTTTAGTCTGCAGTTCCTTCATTAGCTGTAAAATTTGCGCTTGAATCGTAACATCAAGTGCTGTTGTCGGCTCATCCGCAATTAATAGCTTTGGCTTGCAGGCAAGAGCGATCGCAATCATTACTCTCTGCCTCATCCCACCGGAGAATTCATGCGGATATTGTTGGATTCGTTTCTCAGGCTGAGGAATTCCTACTATTTCAAGCATTTTTACAGCTTGTTCAAGCGCCTTCTTTTTTGGAATTTTTGTATGTCGAATAATACCTTCTGCAATCTGAATCCCAATTTTAGTTGTAGGGTTTAACGACGTCATTGGATCCTGAAAAATCATCCCGACCTCATTCCCTCTGATTTTTTCCATTTCCTTTTCTGTTTTTTGAGCGATATTTTCCCCATTCAACATGATAGAGCCATTGACAATTTTCGCATGTGGCGATGGCAGCAGTCTCATAATTGATTTAGCAGTCACACTTTTACCACAGCCAGATTCACCAACAATCGCGATTGCTTCCCCTTTTTTAACAGAGAAGGAAACACCTCGAACCGCTTTTACCTTCCCTGCACTTGTATCAAATGAAACATGCAAATCATGGATTTCTAATATATTTTCCATCTATTGTTCCCCCCTTTATCTATTTTCGCAGTTTTGGATCGAGTGCATCTCTTAAACCATCACCGAATACATTAAATGCAAACATTGTTAGCGAAATGAGAAAAGCTGGGAAAAATAATTGATAGAAATTCCCGATTAAAATACTTCCTAATGCATCATTAGCCATCGTTCCCCAGCTTGCCTTTGGCGCTGGGATTCCAAGTCCTAAAAAGCTGAGTGTCGCCTCTGCAAATATCGCAGTTGGAACAGTTAATGTAACGTTTACTAAAATCGGTCCCATTGTATTTGGAATCATATGTTTACTTAAAATCCATGAGGTTTTCGCTCCCATTGCATTTGCAGCTTGAACATATTCATTTTCCTTCAGCTGGAGTACTTGCCCTCGAACGAGTCTAGCCATTGGTATCCAACCGGTGATCGACATTGCAATGATAATTGCCCATATCCCTCTTTCAAGGACGATCATCACTAAAATAACCATTAACAAGTACGGAATGGCATAGAGCACTTCCGCAATTCTCATCATGATATTATCGGTTCTGCCACCACGAATGCCGGAAATACCTCCGTAAACAATTCCCGCTACAAAATCTATAAGAGCAGCCATCAGTCCGATAAACAACGAAATCCGTGCACCATACCACGCTCGTGTGAACAAGTCTCTTCCAGATGCATCCGTCCCAAACCAATGCTCCGCGTTCGGTCGAAGGTTCTTTTTAGTGAAATCCTGCTCATAATACGTGTATCCATTTAAATAGGGGCCGATAATCGCTAGGATTCCAATGAGAATGATAACGATGAGTCCCAGCATCGCTAATTTATTTTCCTTTAGCCGGTTCCATACATCCTTCCAATAAGATATGCTTGGTCTAGCAATTTTTTCTGCCTCTTCAAATTTTTGATCAACAGGTGCAAACATCTCTTCTGTAAGATTTGATTGATTTTTCATTTGCTCTCCCCCGTTACTTTTATTCTTGGATCTATCCACGTATAGGCGATATCAACAATGAGAATAAAAAGAATAAGGATGGCAGAATAAAAAATCGTCGAACCGAGAATAACAGGGTAATCACGATTAAAAATACTCGTTACAAACATTTCCCCCATACCAGGAATCCCAAATATTTTTTCAATAATAAAGCTGCCTGTTACAATATTAGCAATTAGAATCCCAACAATGGTCACGACGGGTAAAATCGCATTTCGAATGGCATGCTTCAAAATGATTGCACCCTTTTTTAGACCCTTTGCTTTTGCCGTTAAAATATAATCCTGGCTCATCACCTCTAGCATGCTTGACCTCATTAACCTTGCGATAAAGGCCATTGGCATCATGGCGAGTGACAGAGAAGGAAGTACTGTATGGGACCAGGATTTCCAGGTAGCTACTGGGAACCAACGCAATTCAACAGCTAAGTAATTAATTAGAAAAGTTGCAAGAATAAAATTTGGTACCGATATCCCGATAATCGCTAGAATCATAGATGAATAATCTGGCCATCGATTGCGATAAAGAGCAGCAATGATTCCAAATAGCAATCCCAGTGGAATTGCTATCAATAAGGCTTGTGTTCCTAAATGTAAGGAAACAGGGAAGCCATTCACTATCAGGTCATTCACTGTCAAGGTAGAAGATTTATACGAAGGTCCAAAGTCAAACTGTAAAATAGAAAGTAAATAAAGACCATACTGTACAAGTAAAGGTTTGTCCAAATTATAATAGCTTTGAAGATTATTATAGACCGCCTGAGGCATTGTTCCTTCCTGGGCAAATGGGTTTCCTGGAATACTATGCATTAAGATGAATGTTAGTGTGATGATCACCCATAGGGTTACAACTGCTAGGACGATTCTCTTTCCGATATACTTAAGCATGTTATCCCCCTTATTTAATGGATCGTCTACTAATACGCCACGATCTTTAGCAAACGTAGTCCCACGCCATTATATGCAAGTAAAAATCGGGTATGCTAAGATTCCAGCATACCTCGATTTCCTTTTTCATCTGGCTCCAGCGCCTAGCCCCTCGAGGTCATAAGCCAATCCGTCAAGAAGGTCAAAGGGCAACCTTCTCACCGTCTCGTCTTATGCTTGTCGGACTTGCACATGATGTGCTGACGTCTACGTTTGCCACAGGACGTGGCAGGTTTTAGTAGACGTTCGTCTTCAAGGCGCTTGCGCTTTTGTTTTCACCTAGTTTTTGATATCTGCATAAATGAACTGAGGATAACTATTAATTGGTGTGTAGATGCCAGTAACATGCGGTTTCACAGTAAACGGTTTTGTATAGAAATAAACTGGGATAACCGGCATTTCATCCATTAAGATTTTCTCGGCATCATGCATGGCCTTCATACGATCTTCTTGATTCATTGTTGTTTTTGCTAAGTTAACTAGCTTATCGTACTCTGCATTGCCCCAGTTCGCATCATTATATGGTCCATCTGTTAACCATAGGTCCATGAATGTCATCGGGTCTACATAGTCACCAACCCAACCTGCTCTTGAAATTTGATAGTCACCTGCTTTTTCACGATCAAGCTTCACTTGGAACTCAACATTTTCTAATGTAATTTCGACTCCTAGATTTTTACGCCACATTTCCTGAACAGCCTCAGCAATCATCTTATGCCCTTCAGATGTATTGTAAGTTAATGTTACTGCCGGGAACTTATCAAGTCCTTCTTCAGCCAAGCCTTCTTCCAATAACTTTTTCGCTTCGTCAATATTTGCTTCAAACAGGTTTCCTGTATTTTCTTGGTAATCCCCGGAAACATCAGGAATTCCTGGCGGTACAACAGAATATGCAGCTTTTTGTCCGCCTTGAGCCACATGCTCCACAATCGTTTCACGATCAATTGACATTGATAATGCTTTTCGAATCTTCACATTATTAAATGGCTTTTTCTCTGTATTTAAATTGTAATAATAAACAGCAAGGTCTGTTCCAATTTGGAACTCAGGATTATTCTGCTCCTTTAATTGGCCAATGACGTCCTGTGGTAATGGATATACTAAATCCAATTCATCTGATTGGTACATTTGCCATGATGTATTCTCATCATCAATAATGACGAAATGAACTTCGTCTAAATTAATTTTGTCTTTATCGTAATAGTTTTCGTTCTTTGCTAGCTTCATGCTTTCTTTATGCTTCCACTCAATCAATTTAAAAGCACCATTTGATACATAGGTATCTGCTTCCTGGTACCATTCAGGATTTGCTTCCTGAACAGCCTTATTAATAGGATAATACGTGTAGAACGATGTTAAATCTAAGAAATAAGGAGTTGGTTGCGCCAGCTTAACTTCTAATGTTGTGTCATCAACAGCTTTTACACCAACAGCAGCTTCTAGTGCAGCTAAATCAGCACCCTCTTCTGCAGAATTATATGCTTCTCCACCCTCTAAATAATAGAGTTGATATGCATATGTAGACGCAGTTTCTGGTTTTAGGGCGTATTTCCATGCATATTCAAAGTCATGAGCCGTAACAGGGTCACCATTTGACCATTTTGCATCGCTTCGAAGCTTGAATGTCCATGTTAACCCATCTTCACTTGGTTCCCATGACTCAGCCATTCCTGCTACGATTTCTCCTTCAGGAGTCTTCTTTGTTAACCCTTCAAACGCATGCTCGAGAATCCATGAATCATGTGTTCCTTGTGCCGTCCCTGGGTGTAATGAACCAGGCTCTTCATTATTATTTAGGCGAAGAATCTTTGGTCCAGATGCTTCCTGTTCGTTCTCGTTCTCTTTACCTTCCTCAGTAGGTGTTGTTGGCTTTTCTGGTTCATCTGTTGCCGTCTCTCCACTAAAACAACCAGATAAAGCTAAAAAGATAGAAAGCAATAATACCAATCCAACTGAAAGCTTCCTTTTCAAGCAATTGACCCCCTATACTATTTTTTGAAACCTTAATCGATTTCTACATTAAATCTATAAATAAAATCGATGAAATATTACATTAGAAGGAAATTTCTTTTTTATTTAAGTGATAAGGACTAGTTTTACTTTCATACTTTAGTACAACGACCTTTTAATTTGGTAAATTCTCACGGCTGGAATCAGGTTAGGCTTTACCTGTAATCTAGTAGTTTGGTACACTTAAGATAATAGTGAAAAAACATGGAGTGAACACATATGAATCGGATCGAAATTGCTGATGTTTTACGAACAGTACCACTTTTTAAAGAATTAACAACCAATGAATTAAATGAGATGGTGAATATTGCTCAATATCGTCAGTATAAAAAGGGCACACATGTTTTTATGCAGGATGACCCTTTAGAGAATGTTTATTTTATCTTTAAAGGAAAAGTAAAAATATATAAAAATGATATAAATGGAAAAGAACAAATCGTAACGGTCCAAAAAGATGGTGATATGTTTCCTCATGTTGGCTTTTTTCGTAAAGGAAACTATCCCGCTTATGCCCTGGTAATGGAGGATATGAAGGCTGTGGTCATTTCCATCTCTCANGATATGAAGGCTGTGGTCATTTCCATCTCTCATTTCGAAAATGTATTGTTACAGCATCCACAGGTTTGCATCAAGCTTTTTAAAGTAATGGGTGAAAAGATAGTAGACCTCCAAAATCGATTGGAGGCACAGATTTTAAATAATACATACGAGCAAATTATTAAGTTGATTTTGCGTCTAAGTAACACTGATGGCAAAAAGATAGAAGACGGGAAAATCATGATCACCACACAATTTACAAATAAGGATTTAGCTAATATGATCGGAACAACCCGTGAAACGGTAAGTAGAACTTTAACAAAATTAAAGAAAAAAGAAATCGTAGAAGTTGATGAAAAAGGGAATATTATTGTCGATCCTGACAGCTTAGAGGATGAATTATTTATTTAAAAAATGAAAGAACTGTGCGAATTGTCACTCAGTTCTTTTTTTCATGACCAAAAACAAAAACATTTTCCTTCGAAATGAATATAGTGACAGTAGATAATACGTCTAGGAGGAGAAAAGAATGAAAGACGAAAAATCTGATAAATCAATCCAAAAATACGAGCCCGATCAATTCGGGCCACTCATGAAGTCTATGAATGAATTTTTTAACCAACACCCCGTCAAACGAATACTTGACTCCATCGATGAATTTTTTGAAAAACCGTCCACCTTCTCAGGCTTTCCAATCGACATGTATGAAACAGACACTGACCTTGTTATATCTGCTGACCTTCCAGGGATCAAAAAAGAACAAATTGACATTGAGTATTCGGAAAAATATATCACAATTACAGTCAACCACATTGAGGAATTGGAAGAAACCAATGAGAAAAAACATTACTATATAAAAAAACATTCTTATAACAAAGCTAGTCGGACGGTTTCTTTACCATACCCGATTCGCACAAATCAAATAAAAGCATCTTACGTTAATGGTGTCTTAAAAATTAACATTCCAAAACAAAGAAAACGAAAATTAGTAATTGATGAGAGCATGTGAAATATCATGCTCCTTTTTACATAATTTGCACGGAAGATTAGCACCATATGGCTAGGAGGTGTATATGTGGAGAAAAAACCTGGTAATCAAAATTTACCTGATTTTAAAGAACTGAATGATAGGGTAATTGCAAATACTAGTGATGAACCTATTCTTGTCATTAAAACAAATTTGGATCCTAAAAATGCAACTGAGGAAAACCCGTATTATAATGAATCTGAATCAGAAAAAGAGGAGTTTACCTCTTATTTTGAAGAATACTAAAATGAAATGGTGATTTTAATGGATAAGACGCTAGGGTATTTAATTGAATCGATTTCAAATTATGGTGATGAGAATAAAACAAGTCGAGCCATCCTTACAAAAATAATGAATAACCAATACACATCTGAAGAAGCATTGGTAAGAGATTTGGATGAGGAAGAAATTGAATTTTTAAACAAAATCCTTCCTGATGAAATCAATTATGCAATGGATGAAAGAGATTTTAAACGTGTTAATCAATTGAATGAAGTATATGAATTACTATGAAAAGGTGGATTAGATGGTAAAAGGATTCAGTACGAAGCAATACTCAGATACAGACGTAGAAGAAGTTAAACTTCTTAATGCAAACTCGGGATTATCCTATAATGAAGCATTACAGCTTTTAGCAAAACAATATAATGATCAAAAGAAAAAACAATAATCAATGTAAAAAGAAAGCTGCAATCTTCATAACAGCTTTCTTTTTTATTGCTCCTACACCTTGAATGTTTTCGTTAGCCCTTTTACAAGTGAATTCACTTGGTTTACCGCTCCTACCATTTGACCCGCTGTATCCATCATTTTATTTACATCAATGGTCCCATCCTTTTTCTTAAATTGATTGAGGATGCCCCCTCCCCCTTTTTGCTGCGTCTGCCCCATCCCAGTCGGATATGGGTTTTGGTATGGGGATTGATAAGGGGGTTGGTATGGATTTTGAAACCCATGTGATCCAGACGATGAAACTCCGGGATAACTGTTCATATTATAATGCATGTAGGAAGATGGATTGTATTGGTTCCACCCTGCTTGATAGCCTCCACCGTAAAATTGTTGATAGGTCGGCTGCCCGTAAAATGGCCATGAATAACCATAAGGTCTGATCGCATTGTTCCTGCGATAATATTGATACATATGGAACAAACCTCCTGTGATGTTCTTTTTCTATAGATTATGTAAAAATTGGGGTATTTGTTCACATAAAGTAAAACTTCAATGAGTGGAAGATTTACTGGACGTTAATGCGAAAAAAAAAGATACCATCATGTAAGGGTATCTTTTAATAGGCTATTTATTTTAATGTGGGTACTTTCTCAAGGATGTTATCAAGGACGTATAGGATTGATTCATACATATTTTTATAGCGTTTGACTTTAGTATCCTGATAAAAGCCTTGAATGGAAATATGTTGGATATTTTCATGAGTAGCGTCAATCTGATTTGGGTGCAAGTTTTTAGGAAATTCTTTTTTGATCCAATCAAGCGCCAATTCTCTCCAACTATCTGCTAGTTCCATCGTAGTATCTACAAAAGGTTTTACTTCATTATAAAAATCCACTTCATAGGATTCACTCTTCTTAACAACCTCTAATCGGTTAATAGACTCTTCACAGAGATCCTTAATCATATTTGTCTTTGCGAGCAGTTCCGTATACATTCTCTCACCTCACCATCTATCATACAAAATTAATAGCTTAATGTTAAGTGATAGGAATGCTCCTTTTCGGTTTGTGGTGCATATTCATCTTTTTGATGATGAAATGCATTAGTTAATGAAATAATCTCTTTTTCGAGCTGTTTCATAGAATCCATATTCTGATTTCCCTCTTCATCGATATGCTTATTTACTTCAGACTGGATTTCAACATCAAGCCTGTTTAATGCAGAAAGCAACTGATCAATATCCTCAAGAACATGTCCTTTTGTCATAAGTTCATTCCTCAACATATTCATCCTCCCAAACGGTCTTTTTTATGTAAATTCGATGTAGAACTTTTTCCTCCTGCACACTTGACAAAACTAGTTTTCATTCGTCAAAGAAAGTGGAATTCCCTCATCGTTTATCCCTGTTTTCGACAAGGGTTTCACTCATTGTGAAGAATGTTATCCATAAAAAATGCTCACACTACCAGTAGGAGGTGAAGATTCCATGGCAAAGCAAGATAAAAAGAAAAATAAACAAGTACGCAATGAAGAAAAAGCACCTGGTTATGGAGACAAAAAACTAGAAGGACCAGATAGACCATCAACATAAAAAAAGCGGAAGGCGCCCGCTTATCGGCGACAAGCATAAGACGAGCGCTGACAGAAGGTGCCCTTTACCTTCCGAAGCGATTGGCTTATGACCTCGAGCCGATGGCGCCTGGAGCTAGACATCTATAAAATACATACAAAGGCTGATTGTTCAGCCTTTGTTTTTTCGTATGATTTCCTCAATTAAGATTCCTGCTTGCATTTGCTTTTGCTTCTTTAAGTACCAATTTGTTAGCTCAATTTGATCACCAAGCTCAACTTCTTCAAACCATTTATTCTTCCTTTTTCCTTTATACCAATCATCACTTTCAAAACGTTTATGTTTGATAATCGGGTATGTGGTACGGAGAAATGGGGTATTGCGGAATTTCCTTTCCGAAACATATCGTTCGTAATCAAATCTTGAGCCAGTATGCTCCACCTTATTTGAAAACCTCTTAAATAAATCATAATAACCATTATGAAATAACAGGGATGCTAGCTTTTTACCTAGTTCAATTCTTTGATCAAGACTTGTGAATTGATGAACTGAAAAGCCGAATAATCTTCCTTCTAGTGTTGGAAAAATGACTGAACTAAAGTGTAAAAAATCCTGAAGATTGAAATACAAACGCTGAAAAACCCTTTCCCTATAAAATGGATGTTCAATCACTGGTTTTTGGATGATATTTTGTTCATTGATAATTTGAGCGGTTACTAAACGGTTCCCTCCCCGACAGCCCCAGTAATACTCCCATTCTATTTCGATAAATCGGGATACTGAAAACATTTTCAACAAATGAAATAAGGGCTTACCGAGTTTCTTTGAATATTCATAAAGTAATAACTGCGGATAGGCATCCAAAAAAATAAGCCAGTTCGCCCGTTCATAAGTATGAAATAAAACTTTTCTCTCGTTTTTACGTAGAATCTTCGAATACCATTCTCCTTCCAGATCTGTCATATTCCAGCCAGCATTCCGTGATACTTGGCTTGCTAAAAATGACCATCGTATTTCTTTATTTCGCTTATAGTATTTTGCATAATGCTTAGTACGAGAAATATTATCGATATTTCCTTTGATTGTTTTAGATTGAATCTCAAATATTACTTCTTTTTCCTCTAAGGTTAAAAGCAATTCCCGTTTTCTGCGATCATTTACCATTTTTTCCAATTTTGCAATCTCGCTCATCAATTAACACCCCTCATTTGGTAGTGTGTCCAACATTCGCTCTGCACGGCCCCAAAAGTATATTTTCTGACGAATAGTATGGTATATTGAATTGTAATTCCATAGTCTGTACCCAACTGTTCAAATTTCGTTAAACTATTTTACATATATATTTGGTATAATAGTTGTCTTAAGGGGGATGGAAGTATGGAGATTCGCTATCCGAATGGGAAAGTATATAAGCCCCAGCAGATAAAAAATAATCCACATCTCAAACAAAGAATATATGGAAATCGCGGGATGACACTAGAAGAAGATCTCAATGAATCAAATCAATTTTATTTGGAACAGGAAATTGCCGTCATCCATAAAAAACCAACACCTGTACAAATCGTAAATGTGGATTATCCAAAAAGAAGTGCTGCCGTCATTAAGGAAGCCTATTTTAAAACAGCATCGACCACGGACTATAATGGGATATATAAGGGCCGTTATATTGATTTTGAAGCGAAGGAAACAAAAAACAAAACCTCCTTCCCGCTTCAAAATTTTCATGAGCATCAAATCAAGCATATGTCCGATTGTTTAAAACAGGATGGGATTTGCTTTGTCATTCTAGCGTTTACAACATTAGATGAAATCTATTTCCTCGAGGCAAAACACCTTTTAACCTTTTGGAAACGAAAAAATGAGGATGGCAGAAAATCAATTACAAAGCAGGAAATAGAAACGTTTGGCTACCAATTAGCAATTGGCTATCGTCCGAGAATTGATTATATTAAGGTTATTGACAAGCTCTATTTATAACAATGGCAAATAACAGTTATGCTAGAAATGAAACCTTTTCTTACTAAAATACGTCATTAAGTAGGAAAGCATTTGAAAGGCAGGAACAAGTATGTCTGAAAAATATCAATCACGTGAAGAACGTCGACATGCAAATCAAAAGAAAAAAAAGCGAAAAAAATCAAAGGGGCAAGTATTTAAACGAATTTTATTAGTCATCCTATTAATTGGAATTATTGGATTAGTATCAGGTGCTACAACATTTTTCGTGATGGCAAGTGGTGCTCCTCCATTGGATGAATCCCTTTTAAAAGATCCACTTTCATCAAAGGTTTACGATATGAATGGGAATAAAATTTATGAATTTGGGGCGGAAAAGCGAACATATGTACCTCTGAATCAAATACCTGATGATCTAAAAAATGCTGTAATAGCAGTTGAGGATGCTCGTTTCTATGAACATCATGGGTTAGATGTGATTCGACTTGGTGGAGCTGTTGTCGCAAACATTACCGATGGATTTGGTTCTGAAGGAGCAAGTACTATTTCACAGCAGGTGATTAAGAACTCATTTTTCGAGCAAGGACAGAAAAAACTAACACGAAAAGCACAGGAACTATGGCTTGCTTTTCAATTAGAACGTAAATACTCCAAAGACGAAATTCTAGAAATGTATTTAAATAAAATTTATTACGGTGTAGGTAACACATATGGTGTTGCAAAGGCAGCGGAAATATATTTTGGAAAATCTCTTGATGAACTTGAGCTTCACGAAGCTGCATTTATTGCCGGTAGCGGACAAAATCCAGGTATATACAACCCTTTTGTCCATCCTGAAAGAGCAGAAAAACGTCGTAATATCGTCTTGAATCTTATGGTTAGACATGAGTTCATTACTAAAGAACAAGCAGATGCTGCTAAAAAGATTCCAATTGAATCATCAATTGTGGAATCACAAGAACAATCCCAACCAATCGATTCTTTTATGGATCAAGTTAAATTAGAACTTAAAGAACATAGTGATATTGATGTGTACAATGCAGGAGTTAAAATTTATACAAGCTTTGACCCTGACGCCCAAGCACATATCGATTCTTTATTAGCCAATCAAAATCAGGATATTCAATTTCCTGATGATCAATTTCAAGCCGGAATAGCAGTCGTAGATACAAAAACAGGCGAAATTAAAGCGTTAGGCGGCGGAAGAAATCAAGCACAAAATACGCGCAGAAACTTTGCGCTTGAGACCGATAACCAACCTGGTTCAACGATTAAGCCAATTTTAGACTATGGCCCTGCAATTGAGTATTTAAAATGGTCTACCTACCATCAAATTAAGGATGAGCCGTATACCTATTCTGATAAGAAGCCTATTAACAACTTCGACAGAAAATATATGGGACAAATTACTGCAAGAGTTGCTTTAGCTCATTCAAGGAACATTCCAGCCCTTAAGGCATTCCAAGAGGTTGGAGTTACAAAAGCAACGGAATTTGCGAACGGCCTTGGTATTACATTTGAAGAAAGAATTAATGAAGCATATTCGATTGGCGGAATGTTAGGCGGAATCTCCCCTATTGAAATGGCTGGGGCATACGCAGCATTTGGTAACCAAGGAAACTTCATAAAACCACATGCGGTGAATAAAGTTATCTTCCCGGATAATCGCGAAGTTGTTCTTGCACCTGAACCTGAAACAGCTATGTCTGAAGCAACAGCTTTCATGATTACGGACATGCTGAAATCTGTAATGGATTTTGGTTCCGGACGCAGATATGATGTTTCAGGATTGCAAATTGCTGGTAAAACGGGTACAACAAACTATACTGCAAAAGAAATGAAAGACTATAATATTCCTTCCGGCGGAGTCCCAGATATTTGGTACAGTGGATACACACCAAGTTATACTGTCGCCATTTGGACAGGTTATAGCAGCAACAAAAATGCAGTCATGCCTGCTGATCAAAGCTTAGCGCTCAAATTATTTAGGGACATCATTACTAACCTTTCTGAAGGCAAGGAAGCAGAGGATTTTGTAATGCCTAAATCAGTCGTTAAGGTCGGTGTGGAAAAAGGATCCAATCCTGCAAAGCTACCAAGCGAATTTACACCTAAAGATGAAATTGTCTATGAGTATTTTATTAAAGGTACAGAACCTACTGAGGTGTCCGATAAATATCATAAGCTAAATCCGCCATCAAATCTTGATGTCCAGTATGACCAAGTGACAAATCAAATCAATTTAACTTGGGCTTATGCTGAAGGAGAAATTGAAGGGAATAGCTTTGAGGTGAGTGTTTCAGTTGATGAAGGCCCTGCAAAGGTTCTTACAACAACAAAAGAATTAAACTATACGGTTCCTGAGGCAATTCCGGGAGCTATCTATAAATTCACTGTAACTGCAGTGAATGATGAAAATCCAGAAAAACGCAGTGATCCTGCTACAAATACGATTGAAGTTCCAGAACTGCCAGAAGAAGAAGAAATTGAAATTCCACTTCCTCCTGTTAATCCGGGGAATGGGAATGGCAATGGAAACGGTAATGGTGGCGAAAATGGCGGAAATACCGGCGGTGAAGGGGATTCCGAAGGCAATGGAGAAAGTGATGGCGGAATACCAATCTTCCCTCCTCTCCCACCTAGTAACGGAGACCGTCAATAGGAACAAAAATAACGCACAGTTTATGACTGTGCGTTATTTTTATACTCGCGTATTTTCAATTTGGCATTGAGTTTTAATAATTCGATATAAAGTTCGTTTAATTGAATGAAAGCGTGATATTGATTTGGCTTTTTTAACACAAACGAAAGGCGCTCATCAAGATTAATTGGTTTATGAACCAAGTCAAGCAGGCTATCTTGCAGCATTTTTCGATCAGGAATAGGAATCCTCTTTTCATTTATTAAAAATAAAAAGGTTAAGAACTCTTCAATTGCTTCATCCATTGGCTCAACAATCGCTGCTTTATCTCTGTTTTGAAAAAGGCTCCCTAAATAATTTTTACGAGCATCCCATTTTTCCCTAATATCAGAAATAATTTTTTCATTGTCCAACCTTTTCTTTCCCCTTCATACGCTTTTTCCCTTCCCGGCAAACCTCTAGAAGCGGACATATTTCACATTGTGGATTTTGAGCTTTGCAATGATACCTTCCAAAAAAGATCATCCGATGATGAGTTGCAGACCATTCTTCTTCAGGGACCTTTTTCATCAATGTCTTTTCGACCTCAAGGACCGAATCCTTCCATCTGCAAAATCCAAGTCTTTTGCTAACTCTTTCTACATGAGTATCAACCGCAATTGCAGGTATACCAAATGCGACAGAGACAACAACATTGGCCGTTTTTCTGCCGACCCCAGGGAATTTAGTTAATTCATCACGATCTCGCGGAAGGATGCCTCCATAGTCTTCAATTAGCATTTGACATAAATTGCGAATGTTCTTTGCTTTGTTTCGATAAAGACCGATAGATCGAATATCATTTTGGAGCTCTTCAAGTGAAACGGCTAAATAATCCTCGGGAGTTTTGTATTTTTCAAAAAGAGATGCCGTTACTTTATTCACCAATGCATCTGTGCATTGGGCAGATAATGCAACAGCAATCACAAGTTCAAACGGATTTTTATGTGTAAGCTCACAATGAGCATCCGGGAACATCTCACCCATTGTGTCTAGACAAAATCGAATTTGTTGGTTATTTAACATTTTTATCACCTACTTAATCAAATGCGCCTTGGCGTATTTGCGCCCGATTTTTTTCGAGCATGCTCGAAAAATTTCCTTTTAAAAATCGTGGCATCCGCCGGAGGCATAACTTAATTCATCTGGTTCTAATCCCAGATGAATTAAGTTTAACTTTCTAACCAATTATAAAACGGGATTGTGCGTTTATAATTTCCTTGCTGAGCTTGCTCAGTTGGTTTATGCTTTTGTTGATATTGACGAAACTTTTGTGAATGATTTTGGGCTTGGGCAATCGTCCGTATACCATTCTTTTTCCATTCAAATAGGATTCGATCAATATACCGAAAATTAAGCTTTCCTGACATAACAGCTTCTCGTAAAGCTGCCTGAATGATAGATTGATCATGGTGGTCCTGATCAAGCCACATTGCCAATGATTCACATTCAAAAGGTGAGAGTGGCCGTCCAAATTCTTGTTCAAAAATACTATATAAGTCCTTTTCTTGCTGTTTTTCGAGTTCTTTTTCTTCAGACCTGTTTTGTTGAACAAGATACTGAAGCATTTTCTCCCATAAAGGTCGTATTGAGTATTTTTCAGAGATAAGGCGATTTTCATCGTTTCCTTCATTTATTTCTAAATATCCGCGTTGAATAAGCTGACGCAGGTTTTCCATGCATTTTTCTTCTGAGATTGTCATCCGATTTGAGATTTCAATTGGTGTGGGGAAAAAGTTTCCACTATCCATAAAGGTTAAAATATGGAATAGGACCATCATTTCCTCTTCATTTAACTGTAGATGTCGATACGAAGACATTAACATTTTCGGTATTGAAATACTGCCTTGTTCGAATAAATCAACTAATTTATCCAATTTCATGTATAAACACCTCTTCATAACCTAGTATAACATGAGACCTAAAAATAGGGTTAAGAAAGAAATATTTGGTTTGCCATTATCCTTAAAACGAAAGAGACCTTCCTTAAGGAAGGTCCCCTAACGTTGTTTATGTCTAGCTCCAAGCACCATCGGCTCTAGGTCATAAGCCAATCGCTTCGGAAGGTTAAATGCACCTTCTGTCAGCGCTCGTCTTATGCTTGTCGCCGATAACCAGGTCCTTGCGCTTTTCTTATGGGTATAGACGGTTTAGTAGACGCGGGAATGGAATTGTTTCACGTACGTGTTCAACCCCACTAATCCATGCTACTGTTCTTTCCAGCCCTAATCCGAAGCCCGAATGTGGAACAGAACCGTATTGACGCAGTTCCAAATACCATTGATAAGCATCGCTTGTTAAACCATGTTTTTCAAGCTGTTGTTTTAAAAGCTCATAATCATGAATTCTTTCAGAACCGCCAATGATCTCACCATAGCCTTCCGGAGCAATTAGATCCGCACAGAGAACCACATCATCACGATCTGGCGCCGGCTGCATGTAGAACGGCTTGATATCTTTCGGATAATTTGTAATGAATACTGGTTTATCATAGCTTTCAGCAATGGCAGTTTCATGTGGTGCACCAAAATCATCGCCCCACTGAATATCATCAAAGCCTTTTTCATGTAAAAATGTAATAGCATCATCATAAGAAATGCGTGGGAATGGTGCTTTAATAGTTTCAAGCTTAGATACATCTCGTCCTAAGGTATTTAATTCAAGTTGGCAATTTTTCAAAACAGATTGTACAATATGGGAAACATATTCCTCTTGTACTTTAAGACTTTCTTCATGCTCAGTAAAAGCCATCTCCGGCTCAATCATCCAGAATTCAATTAAATGACGTCTAGTTTTCGATTTTTCTGCACGGAAAGTTGGACCAAAGGAAAACACTTTTCCTAAAGCCATAGCTGCAGCTTCCATGTATAACTGGCCACTTTGGGACAGGTATGCATCTTCATCAAAATATTTTGTAGCAAAAAGCTCAGTTGTACCTTCAGGCGCACTTCCTGTTAAGATTGGTGGATCAACCTTTACAAAGCCATGGTCATTGAAAAATTCGTAGGTTGCACGAATGATTTCGTTTCGGATCTTCATGACAGCATGTTGTCTCTTTGAGCGCAGCCATAAATGGCGATGGTCCATTAAGAACTCTGTACCATGTTCTTTTGGTGTTATCGGATAATCCACAGACTCGTGAATTACTTCTATATTTGTGACCGTAAGTTCATAACCAAACGGAGATCTTTCATCTTCTCTTACAACACCAGTAACATATAGAGATGTTTCTTGTGTAATTGATTTTGCTTGCTTGAAAACATCTTCATCCACCTCAGCTTTTACAACGACACCCTGGATAAAACCTGTCCCATCACGAAGCTGTAAAAAGGCAATCTTTCCGCTTGAGCGTTTATTTGCTAGCCAAGCACCGATTGTCACCTCTTCACCGACAAATTTATTTACCTCTGCAATAGTTGTTTTCACAATTGTCCCTCCAAAAATCAATCAAATGCGCCTTGACGTATTTGCGCCCGATTTTATTCGAGCCTGTCTCGAAAAATTTCCATTAAAAAATCGTGGCATCCGCCGGAGGCTTTTACTTTATGTATTAAATCCTACTTCATTATACATTTCTTGTTATATTGAAGCAAGACATACCACGGGGACGGCTCATTTTGCTTTTTGACCAAAACGAATCGTCCCCATAATCATGATTATTACATTTTTTCTTCTACAAATTTACGAATTCTTGTGATCGCTTCTTCTAATAGATCTAATGATGTTGCATACGATAAGCGCAAATTTTCCGGTGCGCCAAAGCCTGAGCCTGGAACGACTGCAACAAGTGCTTCCTCTAATAATGCTTTTGCAAAATCATCGACATTATTATATCCTGACAGTTCCGCACTCTTTTTAGCGTTCGGGAAAAGATAGAATGCACCCTGCGGCTTAATACAAGACATACCAGGAATTGCAATCAATTTATCATAAATCACTTCTAAGCGCTGTTCAAATGCCTGTCTCATCGTCTCAACAGGCCCTTGATCTCCTTCATAAGCAGCTAAGGCTGCATACTGTGCAACGGAGGTAGGATTTGAAATACTATGACTAGAAAGATCTGTCATGCTTTTGATAATTTCTTGTGAACCAGCAGCATAACCGATTCTCCAACCTGTCATAGAATGGGATTTTGAATGGCCGTTAATGATGATTGTTCGAGCTTTTACTTCTTCACCTACCTGTGCTATTGATGTATGTGTTGCTCCAAAATACACGAGCTTTTCATAAATTTCATCCGAAACGATCCAGATATTGTGCTTCACACATAGCTCTCCAATTGCTTGGAGTTCTTCTTTTGAATATAGCATACCAGTTGGATTACTTGGAGAATTTAAGATTAGAGCAACCGTTTTATCTGTGATTGCCGCTTCAAGCTGGTCAACAGTTATTTTAAAATTATTCTCTTCTTTACCTTCCACGTACACTGGTACACCTTCCGCAAGCTTCACTTGTTCCGGATAGCTCACCCAATAAGGTGTTGGAATAATAACTTCATCATCTTTATTTAGAAGAACTTGGAATAAGGCATATAAGACAAACTTTGCACCAGAACCAACAATAACTTCATTTGGTTTATACTCTAATTGTTGATCATCTAATAGCTTTTTACAAATCGCTTGTTTTAACGCAGGTAATCCAGCTGAAGGTGTATATTTAGTATGTCCTTCCCTCATTGCTTTTACGGCTGCCTCAATTATATAATCTGGTGTATTAAAATCAGGTTCACCTGCACCAAGTCCAATTACATCATGACCTGCCGCTTTTAATTCTTTTGCTTTAGCAGTAATTGCTAGTGTTGATGAAGGTGTTAATGCTGCTACTCTGTTGGCTAATTTCATGGTATTCCCTCCACGTATTATGGTTTGATTGAATTTCGATATTTTCCGGTTTCAAAATACAATTTGTGGTAGGTCAATCGATTATCACTACCAATATAAATAATTTCCCATATTGGGATATTATCTTCGACCCCTAGTTTCACGGAACGTATTTCTTGTGGATCCCGCTCCCTTTTTATAATAGCAACCGCTTCTTTTTCTGTAATTCCATCGCTTTCAAAGCGTGTCACTATTTCCCCTTTTTTTTGGGGAATCCAAGCAATCAATTTTTCATCTTCATTATTTTTACCGATGACAACTTGATATGCTTTTGTTCCAAAATATGTATAACTATCTTCAATTGTTTCAATCGGTGTCTTTTCAAGTGCAATTTTGTTTCCTTTTGCTTCAGCATTGTTCAGTGGTTCTAAAGCTGATTGATAAATATTAATTCCTCTCCAAATAATAAAAATGAGGAGGAGTGCGAGTATCCCAATTATCCATTTTTTCATCTATTATTCACTACTTTACGTACGATATATTGTAAAAACGCACTTTTTTTGATCATCCCGATCAAGTGCAAGACCAAACATGAGGTCTTCATGCTTTAATGTACGATTTAATAAATCAACAATTTTATATAAATCAGGAGTATTTTGAATTTTAACAGTCGATAGAACTTCTATCTTACTTTCCAAGCGATAGCTCTCCCTTCAATTCATCACAAATTTTACTATTCATACGATTTCTCGCATACGGCAACAATAATAGTACTACAACATACAGTTGAAGTTGTCTTTTACTTTATTGCCTTACATCATTATAACAGGTGTATTACCATTCACAATACAGTTTTTTCAGTGTAATTAATTTTAAAAAATTAACTCCTAATCCCACGCCTTAACCTGTCATTTGACAGGTCTTTTTTTACTTTATTTATTTTAAAATATTATAGCCAATCCTCAACATGACCTAATAACTCAGCAAGTGGTTTGTGAAAAAATTGCATCTTCGGAACAGAGGTTAAAAATTGTTTCCCATACCTTGTTGTTATAATTCTCCGATCAAATACAAAGATAACTCCTTTATCTTGTTCGGAACGAATCAGCCTTCCAATCCCTTGTTTAAAACGAATGATTGCTTCCGGTAATGAGAGATCTTTAAAAGCGTCTCCTCCCTTTCCTTCTATCTCCTTAGCCCTGACAGTGAAAATAGGGTCATTTGGTGGAGCGAAGGGAAGTCTAACGATTATAAGTGCAGTTAAATCCTCACCTGGAATATCTACACCTTCCCAAAAACTGCTCGTTCCAAGCAGAATTGCCTTATCAAATGCCTGAAAATTTTTCGTTAATTTTGCGCGACTGCCACCCGTTATACTCTGCGCAATTAACACAAATTGTTCGAGTTGCAAGCGATTTTTTAAATTCATATAGGTTTTTTGCAGCATTTCGTATGACGTAAATAAAATTAGCATGCGTCCATTTGTTTTATTAGCTATTTCAACAATATGATTAGAGATTGAATCCACAAATTCATCCTGTGAAACGGAATTTACAAGCGGTAAATCGGTTGGTACCATCAAGGCCGCCTGACGCTCAAAATCAAAAGGGGATGGAATCGATAATGTGATTGGCTGGAAATCATCCAAACCAAGTTTCTCAATCATATATGAAAACGAACCATCAACCGTTAATGTTGCGGAAGTCATAATTACACTTTTCTTAAAAGTAAAAAATTGATCGGCTAAAAAGGCTGAAACTTCTGTAGGCTCTGCATGGAGTGTTGCTGAGTTGACAGGTCCTCTTGGGTCGATTTCAATCCAAGTCATTTGGTTCTCATTTGCTGCAACAATACTTTCAATAATTGAACACTTTTCAACTAATAATTCGATACTCAATATATAATCATTAAATAAACCGAGCTGTAATTGGGTTAACAAGTTCTTATTTTGAATCACAAGCTGTCTCTGATATTGAACCTGATTGATAAGCTCCTTTTTATAAATACTTAGCTTTGTGAGTTGTTCATTCGCTTCCTGCCATTGTGCTCCCGATTCATGAACGGAATCGAGAATATATTGAATCCGATTTTTTTCGTTTTCTTCCCGCTGTTTCATTAACACATGACTTCTTATCATCCGAAAGAAATCGTTAACTGATGCTCTAATTTCTTTTATGATTTGATTTACATGCATAAAAGAATCGGTTTCAAAGCCATTCCGTTCCATTAGTTTTGATGATTTCGCAAGCAAGTCATTTGTGTCAAGGAGCCCAATTCTCATAAGTACTGAATGAATCGATAAATAATGAATATGGAAGCCAATTTGTCGCTTAGCTAAAGCCTCAAAACGATGAGCCTCATCCAGGATTAAGAAATCGTACGATGGAAGTATTTCAAAGTGATTCTCTATATCCTGTAAAAGTAAAGCATGATTTGTAATCACGATATCTGCTTTTTCGGCCGCTTTCCGTGCTTTTTGATAAAAACTTCTTGATGCCCAGATTGAGTCTTCAAATCCGGGATTTTCAATTGTACTTTTCACTCGCTCCCATAAAAGCTTGCCACCCGATGGTAAATTTATTTCGTCAATATCACCGGTTGCTGTTTCTGTTAACCAAACTAAGATTTGGGCCTTAGTTAAAATTTCATCGTAATTATCTGTGTTCTCGTAAAGAATTTGTTCAAACTTCCTTAGAGAGAGATAATTCCCTCTTCCTTTTAAAAGTGCAACTTCAAAATCAAATGAAAGAATCTCTCGTATTTTTGCTATATCTTTTTCTAATAGCTGATGTTGAAGCTGCAAAGTATTGGTACTAATCATGCACCTTCCCCTCATTTTGGAGATATAAATCGCAGGCAGCAAATAGGCGATTGATTTTCCTATTCCCGTACCCGCTTCAATCATTGCATGTTGGTTTGTTTCCATTGCATGGTGTATTGTCTGTACCATTTCGCGCTGGCCTTGCCGAAATGAAAAATCGTGTAACACTGAGTGGAAAGTTTCTGTATATGTATTACTTTTTTGTTTACGTTTCTCTTTTTTCTTGGTTTTTTTGTGAAGTGCAAGTCCACGATATATATCAAATCTTGTTTCTTTATCCACATGAGTTGATTTCTCATCAAGAAACTCACTTAAAATTTCACGAATATCACTTTTGAAAGAGGTGGACAGGGAATATAGCTTTTGAACCGTTACAAGTGGCAATTGTTCGATTTTAAGTAAAATTTTCAAAAGAATCTCAGCTGTTACTTCAGCATCACTATCGGCTTGATGTGGATTTTCATGGGTTAATGAAAGAGTTTCAGCAAGCTGTCCAAGCTTATAGCTATCTGCTAAAGGAAGCATAACTCTTGATAATTCAACAGTATCAATAGTCGGACAATGAAAATTTTCAAATCCACATTGTGCTAATTCTTCCTGTAAAAACGAATAATCAAAGGGTACATTATGTGCTACAAAATAAGAATCCTTAAAACTTGAAATAATTTCAGGTGCAACGATTGAAAAATCAGGTGCATTTGCGACAACCTCATTTGAAATTCCAGTAAATTGCTCGATAAACACAGGAATGTCTTGTTTTGGGTTAACAAAGGTTGCAAATCTTTCTATGATTTCCCCATCTTCAATCACAACTGCTGCAAACTGTATAATTTTATCGCCCTTTTTTGGAGAGTTCCCGGTAGTTTCTAAGTCTACAACGACAAAGCGTTTCTTCATTTGATGCCACCTCCTAACACAAACGCCCCCATATTGGGGGCGCGCTATTACATTTATAAAACAGTTGCAGCTGGTTCTTCAAAAATTAATTCTTTAATTTGATTGTTTTCGTTCATAATCGCTACTCTTGGCTTGTGATTTGCCAATTTTTCCTCAGGTACAATTGCATATGAGATGACAATGATGACATCTCCTTCCTGTACAAGACGAGCAGCAGCACCATTTAAACAAAAAACACCGCTTCCTCGTTCACCAGGAATTATATATGTTTCAAGACGAGCCCCATTATTATTATTTACAATTTGAACTTTTTCATTAGCAACCATTCCGACTGCATCTAATATATCTTCATCAATAGTAATACTGCCCACATAATTTAAATTTGCTTCTGTAACTTGTGCTCTGTGAATTTTTGCGTTCATCATTGTACGAAACATGATGGTCCCCCTTGAATATCAAATGCGCCTCGGCGTATTTGCGCCTGATTTTTTTCGAGTAAGCTCGAAAAATTTCCTTTAAAAAATCATGGCATCTGCCGGAGGCTTTAACTTTATTCTACAGAATAATGTTATTTTTCTGTCACATCAAAAGTAATATTATCAATAAGTCTTGCTTTTGTAAACTTCACAGCTGTTGCTATAATAATTTTTCCATGCAGCACAGGAACCTCGTTAAGCTCAGGATAACTGTATATTTCAACATAATCAATAACACCCGACGTATATGCTGTGATATGTTTTTTAATTAATTCCTCAATCACTTTCGGATTACGTTGTCCGTTGTCTATTTCTTGTTTTGCCATTTGGAGACTCTCATACAGTCTTGATGCTTCAACCCTCTCATGCGGTGTTAAATTAACATTACGAGAACTTTTTGCAAGACCATCCTCTTCCCGAACAATCTCCACCGGCACAAGTGTGATTGGAAAATTAAAATCCGTGATTAAACCATCTACAACTGCTACCTGCTGAGCGTCCTTAAGCCCAAAATAAGCGCGGTCTGGCTGTACGATATTAAATAATTTCACAAGAACCGTGGCAACCCCGTCAAAATGGCCATTACGCTGCCTGCCGCATAATACATTGATTCTAGAATGGACGACTGCGGTAAGAGACATTTTTGTCGGATACATTTCTTCAGTACTGGGAAGAAACAGAATATCCACACCATTGTTTTCCGCGAGTCGACGATCCCTGTCAAAATCACGTGGATAGGACTCAAAATCCTCATTAGGACCAAATTGAAGAGGATTCACAAAAATACTGACAACTAACACATCATTTTCGCTTCTTGCCTTATTCATTAAGGTTAAATGCCCTTCATGAAGAAATCCCATTGTTGGTACAAATCCGACTGTCTTACCTTGTTGCTTCAATGTTTTGATATATTGCTGCATTTCCTTAATTGTTGATATGACTTTCATGATTATTTTCCCCCGTATAGGCTTGCAAGCTCTTCTTCTTTCATAGTGTACGTATGTTTTTCTTCTGGGAATAAATGTGCTTTTACCTCTGCCACATAACTTGAGAGCCCTTGTAAAATGGGTTCATTTATTGATGTATATTGTTTTACAAACTTCGGAACTCGGTCAACTCCATAAGAAATCACATCATGAAATACGAGAACCTGACCATCAGTACGGTTTCCAGCACCAATTCCAATTGTAGGGATCGAAATACTGTTTGTCACTTCTTCCCCTAATTGTCTCGGCACGCATTCCAGCACTAAAGCAATTGCACCCGCTTCTTCCACCTTTTTTGCATCCTCAATAAGCTGTCTTGCACTCTCTGCATCTTTACCTTGTACCTTATACCCACCTAAAACACCTACTGTCTGTGGTGTTAGCCCCAGATGAGCAACGACAGGAATTCCGCTTTGGGTTAAAGACGAAATTGTATAGATGACGTCCTTCGCCCCTTCTACTTTAACAGCATGGGCTCCAGATTCTTGAATAATGCGCGCTGCATTTTTCAAGGCTTCGGAACGTGAAACATGATAAGACATAAATGGCATATCTGTTACAATAAATGTATCTTTTGCACCACGTTTTACGGCCTTCGTATGATGAATCATATCATCTACTGTTACAGGAATAGTAGAATCATAGCCTAATACAACCATGCCTAATGAATCACCGACAAGGATCATATCAACCCCTGCTTCTTCAGAAAGCTTAGCAGATGGATAATCATAGGCTGTCAACATGACGATTGGCTCTTTCCTTTGTTTCATTTTCAAAAAATCCGTTGTTTTCTTCATCATTCTTCCTCCTTTTGGCTTTTAGAAAGTAATCAAACCTTCATTAAAGTCGCCTTGCTCAAAGCTCACACTCTGAGTTTCCTAAAAAGAGGAGATGAAAAGACCGATTCGTGATGTTTTTTCGAATTAAGTAAAAAATCCTTCTTTCAAAAAGAGAAAGAAGGATTAAACATGAGTAAGTTCGGTAAATTTCATCCCTCTGTCCCAGTCCAATGGATCAAGGCAGAATACAATTGTGAATTACATTGATAAAACATAATGCATTTGGTGCAGTTCCACGAAGGATACCACCCATTACATTGAATTATATAGAATATCCGCAATCATTTCTATACTTTTATTTTTTTGAAAGATCGATATCTGCCGAATAGATATGGTGTACAACTCCAGCTTCATCTTCTAGAAGCAATACACCCTCCTCATTGATGCCAATTGCTTTTCCTTCAATTGAACCATTAAGTGTTCTTGCAATGATTTGCTTTCCTATGCTTGTAGCATAGCTTTCCCATAAAAGCTTCACTACCTTAAAGCCATGCTGTAAATATTCCTTATACAGCTTTTCGATTTTTAATAATATCACTTGAATTAATTTGGCACGGTCAATTTTTTTGCCCTTTTCAATCGAAAGTGAGCTCGCAATGGAATGGAGACTTTCAGGAAAATGATTTAATTCCTGATTCACATTTATACCGATTCCGATAATCACGGAATTAATTCGATCTGTTTCAGCTTGAAGCTCTGTTAAAATGCCAACTAATTTTTTTTGATGAATTAAAATATCATTTGGCCATTTAATATCTGGCTCTAATCCTGTTACCTCTTGAATCGCCTGAACAACGCCTACCGCAGCTAGCAGTGTTAATTGTGGTGCCTGTGAGGGCGGAATCTGCGGTCTTAAAATCAAACTCATCCAGACTCCTGTATGTTTTGGGGAATACCATGCCCGGTCCAATCTTCCGCGGCCAGTTGTCTGTTCTTCTGCAACAACAAGCGTACCTTCGACAGCACCTTCATATGCCAGTTTGTGTGCAATTGCTTGTGTAGAGGTTACGGATTCCTCAAAATGAATATTTCTCCCTAAACTTTTTGTTTCAAGACCTAACTGGATTTCATTGCCGCTAATTTTATCTGGCTTTGTTAGAATTCGATATCCCAGTTTCCGAACAGCCTCTAATTCATATCCTTCATTTCGCAAATCTTCTATATGCTTCCATACGGCTGTACGTGAGCACCCTAACTGCTCACTTAGCTTTTGACCAGAAATAAATTCTCCGTTGGCATTAGAGAAGACCTCTAGCAAATTTTTTCTTATTTCTGATTGCACGATAGAAGCCACTCCTTTATTTTTTCCTTGTTGTTTTCCACTTTGTTTTCTAGAATACCATTTTCAACTGTTTCGTAAAGTTCAGCCACCCATTTGCCTGGTTTTTGATTGTACCAGCGTAGAAAATCCTCACCAGTAATCTTTAAATCAGAGCGCTGTTTGATGATCAATTTACTAAATTCATGAGAGGCTGATACATCTTGATGAACCCCTAAAACTCCTAGAATTCGTTCGATCTGTTGGATACTTTCTTCACCACAATCATATAAGAGACGTTTGTTCCAGCCATGTTGAATAACTTTACGAAGAAAAGCCACATTTTTTATTACCTGGTCGATTATTTTATTTGGAAGCTTCCAATTTCGTAAAAAAGCGTTAATATCGTCTTTATTCAACAAATAACAAACAAGCGTCCATATTTCCGCTCTTTTTTGAAATTGATCCCATTTATATAATGAAAGTTCTTTTAAATGCTGAGTGTCGTCAGCTAAACCAGGAAGGTATTTAAACAAATCCGTGGTTATTAAAATTGGAATTGCATCTTGACAGCTTGGACCATTAAGTAATTTTTCAAATTCTATCGTAATCCGCTCTACGGAAATCTTTTTTAATAATGACGCGTTTTCCTTTATTGCTAATTCAGTATCCTTACATAATGAAAAGGACAATTGGCTTACAAATCGAACAGCCCTCATCATCCTAAGTGCATCTTCAAAAAAACGTTCGTTTGGGTCACCAACGGTTCGAATTTGTTTCTCCTCAATTGCTTTTTTTCCAGCAAAAGGATCAATAATGTCTCCATTTATCGTCATCGCAATCGCGTTCATCGTAAAGTCTCTTCTTCTTAAATCTTCGTGAAGGGAAGTGACAAATTCAACATACGAAGGTCTTCGATAGTCATCGTACCCTTCCTCGGTTCGAAAAGTAGTCACCTCATAATGTTCATCTTTATATAAAACAATCACCGTACCATGAACTGCCCCGACATCAATGGTTTTTGGAAATAAGCCGATAATTTGTTCTGGCCGTGCAGAGGTTGCAATATCGATATCACCAATCGGTCGTTGTAAAAGATAATCACGGACTGAACCGCCAACAAAATAAGCCTGATAGCCGTTGTTATGTAAAGTTGTAAGAATTGCTTTTGCTTTTACAAAAGGTCCATCCATCATCAAGATCCCCTATCAACGTTTATTCGTAAGGATAGAATAATACAAATCCTCATACTCATTGACAATTCGCTCAGAATTAAACTTTTGTTGGACGGAGCGAATTGCCTGATCAGACATTTTTTTATGTAAGTTAAAATCCTTTAATAGTGCAATTGATTTGTTTGCTATGTCTTCAATATCACCAAGCTCACAAATATAACCGTCTACGCCTTCCTCAATAACCTCTGGAATGCCGCCTGCATTGGTTCCAATCGTTGGAACCCCGCAGGCCATTGCTTCAATTAATACAAGTCCAAAGCTTTCTTTTTCAGATAATAAAAGCTTTAAGTCACTAATTGAATAAAGTTCTGAAAGGTTTTCTTGTTTTCCTAAAAGAAGAACTTTATCAGTGAGTCCGAATTTGTTAATTAGTTTGCGGGCAGTGGTTAATTCCGGCCCATCCCCAACAAGTAATAGCTTAGATTTTACTTCTTTTTGAATTAAGTTAAATGCATAAACGACGTCTGGAACGCGTTTAACCTTTCGGAAATTGGAAACGTGGATGATGACTTTTTCATCCTCTCCAATCCCATATCGTTTTCGAAGGTTGGCTTCATCTCGTTTGTAGTAAATTTTCTCATCGACAAAATTATAAATCGTTTTAATTTCTTTTTTCGGCTCAATTAATTCATAGGTTTGCTCGACAAGTGACTTTGAGACAGCGGTCACTGCATCGGATTGTTCGATCCCAAACCGAATGAGTTCGGTTAAGGATGGATCATACCCGAGAACGGTTATATCAGTTCCGTGGAGGGTGGTTACGATCTTCACATCCCCACCAACCATTTGCTTAGCTAAATATGCACATGCTGCATGCGGGATCGCGTAGTGGACATGCAAAAGATCGAGCTTCTCTCTTTTTGTAACCTCCGCCATTTTACTTGCTAATGCAAGATCATAGGGCGGGTATTTAAAAACGGAGTATTGGTTCACTTCCACCTCATGAAAATAAATATTTGTATATATTTTGTTCAGACGAAATGGAAGACTTGAAGTAATAAAATGAATTTCATGTCCTTTTTCTGCAAGTAGCTTCCCTAATTCTGTTGCTACGATACCCGACCCGCCAACTGATGGGTAACAGGTGATCCCGATTTTAAGTTTCATTGAAAATTCTCCCACTTTTACAATAAATACGTATATGTATACATTTTAAAATCAAAGGCTTATAGATTGGTGCCTTCTTGTCGATCACGGATTATTTCACGCCATGAAAAAAATCCTTGTTCAAGTCCGTGAATAAGTACCTCTGCCGTTCCCATATTTGTCGCTAATGGAACAGAATACACATCACAAAGTCTAATCAAAGCAGAAACATCTGGTTCATGCGGCTGAGCAGTTAAGGGATCTCTAAAAAAGATCACCATGTCCATTTGGTTCTTTGCAATCATCGCACCAATTTCTTGATCGCCCCCTAGTGGCCCAGATTGGAAACGGTGGATTTGAAGACCCGTAGCTTCTGCAATTCGCAGTCCTGTTGTTCCAGTCGCGAATAATTCATGCTGTTCCAAAATCGATGTATATGCAGTTGAAAATTGTACTAGGTCTGTTTTCTTGTTATCGTGGGCAATTAAAGCTATTTTCATTGTTTAGTATCCCCTTATTCGATGATATTTTCTAATCCATATACTAAAACATCTAGATTCATTACGGTGTCAACAGATAATTTAACACCTGACATGAAAGAGGCACGGTTGAAGGAATCATGCCGTATGGAAAGCATTTGTCCATTACCGCCAAACATTACTTCTTGATGGGCAACAAGTCCTGGCAAACGTACACTATGTATGCGAATTCCATCGTACTCAGCTCCTCGGGCACCTTGAATGGTTTCTTTTTCATTAGGATGTCCTTGTTGCTTTGATTCTCTAACTGTTGTAAGCAGTTCTGCTGTTTTCACCGCTGTTCCAGATGGAGCATCAAGTTTTTGGTCATGGTGAAGCTCAATAATTTCTACGTCTTGAAAATATTTAGCAGCCATTTGAGAGAATTTCATCATAAGCACGGCACCAACTGCGAAATTTGGAGCGATAATTGCACCAAGCTTACGTTCCTCCGCCATTGTTGATAGTCTATCTAATTCTTCTTTGGTGAAACCAGTCGTTCCTACTACAGGGCGAACCCCATGTTCAATTGCTACTTCTGTGTGATATTTTCCCGTTTCAGGTGTAGTTAAATCAATCAACACGTCGGGTGTTGTTTCTGAGAAGCATTCTAAAATATCAGTAAAAATAGGAACATCCACATTTGAAAAACCTTCAATATCACTTAATGACTGACCATTATTTTTATGATCAATAACTCCCACAAGTGAATAATTTGCTGTTTCCTGAACAAGGGCAACTGCTTCTTTACCCATTCTGCCCCTTGGGCCAGCAATTACGATTTTAATTGTATCCATGTTGTTTCCCCCTCATTTATTAGTGTCAATATGTGTCCATCTATCTTTATCTCTTGTATTAAATTTGTACATAACTGTATTATGTGCGTCTTCGAGGTCAATGTTCAAGGAATTTGCAAGACAAATCAGAACAAATAACAGGTCACCTGTTTCCTCAGCCATGCTTTTTTCGGTTTCGGTATCCTTTTTAGGCTTTTCTCCATAGTAGTGATTGACTTCTCTCGCAAGTTCCCCTAATTCCTCTGTCAACCTTGCAAGTAATGCAAGCGGACTAAAATAGCCTTCTTTAAACTGGCCTATGTATGCATCTACTTCCTCTTGAAGCTGTTTCATCGTTTTATCTGCCATCATGATCACCTCTATCGTTTCTACTCCTATGTTAGCTTAAAATACAGGTTTTTGACAAATAATTCTTTTATACGACATGATTTGTTTGTTTTTCACCCATACTTTATAATGAAGTGGCAATGATTTCTATTCGGGGGTATATTACTTTGAAGTTTTCGATAAAAAATATTATTTTCATTTTGTTTGGTTCAGCCATCTTCTCGTTCGGGATCGTGCATTTTAATATGCAAAATAATCTAGCAGAAGGTGGATTTACAGGGATTACGCTTTTACTCTATTTTCTTTTTAAATTCGATCCGTCCTATACGAACTTAATTTTAAATGTTCCACTGTTTTTTCTTGGCTGGAAATTACTTGGTCGTATAGCATTTTATTATACACTTATCGGTACTGTAAGTGTTTCAATTTTTTTATGGTTCTTTCAACGATATCAATTCAATATCCCACTTGACGGAGACTTAATGCTGGCTGCCTTATTTGCCGGTGTGTTTATCGGAGTTGGTCTAGGGATTATTTTTCGATATGGCGGTACAACAGGCGGGGTTGATATTATCGCAAGGCTAGTCCGAAAATATGTGGGCTGGCCAATGGGAAGGACGATGTTTTTATTTGATGCCGTTGTGATTACAGTGTCCCTCATTTTCTATCTATCTTACCGGGAGGCAATGTACACATTACTCGCTGTATTTATTGGAGCAAGAGTAATTGATTTTATGCAAGAAGGCGCATATGCTGCTAGAGGCGCGATGATTATCTCGGAAAAGAATAGTGAGATTGCCGAAAAAATTTTACATGAAATGGAACGCGGCGTTACGATCCTGAAGGGAATGGGTTCATATACAAAGCAGGAGAAGCATATTTTGTATTGTGTTGTGGGAAGAAGTGAGGTCGGCCGCTTAAAACAGGTGATTATCTCTGTTGATCCACATGCTTTTGTTTCCGTAAGTGATGTCCACGATGTGCTTGGAGAAGGGTTTACCTTGGATGAGAATAAAAAACCGATTGAACGGTGATTTATAAGAAAAGCACAAGGCGCCTGCCTATCGGCGACAAGCACAAGACGAGCGCTGACAGAAGGCGCTCTTTGCCTTTCAGAAGCGATTGGCTTGTGACCTCGAGCCGATGGCGCCTGGAGCTAGACAACGAAAACTACGTGAATTTATATACTCTCTTATCTTATTAAAAAAGCCAGTTATCATTTTAGATAACCGGCTTTCGTTGTTTATTCTTCTGAACGAGTCATTCCTGTGTATATGAGGATCAATCTCAATAGCTCTAGCACCGCTACTGCAGCTGCTGCTACATAAGTTAGTGCAGCTGCGTTTAGTACTTTCTTTGTTTCACGTTCTTCGTCGTTTCTAATAACGCCTGCTGATACGATTTCGTGCATTGCTCTTGAAGAAGCATTGAATTCAACTGGCAGTGTAACTAGTTGGAATAGTACGGCTGCTGCCATAAAGATAATTCCAAATAAAACTAAGTTCGACATAGTGAAAATCATACCTGCAATGATTAAAATCCATGAAAAGTTTGAACCAATGTTCGCTACCGGTACAAGAGCATGACGGAAACGAAGGAATGCATAATTTTGTTGGTCTTGAATTGCGTGTCCGACTTCATGGGCTGCGACAGCTGCACCTGCAACTGAATTACCATAGTAATTGTTTGTTGAGAGTCGAACAACTTTTGATCTCGGGTCATAATGGTCTGATAGTACACCAGGTGTTTCTTCGATTCTTACATCATATAATCCATTTTGATCAAGTATTCTTCTCGCTACTTCTGCACCTGTCATGCCTGATGAGGAAGGAATCTGTGAATACTTCTTATATGCGCTCTTAACTTTAATTTGCGCATATATTGGAATGAGAATGATCAAAGCAAAGTAAACTAGAATCATTTAATTTCCTCCAAACTATAATATATTTATAATTTTAGTTAGAGAACCCTCCAATGTCAATTGACTTGCTTACAAAATACTTATCTTTTTAATCGTTAAAAAACAAACAGTGGGCTTTGCCCACTGTTAGCGATCTTCGTAATCCCTTTGTTTCTGGCGTTTTTGCTTGTCACCTTTATACTTTCTCCAACCGACATAGATTAATGTAAGAATAATGGCTCCCCCTGTTGAAATCATCACCCAAATCAATGAAGGATCTGCGTCATCCTCTGACATTCGCTCAAATATGTTTTTTAAATCCAACTCCATTTGCTCAAGCTGCTGTAATCTAGTAGCTGCCTTTAAATCCTCATTACGGTACGTATCTAAAAACGCAATATGTGAGTCTATTTTTTGAACATCCTGGGGTGTGATATCTACTGTAATACTCGGATGAATCATATTATATTTTGATAGAAAGATAGTTAGTAACTGATTAAATGTTTCAAGATTCTCTTTTTGGGCAGTTTCCTTCATTTGCCCAAATGTCGTCATAATTGAACCTTCCATCTGCGTCCACATCGGCTGATGCTCTGACCTCATTGCATCCACTACCAAACGAAATTGGGTAACGAGATTGATTCGCTCTTCAAAGCTGAGTGAAGTTGACGTAACTGCTTCAAAGGCTGACTCATGGGTGAGCGAAATAATCCGAAGCTCTTCCATTGAAAAAGCTTGTTCACGCTGATTCATTCTTAGGAATTCATTTGAAAAATGTGTTAATAATTGTTTTGCATCCTTGTATCTTTCTTGCTTCACCATTTGCAGGGCCTGATCAGAGATTTGATCTAGTTTTTCCCAGTTATCTTCGTTGGAGGTAGCGTTTATGGATATAGGATAAATCATAACTATAAAACAAATAATGCATATTATTCTGGAAATTTTCATACTTGTCCCTCCTCAAACATCTATTAAAATGTATGATAGAGTGGACAAGAGTAGACCTATTTTTTAACGAAGATCTAATTCATATCGATCCTTTTTAATACAGAGCAGATAGGTTATAAGGATGGAAACCATGCTTAACCAAAATGTAAAGTAGCCGATCTGCGGAATATATTGATCCAAATCTCTATACCTTGGCATCATGAAGAACACGTAATCAATTACATCATTATGTAAGGTCCATACAGCTGCAATCACTAAATGAATCGGCTTTATGCGATAATATGGAGCATATAATAGTCCTTGAATTGCCATGCCAAGGTGAGAAAAAATGAGCATATAGCCATAAATGTTTAAGCCATCGACAAAATAGGTAAGAATATTCATGACCACTGCCCAAATCCCGTATTTAAAGAGGGTTACAATAGCCAATGCTTCTATAAGCGGCCAATTCTTCCTCAGCAAAAACGCGATTAAAACAAAGCAAAAAAACAAACTTGCTGTTGGGCTATCTGGAACAAAAATTAAAAACTTTGGCGGTGTGATGTTTAGTTGGCTATCATACCAAATATATCCGTAAATAGTACCTGGGATATTAATAAGTAAAAGAATCCAAAGCACCCAGCGTTGCCCCATTAAATATGTAATCCACTTCATCTTATGTACCAACTTTCCTTTTTTCTTAACTCAAGATTCTCCCAAAAGCGGTTACTTTGTCAAGATACAGAAAAAAATGAATGAAAAAAGCTGACCCGTAAGTCAGCTTTTGTTTATTTATTTGGAAGTTACGCTTGAAATAAATTCAGCAAGCTTCTGCAATTCTTCGTCAGTTCCTTCGAACATACCTGGAGGCATAGCCCCTTGACCATTGTGTGCAATGTCAGAAATCTCTTCAGGTGATAGTCCGTTATCAACTAACGCTTTACCTGCTGGGCCACCTTCTAGGTCAGCACCATGACATCCGATACAACCTTTTTCTTGGTATAGCAAGTATCCTTCAGATTCCTTATCAATTTCTGCTTCTGCTACGATCTTAGCAGATTCAGCTCTTGCTTCCCAGTCAACTTGGGATGCAGATTCCCATGTTAAGTAAGCAACTGCAGCAAATGCCAAAAGCATCATGCCTGTTGCGATAGGACGCTTAGATGGTCTGCGTTCTGGACCACGATCTAAGAATGGGGCAAGTAAAAGTGCTCCAAATGCAAGTCCTGGAATAACAAGCGTACCAATTATGTTAAAGTCACCTGATGCATACGTATACTTAATCAATTGATACATGAATAGGAAATACCAGTCTGGTAATGGAATATATCCTGACGCGGTCGGGTCAGCGATTTTTTCCAATGGTGATGGATGTGCTGCTGTTAAACATAAAAAAGCAACTAAGAAAACAGAACCAACTAACCATTCTTTTAATAGGAAGTTTGGCCAGAACGCTTCTGTTTTCCCTGGATACTCGGAGTAATCCTTAGGAATATGCTTTTTATTACTTACCGGAATACGGGAGTCCCCAACAAATTTCATACCTTTTCCGCGATGCATAATCGGTCCCCTCCTTTTTAGAGAATTTTCATTCAAAAGAGTTTTTCACAAATTTTTTATCAGTGTAAGCCTAATCCTACAATGGACCAGAAATACCTTGTTTACGAATCATGATAAAGTGAGCAGCAAGTAAACCAAATAATGCTGCTGGTAAGAAGAATACATGAATTGCAAAGAAACGTGTTAAAGTTTGTGCTCCAATAATTTCAGGATGTCCTGCAATTAAAGTCTTTGCGTAAGGCCCTATTAGTGGTATGGATTCAACAATTTGAATTGTAACCTTTGTTGCGAATAACGCTTTCATATCCCAAGGTAATAGGTAACCTGTTAAACCTAGAGCTAACATTACAAAGAAAATTAATACTCCAACAATCCAGTTAAGCTCACGCGGTTTTTTATAAGCACCTTGGAAAAATACACGCAGGGTATGTAAGAACATCATTACGATTACAAGACTCGCTCCCCAGTGATGCATTCCGCGAACAATTTGTCCAAACGCTACTTCATTTTGTAAATAGTAGACAGAATTCCATGCGTTGATGATGTCTGGTACATAGTACATTGTTAAGAACATACCAGAAAGAACTTGGATGACGACGATAAAAAATGTTAGTCCTCCAAAGCAGTAAACAAATGCGCTAAAGTGGTGCGCCGGGTTTACGTGCTCAGGAACCTCGTGGTCTGCAATATCTGCCCATAGAGGAGTAATATCAAGTCGTTCATCAACCCAATCAAATATCTTATTTAACATTGATTACTTTCCTCCTACAGGATTTGGCTTTGTTTTGCCTAAATATAAATAACCATCTTTCACTTGACTGTCATATAAATCTAATGGGCCCATCGGTGGTGTACCTGGAACGTTTTTACCATCCTTTTCATATAAACCATAGTGACAAGGACAGAAGAATCGATCTGGGTTAGCTGGATCTTCAGCCCAAGAAACTGCACATCCAAGGTGTTTACAAACTGGTGATAGCGCAACGATGTCGCCCTTATCATTTTTGTAAACCCATGCTGAATTTGCAACGTCGGATTCGTACCACGCATCAACTTGATTTACTTTAAAATCAAATTTTTGTGGATCTTTTGTAATCTTATCAACACTTACTACTTGTACCATGTCATGTTCAGCCTCAGGCTGAAGTAATGGGTCAATTGCAAAGCGGACCATAGGCATTAACATCCCTGCTGCCATGAAACCACCTACACCTGTTAGGGTATAGTTTAGAAATTGACGTCTTGAAACCCGTTGTTTATTCTCGCTCATTTTTTTCCCCCCTCTATGCTAAGCTAAGTCCACTCCGGACATAATTGTACACATTTAAAACTAGGACATTCTCATGATATATCAATATTTGGTACAGGTCAATAATAGGATTTGCCGAAACAATGGCAACTATGTGACTTTCTTAGGAAAAGAAAGGAATTTTTTTATCTTTAACTAGAAAATTGCACAACGCTCATTTATTATTCTTACATAATTCATATGTTATTTTTGCCAGATGTTCGTAAATAATGTAACAAGTTGTTTCATTTGATCCTGTAGCATCGTTTGCTTATATTTTTCTTCGACATATTCAAGCGGTAAGGTTGGCAGCCAAATAAGCGAACCATTCAAGTCAGCTTCTACTTGTTTCCAGCTGCTGTCAGACGTGATAAAAATCGTTTGCTTCATACCACCGTCAATTAAATCGCTTGTCCATTGGTTTAAACGACCTGATGCCATTTCAAGCCCTTCACCATTTGAATAGGTAAAGGCAGGAAATAATATGATTCTTCCTTTAAATTGCCGTTCAACTTCATTTGAAAGGATTGCTATGAACTCTCCCATTGATACTGTGCTTTTCAAATCCCCTTCCAGCGAAACTGGAATCAATGGAATAACTGCTGTATCCACATATTCCCTTGCTTGTAAGTATACATCCATATCCTTTGTAACCCATTTCATTTCGTATGCTCCCTTTCCCATTTGCTGTACTAAAATCAAATGATACTCTATGTAGTATTTAGAGCTAAACTTCCAAACTACCATACCATATTTGGGACAAATAAAAAAGACTGACTCGCTGTCAGCCCCTTGAAACAAACTCCCTATTTATAATTGTTTAAGCTGTTCAGTCAGCCTTTTAAACTCTGTTTCATCCTGCAAGTCAAGCGCATCATCAATTCGCTTTAACAGATGTTCCTTTTGAAACAAATGAATGGATTCTTCAAGAAACTTTTTCGCAAGTTCTTTATCCTGTTCGTTCACCTGAAGATGTTTCGGCATATAAGGATTCTCTTCAAGTACAGCCACATAATTCGGAGAATGGAAGGAGGATCTGAAATTAAGTTGAATATAAATTTCTTCATCCCTGTTTAGTCGAATATCATGAAATGACTTTTCAGCATCAGTTGTCATGACATTTTCCTTATAAAAACGGAATGGCACATCATCAACACAATGCGTCGACATAATAATTCCTCGGGGGCAGTATTGGGCTTGCTCAACAAAATGGACATTCTTCATGAGTTGGTCATGGCTCATTAAATAATTTAGAATCCAGACACACTCTCTTCTTTTTAGCTGATAATTATTCAGAAACCAGCGAATGAAGTCTTTTTTCTCGTTGACAGATACAGGGGTGGCCATCTTTTTCTTCCCTCCTCTGCTAGAATTGAGTAATAATGAATATTTTACTGATATACTTCAACATTTAAATCAAAATATCCTTCTAAAGTTGAAAATTTTAGCTTGCTTACTCAAGTTCTGAAATTAATGCTTCAATTTCGTACTTCATTGGGTCAAGCTTTAGGAGTTCTTTAAATACATCAATTGCCTCTAGTCGTTTACCTTCCTCCATTAAGAAATATCCAAACTCTTCTAAAAACTCTGGAGTTTCTTTAAAAGAAGTATATGCACGACGGTAATGGTTTAATGCATCCGAATATTGTTCTAATTTATTTTTTGAGTAGGCCAAATCCCATTCAAATTGTTCGTCATACTCGCCATAGCTCATGACGGAATCAAGACATTCCACAACATCTTCAAATCTTTCTTCGCGCAGTAAAAACTTTGAAAGCTGTAAAGTTGCTTCCACATACCCTGGATCAATTCCCACAGCTGCCCGCAGATATTTTTCCGTATTTTCCTTATCACCCAGCATCATCGATATTTTGCCAGCGTAAAAAGTAAGTTCTTTATTTAAAGATTCCACTTCAAGTCCTTCTAATAAAACTTTTAAACTTTCCTCGAAGCTAGCCTCTTCTTCATATGCCTTTGCAAGATATAAGTAAAGAGCTCCATAGTCCGGATCAAGTTCCTTAAGGCGCTCCAGAATTTCAATTGCTTTTTTATAATATTTCGCTTGATAGGCCGTAACTCCAAATCCAAACAAGGTGTTGCTGTCTTCTTGTTTTTTGATGGATTCTTCATAGTATGGAAGAGCTTCTTCGAATTTTCCTGTTGTACTATAACTTTCCGCAATTCGGGCGTTGACATTTACACCGGCTATTTCGTCACTTTCCTGTAAAACATTCTCATAATAAGGGATACTTTTGTTGTATTCCCCATGGCTTGAATACAATTCGGCTAATGCAAAATCAATGATTGTTTCATCCTCTGATTTTGCCTTTGCCAGCAGGAGTTTCTGCTCACTGACTTCATATAAACCCTGCATTTGAAATAAATCAGCTTGTAACACCAGAGATTCTAAGTATACCGGGTCATCTTCGGCAATTTGTTCGAGGATATCAATTGCCTCCTCTTCCTGATCTAGGTCAATCAGAATTTCTGCTAAAAAAACAAATAACTCGCCTTCATCAGGGTATCGGGAAATTAATTCTTCAATGATATCTTTTGCATCCTCGACAAAACCCCATTTAAAGTAGTTCTCAGCGATTGTGTATTTCTCATCATCATTTGAGTGTTCCCTAAGGTTTTTTATAACTTTGAGTCCTTCTTCAACATTTCCATCTTCAACTAACTGGATTGCATCCTCTAATCTATGCATGAATGATTAACTCCTCTTATCTATCTCTCATTCACCAATACGTCCTTATCGTAGGAAGATACAAAAAAACCGGGTTTTTTTACTTTACATTCATTACCGAAGCCCGAACGAAAGTATACCTTGGCATCTACTTTTGTAAAATTCCCCTTGTGCATGGTGATTGTAGGTATAAGATTATGATAATCGAGAGTTGGCTTTTCATCAACTGAATAGCTTATTGAATCATGTTCATAAAGATTGTAATCCAATTCCCCTCCCACACGTATATCGCCTTTATCAGGGTAAATCCCGATCTTTTTTAACATATCAATGGACAAAGGCTCACCCTCACTCGGGCAGACAGGAATCGTCGGAATTCGATTATCCTCGGTGATTTCTCTCCAAATCGTTTCCTTTCGACTGCTAGCAAACATGGATTTCTCTTTTGTCTCCCACTCTGGAATAATTGGAATTTGATAGGAATGATAGGATTCCCTAATCCACCCCCAAGGCACCTTGTATAAATCCTCTACTTTTTTTATTGTTACGATAATAGCTGGGATTTTTTTTCGCCTGCATGCAATGAGAAAAGATGGAGTTAAGATTTCCAGTGGAATTCGGATCCCTACATAATAATCAACAGGACTATTTAATAAAAAATGTCTGGTGTTCTTGAGTGAATTGGCTATTTCATTTTCGTTTTTAACATCACTCATAACAAGTAAGGTTGTACAACCTTTTTTCAAATAGTTTTCAGTCATTTCTTTTTTAAAGCTTTGAAACGAATGTTCCTTTGTAAAGCTATAGTTCATCATGACATGTCCAGGTGTTAATAAATATTGTGATAAGTTCGTTTTCATGAAAGAAAGTCTTTTGAGGTTTTCTTTCATATAATCAACACGGTGGTTCTTTATAAGAATCGAGCATGTAACGACCCTATCATCTTTTAAGACATTCGCTTTTTCTAATATATATGGCATCAAACCTCCCCTTTCGCATTTCATTTCATAAAGTTAATCTTCTTAAGACAAGCTATGCGAAACGTGGAGGATGTATGATAGTTACCTGCAATAAACGATTAAAAACCCATGGAATTTCGTTTCCATGGGTTTTATCCATTCATTTCAAACTATCAATTGATGTAAATGTTCAAAAAAGCTTGGGTATGAAACGGAAATGGATTCAGCATCTGAAAGAGAGACTTCACCATTCGCAATACATGCCGCAACAGCAAGCATCATACCGATTCTGTGGTCCCCATGACTATGTACTTCTCCACCCGTCAATTGTTTCTTTTCACCAAAAATAATCATCCCGTCGTCGGTCGGTTCAATTACTGCACCAAGTTTAGACAATTCGCCGACAACTGTATCAATTCGATTCGTTTCCTTCACTTTTAATTCCGCTGCGTCTTTGATAACCGTTTTTCCTTGTGCTTGGCTGGCTAGTAATGCAATAACTGGAATTTCGTCAATTAAACGAGGAATGATATCTCCCCCAATTTCAATCCCTTTTAATTCAGAGGTCTGAATGGTTAAGTCAGCAATAGGTTCATTATTTTTGATTCGTTCATTTTCAATCTCAAGGCGGGCTCCCATCTGAATTAAAACATCAATGATCCCTGTTCTTGTTGGGTTCATTCCAACATTTCTTAACGTAATTCGGCTGTTTGGCACAATCGCCCCTGCAACTAAGAAAAATGCAGCAGAGGAAATATCTCCGGGAACTTGAATATTTGTGCCTGTTAGCTTTTGACCACCAGTTAGTCTAACTGTTAGCCCTTCCTCCTCAACCTCGCATCCAAAGGCACGCAGCATTCGTTCAGTATGGTCTCTCGATTTATGAGGCTCAGTAACAGAAGTTAAGCCGTTCGCATGTAAACCAGCTAAAAGGATTGAGGATTTTACCTGTGCACTTGCTACTGGAGACAAATAGTCAATTCCTTTTAATGAGCCGCCACGAATTGCTAACGGGGTAAAATTTCCGTCTTCTCTTCCATCGATTTTAGCCCCCATTTGCCTTAGTGGCTCAGTCACACGTTTCATCGGTCTTTTTGCAATTGATTCATCCCCAATCATGCATGAATGAATCGGCACACCGGAAAGAAGACCCACCATTAATCTAGTGGTGGTTCCTGAGTTGCCGGTATCTAATACCTCAGCAGGTTCACGCAGCCCATCGAAGCCAGCTCCCTCGATCTCAACATGATCCTTATCCAATGTAATTTTTACACCTAATTTTTCAAAACAACTGATCGTACTTAAACAATCATCCCCAAGCAAAAAGTTATCCACAATCGTTTTTCCTTGTGCAATCGCTCCAAGCATAATCGAACGATGCGAAATCGATTTATCCCCGGGAATATCAATTGAACCATCTAAGCTTTCAATATTTGTACGAAGCTTCAGTGTATCCATAATACCACTCCTAGCAAACTAGTTATCCTTATCCATTATATGTACCATAGTTGGTTTTACTTTCAATGCAAATTCTAGCCCTCATTCGATCCTCGTCACTTTGGAAGCTAATTCTTAGAACTCCATATATTTCTTCTCTCGTCTCAATGATTCTGATATTTGTGATACTAATTCTCTCCTGCGCAAGAAGCCCGGTAATTTCTGAAACAATACCTGGATAGTCCGGAATGTCTACATATAAATCATAAAAGGATGGAATAGCACCTTTTGTACGTGAAGGAAGTCCATCACGAAAATTTTTGGCGTCCATAAAATAATCATAAATATGATCCTCGTTGCCACTTGCCACAAAATTCCGGATTTGCTCCATTTCGTCGATCCATTTATCAAAAAGGTCCAGTAATACATTCCGATTTTGAACTAATATATCACGCCACATGGAGGGATTGCTAGAGGCAATCCTAGTAATATCACGAAATCCTCCTGCTGCCAATGGACGTACAAGCTCGTTTTCCTGGTCATATTTTTGCGCTTGATGAACAAGACTAGCTGCAACAATATGTGGAAAATGACTGATTACACCAGCAACACGGTCATGCTCTTCCGGAGTCATGATCACAAAATTTGCTTTTGTTCCATTTAATAAAGCTTTTAACTGTTCAACAGCCAATTTACTTGAAACCGACTCATTATGTGGGGTAAAAATATAAAAAGCATTTTCAAATAAATGTTCCTTCGCAGCAACAACCCCGCTTTTATGCGATCCGGCCATCGGATGACCGCCAACAAAGGATACACCAAGATTACCAAAAATCGAATCTGCAATTTGAACTATTTGTTGTTTCGTACTTCCAACATCTGTCACTACAACATCTTTTTTGAGTTCATAAGTGCTCAGCTCATGAATAATGTCAATGGTTTGTTTGACTGGAACCGAAATAAAAATATAATCACATGCAGGTACGACATCCTTAAGCTCAAATACGGCCTCATCAATTACTTTCAATGTTTTTGCGAGTAGTGATGACTCTTTATTACTGTCAAAACCATATATGGTTGCTTCAGGATGTTCTTTCTTTATCGCAAGTGCAATTGAACCGCCAATTAAGCCCAGTCCTATCACTAGCACGTTAGCCTTCATTTCATCACCACCGAATATAAAAAACACGGAATGGGGGTTACGCATGAACCCCCACAGTCTTAGTTCTTTTGATTTTTTAGCATTTCTGTAAGTAACGCTATAAGTTCACTATTCTGTTCTTCTGTACCAACTGTAATTCGAACGCTAGTTGGATAGCCTAATGGATTCCCCGAGCGAACAATGAAACCTCGTTCTAACAAATAGTGAAATACATCATCACCTGGCTGTTCAAAATTGATCAAAATGAAATTTCCGAATGATGGATAATAAGATAGATGATTTTCCTCACAGAATGTGAAGAACTGCTGCAGACCTTTTTTATTTTTTTCAACATATGCAGCAATGAACTCTTGATCATCTAATGCTGCAGATGCTGCAATTTGACCAACGCGGTTGGAATTGAACGGCTGACGAACAGGTTCAATTTTATTGATAAAATCATGATTGCCGATGGCATAACCAACACGAAGTCCACCAAGTCCGTATGCCTTCGAGAAAGTTCGTAAAATAAGTAGATTCGGATAATCATTCAATAGACCAACTGTATTTGGATAATCCTGTTCACCAGCTGCAAATTCATAATAAGCCTCATCCATAATAATGAGGACATGGCTTGGAACCTGTTTTAAGAAGGCATGCAGTTTTTCTGAACTCACATACACTCCTGTCGGGTTATTCGGCGAGCAAACCCACACGATTTCCGTATTCCCATCTATTTGCCCAAGCATTCCATCAAGATCGTGATGGCCATCAATTAACTCAACCTCACGAACCTCAGCCCCTTCAATAATCGCATTATGCTTATACTGAGAAAATGATGGATTCGCCATTACTGTATTTTTCCCGGGGGCAAGTAATGCCGTTGTAATAATGTGAATGACATCATCAGAGCCATTACCGAAAAGAAGCTGTTTACCATCAACACCTAAATGCTGTGCAAGCTTTTCTCTTAACTCGGTTGCATAGCCATCTGGGTAAATTGCAAATGAATCTAAGCTGTTTTTTACCGCTTCCTTTGCTTTTTCTGAGCATCCATATGGATTTTCATTTGATGCTAATTTCACAATTTTTTCTAATCCAAATTCCCTTTTCACTGCTTCAATCGGTTTTCCCGGTTGATAGGGTTTTAAATCCAATAACTGTTCCTTGACATTCATCTGAAGCTACACCTCTTAATGTTTTATAGGAAGCAATACATCACTTACAAAATTTTTAAAATGGTATAAGGCGGCAGTTCTTGTTTCTTCGTTTTCTAATTCAGGCAGAAGTTCTTCAATCTTTTGGATTAGGGCACTTCCCATGATAACCCCGTCACAATGGTCCTTAAGTACTTCTACTTGGGAAGAATTAGAGATACCAAACCCAACCGCCACAGGTATATTATCGCTATGGCGTTTTACCTCTTGTAAAAATGAGTATACCTCATTATTAAGAGAATTTCGAACCCCTGTAACACCAAGGGACGACACGCAATACAGGAATCCTTGGGCATGTGAAGCGATTTTTTCAATTCGACTCGAAGAAGTTGGAGCAACTAAAGAAATAAATTTCAATCCTTCGTTCTCACATCTTCTTCTAAGGTCTTCACTTTCTTCAAAAGGAAGGTCTGGAACAAGTAATCCGTCTATACCATTTTGTCGCGCTAAAGCGAAAAAGTTTTCTTCTCCTAATTGTAGCATAGGATTGAAATAGGTAAAGATAATAACAGGAATTTTCAATCCTTTTTTTCTCATTTTTGATACAAGATTCATCGAGTTTTTCAATGTGACTCCATTTTTTAATGCTCTCGCTGAGGCTCTTTGAATCACAGGTCCATCTGCTAATGGATCTGAATATGGAATCCCTAGTTCAAGGATGGAAGCGCCCGCCTCCTGCAAAGAAAGTGCAATTTCAATAGTCACATCTGGATGTGGATCACCTGCAACGATAAATGGAATAAATAGCTTTTCAGCTTTGGGCAATCGGTTCGTAAAGGTTGTGTTCATTAGTAGCCCCTCCTTCTTCTAGGTATGTCATCAGTGAATGGACATCTTTGTCACCACGACCAGACAAACAAACGAGAATCGATTCTTCTGGTGACATTTCTTTTGCCATTTGGATTGCTTTTGCTATCGCATGTGCAGATTCAATTGCCGGAATAATTCCTTCCACACGAGTTAGCATTTGCAAGGCATCAAGTGCTTCCTTATCTGTTACACTTTCATATTTAACTCGTCCACTATCAGAAAGATAGGCGTGTTCAGGTCCAACTCCCGGATAATCCAGTCCGGCAGATATGGAATATGGCTCAGTGATTTGACCGTGCTCATCCTGAAGAAGATAGGTGAGCGATCCGTGAATAACACCTTTTGTACCTTTTGTAATTGTCGCTGCATGCAGGGAAGTATCAACACCCTTACCAGCAGCCTCAGCACCTACTAAGCGAACATCATCATTTAAAAACGGATAGAACATGCCCATTGCATTACTGCCGCCGCCTACACAGGCAACAACTGCAGTTGGCAGTTCATTTTCTCGATTTAGGAATTGTTCCCTTGCTTCATCACCAATGATTCGCTGGAAATCACGCACCATTTTCGGATATGGATGTGGACCTACAACTGAACCAATCATATAGTAATGATCCTCGCAATGCTGCACCCAGTAACGTATTGCTTCATTTGTAGCATCCTTCAATGTTTGGTTACCACTAGTAGCCGGGATCACCTCAGCACCTAAAAGTTTCATTCGGAATACATTAAGCTTTTGTCTTTCAATGTCCTCTACACCCATGAAGACCTTACATTCCAATCCAAATTTAGCTGCTACTGTCGCGGCAGCTACACCATGCTGACCCGCTCCCGTTTCTGCAATTATCTTTTTCTTTCCCATTCTTTTTGCAAGAAGAGCTTGACCAATTGCATTGTTAATTTTATGGGCTCCTGTATGGTTTAAGTCCTCACGCTTCAAATAGATTTTTGCTCCACCTAGTTGTTTCGTTAAATGGTCAGCATATGTAAGTGCTGTTGGTCTGCCTGAGTATTCTTTTAAGATACGAATATATTCATTGTGAAATTCCTCATCATGGTACGCGTCTTCTAGCGCCGCTTCGATTTCTTCTAAAGGCATCATTAAGGTTTCCGGAACAAACTTACCGCCGAAATCTCCGAATCTGCCATTTTTATTTGGTACGTTCAACACATGTATCCACCCATTTCTCTATAGTTTGTATGATGATGTGATCTTTTTTACCATCAAGTTCAATTCCACTAGAAATATCAAATCCATCAATATCATAGTGAAGAAGATTTTCGATATTGTCAGGACCGATTCCGCCTGCAATGAAGCAGGGAACACGCTGTTTTCTTGCTTCATGCTGATAGAGAGGGATGGACTTCCAATCAAATGAAATACCAGATCCACCCCAAATATTCGCAACCTTGGTATCAACGACATATCCATCAGCAACACCAGCAAACTCTTTCATCATCTGAAGACCTTGCTCGTTATGATGAATCACCTTCCATACGTGTAAGCTAGTTTTGTTTTTTACTTGTTTAATAAAATCAACTGACTCTGTTCCATGGCATTGAATAACGGATAAAGGCACTTTTGCTAATACTTCTTCGATTTCTTTTAGTTCTGCATTTACAAAGATTCCGACCGTTTTTTTATCCCGTATATCCACTTGTCTCAGCCACTTATTTACATCCGATGGACTTACCTTACGCTTACTGTTTGCAAAGATAAAACCGATATAGTGGGCTTTACTCTTTGCAACCACCTGTACATCCCGAAGAGATTTATTCCCGCAATATTTAATGAGTGGTTCTGGCATATGGAACCTCTCCAAACATTTGCTTAATCCCGATTCCAGGGGATTTCGCACGCATAAAAGCTTCTCCGATTAATGCTGCCTTTGCACCATATTGAATGATGTCCCTAATATCTTGTGGAGTGTGAATTCCACTCTCACTTACGACAAGACTATCCGAAGGAGCATTTTTTGCGATTTCATCTGTATGAATAATGGATGTTTCAAATATTTTTAAGTTTCGATTATTAACCCCCAGAATTTTTGGGGTAAAGCGGGTGCAAACCTGTTCCAGTGTTTCCCGGGAATGAACTTCAACTAAACACTCTAAGCCTCTTTCGTAGGCCTCACAATAATATTCATGTAATTGATTAGGCGCTAACGCTTCACCAATAAGCAAAATAGCATCTGCACCAATTTTTTCACTTTGCCCTATTTGCTTTGCATCAACAATAAAATCCTTTCGTAACACCGGGATGTTTACTTTTTTCTTAATATCCATTAAATATTTTATTGAACCTTGAAAAAATGGTTCATCTGTTAACACAGATATGGCATCCGCACCCGCTTCCTCATACTCAGTTGCGATCAAGACAGGATGAAAATCCTCCCTTATTACACCCTTTGAGGGTGATGCCTTTTTCACTTCAGCAATGATGCCAATTGAACGATTTGGGTTAGCCAGAGCGTCATATAATGACTTTCTTTTAACCTCACAATCTATTTCCGGATAACTGATGTTTTCCACTTCTATTTTCTTTTGTTCAAGTATTTTATTTAGCAAAGTACTCCACCTCACAACTTCTTAGTTGTTCAAATTGACTTCTTGCAATTCCAGTAACAATTGCTTCTCTTGCCAGCTCAACACCTTCACGAATGCTGTTTACTCGTCCTGAAATATAAATGGCAGCTCCCGCATTTAATAACACAATATTCGTTGCACTTTGATTAGCGTTACTATACAAAACATCACGCAACAGATTTGCACTTTCAACCACAGAAGAAACTTGGATATCATTCATGTTTCCTCGTGGAAGATCGAAATCCTCAGGGGAGAGCACAAATCTTGTAATCTCACCATCTTTTAATTCCACAATATCTGTCTCAGTTGTTATACTGCACTCGTCAAGTCCGTCCCTGCCTGAGACAAATAAAACATGTTCAGAACCAAGCTTCCCGAGGGCCTGCGCCATCTTTTCGGCGTAATCAATTGAATAGACACCCAATACCTGTTTTTTACATCTTGCGGGGTTTGCCATTGGTCCTAACAGATTGAAGATTGTTCGAAATCCGATTTCCTGTCTTGGTGTAACCGCATGCTTCATCGCTGCATGGTAGATCGGTGCGAACAAGAAGCTCATATTTCGTTTGTTTAACGCTTCTTTTGCTTCTTCCCCGGTAGATTGTATATCCACACCTAAATACTCTAAAACATCGGCACTCCCACTTTTTGAAGAAACCGCTCGATTTCCATGCTTTGCTACCTTAATACCTAAAGATGAAACAACAATTGCTGATGCAGTCGATATATTAAAAGTAGAAGCACCGTCCCCGCCTGTTCCGCATGTATCAATGACATGATCGCTTTCATAATCCAGTTGCATCATATGCTCTCTCATCGCTCTTGCAAAGCCAGTGATTTCATCTACCGTTTCCCCGCGAAAACGAAGAATTGAAAGCAAACTTGCTATTTGACTTGCAGTTGCATTTCCAGACATAATCACGTCCATCACTCGGTAGCTTTCCTCTTCAGATAGAACCTCTCCGTTAATACATTTATTTAAAAGTTGTTTAAACATGAATATCCTCCTCTTTAATCAAATGCGCTTTGGCGTATTTGCGCCCGATTTTTTTCGAGCAAGCTCGAAAAATTTCCTTTGAAAAATCGTGGCATCCGCCGGAGGCTTTTAACATTATTCGGCAAATCACTGCTGAATAATGTTAAAAGCTTCTTCAGCCAATTGGATTGTTTGAATTAAGGCACTTGCTTTGTTAACTGTCTCCATCCACTCATGTTCAGGAACCGAATCGGCGACAATACCTGCTCCTGATTGGACATAGGCAATACCATCCTTGATGATTGCTGTCCGAATTGTAATACATGAATCAATATTTCCATCAAATCCTATATATGCAATCGCGCCAGCATATAAGTTTCGCGCTGTTGGCTCAAGTTCTGAAAGAATTTGCATTGCTCTAATTTTAGGTGCTCCGGATACAGTGCCGGCTGGAAAAGCTGCAAGTAATGCATCTAATGGGTCAATTTTCTCATCTAATTCGCCAGTTACTTTTGAGATAATGTGCATGACATGTGAGAACCGACCAATCTCCATTAGTACAGGTGTTTTAACGGATCCGAACGTTGATACTCTTCCAATATCATTTCTCGCTAAATCAACCAGCATATAATGCTCTGCCTTCTCTTTTTCGTCTTGCAGCAATTCAGTCGCGAGTAGCTCATCTTCTTCCTTCGTCTTCCCTCTCCGTCTTGTACCTGCAATCGGATGTATTTCCAGATGCTTTTGATGAATTTTAATTAAACGTTCAGGAGAACTCCCGACAATCTCAATGTCATTGATTTTGATATAAAACAAATAAGGTGAAGGATTAACCATCCTTAAAACACGGTATAGTTGAAAACCACTTACCGAAACAGGAATCTCGAAACGCTGCGATAACACTGCTTGAAAAATATCTCCGGCGGTGATATAGTCTTTAATCTTATCAACCGCATCTAGGAAATCCTGTTTTTCAAAGTTCGTCTTTATATCTGTCACATTCGGGATTTCATGTAATTTTGGAAGTAATAGCATTTCACTTTGTTCTTTGTTTTGAATGATTCGTGACAAATACATATTGATCTTTGAATGGGCATGTTCGTAAACAGCTTTTTGAATCCGTTCATCTTCACCGCCATTTAACCGAATAAAGTGAACGACAATCAATTCACGTGATTGATGATCTAATGCCAAAATTGTTTCACAAAAGAAAAATTGGTAGCGCTCCATATTTAAATCATTGTTTGAGTGTTCTTCTACCTTTTCAAAGGTTGAGATGGCATCATAGCCAATATACCCGACTGCCCCTCCATAAAAGGGAATTTCGATATCAAGCGGTTTTAAGACCAGATAATCTTTGATCCAATTAAACGCATCTTTCATTGTTGGTTTTTTTACCAAGCTTTGCTGATTTTCGTTTTTTACATAATAGAGACCGTTACTTTCATCCATAAACAGAAATGGCTTCAGGCCAATGAATGAATACCTAGACCAATCAGATTCATGGTCCTTACTTTCAAGCAGAAAAGATGCTTCGTTTTTTAAGTTTTGAAAAATTTGAATGGGTGTCAACGTATCAACTAAGAAACGCTTGACGATCGGAATTGTCCGGTATTGCTTAGCATCGGACGCAAACGAGGAAAAATTATACGTATTCAATCGGCTCACTCCTCCATAATTAAATGCGCCTTGGCGTATTTGCGCCCAGATTTTTTCGAGTATGCTCGAAAAATTTCCTTTAAAAATCTGTGGCATCCGCCGGAGGCTTTAATTTTATTTAGTTGGGTAAACCCAACTAAATAAAGTTAATATGGAGAATGAGGTTTAGGAGGTATGTAAAAATTGGAATCACTTTTTTAAAAAGTGATAAAAATAAACAACCCAAAGACACATACGCATCCTTGGGTAGAAGTAAACCTTATAAACTCTGCTAACCTCGGCTAAACTCTCTCATTCTCATCTACCCTAAACTAATCTCTTAACTAAACTGAAAACTTACTAAACTCTAACTATTTTCATTATCTTATCGTATGCATTGCACTTTTGTCAATGAGTCTTTTTAATTATTACCTTTGACGGTTGAAAGGTCTGGTCTAAGTACAACGGCTCCACCTTGGTAGATGTGTTGGATCTCCTCTTGTTTGGTGGATGTGTTCACTGTCATCATTACACGAATGCACATTGGCAATGATCCTGGAACCGGAATCTCTCTCATACTGATTACTGGAACAAATGCCCAACCATCAATTTGTCTTGCAGCGGCAGCAGGAAAAGCTGCGTCAATATCATCTGTTACAGAAAATACAATTTGTGCAACATCATCTGCTTCAATCTTATTTTCCAAAATCATGTCACGTAAAAGCCTTTCAGTTGCAGCTAATATCTCTTGTTTATTATTATTTTCAATTGTTGTAGCACCACGTATTCCCCTTATCATCTTCGCCCCTCCTTCTTGCCTGGCTGCTCTTATTTAAAATCCCTCAAGAAACGAAGTAATTGCTCGTCTTCAATATCTTGACTAACAGTTTCTCCGATGTTTTTTAACAAGACCATTTTCACTTTTCCAGAAGTCGCTTTTTTATCATGCTTCATACGTTCAAGAAGCTTTACACGATCTAATCCGTCAGGTATGGCAGTCGGAAAATCAAATAAACGAAACCATTCTCTTATCTTTTCAGAAGCTAGATTTACCTGAAAGATTTCTTCACTTACCTTCAATGCAAAAATCATCCCAATTGCAACGCCATCACCATGTGTTATCTTCCCATAGCCTGACTCTGCTTCAATAGCATGACCTAGAGTGTGGCCAAAGTTCAAGATGGCGCGAAGTCCTTTTTCCTGCTCATCCTCTGAAACTACCTTTGCTTTTACAGCAACACCCTTTAATACAGCATATTGGAGTTTTTCACCTTTTAGGTCATCCAATGATGAAATTTCCTCTGTAAGCCATTGATAAAATTCTGGATCCCAGATGAGACCATGTTTAATGACTTCGGCAAAACCTGAGCGAAGCTCTTCCTTAGGTAATGTATTCATTAAATCAATATCATATAGAACCGCATTCGGTTGATGAAATGCGCCAATCATGTTCTTACCAAGTTCATGATTTATTGCAACCTTGCCACCTACGGCACTATCATGGGCAAGTAATGTAGTAGGAATTTGGATAAACGGGATGCCACGCATGAATGTTGCTGCAACGAAACCAGCCAAATCCCCAACCACACCGCCACCTAGTGCAAGGATCACTGAGGAACGATCTAATCCTTTTTCTAAGGCATAAGTCTGACATTGATAATACATATCAAAAGATTTTGCCCTTTCTCCAGAAGGAATGATAAATGATAATGGCTCAGCATACTGTTGCTTAAGGATGCCCGTCACTTTATCTAAATAAAGTGCTGCAACAGACTCATCACTTATGACGAGCACCTTTGACACCGATTTACATGTATCCTGCATCACCTGGGGAAGTTGATCAATAATTTCAGCCCCAATGTACATTGGATATGTTTTCGATTTTGTAGCAATAGTAAACTTGTCCATTAAAAATCCCTCGAATACTCACGCATTTTCTCTACATTCTCTTGAATTAAATCAAATCTATCTTGTCCAAATTGTTCAATAATCGCATTTGCAACTTCCCATGCTACAACAGCTTCTGCAACGACTGAAGCGGCAGGTACTGCACAGCTATCAGATCTTTCAATACTTGCTTCAAATACTTCCTTTGTATCGATATCGACACTTTTAAGCGGCTTATATAAAGTTGGAATTGGCTTCATGACACCTCTAACAACGATTGGCATACCGTTTGTCATTCCACCTTCAAATCCGCCCAAGTTATTTGTTCGTCTCTGATATCCATTTTCTTTATCCCAAATGATTTCATCATGAACTTGACTTCCAGGGATTCTTGCTGCATCAAAACCAATACCAAATTCAACACCTTTAAAGGCATTAATACTCATCATTGCCCCTGCAATTTTAGAATCAAGCTTTCGGTCATAATGAACATAGCTTCCAAGTCCAACAGGCACACCTTCTACAATGACTTCCACGATTCCACCAATTGAGTCACCATTTTTCTTTGCTTCATCAATTGCGTTCATCATTTGTAAGCCAGCTTCTTCATCGAGACATCTTACTGGTGATTCTTCCGTTTTTGTTTTTAATTCTTCTATGCTTGAATATGCAGCATCCTTAGCGCGAATGCCACCAATTTCAAGGACATGACCAGCTATCTGGATTCCTAAGGAAGCTAAGAATTTTTTAGCTACAGCTCCAGCTGCAACTCGCACTGTTGTTTCACGCGCAGAAGATCTTTCTAGAACATTTCGCATATCGCGATGCCCATATTTAATGGCTCCATTAAGGTCTGCATGTCCAGGGCGCGGACGAGTAATTTTACGTTTGATATCTTCCGCCTCTTCGTCCGTTATCGGTTCAATACCCATGATTTTAGTCCAGTGCTTCCAGTCATTGTTTTCAACAACTAATGCAATTGGAGAACCAAGTGTTTTACCGTGTCTAACACCACTTGCAATTTTTGCTTGGTCTTTTTCAATTTGCATTCTTCTTCCTCTGCCATGACCTTTTTGGCGTCTAGCAAGTTCAAGGTTAATATCCTCTGAAGTTAATTCCAGACCAGCAGGTACACCTTCAATGATTGTTGTAAGCTGTGGTCCATGTGATTCTCCGGCTGTTAAATATCTCATTTATGTTACCCCCTTATATGATAGAGTGAAAATAAATTTCACTTTCGTAATTTAAAGCGATTATGTATCAATATATCATAATCTTCGTAAATCCGGATAGATTTTTTCAAAATTTTATACGGTTTACATCCACAATATAAAGAAAAAGAATTTACCAAATGGCAAATTCGATTTCTTTATCTTAACAAATATTATTAGATTTGTCATTTTTCAAAATTTTTATTTTTTTCGATAAAAGAATGTTTCTTCCGTTTCCAGCCCATATATTCCGGGATTAAAAATTTGCTCCGTACTCCCAACAAAGAGGATGCCATCACTTTTAAGCGCATCACTAAATTTGTTGTAAAGCAAATCCTTTGCCTCTTCAGTAAAATAGATTAATACATTTCGACATACGATTAAGTCAAAATTCGTTCCAAATGGATCTGCTAGTAAATTTTGCTTGTTAAAAGTCACAGCTTTCTTTAAGTCCGGATGGATATTGTAATAAGCTCCATCTTGAGTAAAAAAACGTTTTTTCATATCAAAGGGCATTTCTTGAAGAGAACGTTCTGGATACACACCCATTCTTGCTCTCGCAAGAATATTTTCATCTATATCCGTAGCTAGAATGGATATTTGGTGCAAAGGTAAAAACTTTGATAGAATCATTGCAAGTGTATACGGCTCCTCACCGGCTGAACAGGCTGCACTCCATACTTTTAGCTTCCGATTTTGTTGAAGGAGTTTTGGAAGAATCCTTGTTTCTAATACTTCCCATCGTTTCGCATTTCGATAAAACTCTGAAACATTGATTGTCATTCGATCTAAAAACTCATGCATCAGTTCCTTATTATTTTCAATTCCCTTATAGTATTCCTGAAAACTCGAAAATCCTCTTTTTTCGAACAATGAGGTAAGTCTTCTTACCATTTGAGCTTCTTTATATAAACGTAAATCAATACCCGTTTTTCTTTTTATTTGTTCGGTAAATAATATATAATTCTTGTCCATAACTTCTCCTCAAAAATACTTGATCTTACGGGGTGAAAGTTCCTTTAGAAAAACCAGCCCTTCTTAGGGCTGGTTTTGGTTAGATTAGTAAATCCAGTTATTAATTAGCTTATCGTAGGATACTAATTCTTCTTCTTTGAAGAATAATGAAATTTCACGTTCAGCACTTGCTGGTGAATCAGAACCATGAATAACATTCTTTCCAACTGTTAACCCAAAATCTCCACGAATTGTTGCAGGTGCAGCATCCTTTGGATTTGTTGAACCCATCATTTGACGAGCAGTTGCAATTACATTCTCACCTTGCCAAACCATTGCAAAAACTGGTCCAGAAGTGATGAAATCAACTAGTTCTCCGTAAAACGGACGCTCTTTGTGCTCGCCATAATGTTCGCCAGCAAGCTCTTCTGAAACCGCCATCAATTTAGCTCCCACTAATTGAAAGCCTTTTCTTTCAAAGCGTGAAACAATTTCTCCAACTAGTTCACGCTGTACACCATCAGGTTTAACCATTAAAAATGTTTTTTCCATAGCGATCTCCACCCCACCAAAATTATGTATAATAGTCATTGTTTAGCGACCAATCAAAATAGTAACACTATTTTGATTGGTAATCAACGGTATCCCTAAAATTTTCTTTTTCCGATATATTTTGCAACATTGTACAACGTATTTCTGGCACGACTCGAAGGCAATTCCTCTAAAATCTTGTATGCTTTTTCTAAATAACGATTACTTAATGCCTCGGCTTGAATGATTGCATCAGATTGTTTAATGGCTTTAATTAAAGGTTTTATTTCAGAAGCTGTTGTACGTTCAGATACTTGGATAATTTGTTGCTTAAGATTTTGATCCTTCATCGCATATAGAACCGGCAAGGTAATATTACCCTGAAGCAAATCACTACCTGCGGGTTTACCCAATTGCTCATCGGAACTAGTGAAGTCTAAAATATCATCTGTTATTTGGAATGCCATCCCCACATAATAACCATATAAAAACAGCTTTTTATGGACATCTGCGGGCACTTCTGCCGCTACTGCTCCAAGTTGACAGCTGCTTGCAATTAACAGAGCCGTCTTCCGCTTGATTCTGCGTAAATAACAGCGCAAGTTCTGATCAAAACGATATTTATCTTTGATTTGTTCGATTTCACCTAAACAAACCTCAACAATCGTATGTGCAAGTAGTTTATGTAGTAAGGGATTAGGAAGCTTTGTGATAATTTCCAGTGAGCTGCCTAAAATATAATCTCCAGCGTACATCGCGATCTTATTATCCCATTTTGCCTTAATAGTGGGCCTGCCGCGCCGAATATCCGCGTCATCAATTACATCGTCATGCACAAGAGAGGCCGTATGAATAAGTTCAAGTGTTACGGCAACATTTTTAATGACATCAATATCATATTTCCCAAATTTCCCACCTAAAAGGACAAAAACGGGTCGCAGTCGCTTACCGCCGGATTGCAGTAAATGTAATCCGGCTTGTTGAAGAACCGGATGCTTCCCTTTGATAGAAGCCTCCAATTCTTTTTCTATAATTGCTAAATCTGTATTCAAATACGAATACATCAAAGATAATTTCATCAGTTTCACCTTAGTCTCAAAATATGACATAACTTTATTAAGTCGAAGGTCAAACCCCGATTTAATAAAGTTAAGCCTCCGGCGGATGCCACGATTTTTTAATGAACGATTACTACTTCTTAATGCCCATATGCATCGCAGCTACACCTAAAGTATATGGTTTCACTTCAATTTCGGTCAAGCCTGCTTCCCGGAACATAAGTGCAAGTTCTTTCATTCCTGGAAAATCACGTGCTGATTCCTGAAGCCATGAATATTCCTGATAACTTTTCGCAAAAAGCTTTCCGAAAACCGGCATAATAAAACGAAAATAGAAAAAATATAATTGCCTAAATCCAATCATAGTCGGCTGTGAGGTTTCCAAGCAGACAACCTTCCCACCTGGCTTTACCACCCTTTGCATTTCTTTTAAAACGGTCATGTAATCCGGTACATTTCGAAGGCCAAAACCAATCGTTACATAGTCGAAAGAATTATCCTCAAACGGAAGCTCCATCGCATTACCATGAATTAATTCAATCTGATTTAATTTTAGCTTGTCCACTTTTTCTTGACCGATTTTAAGCATATTTTTACTAAAATCGAGACCGGTTACCTTTCCCGAAGGACCGACCTTTTCTGCAAGGGCAATAGTCCAGTCGGCGGTACCGCAGCATAAGTCAAGTGCAGCCGATCCCACTTTGACATCCATACGTTTCATAGTATCCTTACGCCAAGCTTTATGTTGTTGGAAGCTGATAACGGAATTCATTTGGTCATAGTTTTTATATATTTTTTCAAATACATGATGCACACGTTGTTCTTTAGATTGTTCCATAATTACCCTTCTTCCACAATCTTTTTCAATGTAAACGAGGTACTTTTAAGAAGTAGTTCATTGATTCGATTTAGTAGTGATTTGTTTATTTTAGGGTTTGTCTTTAATGACTCTTCTAGTTTTTTGCAAACAAGAGAAAGATGCTTGTTAAATTCAAACATTACATCCGTTTCTTGTTCTCCCTTTTCCCTCGAAGCTATTTTCTTAAGGGTCTTAAAAAGAATTGAATCTCCATCTTCTGCGTAATGGTCTCTTTCATGTAGGAGCCATTTTAGCAATAAAAAGTTTTGAACAATTTCTTCCCACTTTTTAATTTGAAAACTATTTACGATTTTTCGGAAAATAGCAGATTCAACCGATGTTACATATGATAAAAGCTGGTCTACTTGATCATGATCCATTTGATACAAATAAATTTTGGCCTCATTCACATCTTTAATACCTTCTGCAAGGATTCGTATAAAGGTTATATCGGAAGCTTGCGCAAGAAGATAATAATACAGCCCGCTAAAATAGTCTCCTGCCAATATGGCTAATTGTTGACCACGTACACGTTCATCTGAAAAGGAAAGTCGATTGGGGACTGTTTCATGGGTATCTAATGCCTGTTGAACAAGCATAGTGGTCACTATATAATTCGTTAATTGCTCTTTCGGTAAAAGCAAATCCTCGCAAATGGAGTATAACAATAATAGTTTATCCTCATCTATACTTGGTGTCTCCATATATCTTTGAAGGTATGAGTGTCTTGTTTTATCCTCAATACGCTCCTTAAGATTGGCAACTATTTCCTTGATGTCATGCAAATCAATCACCCTTGTTTCCCCAATTTAAAAAATCCGTTTTTTATCTATGTTCAAGTTCTTTATCATTAGTCTTTATAAAACAACGTTAATTATAACATACATCACTTAGTTTTTCCCTTAGTTTTATTTAAACCAAAAGAAAAAGCAGGATTTACCTGCTTATTTTTTTGAATCTGATTCAGTTTCTCCATGACTTGTTTGGATGATTGCATGACCTCGTATCTTGATAGCTGAAGTATGTTCAGTGAATTGCGCAATCATGACCTCGCCTTTATCCAATTTCTCCGAATGATGAAAGCGTGTATCAGATCCTCTCGTTAATCCGATTACATTTACTCCATCTTCTACTGCTTTGATAACAATAAATTCTGAGTTTGAATTATTACTCATCCTTTTCACTCCTATGGTACAGAACTAAGTTCATTAGCTTTTCTTTACTATCTCGTAATTTTTTATGGATGTCAATTCTTAATTAATGATAAGACTTCACTTCGAGCAGCAGGGTCCTTTTGTAATATTCCTCGGACAGCTGAAGTAACAGTTTTCGCCCCTGGCTTTTTAACACCCCGCATTGTCATACACATATGCTCTGCTTCGATGACCACCATTACTCCGTGAGGCTGAAGTGTTTCAACTATTGCATCAGCAATTGTTGAAGTAATTCTTTCTTGTAATTGGGGTCTTTTTGCTACTGCCTCTACCGCTCGTGCCAGTTTGCTCAATCCCGTTACTTTTCCACCCTTAGGAATATAGGCAACATGGGCATGTCCATAAAATGGGACGAGATGGTGTTCACACATAGAGTAAAATGGAATGTCTTTTACTAATACCAATTCCTCGTGTTCTTCTCCAAAAACGGTTTGAAAATATTCTTTCGGATCATCTTGTAAGCCAGAGAAAACTTCGGCATACATTTTTGCTACACGTTTTGGTGTGTCCACTAACCCTTCTCGCTGCGGATCTTCCCCGATTGCTTCTAAGATCATTGTAACTGCTTGCTCTATTTTTTTATAATCTATCGAAGTCATTTGCCAACCTCTCCTCTATTCACAACTGTCGGTTCATTGATTCTAGCATATTTATGAATATAAAACAAAAAAGAGTCGCGAAAAATAAACGACTCTTCTTGTAACTTACACATAGGTTCTATGTAAAATTATTTTACTGCGTCTTTAAGCACCTTTCCTGGTTTAAATGCAGGAACCTTGCTTGCAGCGATTTCGATTTCTTCACCAGTTTGAGGGTTACGCCCTTTACGAGCTGCACGCTCACGTACCTCAAAGTTTCCAAACCCGATTAACTGAACTTTGTCTCCACCTTTAAGAGCTTCAAGGATAGAATCAAAAACTGCATCAACAGCTTTTGTAGCATCCTTCTTAGAAAGTTCAGCACTTTCAGCGACAGCGTTAACTAATTCTGTTTTGTTCATGACATTCACCTCCTCCCAAATAAAAATTCCAAATCATATGAATAATCATTCATTGCTCTTTAAGCCTTATGTCATCAAGTATCTCTTACATTAGCTTGATGCTAACATGCCTTATAATAAACGATTCTTAGACATAATTCAATATATTTCAACAGAAATATTACCTTTTTATGTATATTTCACCAAAAAGCACTTATTTTTTGTAAAAAGCTTATCATATACGTATTTAGGAAAGCAAATAAGGCAAAATTTCCACAAAAAAAGACTCCCTTGTGAGGAGCCCAAATCTTATAATATGATGGCAATCAATCCACCTGATCCTTCGTTAATGATTCTTTCAAGGGTTTCTTTTAACTTGTAGCGTGCATTTTCAGGCATTAATGATAATTTTGCCTGAATCCCCTCGCGAACGATGGAGCTTAATGAACGTCCGAAGATATCTGAGTTCCAAATAGAAAGCGGATCATCCTCAAAGTCTTGCATCAAGTAACGAACTAATTCTTCGCTTTGCTTTTCAGTTCCAATGATCGGAGCAAATTCGGACTCAACATCAACCTTAATCATGTGGATAGATGGTGCAACAGCCTTTAAGCGAACCCCAAATCTTGATCCCTGACGGATGATCTCAGGCTCATCCAGGCTCATATCAGATAACGCTGGTGCTGCAATTCCATATCCTGTTTGCTTCACCATTTTTAACGCGTCCGCTACTTGATCATACTCTGCTTTTGCATGAGCAAAGTCTTGCATAAGCTGTAAAAGATGATCTTTTCCGCGGATTTCAACGCCCACAACTTCCTTAAGGATTTGATCATATAAATCATCCGGAGCATATAAATCAATTTCTGCTACACCCTGCCCCATTTCAATCCCTGCTAAGCTTGCTTGGTCTATAAAGTCATATTCACTAAATTGACCAACGACACGGTCAACATCGCGTAAACGCTTGATATCTTGGACTGTATCCTTCACAGCATCCTGATAGCTTTCTCTTAACCAATGATCCTCTCTTAAGACCATTACCCAGCTTGGCAGGTTTACATTTACCTCTAAGACTGGGAACTCATATAGCGCTTCACGCAAAACATTAAATACATCTGCTTCACGCATACTTTCAACACTCATTGCCAATACAGGAATATCGTATTTTTCACTTAATTCCTGACGAAGAGCATCCGTTTCTGGATGATGAGGATGGACTGTGTTAATAACCATGATAAATGGTTTCCCTACCTCTTTTAACTCAGCGATTACCCGTTCTTCCGCTTCAATATAATCTCTTCTTGGAATTTCTCCAATTGAACCATCCGTTGTAACAAGGACACCAATTGTAGAATGCTCCTGGATTACCTTTCTTGTGCCAATCTCTGCTGCTTCGTGGAACGGGATTGGCTCTTCATACCACGGAGTATTAATCATACGTGGGCCATTTTCATCCTCATAACCCTTTGCACCTGGAACTGTGTATCCAACACAATCGACTAGGCGAATGTTTACATCAAGCCCTTCTTCAACATGTACTGAAACAGCTTGATTTGGAACAAACTTTGGTTCGGTTGTCATGATTGTTCTTCCAGCAGCACTTTGTGGCAGTTCATCCTGTGCGCGAGCCTTATCAGCTTCACTACCGATATTCGGTAAGACTACTAATTCCATGAATTTCTTTATGAAAGTAGATTTGCCTGTTCTAACTGCACCAACGACTCCTAAATATATATCGCCACCGGTGCGTTCAGCGATATCTTTGAAAATATCTACCTTTTCCAAGTGTGATCCCTCCCGATTTTACAGTTCTTGGGATAATTTTATCCGTTTACTACATATTCTAGGACATTATATTTGTATGACGTTGTCCTAATTAAATATGACTATTTCTAGAAAAAAATTGCCCCCCATAATATGTAGCAGCAAAGTTGAGTTCAAAAAGCCAATCTAAATTACTCTAGCAAGCTATTTTTCTTACACTTTTTGAACGAATAAACAAAAATAAAAACCCTTCTCTTAGAGTTTATGTCTAAAAGAAGGGTTCATGACTTATTTATCTAAAAAAATTGGTTCATTTTCTTCATCGATCGTGTATGGCAAAGAATTGGTTGGTACGAACATCGAGTTATCGACTAAAATATCTCGAATATCGTCACCTGTTTTATAGGTATGTTCATATTTTGATAAATAATCAAATAAATCCATACGATAATCTACAACAATTTCATTGGAGCTCGTAATCAAGAGTGGCAAGTTTTTTCCTGTGAACGGACTCACAACATATGGCGCTTCCTTCAAGCCGAGCTTACTGTAATCCAATGTAAATACATTAGTGTGAAGCTGTTCTTTAAACGGCGCATATCCATTTGAAGAACGATACATTTCAACCCGCAAATTTAGTTCACTAAGTTCTTCTGAAATACGAACATCTAAAAGTTTAACCGTTGGGTTTGTTTCTGCATTTACTAAAACATATAAATAAACCCCGCCCGTTTCATAAGCATTACCGGGTGGTTCGGCTATGTATTTTGGTGAAAGCTTAATAAAATCAATCGGATATTTTTGATAAATTGGGGTCTCCATCTCTCTTGTTTTAATCGGTAAAAGACCACCAGAATCCTCTTTGAATTGATCAACAGCTCTCTGAACAGCTGCAATTTGATCCTCATAAGGGATTTGGTTTTGAGCAAGCTTATCATTCGGGTAAAGGCACCCTGTAAGTATTGATAATGAAAAAGCAATAACCAACAGTTGTAACGTAACTTTCATATTAATACCATCCTTATGTTCTCTACTCAATAACTGGCCCGCTAAACACAACTATGACCATAATAATGCCAGCTAGAATCATAAAAAGATAAGCCAACGCGGCTACGATTCCTTTTAGGAAGCCCTTTAGTTTATATCGACTAAAGTAAATGGATATGATAGCAATAGCCATCGACGCCATCCCTGCAAACGATATCCACATTTTTAGTAATCCTGGTGTCATCTTACTCACTCCCTTGTCCAACTCTAACATTCCGTCAAATATTATATCATAATAAGCATTATTAACCTAAGCATAAATTGTTAAATAAAAAAACTGAAGTAAAGAGGGGCACCTTTACTTCAGCAACCGTAAAACTAAATATTCCCTTTAATCCAATGGCTCAGACCCACAGTATACTACGTTGCATTTTATGCGAAAACGGCATGAAATGTATCGTCTTATGCCTATTTTTCACAAGAAAGTGCAAACTTTTTTACTCATTAGAATATTCTTGCTGTGCGAAATGTTGTCGATCCCGCTATTTTACTATTCTCCTTGCCATCATATGCACGAAAAAGGCAGTCTGTGTTTTAGTTCAACCCTTTTTCTTCAAAATAATTGAAAATATCGGACATTTCATTTGTTCTTCCTCTGGCCATTAATTGATCAACAGCATCTTTAGGTGATTGATTATTGAAAAGAACGTCATATAAAGCAAATGTGATCGGCATAGACACGTCCATTTTTTTAGCAAGCTGATACGCTGCTTTTGTTGTTCTTACACCTTCAACAACCATTCCCATATTTTCGAGGACTTCCTCAAGGCTTTGCCCTTTTCCAAGTAAATTTCCTGCACGCCAGTTCCGTGAGTGCACACTAGTACACGTTACAATTAAATCACCAATTCCGGTTAATCCGGCGAAGGTTAGCGGGTTTGCACCCATTTTGCTGCCCAAACGCGAGATCTCGGCTAAACCACGGGTAATTAGAGCAGCTTTTGCATTATCTCCATATCCAAGACCATCTGTAATTCCAGCAGCCAAGGCGATAATATTCTTAAGCGCCCCACCGATTTCGACGCCAATAATATCGGGGTTAGTATATACGCGAAAATGCTGATTAATGAATAGATCCTGAACATATTCAGCAGATTCCATATTTTTAGAAGAAACAGTTACAGTTGTGGGATGACGAAGTACTACTTCTTCAGCATGACTTGGACCAGAAAGAACCACAACATCTTTTAACAGATTTGAAGGCATTTCTTCCTCAATCATTTCAGAAATCCGCTTTAATGTGTCCGGTTCAATCCCTTTACTCACATGAACGATCGTTAATGGTGCTGAGATGACCTGACTTATTTTCTGAAGAACCTCCCGGATTGCTTTTGTTGGAACGGAAAGAACAATGGTCTTCACGTCCTCCAGCGCCTTTCCTAAATCCGAATATCCAATGATCGTTTCTGGCAAATCAATTGATGGAACATACTTCGAATTGGTATGCTTAATGTTGATTTCGTCAACCTGCTCTTGTCGATGTGACCAGATCCGAACCTCATGATCATTGTCAGCAAGAACAAGTGCAAGTGCCGTACCCCAGCTACCCGCTCCAATAACCGTTACTCTCTCCATTACATCTTCCCCTTCCTATTTTCTTGCCCTTGCGATAACCTTAATTGGTGTACCTTCAAATCCAAAAGCATCCCTAATCCGATTTTCTAAGAAGCGTTCATATGAAAAATGCATTAACTCGGGCTCATTTACAAATACAACAAAGGTTGGCGGCTTAACTGCGACTTGTGTCACATAGTAAATTCTTAGACGTTTCCCTTTATCCGTAGGTGTTGGGTTCATTGCAACAGCATCCATAACGACATCATTTAACACATTTGTTTGAACACGTCTTGTATGATTTTCACTAGCCATATCAATCATTGGAATCAAAGTATGAATCCGGCGTTTTGTTTTTGCAGATAAGAACACAATGGGTGCATAATCAAGAAATAGGAAATGATCACGAACCTTCTGCTCGAATTCCTTCATCGTTTTCTCATCTTTTTCGATTGCATCCCACTTGTTGACAACGATTACGACCGCTCTGCCCGCTTCATGAGCATAACCTGCAATTTTTTTATCCTGTTCGATAATCCCTTCCTCTGCGTTTAACACTACAAGGACAACGTCAGAGCGTTCAATTGCCTTTAAAGCCCTAAGCACACTATATTTCTCCGTGCTTTCATAGACTTTTCCTTTTTTCCTCATACCAGCAGTATCAATGATGACATACTCTTTGCCATCCACTGTGTATTTTGTATCGACCGCGTCCCGCGTTGTTCCAGCAATATCACTTACAATGACTCTTTCCTCACCTAATAAGGAATTGACAAGTGATGACTTACCTACATTTGGTCGACCAATCAAAGAAAATTTAATAATTTCGTCATCATAATCTTCGTTTCCACCCTTTGGAAAATGTTTGATGACTTCATCCAATAAATCTCCTAGCCCAATCCCATGTGAGCCCGAAATCGGAATTGGTTCTCCGAATCCTAAAGCATAAAAGTCAAAAGTATCTGCCCTCATTTCAGGGTTGTCTACCTTATTTACAGCTAATACGACAGGTGTTTTCGAACGATATAAAATTTTCGCAACCTCTTCGTCCGCACTTGTCACACCCTCACGGCCGCTTGTCATAAAAATAATGACATCTGCCTCATCGATTGCAATTTCTGCTTGGTGTCTAATTTGAGCAAGAAATGGCTCGTCGCCAATATCAATACCCCCTGTATCAATAATATTAAATTCTTGATTTAGCCACTCGCCAGAACTATAAATGCGATCTCTAGTTACTCCAGGTATATCTTCTACAATTGATATTCTTTCTCCTACTATCCGATTAAAAATTGTTGACTTACCTACGTTTGGTCGACCAACAATTGCCACAACTGGTTTTACCACATGCGTTCTTCCCTTCTAAACGAACTCATACTTACATATATCACATAAAAAATGATTAAATCAATGTTATGTAAAAAATAAACCCTTCTACGTCAGAAGGGTCATGCTTTTACATTCTATCAAAAATACGTCTTTACAACAATCAAATGTTTAATGTTTAACAATAATGTACAAATTTGCACTGATTTCATGAGCTATTCCATCTAGAATTGCTTCTAAATTTGCGGCAACTGAGTCCATTTCTTCCTTTGTTGAACATGCAAACAATGGCGTACCCCCTGAAACCTTTACATTTGCCGAATCCAATGTGATTGCTGCTAAAATAAATTTTTCGATATTCATTTATGTGGCTGCCCCTTTTCATTTCCTTCTCTCTCCGTTGGCATGCGGATGGCATTTTCCAAGGTAGGCACATTTCCGATAATCTCAATCGCTTTTTCAATATTCACTTCCTGTGGAAGTACAAAAACTCCTACACGCCCATCATTTAAATCTCTCTTCGCCAGCGGAGTGAGCGCAGGGGTTCCCGAATCTCTAAATATCCCCAAGGCAGTAGATACATCATGTAAAATGGCTTGCCTTTGACCCAGGTTTGCAATGGTGGCCCTGGCATTAAATGTTTTGGGCTTTAAAATAAATCCCATCCCATATTTTAAAATCTCTTCCTGTCTTGCTGGAAGACCAATATTCATAATATAAATATTATCAACATGTAAACCTGCATCCTTAAATTGCGGCTTTACAAACACAATATCCACGATATCTTTTAGACTGCTCCCCGCCATTAACCTTTTACAAATGAGGAGACAAATGATACCTACGATAATTCCCGCCCACATATTTATGGCAAGGTAAGCAAAGGTGGAAAAAAAAGAAGTAAAAATAACTAAGTAATTTCGACTTTCAAAGGCAACGGCAATTCCCTCAATATATGTCCTGCCTCTGGGTACAAGCTCATAAGAATCCAATTCAGTAAGGGTATTGCGTTCCATATTTCGTACATCACGAAATTGTGAGGCGGCAATGGTTAAAAATGTGATTGCAGTGAAGTCTTCCTCCATAATCGAAGGAACAGCAACCGTCCCCAAGCCAGCCGCAATAAACCCCAATGCAATATGTATGATTTTTCCGTGCAGATAAGTCGGATATTGACGATAATCTGTACGCAGCATATACAGCCGTACGGCAACACCAAATATGAGCCCGAACAATATCGGGTAAGTATATTCATTCATACTAGCCGTGTTTCTCCTTCGTGTTTTTTTGAACCATTACATCAACATGATGTAACAATATTTCTAATGATGACCAAACAAAAATAAAACAAAAACTTATTGCAATAACATCCAAAAAGACAAATGATCCAATTTCATATGGAAAATTGACATTATTCACAATGATTCCATAAAGAATATCGCCTTGTATGGCACCTATTAATAGCCCCGCCATGCGCAGCCGTAAATCCTTTATTAGCATTAAGGTTACATATATTAAGGCGGCTCCAAGCATCAAATTCCGATTAAAAAAAAGCCATACGGGATCGTACAATTCAAACATTAGGAAACTGCAATAGGCTAAAGAAATGGTTAAAATACAAATTAGCATATAAAGTACTTGTTTTTTGGGTCTTTTTGAGATTTCTTTCATACAAAAAAGTAATAGAAGAAAAATACTGCAATTTATTTTGATACTGCCCACTCCAACGGAATAAGGTGATAGTATGACTGTTACTAAAAACAAAATGGATAAGAGTAGTCTTTCCTTATTTTTTTTCATTAGAAAAGTACTGCATACCCAAGCCATCCAACAAATCCAATAAAAGATTGCACCGTCCACTTCTCCACCTCCTATTATTCCCATTATGGCTCAAAATTATGAAATTTAACCCATTTGCATACCAAAAATCCTTTTAAGAAACACTAAAATGAATAAATGGATAACCCTTACATAAAATCCCCTGTTCACGGAAACTTATGTAGGGATGAAAAAGGAGGAATAAAAATGGGCAGAGATAGACAAGAAAGAAAGCTTAAAAAAGAACGCAGAACTGAGTCCGATCGAGACCAATCCCTTGATTATAAGGGTGCAACAAGATTAGATACACCTGAAGAAGCAAGAGAAATGAATGAAATGAATCCATAAAAAAACTCTCACCCTAATTGGGTGAGAGTCTCTCAATTTTCATTTAATTTTTTAGTTTATTCAGTTGGTCACCAATTACTTCACCAAGCTGGAAGCCAGATGATTCTTCTTGCTGCTGGTATTTAGAATAGTCTTCTTCCACATTCTCTTCAAGTTCTTTCATACTTAAAGAAATACGTTTGTCAGACTCGTTTAGTTCAAGAACCTTAACTTGTACAACCTGACCCTCTTTTAATACTTCATGTGGAGTACCGATATGCTTTGAAGAAATTTGTGAAATATGAACCAGGCCTTCAACCCCTGGTAATACTTCAACAAATGCACCGAAAGAAACAAGTCTTCTTACTGTTCCATCGACTACATCACCAACTGCTAACTTCTCGGTGATATTTTCCCATGGCCCAGGTAATGTTTCTTTAACTGACAATGAAATTCGTTCATTATCACGGTCGACAGATAAAACCTTAACCTTAATTACTTGACCTTCTTCAACAACATCAGATGGTTTTGATACATGCTCATGTGAAAGCTGTGAAATATGCACTAATCCATCAATGCCACCGATATCAACGAATGCACCGAAATCAGTTAAGCGTTGAACAGTACCTTCGAGCACAGCCCCAACCTTTAATGAATCAAGAACACGTTGCTTTTGATTCTTTTGATCTTCTTCAACAACGGCACGGTGGGATAAGATAACTCTGTTTTTCTCACGATCAAGTTCAACTACTTTTACAGTTAATGATTTGTCTTTATAATCGGAGAAATCCTCGACATAATAGTTTTCAACTAAAGATGCTGGAATAAATCCTCTTACGCCAAGGTCAACAACTAATCCACCTTTAACTACATCTTTTACAACTGCTTCGAACACTTCACCAGTGTTAAATTTTTGCTCTAAGTCATCCCAAGCTTTGGAAGCTAGTACAGCTTTTTTAGATAGAATTAAAGCTTCTTCTTCTACTTTTGTAACAGAAAGCTCCAGTTCTTCTCCTTCTGATACAACATCACTTGCTTTATCAACATGCAGGCTGGACAGCTCACTAATTGGGATAATGCCATCTAGCTTACTGTTTTCAACTGAAACAAATACTTGTTTTTCTTCTACCTTTGTAACCTTGCCAGTGATAACATCACCAACTTGTAATTCTTTGTACTCAACTTGATTCATATCCTCCGCCATTCCAATTACCTCCTTCGTGCATCCAACACTAAAACTTTTTATGTATGTATCGCGGTCCAGACTTGTTATTTACTATATAAATAGTTTCCCCCACTTTGCCGGGATTAGGATCTATCTACTAATTGTAATCGAAAAAGTCATACGATACACTAATAATAAATTATTATAACACTAATTATAAAAATATTCTTTTAATTAACTTCTAATAAATAGCGTTATTTGTCAAGTATAAACTCTTAATCTATTGATATTTTTCCAGTATTTCTCTTATTGAATCCATAATTTTTTCAGTTACGACATCCGCTGAAGCCTTTTCGTTTCGGAATGTTTCCATTGGAACGGGCTTTCCGTAAACGACCCTTAATTTACCAAACGCTTTATATGGCCCTATAATTGCACACGGAACGACAACACAGTCAGTTCTTAGTGCAAAAAAGCCAACTCCGGATAATCCTTTCCCTAGCTGTCCATCCTTACTTCTGGTGCCTTCAGGAAAGATACCTAGCACTTTCCCCTCTTTCAATATCTTAAGTGCTGTTCTAAGTGAATCTCGATCACTTACCCCGCGCTTTACCGGGAATGCATTAACATTTGGTAAAATCCAACCTAATACTGGTACCTTAAACAATTCAGCCTTTGCCATAAAATGAATCGGTCTTGGTGATGTCACTCCAACAACAGGGGGATCCAGATTATCAATATGATTTGAACATATCAAGACTCCACCTTCCTTTGGAATATTTTCCCTACCTAGGACCTCAATACGATAAAGAGGTTTAATGATTGCTCCAATTAATCCTCTTCCAAAAGGGTATAGGTTCATTCCATTCAAATCCTTTCCCTTATAACATCCATAATTTTCGCAACTACCTCTTCGATGCTTAATGATGTCGTATCAATCTCTATCGCATCCTCTGCTTTTCGCAATGGAGCCACCTCACGTTCGGAGTCCAATTTATCCCTAGTTGCAATTTCAGTTTTTAATCGTTCTAAATCGGACTCATAACCTTTTAATAGGTTTTCTTCATGGCGGCGTACGGCTCTTTCTTCAACAGAAGCAAGTAAAAAGATTTTCACTTCCGCATTCGGAAGCACATGAGTACCAATGTCCCTTCCATCCATTACAACCCCACCAAGTGAAGCCACGCTCTGCTGACGCTCGACCATATTTTCTCGAACCTTGCGATGCTTAGAAACAATCGAAACCGAATTTGTCACATCATGCTCTCGAATTTTTTCGGTTACATCTTTGCCATCGATAAAAACAAGCTGTCCGTTTTCGCTAGGTTTTAATTCAAGTTTCGCATTTTTTAGTGCATCGAGAAGCTGGTCTTCATTTTCTAGATCTAAATCTAATTGAAGTGCTTTATACGTTAACGCACGGTACATCGCACCTGTATCAACATAAATATAGGAAAGATCCTTCGCGATAATTTTTGCTACTGTACTCTTCCCAGCAGCAGCCGGTCCGTCAATTGCTATTGAAATCTTATTGTTCATAAACTATGTAAGCCTCCTGTAAGTAACGCTGATTCGAAAAGCACAAGGCGCCCGCCTATCGGCTTATGACCAAAGAGGCGATGGCTTTTTGAGCTAGACAAGGAATACTGTTGTAAACAAGTAAGCTTGTCTATCTAAACTTTATTATCTTGATTCTTTTAAACAGTATTCTTGCCTACGAAAAAATGCAGGGAATCCCTGCAATTCATTTTAATTGTTATTTAATAATGTTTCAATGGTTTTGGTCGTGTCCGATTTATCGACACCTTCATATTCAATCATTCTCGTGATATATGGAGTGAGTGGGCTATATAATATAATAGCTTGTGCCACAAGTAAAAAGACAAATTGAATAATGGCTAACTTGATTAAAATTCGTTCGAAGTTTTTCATTTGCATACCTACCCTAAAGAGAGTTTTTAATTCTAGTATGCAAATATTTCGTGAATTTTATTCCATTGAATATCTATTTCTAAATTTCAACCTCACGGATTCCTTTTTTCTTCAATAATAATTGTCTTTCAAAACAGAATTTTATTAGAAGCTGGCGATCAGATTCGCTAATATCCACAAATCTAATAGAAGCTCTATTTTTTTCACCATTTTTACCCTCCACGATCCGGATTACATTACTTTTAAACGTAACATATAGGTAATCTTCAGTTAGGGTTGGGAGGACGAAATGTGTTAGGATGTCTACTCCCTGTATAAGTGTTTTTGAAGACGGAAGAATGATTGCAGCACCACCTGCACTTATATCACGAGTGATCGAAACGAAGGGTTGAAATTCCCCGTTTAAGCTATGTATTGCTACATCAACTGGTGTTTCGACGCGGACATATTCACGACGCTGAATCTTATACATACTGTCCATACTTGGAAAGGATAGAACAATCATTGGAATGTTTTGTTTTACCCTTCCCAATACAGCAGTATCAAAAAAATAAGCGGATGTGCTATCAGCTGTAACAAAAGCCTTAAGTTGCGTCCCATTTAATAAAAAAACCGTTTTCCCAGTTTTGTTGTTTAATGGATAGTCAATGTATAGCTTGTTTTCCATTATTTCAACAACTCTGCATTTATATTTTTCACCATTTGGATTAATGCTCGGTTCAAGGGTAATCATATCCCCAATATTCAACACAGTACTTCACTCTTTCCAAAACATTCTGTACCTTAATTAAAACATGAATAAACAAAAAAAGGAAAGCAAAATTGCTTTCCTTTTTGAATTATTAAGATTTGTTCATTCCCTTATAAACTGGTTCAGCATTTTTGAGCTTCTCGACTTTTTCTTCAAACCCATTCTCTGCATTGATGAAGATTCGATACGTATCATTATTAATCGTTCCTAAAAATTCATAACAAAGGACATCTTGATCAAGATCATTTGTTATGACAGCGAGACGATCCTCCATGATTTCAAGATTAGGATTAATTTCTTTCCTAGCTTCCTCTTTTGTAATTTTTGGTTTACCAGCTGTTTTAATTTTGCCAGCCATTAAATAGTCTCGTGCTGTAAACCCAATAATATTTCCGTCGTCCAGTGCTACTTTCATCTTAATGGAATCAGAATACACCCTTACTCCATCAACCGAAGAAACGAGGTTAAATACACCAATATTATCGTATTGCGCGCTTTCAAAAAGCTCGAGGTTTTCAAATTTGTTATCTTTTAAGAATTTTTGAGCTCGATTATATGCATCATTAAGGCTTATTTTACTTTTTGCTACTTCACGATTGCGAATAACCCAAATCGGAATACCACCTTTTTTCGTAATATCCATAAATGTATTCACTTTTGATTTAGGGTCATTTATTTCCAGGCTATAAAAACCATTTGGTGATCCATCACCATTTTCGGTAACCTTCATTTCAATATTACCTTCTAATCCAAGGAACTTTTTCGCAATTTCCTTCGCTTGTTCCTCATTAATTTGCGGCCCCTCTAAATTAGGAAATTTTCCACCATCTTTCTTAGTGGTTGTAAGGGTCACGCCAAAGTCACTCTCAGAATAAGCAGCTACATTTTTTTCAACAGTTTTTAAGCCATCAATAATCGTGTTATCCGCCTGCTTTTCCCCTGAAGCGAGTGCTAATTCAACATCCATCCATCGCAGATTGTTTTCCATTGCAAGATGTTGGACGGTTCGAAGTTCCTTTTGGATATCTTCTGCATTTTTATAAAGCTGCTGAAGCGTTTTATACTCTTCTTCTGACAATGGTTCTTTAGATAGGTCACGGACTGCTGTGCGATAACTAAAATCCCCGATATTACTTAGAAACTCTTCTGTTTTGTTAAACGGCATAAGAGCCAATGGTAATTGACCTACATCTGAATGTGCCTCAGATGTGATTCTCCATACATCTGCAAGTGTTGGAGAAAGTGAATTTCTTGAATTCATCGCAAGTGTTGTTCCAATTTTATCGTGTAAGAGGTCAATATGATACGTCAAATTATGAAATGCTCGTTGATAATTATTTTCCGCCTGTATTAGAATGGCATTTTTCTCTTGGTGCTCTTTATAGCCCCAATACCCTGTTCCGATAATGCCTATCGTAAGTACTGTAATTAATATTCCTCTTAACAATTTGTTTCACCTTCCATTCTATCGACAGAATATGTGCTTACCAATTCTCTTAATTTGGGGTCTACCCCAGATCCATTTACTTGTTGCTGTTACTGGATTAAAGTAATAGGTCGCTCCACCTGTAGGATCCCAACCATTTATTGCATCAATAACGGCTTTTTTCGCCTGTTCATTTGGTGTCAACCAAATTTGCCCATCTGCAACTGCTGTAAATGCTAGCGGTTCAAAAATTACACCCGATACTGTATCTGGAAAAGTCGGGCTATCAAGGCGGTTTAAAATAACCGCAGCAATTGCGACCTGTCCAATGTATGGCTCACCACGTGCTTCTCCATAAACAGCATTTGCAAGAAGTTGAATATCATTTTGTGAAAACCCGCCTGGCATATTTACAGCGGCAGGTCCAAGGGACTGAGCCTCTTCTTGTTGTTCAACCTTAGCTTTTGGCTGCTGTTTAGCAGGTGCCTTCGGTTGCTGTTGTGCAGGTGCTTTGGGTTGTTGCTTTGCTGGTGCCTTTGGTTGCTGTTGAGCAGGAGCCTTAGGCTGTTGCTGCGCAGGCGCCTTGGGTTGCTGTTGTGCGGGCGCCTTTCCCTGACCCGCCTGCGGCTGCTTTTGCTCGGCTGTAAATTGTTTTTCTATTTCAGCTCGTCTAGATTCAGCTGTAGTTTTTGCTTTTTGGATATTCTTTTCAGTAGGAGCGGATTGAATACTCCATGGAACACCGCCATAATGGGTGAAATGATTCCCTTTACGCAAATTGTCATATACAAATTGCTTATTATACTTTGTATAACGGTTAATCATCGCCTTCGTATTGTCACCGACTAAACCATCTACCTCTTCAAGTCCAAATGCCTTCTGAAAATTACGTACTGCCCAATATGTCCCCCAGCCGTATACCCCATCAATCGTGCCATGATAATATCCGTTATATTGTAGTCTTGATTGCAACTCAATAACATCGTCACCTGTTGCACCACGTTGGATAATCTGCTCTGAAAATGCTTGAACATTATTGGCAGTTCCACCAATGAACATACTAACGAACATGATAAGAACGATGGGGAACATCAGATACTTTTTAAAGCTCATGATCAATTACCTCCCTAACCATTTTCTATATATACTTACATATATTTTCCGTAGAGATTGGTATTTTATTCAGAAGTATTTCAAGTTACATACAATCTTTCATCATAAATCCAATAAAAATAACCTGCCAAATGACAGGTTAAGGTTTTGTAATTTTAACTTTTCGTAATCCAAACCACCATAAAAACAGCATAAATGGTATCATGATATAAATCCATTTTTTCATTGAAAGTAGTATGTAGTCATAAATACCATGTAAAAGGAACGGGAATAAAAAGGAGATAAATATCCACTTTTCTTTTTCCTTAGAAGAAAATTTTGCTTTACCAAGATAATACCCCATAATGACACCAAACAGTGCATGACTGGAGACTGGTAAAAGAGCGCGGCCAACTGCAAACTGGACCCCATTTGCTAATAAATAAAGAATATTTTCCAATGTTGCAAATCCTAACGACAGAGCAGCACCATACACAATTCCATCATATTGTTCATCAAATTCAATATGTTGATAAACCGTATAAAAAAGGATGAACCATTTAAAAAACTCCTCTAATAACCCTACGGATAAAAAGGCCTGTAAAAGGTTATTCGAAAAAACCTCTTCAACCCCCAACACATATTGAATAAACATAATCGGAAACACCAAAATGGCCCCAAAAATGAAGATTCGAAACACCATTACGATTGGTTCTGCTTCATATTTATCTTTTAAATAAAAATAACTTAATAACGCAAGTCCTGGTGCAAGTCCTGCGGTTATGACCGCCAGCATAAGAAAACCTCTTCTTCCCCTAAAATAAAATTATTTGAGTAACAAACACTTTTATCGTAACATGTAATGTGGTAAATGGAAATATGAAGATCAATGAAATGGATAATTTTTCTATATTGAAATGAGGCAGATCTGATGAAAAAAATACTCATTATACATACTGGCGGAACGATCGCGATGATGGAAGATAAGGAAACTGGAGCAGTAGATCAAAACCAACAAAATCCACTATTACTTCACACGGATGCTTTATCTGCAATCGCAGATGTCACAATTGTGGAATTATTCCAATTGCCTTCACCACATATTACGGAAAAGGAAATGCTTAAGCTTAAGCGTAAAATCGAAACCAGTATAATTGAAGATAAAATCGAAGGTGTAGTTATTACCCATGGAACTGATACCCTTGAAGAAACGGCTTACTTTTTAGACATTACCGTACAATCCGATATTCCAATAGTCGTGACGGGAGCGATGAGGTCGAGCAATGAGCTTGGTGCGGATGGCCCTTATAATCTGATTTCAGCCGTTCGTGTTGCAGCTTCTGACAATGCCATTGGAAAAGGAGTTTTAGTTGTCTTAAATGATGAAATTCATACGGCTAAAAACGTAACTAAAACCCACACCAGCAATATCGCAACTTTCCAAAGTCCCCAGTATGGGCCTCTAGGTATTGTAAGCAAACGGGAAATTACATTCCACCATATACCAACTATCAGGGAAACATACGACATAAAAGATGTAACGAAAAATGTTGTCCTCCTGAAGGCCTATGCAGGAATGGACGATCAGATCCTTCGAGCAGTTCGAACAATTCAGCCAGACGGTTTAGTTATCGAAGCACTTGGACAAGGTAATTTGCCTCCAACCATGGTTACTGAATTAAAATTACTCATGGATAGCGGTATTCCTATCGTATTGGTTTCACGTTGCTTTAACGGTTATGTGCAGGATGTGTATAATTATGAAGGCGGTGGTCGCCAGTTGAAGAGGCTTGGGGTTATTTTTTCAAATGGTTTAAATGGTCAAAAAGCAAGACTCAAGCTATTGGTCACATTAGAATTGACAAATGATCATGATGAACTACAAGAAATGTTTAATAAATAAACAAGAAGGACGACCTAATGGGTCGCCCTATTTTCTTTCTAAAATTGCTTTTGCAATTAAATCCCCGTGGAAACGTCCATTTTCAATGAAAATTTCATTGGCATTATTCCCCGCTGCTATAACCCCAGAAATAAAAATCCCCTCTTCATTCGTCTCCATTGTTTCAGGATTAAATGAAGGTCTACCGGTATCTTGTTCAATCTGAACATTCATTTTTTGTAAAAAGCTATGATCCGGATGATATCCCGTCATCGCAAATACGTAATCATTTTTTAATTTCTTTTGTTCATCCCCAACCTGGTAGATCACAGCATCCTCTGTAATTTCAATAACATTTGCATGAAATTCCATGTTAATAATGCCATTACGAACCAATGATTCAAACTCAGGTAAAATCCATGGTTTAATGCTTGAAGAATATTCGGATCCACGATATAGAACAGTTACTCTAGCATCAGCATTAACTAGCTCCAAAGCTGCATCGATACTGGAGTTCTTTCCTCCAATTACGACTACATCTTTGTCGAAATAAGGGTGTGGCTCTTTGAAATAATGAAAAACTTTAGGTAGATCTTCACCTGGAACATCCATATAGTTTGGATTGTCATAATAGCCGGTCGCTACAATAACATATTTCGCGTGATACTCACCCTTTGAGCTTGTGATTGTAAATTCATTATTGGCATGCTTCGTTACACCCGTAACTTTTTCAAACGCATGTACTCTTATTTTTTCGCGTTTCGCGACTTCGCGATAATAAGCTAAAGCCTGATTTCTTTTTGGCTTACGACCTTCAATAATAAATGGGACATTCCCGATTTCTAATTTTTCACTTGTACTAAAAAATGTTTGATGTGTGGGATAGTGGTAAATGGCATTCACAATATTCCCTTTTTCAATGACCAGTGGTTCAATCCCGATATTCTGCAGTGCAATGGCAGCTGCTAATCCACAGGGTCCTCCCCCAATAATGATGACTTCTTCATATTGCATGTTTGTCACTCCAATTCTAAAGCAGAAAAAACTCCTACCGAAATGATAGGAGATTTTTGTGGTATTTGCAAATAAAATGAATCAAATACGCGAATGCGTATTTGTTGCCCAGATTTTTAGGCCCACAGGAAGTGGGTAATAAAGACGTTGCCACAAGAAGTGGCGTACTTAGTCTTTAATCCTACCTAAACGAAAAATTTTCTTTGAAAATCTGTGGCATCCGCCGGAGGCTTTTAACTTTATTTCGGGGGCCCTTCCCCGAAAATAAAGTTAAATCCAGCCTCTAAAGCGAGAAGCTTCGGCCATTTTTCTTACTCCAACCATGTAGGCTGCAAGTCTCATGTCAACACGTCTATTTTGAGCAGTTGAATAAATATTTTCAAATGACTTGACCATTACTTTTTCTAGCTTTTCTTCTACTTCTTCCTCTGACCAGTAATAGCCCTGGTTATTTTGAACCCATTCAAAATAGGAAACAGTCACCCCTCCAGCACTTGCTAAAACGTCTGGAACGAGGAGTACTTCTCTTTCAGTCAGGATTTGTGTAGCTTCAAGTGTTGTCGGACCGTTTGCGGCTTCCACTACAATACCTGCACGTATATTATGGGCATTTTCTTCAGTAATTTGGTTTTCTATTGCAGCGGGAACAAGAATATCACAATCGAGCTCAAGCAATTCCTTGTTTGTAATCGTATCGTTAAATAACTTTGTTACTGTTCCAAAGCTGTCACGACGATCTAATAAGTAATCAATATCCAATCCATTTGGATCATATAAACCGCCATATGCATCAGAAATACCAATTACTTTCGCACCTGCGTCATGCATAAATTTTGATAAAAAGCTACCTGCATTTCCAAAGCCTTGTACAACGACACGTGCACCTTCTAGACTGATACCGCGTTTCTTTGCTGCTTCACGAATACAAAGGGTTACACCCTTTGCTGTTGCAGACTCACGGCCATGTGAACCACCTAATACAAGCGGCTTTCCAGTAATGAAACCAGGTGAGTTAAATTCGTCAATTCGACTATACTCATCCATCATCCATGCCATAATTTGAGAATTTGTAAATACATCTGGAGCCGGGATATCCTTTGTAGGACCTACGATTTGACTAATTGCACGAACATAGCCACGACTTAGTCGTTCAAGTTCACGGAATGACATATCTCTAGGGTCGCAAATGATTCCGCCTTTGCCTCCACCATATGGTAAATCAACGATACCACATTTTAAGCTCATCCAAATCGAAAGCGCTTTAACTTCCTTCTCTGTAACATTGGGATGAAATCGAATTCCGCCTTTTGTTGGACCAACCGCATCGTTATGCTGTGCGCGATAGCCTGTAAAGATTTTTACAGATCCATCATCCATTCTTACAGGAATTTTAACAGTCATCATTCGAATCGGTTCTTTTAAAAGCTCGTATACTTCCTCAGGGTACCCTAATTTTTCTAATGCCTTATGTATAACTGTTTGTGTAGATTTGAGGACATCCATCTTCTCTTCATTATTTTGATTTGAAATGTCCTGATTATTTTCGGCTACCATTTGTAAACCTCCCAAGATTTCTCGCAGTTCCATTAGAGGATGTTCAAAAAGTGCGGTGAAAGTGTCAATTTTCTAATATTGTCCACCTTACCAGTCACTAGTATACACCTTCCATCTGTTTATGCAAGATGAAAAATGTAGAATTTTCATTTTTATAAATAAAAATAAATCGCTGTTCTAACTTATTATGTAAAATCTATTAAAGCAGAGAAAAACCCCTAAACAAACTTAGAGGTTTTCCTTATTTTTTTATAAAATAATGGTAAATATCTTTCATTGCATTTTCATTAAAAAGGATTTTTCCATATTCATGAACTCGATATTTTGTAATGGTCGCAGAACTTCCGAATTCGGCTAAAACCGCAATGACGTTTTCAGTATGAAATTCTGAATTGTCTTCAAGTAATAAATAAAAATAATCTTTATATGAATAGAGTCTGCCGCCATCTATTGATAAACTTTTTAATCTGGTTGAAAGTTGAATAACATCTTCAAAAGTATGAAACTCATAAAATATATCCTTACTTTCATCTAAAGTAACCTGCATTTCAATATAATCTTCATCCATAAATTCTTCGTCTTCGAGGTCCCCTGCTGAATTCGTTACAATGATTACCATACCTTGTGCCTGTAAAGAATATACCTCAACAGCAATGGGGCCATCCGCTTCAAAGCCTAATTCGATACTCGCTTCTTCAATCATATCTCGAAATAATTGGTGGACCTTAAGCGAATCCGACAAAAGATCATCTTTAGTGAGGCCACGATCAAACAAATCATCGAACGTTAAAAAAATTTTGATTTTATTATAAGTTAAGCGCTCAAGACGCATTAAAAACCCTCCCTCACCATCACACCTACGCACAACCGTTACTTTATTTTATGAAGGAATACAAATTATGTTCTTGGATTTAGCGTTGTTAAGACATTTTTTGCAAATCGGGTTAGCTTTTCTGCGATTGGAGAGTAATCAAATGAGTCTCAGGTGGTGCACCAAATCTTAAAGGTATACCAGATGTACCATATCCATTACTAACAAAAACAGTTAATCCATTTTTATACGCGATACCACCTTTCGGATATAACCCAAATTTCCAAAATCGAATTTGACCACCATGGGTATGTCCAGATAATAAGAGATTGATTTTATACTCCTGTCGTATCTCACTTGTAATTTCTGGATTATGGCTAACCAAAATTTTAAAATTTGCTTCATCTCCTGCATCCAAAAGAGCAAGGTCCAATCTGCTTCTTCCTGCTTTCAGATCATCAATCCCAAGAAGAGCAAGCCTCTCCCCTTCCCCTGATTCAAAAAACACCGCTGTGTTATCAAGAATTTTAATTCCCATACTTAATAGTAAAGAATCAAGTTCATGGTACTCCACTTCATAATCATTATTTCCCCATACAAAATAGGTCGGTCCAACCGTTTTAATTAATTGGAGGTTTTTCTTAACGCGCTCAAAAGGTACACCTTTTTCGGTTAAATCCCCCCCAATTATGACAATATCTGCTTTCTCTTTCACTTCATTGATTATTTTTTCAGATACTTCTCTTCTGTGTATATCTGAAATAAAGAAAATGGTGATTTTTCCAAAGCTCCTAGGAAAATCTGAAAATGTGACTGTATTCGTAACCACACGATCTCGTCTTGCTTCTTGCCACATATAAAGTAGGAGAAGCAATCCAACTATTATAATAATGAAAAAAAGCACCATAGTTATAGCCTACCTCTCTACATTGAGCATCAATTTTTAATTAGATATACCGCTATAATACCACAAATGTTTGAATAGGCTAACAATTAACTAGATGCTTAGCCAACTAAATTAATATAGATAGCCACTAACTACCCACAACAGTTACCTAAATGGACCGTCTTACAATTTCAGCATATTCAGGATAACTGCTCATATATTATAAGGGCTAAATATTTTAACATAAGGTTGGGTGATAACATGGATGAAGAAACATCAAGAAACAAAAAGCCCTCAGCTAATGACCCAAAACAAGAACAATTAAATAAGTATCGTATACAAAACACCGGAAAACCCCTAACTACAAATCAAGGAAGAAGAATATCAAACGATACGGAGACATTAAAAGCCGGCGAACGTGGTCCATCGTTACACGAAGATTGGCATTACTTTGAGAAGATGTCACATTTTGTACAAGAAGAAGAACCTGAAAGAGTGGTTCACGCTAGAGGATACAGTGCTCATGGCGAATTTGTATGTTATCAGTCAATGAAGCACGTGACAAAAGCATGTTTTTTACAGGAACCAGGAAAAAAGACTCCTTTAACAGTTCGTTTTTCAACTGTGCAAGGACCAAGAGGTTCATATGATACGGCAAGAGATTTACGTTGTAAAGGTGTTAAGTTTTATACTGAAGCAGGCAATTATGATTTGACAATGATCGCAATGCCTGTACTAATTAACCAAGACCCAATGAAATTTCCAGATGTTATACATGCATACCAAGCTAAAGATGATGACGATATTCCAACAGCCACAGGTGCACACGACTACTTCTGGGATTATGTAGCCAATAACCCTGAATCAATTCATATGACGACTTGGATAATGTCCGATCGAGGCATTCTTAGAAGTTACCGTATGATGGAATCCTGGTCCATTAATACGTATTTATTTGTGAACGAAAATAATGTTGCAACCTTCGTTCGTTTTGTCTGGAAACCTGTCCTTGGTGTTCATTCCCTTCTTCAGGATGAGGCAATTAAACTTGGTGGGATTGATCCAGATTTCCATCGGAAAGATTTACGTGAAGCAATCGACAAAGGATTTTACCCTGAGTATGAACTAGGTGTGCAGCTTATTCCACTGGAGGATGAATTCAAATACGACTTTGACATCCTAGATCCCGCTAAGTTTTGGCCAGAAGAACTTATTCCTGTTCAATTGATCGGGAAGATGACATTAAATAGAAACATTGATAATTATCATACCGAATCAGAACAGGTAGCTTTTAATCCTGCAAATGTTGTGCCAGGTATTGATTTTTCAAATGATCCTGTGTTACAGGGACGCTTAATCGCTTATCATATGGCACAAGTACATCGTATCGGACCGAATTTTCAAGAACTTCCTATAAATAAACCTGTTTGCCCATTCCATAATAATCAAAGACGGGGTCCGATGAGATATCGAATCGATGTGGATCAGGTAAGCTATCATTTAAATTCACTTGCAAATAATACACCATATGAGACTCCCCCTGAACAGGGAGGCTATGAGCATTATCCGAAAAGGGTGGAAGGGCACGTCGTTCGCGGTCGTAGCGAATCATTTAATGACTTCTTTTCGCAAACGAGGATCTTTTGGAATAGCTTAACTCCTGTTGAAAAACAACACACAATTGAAGCATTTAGCTATCAGCTTGGAAAGGTAAAAAGCGTATCTGTCCGCCAGCAAAATGTAAATTTGTTAGTTAACGTAGATAAGGAATTAGCTTCAATCGTTGCTGATAATATTGGCGTAGAGCGTCCAACTGGAACTCATGTACCTGTTAATACTGCTTACCCTTCTTTAAGCCAGTACAGTACTCCTAAATATGCTGCTACACAAAAAGTAGGTATTATAATAGGTAATGGTTTTAATGGTCAAGAGGTAACAAATGTACTTAACTTATTTAAGCAAAATGGGATTTTCTTCGTTATTATAAGTGATAAGCTCGGTATTGTCGTAGGTTCAGATGGTACACAACTAAAAGTTGATCAAACATTTATTACTTCCAGTCCTTATTTAGTAGACGCTCTTTATGTTGTAGGAGGGCGCGAGAATAACCCGCATTTCTTTAAAAATATGAATAAATTCTTTGTTAGAGCTTATGAACAATACAAACCAATAGGAGTAGCTACAACTGGCCAGTCCTTTATTTCAACCTCGGAACACAATAATTTAGCTGGTGTTGTTTTTGCTGCTAACAACCCTAACTTCGGACCTGATTTGATTAATTCCGTTGCACAACAAAGATTTTGGAATAGAGTGTAATAACTTTCAAGACCCAAGGGAAATAGTATAATTTATTTCCCTTGATTCATTTAGGGTTGCTTTCTTGGCAGGATATGCACTCCCATTTTATGTATCAACTATAGGGAGGTAAGCAAAATGAATACTTCAAATTTTATTAAACAGAGCTTATACTTTCAAGGTTTACCTATTTACGATACTGATATTTCACATATACAGATGATTCTTTTTACAGTCAATCAAGCACAAAGAAGCCTAAATACATTTCCTAATTTAAACGCAAAAGTGCCGATTACGATTGTTGATAAGAGATTATTGCGATGACAAATCTAGCATACTTATCAGCTACCGAACTCGCTCCCTTACTAAAGTCAAAGCAACTATCCCCTGTAGAATTGACAAAAAAACTATTAAACCGCATTGATAAAATCGACCCAACCATTAGATCATATATTACCCCTCTTCACGACCTTGCTCTTGCACAAGCAAAAAAAGCTGAAAAGGATATTATGCAGGGCCATTACAAAGGACCTCTTCACGGAATCCCAATTGGTATTAAGGATAATTTCTATACAAAAGGCATCCGAACGACAGCTGGCTCTACTCTATTTAAAGATTTTGTCCCCAATAAATCGGCTACTGCCGTTGATAAACTTCTTGCAGCAGGCGTAATCATGTTAGGAAAACTAAATATGCATGAACTCGCTCTTGGTTCCTCTGGAACGAACCTTACCTTTGGCACAACACGAAACCCATGGGATCTTCGCTATATGCCAGGTGGTTCGAGTGGTGGTAGTAGCGCGGCTTTAGCAGCAGGCCTGGCAACACTTGCAACTGGTACTGATACATTTGGCTCTATCCGTCTACCGGCTGCCATGTGCGGAGTTTATGGCTTAAAACCTACATATGGTCTTGTTAGCACATATGGGGTCTTCCCGTCCGCTTGGTCTTTAGATCATGCTGGTCCAATGGCTAGATCTGTTTCAGATTTGGCATTCATGTTAAATGGAATGGCTGGCTATGATCCGAATGATCCAACTAGCCTCAACACCCCTATTCCTAATTACACGACGGATCTTACTAAAGGTATGAGAGGGATAAAGATTGGCATACCTATGTACTATCTCAGGGGATTAGATTCAGACGTCGAAAAGCTCTTTACAAACGCTTTATCGGTATTGAACAGGTTAGGAGCGGAAATTATAGAAATCAACATTCCTGAATTAACAATGTCTACATTTGCCGGATATAGTATTGTGGGCAGTGAGGCATCAGCTTTTCATTATGAGTGGCTTAAAACCCGACCAACTAATTATGCAGCAGATAACCGAATTTTCCTTCTCTCTGGGACATTAACAAATGCTCCAAAGTACGTCAAAGCTCAACAAAGTCGAAGAAAAATGGTCGAAGCTTTCCACAACAGCTTTAATAGAGTCGATCTTCTACTCGGCCCAACTATCCCTTTCACAACTCCTGCGTTCACCCAGAATTGGGTCGAGCAAAATTTAGCGGTCATTAGGCGTAGTTTACCTTTTACTGTTCCTGCAACTCTAACAGGGGTACCAACCTTATCAGTGCCGATGGGACTGGATCGAAGCGGGCTTCCAATCGGGATGCAATTCTTTGGTAATCATCTAAGAGAGAAATTATTGCTACAAGCAGGATTTGCATGGGAACATGTTAACCCGTTTCAGTATAAATTACGCATTGATTAAAATGAGCTTGTTATTGTTTACTTACTCTATAAATAGGGGTATCCTCAAATGCAACATTTCCATGGCGTTTGAGATACCCTCTTTTTCAATCCTCTGTCATTTATAGGTCGAATCCTGCTATTTACTTTCATGGTATAAATTTACGTCAAATTCCTTTTTCATCATTTCAAAAACCTGTTGTCGCTCACGCCATTGAGTAGGTTCTTTCCATAAATCCTTACTTTTATCGACAATTTCACGTCTGATCGCATGATATTTATCTTCAGCTTCATCTTTCTTTTTATCTACGTAACGAATGCCTCCGTAAAGTCCCCCAATTATGAAGACAAACATAAAATAAATCGACCCATCCAGAAAAATCCCAATCATCAGTTCAGTGGAATGACTATAAGGAAGGACAATTGTTTTATAAACATACACTAAAAAAATGGATAATAAAAAAAGCGCAGCGAGCTTCATATAGTAGGCTCTTGCCTTTAACTTTTCAAATTTTCTCTTTTTATCAACAGAATGCTGAAGCATTTGCTTTGTCACGTTGTCTGTTAATTCATTTAATTCCCTAATTTTCTGTTCGATCTCCAATCCCCCCCTAACAACATCCTTTATTATCAAAATATGAACTTGTACATTTTTATATGTCTAATCAAAAAAAATAACGCGAGAAATATCGCGTTAGTTTATTTTAATTGGAATCTGTAATACCTGTCCTTCGATTACGGTATCCCCATTTAAATTATTCCATCTTCTAATTAATTCTTCACCAGAACGGCTATTGTAATATTTCATGGAAATTCGATATAGATTTTCTTCCGCTTGCACTTTGTGATACTTTACATCATATTGATCCTTCGGTTTTTCTTGCTTTTGAACGGGTTGTTTTGCTGCTTCAGTTGCAGGTGGAGAATTATTTTCTGCAACGTTCTGATCGGACTGGTTACTAGTTAATACTTCCTCTTGTTTTTCAGTTTGCGACTGATCTGGTTCTTCTTGTACCACATTCGCTTCCTGTTCAACGTTATTAGGTTCTTCCTGCTTTACGGTTTCAGGAGCCTTTATCTTGTCATCTTCGTCTTCATAGCTAATACTTTCAAAATTTGCGCTCTTTTTAACAGGTGCTGATTCCAGCTGGCTTGGGTTCGGATTAAACTTGTAGCTAAGAATGGCAACTGGAAGTAACACAAATAAAAGAGCCAACAAACGAATGATTGGGTATTTTATTTTAACTTTCGTTTTCTTTTTCTTCGTTTTATGAAATTCACTTCTAGGGGGTAATCCTGAAGTGCTTTTTTCAATCTCAACTGACTTTTCTTCCCCTTCAGGCTGCTTCAAGACTTTTCGACCTCCTTTTTTAACGACTGCGCAAATAATCCATTCTAAGCTTTACGGCAAAAATAAAATCAATCCAAAAATGTGCATAAACTGTAATCCAAAGGTTTTGATATAGTTCATAAATATAGCCTAATAAAAAACTCAAAAGAACAACAGATGTCAATAATACCCACTTATATAAATAGCGGACATGTAATATCGCAAAAATAGAACTTGCAATGAGTAGTCCAAAATGGGTTTGGATGACACCTCTAAATAAAATTTCCTCTGCAAAGGAAATCAATAAACTCAAAATAAAAATATGCGGAATACTTCTTTTTTGAAAAATCCGTTCATTAATTCCTCCATCATCATACATTGCTTCAGGAAGCCATTTTATTAATAAAAAATCAACAAAGACTACTGCTAAGGCAAAAGCAGAACCAATAACGAAAATATTCTTGTCCTTCAAAGTCCACAGTTCAAAAAAGTCAGACCAATTATCAAACAGGAAGAATCCAAGGACTAACGACACAATTAATAAAATTCCTTGCGTTATATAAAGGTGAAAAACAATTTCTTTATCCGGTAAATGTTTAATAATATCAGCTTGGCTTCTCCTCATATTTTTCACTCATTTCTATGGAAGATGCGATGTAATTCTTGTCTCCAAGAAGGTAGCTCCCACTCATTCCCCTCACTTAGTTTGTAATTATACTGACTCCAATCTATTTCACATAAATCACAACAGGATGAAGGCCTTGTTTCTAAATTCTCATCAAAATAAGCCAAAATTTCTTCACGACGACACCCTTGTGTTTTTATCCAGTTCTCCATATTCTTAAGTTTATTAAGCTTATAAACATATCTTTTCCTTGCAGCTTCATCAACAATGTGAATGGCGTTCTCTATGTTGATTTCAGTTTGAATAACCTCGTCCAATGTTAGATAAAATTGAATAAATCTCCATTGAACTTCAGAAACACTAAACACATTGAGAAAATAATCCTCTACTGTTTTTGTATATGAGAATTGACCCTTTTCTTTAATATCTTGATTAATATATTGAATTACAAATTGAGTTTGTTCATTCGTCGGCAGCTCATATTTTATTAAACTTTGCGGAATTTCATGATCTGTTTCATGATAAAGCAGAATGGCAACACTTGGATTTCCATCTCTGCCAGCACGTCCTATCTCCTGTAAATATGCCTCCATCTGTGAGGGAAAATGAAAATGAATGACAAATCGTATATCAGGCTTATTCACACCCATCCCAAATGCATTTGTACAGCATATAATGGATAGTTGATTATTGATAAATTGTTGCTGAATCAGCATTCTCTTTTCCTGCTCCATCCCACCGTGATAGAAGGCAACCCTGTCAATGCCTTGATCCTTTAAATATCGCGCAATATTCTCAGCCATGAGCCGACTTGAAAAATAGATAATTCCCGGTCCATTTAATTCTTTTACGTATTGCAAAAGTACTGCTTTTTTATCTTCGGCAGAATGAACCTTTTTAACTGCAATTGCGATATTTGGTCGATCGATAGAGTGAATATGCATGTTTGGATTTATTAATTGTAATGTTCCTTTTATATCCTCAAAAACCTCTTTTGTTGCCGTTGCTGTTAAAGCAAGGCATGGTGGTGATCCTAATTTCGAGCGAATCATGCCTAACCTGGAATAATCAGGACGAAAATCATGTCCCCATTGTGAAATACAATGCGCTTCATCGACCACAAAAAGTGAAAAGTGAATCCTCTGCAATCGATTCATAAAATATTGAGATTGCAGAATTTCGGGCGATGCAAAGATATATTTATATTTGTGCAGATTAGGCATGATCCTCCGTTTTCTTTCGTTTGATAAGAAACTGTTAAGAGCGATAACCCTTTTTTCACCCATTTTCTTTAATTGGAGCACTTGGTCCTCCATTAATGCAACAAGCGGAGAAACGATAAGAACACTGCCATCAAGAATTTGAGCAGGTAACTGATAGCAAAGTGATTTCCCGCCTCCAGTAGGCAATAGTGCAATGACATCATGCCCTTTAAGAATATCTTCGATGATATTCTGTTGCCCTTCTCGAAAAGAAGAGTGATTAAATTTTTCCTTTAAAATGACTTGAAGATTCATGTTATATCACCAATTCTTGCGAGGACCAGTCGAATTTCAAAATACGAAATGTCATTTGACAGTTTTTCCTTTAAAGGTCGTAATTGTTTTGTTTGCAATGTTTGATAAGTTGATAAAATCATTTGTTGATGCTCGGGAGACACGAATGGGTCAATTAAAAATTCTGAGTTTTGGTGGGTAACTTCTACGACATGGTCTTCAATTGTATTTCGTTTCAAATTCCGAACGTCGGCAATTTCATCAATTGTTTTCCCTTGTATCAGCATATGATAAGTTGTCTTCGTTGAAGCAGTAAGCAACACATTGTGGTGATGTTCTTTTGCAATCATAGAAACAAGGATTGGAAACTTCTTACCATTTGTTTCAAGTTGTTTCACAATCGTATGCAACGTATGTAAAAAGAGAATCTGACACCATGTTTCATCCTCATTTAAGAGGGAACTAATTTGCTCAATTGTATAGCCAATTCTTGTTGAACTTGTCAGCCTCATGACGAAAATGGTCGCTTCAAGCTCTGAAACCATTTCGAGGGATTGCAATACTTCATTATATAGAGTTTCTGCTGCAATATATCGGTTTTGCACGCTTTTCATAAGGAATTCCTTTACCCAATCAATAACCGTATCCTCGTGTTGGATAGGGGTATATCGCTTCTTTTCATCAATTAAATTGGATAAAACCTGGGTAAGAAGTGAAATTCTTCGCCAAAGTAACTGAGATGAATCATTGTATTTCCAGCCGTTTAAATGGTTAGGAATCGGTTTTCTTTCAAGTTTACGATTTAATACGGAATATCCATTTGTGTTAATGATAAATTTATTACTTGAAGGAGCAATTTCATTTATCAAAGAAAACTGTTGCAGTGTTATTATCTCTTTATTAAATTGTTCTCTATCCAACGGTTTCAGAATTCCGAAAAGGTTTGTAAGATCAAACAGATTTGCATCCCCAATCGTTTGAGAGGATTTTTTACCATTCAATAGGTGATAAATTCCATAAACAGTTCGTTCCCCATTCAGTTTAGCGATGCATTTTAAAATCAAAATTGAACGGTACGTAATATTCACCTGCTTCTCCCCTCTCAATCATGAAATACGTGGAAAATTGTCGAATGAATGTTACCCTTATTTTATCAAATAATAACGAAAAGTGGGATGTTTTCGTGTGAAAATATAAACAAGCTTGTCAAAAGGTAAAAACCCTTTTCCGATAAGCAATCTCGCTGTATATTTATATTGAAAAGTTTTGTGAACAGCTTTACAATGAGATATGAGGAAACTGTTCTCATTTTATGTGGAAGTAGGATGGGGAACTAATATAAATATATGTTAATACATGTAATGATTTCGGGAGGTTTAAACACATGGCAAAGTATACCATTGTTGACAAAGAAACTTGTATCGCTTGTGGTGCATGTGGTGCAGCAGCACCTGACATCTACGATTACGATGATGACGGTATTGCATTTGTAACACTTGATGATAACCAAGGAATTGTTGAAATTCCAGACATATTAGAAGAAGATATGATCGATGCATTTGAAGGCTGTCCAACTGACTCCATCAAAGTTGCAGACGAGCCATTTGATGGGGATCCATTAAAATTTGAATAGATCATTCAAAAAATAAAAAACAGGCTGCGAAAGCCTGTTTTTTTTATTTAGAAAACTATAAAATCCGACCATGTGGATAAATTAAACATAGTCTATCTACATCCAGCTCCAGCGCCTAGCCCCTCGAGGTCACAAGCCAATCCATCAAGAAGGTCAAAGGGCAACCTTCTGGCTGTCTTTTCTTGTGCTTGTCGGGGCTGTTCAAGGCGCTTGCGCTTTTGTTCTTATCCAAGCGGAACTTCTTTTCGTTCCCCTTTTTCAAATGTCATCAGAGTTTTGTAACCAACACTTTTTGCTAACTCAATCGCTTGATCAAAATCAGCACCTACGTCTTGTGGACGATGTGCATCAGATGATAACACAATCGGAATATTTTTATCAAAGCACATTTGCAGTAATCGTGGATCTGGATAAAGCTTACCGATTGGCTTTCGCAATCCAGCGGTACTAATTTCAACACATGTTTTTGAATTTGCTAAGGCAGTTGTTGCACGATCAAATTGGTGTAACAGAAATTCTTCATCCTCAGGTATATATTTGAAAATTTTGACAAGATCAATATGACCAATAATATCAAATAAGTTTGATTCCGCTAAGGTGATCACTTGATCATAATATTTCGTATATGTATCATGTAAATCCCGTTTATCCCATTCTTCACGGAACTCAGCAAGGTCAATTCCAAAATCCCCGACCCAGTGAATCGATCCAATCACATAATCGAAATCATAGGATGAAATAAATTTTTCCATTTCGGCATGTTTTCCAGGTGTATAGTCCATTTCAATCGACATTTTGACATCGATATTATTTTTCCAGGCAAGCTTAAATAAATCTACATAATCCTTCATGTCGTAATATCTTCTCGCATCAACCCAAGGATTACTAAGAATATCTTTTGTCTGATAGAAATGATAGGCGTGCTCAGATATCCCAAAACGGTCAATCTTCTTACGCTTTGCTTCGTCAATAAACTTCATTAAATAACCTAATTCAAGTGTACCAAGCTCTAAATGATTATGATAATCAGTACGCATATGATTTCCCCCCTAGAAGTTTTTATCATTATACATGAACAAGCTTCTATTGGGAATGAAAAAAAGTGAAATTATTTAGGTTTTTTCAATTATTAAAACCTGATTCGGGAAAATTAAATCACCTGATAACTGATTTAATGCTTTAATCGCTTCAACTGAGATCCCTACCTTATCTGCAATGACAGAAAGAGATTCTCCCTCTTTCACTGTATACGTTTCAAGCTTCTTTGAAACCTCAATTCCCTCCTTCTGCATAATCACAGGAACAAGAATTTGTTCGTCTGTCAGCATATAAAGAGGATCTATTGCATTATTTCGGGAAGAATTCCATTCCCCATTATGCACTTCAAAATGTAAATGTGGCCCAGTTGAATTTCCTGTACTTCCAATATGTCCAATCAATTGGCCTTTTTCAACAGTTTCTCCTTCTTGAACACTACGTTTACTTAGATGTGCATAAACCGTTTCATAACCATTGGGATGTTCAATAAAAATGACATGTCCATAGGAGCCTCTGAAACTTGAACTTTTAACAATCCCTTCCTCAACTGCATATATGTGATCTCCAATCGGAGCAGCGATATCTAAACCTTTATGATTCCCTTGCCTCGTACCAAACGTATCAGTGATTCTTCCTACGACTGGCCATGCCCACTCTTCCGGTGTATTAGCTGCTAATTCCTGTGCGCTAGCACTGTGAACATTGATAATGAATAAACCTGTACAAGCTGCCATCGCAGCAACAATAGAAATCCGTCTTCCAAACAAAAGCATTAGTATCCTCCTCAAGATTTTAACAATTCGTGTTATAAAAATAAACACCCTTTCATTATTTGAAAAATTTTCTTAAATTATGTAAATAAATGCATGCATATTTTCTGGAACGATAAAAAAAAGAGACAACAAATTGCCTCTTTAGTGAATTGGTAGTAGATTTGGTGCTAGTGGTACAGGTGTTTGCTCTCCAAATCGAACACTTCCGATTTGATCGATATTTCCGTAAAACGTAACGGAGTCAAAATTAAATTCCTTAGCCGTTAGCATAATCGCATCCAACATTAAGATATACGGATCCGTATTCTCTAATACAGCATCATCACTGAAATGAACTTCTAAATTAGGACCGTCTTTTTTAATTTCCTTTATTTCACTGTTTATCGTTGGATGAAGGGCATAATCACCTTGATTCATGTCCGTTTTCATTGCTTCCAGAGCTTGCTCAACTGTTTGGTAATCCTCATAAGAGAGGGCTAAAAGTTTTTGACCGGACTCCCCGTTCATAAAATAAAAATAGGCCTTTTTTGTATCCTTTTCAACATCAATATGATTCTCAGTAATACCTGACTGTCCGATCATAATACCTTGTTGATTATTTTGAAAAAGTTCGACATGCTGAAAATCCTCTGCCAAATATCGGAATGAATTGATTGTTTGTGTAAATTCAGCTGATTGACCCGTTGCAAAGGACTCTGTTTGAATCGTATTATTTACATCGACCCTTACAGCTTTAGCCTGGTCCTTCGTTTCAATTTCTGAAAAATCCGCAAAATAGGACACGGGGATTTCATCAATACCCCACCCTATGTTTTGGCGAATAAATTCATTTACCTGTGAAATATTTTTTTGCCATTGTTCTATTATATCTTCACCATCTGATTCTACAACAATCGATACAATGGAAGGAAACATAACCCCTCCCAAATAAACACCATATGTTAAGAGAACTTCATTTTCCCCCACATCATTTACAGTGTAGCTTTGGCTAGGTTGCTCCTCAAATGAAGAAATACCAGCCTCTTCATCCTGTTTAGGTTCTTCCGCTTTTTGTAAAGTGCTGAATGATTCTTCTTGTGAAGCTGCTTCTTTATTGTCTGAATCCATTGCCATTTTCGAATTTTCTCTGGCCATTTCGGCAGAGTCGAAACTTGAACTATTCATATTATTTATGAAAGAAGGAGCTAAGATGAATAACAGAAGCGCTGCTGCCACAGATGCAATGGTAGGAACTAGCCAAACCTTTTTCTTTCGCTTATTCATTTTAAGGGTTATATTTTGATAAATTTCTTGTGGCTTACGGTTATCTTTTATTCCCGGCATTTGCGCTAGCATCTGCTCTAGTTGTTCATCGCTCCACTCTGATTTTTTCATCATCTACCCCCTCCTTTACACCGGATTCTTCCATGTATGTCTTTAACACCTTAAGGGCTCTATGCTGTGTTGTTTTTACCTTACTTTCTGTCCAGCCTAGGCTAGCTGCCGTCTCTGCAATCGAAAGAGATTGGATATAACGTAATATTAGCACCATACGCTGGTCGGTCGTACAGCGGTCCAAGCAATGATACATCATCTGAACTTGCTCATTTTGCAATGCGATTTCTTCTGGCAGTGGAGCAAAATCCTTTACCTCTTGTCGGCTCCAATCAAATGAATCCATAATTCGTTGTTTCCATCCCTTTTGTTTTCGAAATGAATCAATTGCAACATGTCTGGCAATTGAAAAAAGCCATGTTTTTTCACTGCTCTTTCCTTCGAATCTATCATATGATTTTAAAACTCTTATATAAACTTCCTGAACGAGATCTTCAGCCAGTTCACGATTTTTTACCATATAAAATAAGAAGGAAAACACATCGTGATGATACTTTTCATATAGTTCCTCAAATAAGGAATCCATTTTGCAAATCCTCCCGTTCATTTCATTAGTCGAGTGTTTATTAAAAAAAGTTACATTCCCAATATAGTATGTTTTCATAAAAAAAGGAAGAATATTTTGGCAATATTCTTCCTTACTTTGCGATTGTTACATTTTTTAAGAATAGTAGTCTTAAAATTGGATAAAGGATAAGAAAGAACACACCATTTCCAATTGCATGACTCATGTCAAAAGGCAGTCCAGCTAGATAATAAGCAAAAAACTTACCCGAGAATAAATAAAGTGGGATTGAGATCACAAAGCCATAAAGAAAACCGCAGAATACGGCATAGATGGCTAGAACCACGACTGGAATTCGCTCGCGATATTTTCGCAATAGACCACTTATTAAACCAATAAATCCCCATGCAAAGATTTGGCCAAGTGTCCATATGCCCATACCCATAACCAGATTGGATAATACTGAACTTAAAACAGCAACAATCACACCATAGATTGGTCCTAAAAATAAACTTGTTATGATGATAATCGCCGTTGTGGGCTGAACATTCGGAAGGAACGTAAACATAATTCGCCCCACAACTGATAAGGCGATTAGCATCGATAAAAGCGTTAAGTTTTTAACTGATAAATTCATTATTCCCAGGATTGCAGGTCAAATTCAATCTTGTCACCGGGCTCTAATTTATAATCAGCTGCCCCAACCATTAAATCTTCACCATTTACAGCAATATGCCAAAATGTTTTATCTGTGTCACTGCCTTCCACCCCGTCAATTCCGGAAATAAAACCGTCTTTCTCTACAATTTCAAAATTCTCCTGCATGATGTCCATCAAAGAAACTTCTTTACCTGCATCAATTTCGATTTCTTTTTCTTCGATAATTTCTTCTCCATTATTTTTTGATGTCACAACTGTTACGATTTCTGTGCTTTCCTCTTGGTTAGCTGTTTCAGAAGCTTTCGTATTAGACTTATCGTTTGTCGATTGGTCGTTGCTACAACCAAATAATAAACCTAATGATAGTAATGCAAATAATAATTTTTTCATGTTTCGAAATCCCCTTTGTGTTTAATAGTATGTGTATGTATAAGTGCCTTAAGCACCAAATACCAAAAAAAGATCAAATACGCCAAGGCGTATTTGCACCCGATTTTTAGGCCCACATGAAGTGGGTCATGAAGACGAAGACATCAGGATGTGGCGTTGTTAGTCTTCGATCTTACTGCTCGAAAAATTTCCTTTGAAAAATCGTGGCATCCGCCGGAGGCTTTAATTTTATATATAAAATTAAAAGCCCACCGTTTCGGGTGGGCTTTGTTAATGATTAGGAAAAACAACAAAAAAGCAAATAGCTTGATTGTTAATCCCCCACCCCGAAGAATTAAAAGACGATTGAAATAGGCAGGTCTACTGACTTAAGCTTCTTCCTACTTTGAGCCCTTCCCATATGATGAACAACATTTGCCATCCATTCATACAGTGGTTCTTCTCATTTCGTCCACTATTACAGTTGCGGGGGCAGTTCTGGTATCACACCAGATTCCCTATTAAGTCTAAAAGAATGATTAGATCATTCTTTGACACCTTAATTCTGATTTATTATTCTGTTTTTAATTAACATCCTTATATTACAAGAAGATTTTTTCTTTTACAATGAAAATGTTTCTTATGAAACAAGAATCTTCGCCACATTCTTTCAAATTACTCACTTTTTCGAGGGATTATGAATGTAAAAGTCGTTCCTTCGCCAAGATTACTGTGGACAGAAATATTTCCATTGTGAGCACTGATTATATTTTTTGCAATGGCAAGTCCTAATCCAGTACCAGATTTTCCTCTTGTTCTAGCTTTATCGGCCTTATAAAAGCGTTCAAATACAAAAGGAAGATCATCTTCCGGTATTCCTGATCCGGTGTCTCTGATATCCACTTTTATGGATGTTTCTTGTCCTGTTACAAGAACCTCAACCGTGCCGCCCTCATCAGTATGCCTAATCGCATTATCAATTAAATTTGTAAATACCTGCTCAATACGATCAGGATCCATGAAAATTTCACCGATATCTTCTTTATTTGCAGTTAAAGTAATTAAATTGTCCTTGGCCAGCCCCTGGAATTTTCGAATTACACGGCTGATAAATGTATCGAAATCAACATCTTCTTTATTCAATGTAATATGACCAGATTGCATTCTCGCTATGTCTAATAATTCATTGACAAGACGCCCCATACGTAGTGACTCATCATAAATGACCTTCGTAATTTCTTTTCGCTCTTCTTCAGAGCTTGCAATATCATCCATAATCGCTTCACTATATCCCTGAAGCATTGCAATCGGTGTTCTCAATTCGTGTGAAACATTTGCAATAAAATCCTCCCGTAGCTTATCCAGCCTTCTCTCTTCAGTCATATCACGAAGTACCGCAACTGCCCCTCTAATATACGTCTGATTATAGAGTGGGCTCATTAAAATAACCCATGTTCTTCCCTGGAGGCTTATTTCGATAAATTGCTCCTTTTCAAAGGAAACAGCTCGTTGAAATAATTCTTTTACTTCTGGCGGAAGCTCTTGACCAACTCCTTGATACATACCCTGTTGATAGTACCAAGCTTGAAGAAAGCGTTCAGCAGGAGGATTTGTAATTAAGATTGTTCCATCACGATTTAACGTGATAACACCATCCGCCATACTATTTAATATACTTGCAAGCTGCTCTTTCTCTTGATTTAGAGCGTTCATATTATATTTTAATTGCCTGCCCATTTGATTAAGAGCCAATCCCAAAGCACCAATTTCGTCATGTGTTAGAATGGGAACTTTCGTATCAAATTTACCTTTAGCGACTTCGGTAGCAGCTTCCCGCATTTTTCGTAAAGGAGCCGTAATTCGGGTCAATAAGAAAAAAGCAAAAACAGTCGTCAGAACGATCCCGATACCAGCTGCTAAAATGATAAATTGGGTTGTATGTTGGGTTGTTTGCTGAACAACATCTAATGATTGATAAAGATATACCGCACCCTTTTGATTATTTTCAATATGAAGTGGTGCTCCAACTACAAATAGCTCTTGGCTTTGGTTGTTTCCTGTATCGTTTTCTGGCACGATGATCTTCTTGCTTTTGTTTTGATCCTTCGTGATCACATTTTTTAAGTCTGGATCATCAGTTAACAGACTGACAGGAATGTTTGCAACTAATTTACGATCAGGCGACACCCAATATGTGTTTTTATCTGCTACTATAATGACCTTTGTTTCGTCATTCACGAGCTCCCAAGCAAGATTACGAGCAACATCTTTATCCTCATGTTGTTCCATTACGACAGCGATATTTGCTGCTAGTTGGGTTAAATTTCTCTCTGCTTCTTGAATATGATAATTCTCAAAATACTCCATAAATAAAATAGATAAAACAAATAATACAAAGGAAAACAGTAAAAGAATGGTTGCCCATAGTTTTCCTACTACACTTCGCCAAAATTTCATTCTTGGCCGACCTCAAATTTATAACCGACACCCCAGACAGTGACAATCATTTTGGCCGCATCTTGAGATACTTTGTTTAACTTTTCACGCAAGCGTTTAACATGTGTGTCAACCGTACGCAGGTCACCAAAGAACTCATAGTGCCATACCTCTTTTAACAATTGCTCACGGTCAAATACCTTATCTGGTGCTTTTGCTAGGTAGCACAACAATTCGTATTCCTTAGGAGTTAGGCCCACTTCTTTTCCGTCAGCAGTCACACGGTGTGCATCATTATCGATTGTTAGATGTGGGAATACGATAATATCCTTCGCTGTTGTTTCTGTTTGAAGGTAGGTTGTAAGTGATGCTCTTCTCAATAATGCTTTTACACGCAAAACAACCTCTCTTGGACTAAATGGTTTTACAATATAGTCATCTGTTCCAACTTCAAAGCCTTGAACGCGGTTTACTTCTTCGCCTTTAGCGGTTAGCATAATGATCGGAGTTGATTTCTTTTCACGCAACTCACGGCATACCTCAATGCCATCTTTTCCTGGCATCATGAGATCTAATAGAATAAGATCATATTCATTTTTTAATGCCTTTTCTACGGCATCATTTCCATTATCAGCTTCTTCTATTGCATAATTTTCTCTCTCTAAATACATTTTAAGTAAACGACGAATTCTTTCTTCATCATCAACAATCAAAATTCTAGCTTCGTTTTCCATTTTCTTATTCCTCCATTTTCTTTCCGAAAGAATATTTCTATACATCTCTATCGTACATAAAAATTTCATAATTTGCTATAACATATATCACACTACCTATCCAAAACGGCGGAAAAGTCGAAATTCCGACACAAACAATTGATAGAAAAGCCTTCATCATGACGATGAAGGCTTTCTCACTTATGCATATGAGTGCAATCCAGCAATAACTAGATTTACGAAAATCGTATTGAACATAATAATGAAAAATCCGACGACTGCCAGCCAAGCTGATTTTTCACCATGCCAGCCTTTTGAAAGTCTTAAATGTAAGAAGGCTGCATAGAAGAGCCATGTGATAAGCGCCCATACTTCTTTTGGATCCCAACCCCAGAAACGCGTCCAGGCTATTTGTGCCCAAATCATTGCAAAAATTAACGCTCCTAATGTGAAAACTGGAAATCCAATTGCAACTGATCGATACCCAATTTCATCAACTAAATCTAAATTTAATCGTCTGGTTAATGGCTGTAATGCCGCACCAATACGTTTACGCAGAATTAAACGAATTAGTCCAAATAAAATAGAACCCGAAATAATTGACCAAAGAACTGAGTTTACTTTTCTTGCACTTAATAACGCTGGTAATTCAATTCCACTAGAAAATTTGCCGTCTGTCAATAATTCACCTTCGTTAGGTATAACTAAAGCAGGTAATTTATACACCATTTCGGAGCTTACGCCTTCTTTATCAACCCATGAAAAGACTGATTCATATTTCATTGCCCCAAAGGCAGTTGTAATAGCTACGAAGCCTACAACAACAACAAGAATATACATAATAAATTCCAGCCAAAATGTTTTCTTGCTTTTGACAGACTGATCAACGGATTTCAAAAGATATAAGATCCCTGCAACAAAGCTAATGGATAGAATAGCTTGGCCTAATGCAGCTGTCGTCACATGGATATGCAACCAGTCACTCTGTAATGCTGGAATTAGTGGTGAAATTTCTTTTGAGAACATACTGCCATACGCAATAACCAATAAGGCAATAGGCAGAGTGAAAAGCCCTAATATGCTTGTTTTATAAATAAAATAAATGATGATGAATGCAAGGACTAACATCATTCCAAAGAATGTAATAAATTCAAACAAATTACTAACTGGCGCGTGTCCCGATGCAATCCACCTAGTAATAAAATAGCCTACCTGTGCTGCAAATCCAATGATGGTAATAGCTATTCCAATATGAGACCAGCGGTTATACCCATTTGAGCTTTTCTTATCTCTAATTGCGCCTCCAAAGATGAAGGTAGCCACAAGATAAAGAATAAAAGCAGCATAAAGAAGATTTGAGCTTAATTCAGCCATTTTTATCCCTCCTTATTTTCCGTATTTTTCGCATCAACTTGATCTATTGGTTCCGGGATACCTGTCTCCGCCAGAACATAACGAATTTCATTTTTTAGACCAAACCAGTTTTTATTCGTATGTGCGGCAACAATAACCTCGTTATTTTTTCGTTGAACCCAGATCCGACGATGATGCCAGTATGAACCTTGAATAACCCCAATCATGAAGATTGCTCCACCCAAAGCTAGTAACCATAATGTGAAGTCCCTTCTGACTGTTAACCCGGAGACGTTCTTCATTTCAATTCCAGCAAAAGCCATCTTGTATTTATTATCGCCCATTGGTTCAATATTTTGCTGAATGGCAACAAAACTAATTTCTCCATCAGGTTTATCAGGAGCTTTCATTTTAAATACAAATGCTGGGTTATTCGGAACCTTTGATTTAGTAGCCGGTTCACCTTTATCATTAAAAAAGAAATCAGGAAAATAACTTGCTAACTCGACCTGGTATCCATTTCCCAGATCATATTTTTCCTGGGGATCCCTTAAATTAATCGTGATTTTTCCAAAGTCCTCATCGGTATCTTTGTCAATCATATTAAAGGACATTGTACTAAATTCGTTAAGTTTATAATCTACTTGATAAAATGCATAATGGTCATGCTTTAACGGCTCATTTACGCGGATTTCATGAGATTTAATTTCTTTTAATTCTGGTTCAACTCCAGGGATAATCTCATCTGTACGTTCATACAACTTAACGTCAGTTTGATAGTTTTTAACAACCATCCCATTTCCAGCAATATCAAGCGCTTCATCAAAGACTTCTTTTTCTTTGCCCTTCTCATAAACTTCTACTAGGAAACGTTCGCTCTCTAAATAGTATTTTCCATGTGTTCCCGGAACACTTGCAGTTTCACCTTCACGAATCCAAAGAACCTCATCTACATACATTCCAGGTACAAACCGAAGCATTGCACCTATTAGAAATAGAATGAGTCCACAGTGGTTTACATAAGGGCCCCATCTTGAGAATCGGCCTTTTTCCGCTAATATATTCCCATTCTCTTCACGGACTGAATAATGTTTCTTTTTTAATTTTGCCTTAACTATTTCAAAGTCTTTTTCAACATTTTCAACTGTTTCTTTTCCATAGACACGTTGTCTTTTCAAAAAACTTTCGTGACGGGTAACACCTTGTTTTTTCAATGCCTTATACAGCGGTACGACTCGGTCAATACTACAAATAATCAACGAAATTCCAAGCATCGCGATAAGTATCATATACCACCATGAACCATATAGGTTGTGGAAGCCTAGTTGATAATATAATCTTCCGGTTATTCCATATTCTTGTTCATAGAAATCAGCTGGGCTCATGCTTGGTGGTATGTATAATTCTTGGGGATAAACCGTCCCAAGTGCTGAAGCAATTAAAAGCACAATAATGATCCAAACCCCTACTTTTACAGATGAGAAGAAGTTCCAAATTTTATCTACAATTGTTTTATTATAGGTTTGAGATCGTCTAGCACTTCCTTCATACCTCATATCAAGCAATTTCTTTTTCTCTTTATCTGTCTGAGTTGTTTCTTCGCTTTGGACAGGTTTTCCACAAGCCTCACAAAAAATTGTACCGTGCGGGTTCACATGCCCACATTCGCATTTTACATTTTCCATAAAAAATAACTCCCTATGGTTTTATTAGCTCCATATAGTCTTGGACCATCTTGCTTGTCATCTCACCAGTAATGATCTTTACAACTTTTCCATCTTTATCAATTAACAAAGTAGTTGGCAATGGATCAATTCCATAGGCATTCAGCAACTGGTTCCCCTTATCAATTGCAACAGGAAATGATAAATCGTATTTTTCGATAAAATTATTCACACTGAATTTCGGTTCTCCAACGTTAATCGCGATTATCTCAACACCCTGATCCTTGTATTCCTGATAGTATGTATCAATATATGGGAATTCACGTTGACATGGTTCACACCATGTTCCCCAAAAGTTTAAGAACACACCTTTTTCTCCTTTAAACTCTGATAGATGGTGTTCCTTCCCATTTAAGTCTGTCACGACAAAGTCTGGTGCCTTATCCCCCACTGCCACCTTTTCCTTACTTGTAAAGAAATTGATATACAATGTATAAACGAGCGCAGCGGCGAGAAGTAACAAAATAACGGTCCGAAGAACTAATCGTCGCTTTTTCTTATCCATTTGAATCTCCCTTTATTAGATATAATGTGTACTTTCCTATAATTGTGTACTTTCTTTGCCATTATAGCACTTAATAATATATTGACATTGCAAACATTTTGAAGGTTATGTGACAATTGAGAATCATTATTGAAGGACCTGCTGCTCTAAATGAGTCTGCAATCTATAAACGATTATCCTTCGTACTCGCTAAAGCTCTTAATTGTTTAACCTCATGCGGAAGCAGTTCTCTATACTCGCTGGTATGCAATCCTTGAAGGGTTAAAAAGCCAAATCTTTCTCTCTTAAGCTTCGTTACTTCATGCCCAATCGCCTCAAACATTCTTTTTACCTGACGGTTTCTTCCTTCATGAATGCTAATCTCAATAATAGACGTTTGTTTGCGCTTGTCCATGGATATAAGCTTCACTTTAGCAGGAGCTGTCTTTCCATCCTCCAGCTTAACGCCTCTTTCTAATTGACGAAGCTTTTCCTTAGGTGGAATGCCCTTAATTTTTGCCACATAAACCTTCTCAATCTCATACTTTGGATGCGTTAATAAGTTAGCAAACTCACCATCATTTGTTAATAAAAGCAATCCAGACGTATCATAATCCAGTCTTCCAACTGGATAAATCCGTTCTTTAATCTCTGGAAAAAAGTCAGTTACAACCTTTCTCCCTTTATCATCACTTACACTTGAAATGACAGACCGTGGTTTATAAAATAAAAAATAAACGGGTTCTTCTCTTTCTAGTGGAATACCGCTTACTTCAATTTTATCATTTGAGCCTACCTTAATTCCAAGCTCCTTCACAACTTTTCCATTTACTTTAACATGCCCTGCAACAATTAGCTCCTCTGCCTTTCTCCTTGAAGCTACACCTGCATGTGCAATTATTTTCTGTAGTCGTTCCATCTATGCTCACCCCTTAAACATCTTACTTGTTTCTGTGTATTTGTACAATAAAAACATTCTTTAGTATGCCCATCCCAATAGTTTCCTAATAAACCCAAAAAAGAAAAACACGCTACTTTGCGTGTTTTAAGATCCAAATATAAACGTAACGACAACTATACTTACGACTATTCCAAGTAAATCAGCTAAAAGGCCGACCTTGAGGGCATCACCCATTTTCTTGATTCCAACTGCCCCGAAATAGACTGTCAATACATAAAGGGTTGTGTCAGTGCTTCCTTGCATGATTGATGCCAGTCTCCCCAGAAAGGAATCAGGACCATATGTAGCAATGATATCAGTTGTCATTCCTAATGCAGCTGTACCAGACATCGTCCTTATTAAAGCTAATGGAGCAATTTCTGCTGGGAATCCTACGAACTCCAGAGCTGGGCGGATTAAATTAATGAAAAAATCCATTGCACCAGATGCCCTAAATATAGAAATTGAAACTAACATTCCAATTAAAAAGGGCATAATTGAAAAGGCAATTTTAATTCCTTCCTTTCCACCTTCTACAAATGTTTCATACGTGGGAATTCTTTTTATTGTTCCATATAAAAGGATAAATCCAATGATTCCGGGTATTAGCCAGAGTGACAAGTTGCTAATGATGTTCATTTATCTGCGCCACCCTTCTTCATTCTTCGGTAATAAAAATACCGGTCGATCAATACTGCACCAAAAGCCGAAATAAGGGTTACAATTAGTGTTGGACCAACAATTTCAGTCGGATTTGCAGATTCATAGGTCATCCTGATTGCAATTACTGTGGTAGGGACAAGCGTCACACTTGCAGTATTGATTGCTAAAAATGTTACCATCGAACGGCTTGCAGATGTTTTTCCGTCATTTAGGACCCTTAACTGCTCCATCGCTTTTATTCCCATTGGTGTCGCTGCATTTCCAAGCCCAAACATATTTGCAATCATGTTTGAAAGCATATATCCCATTGCAGGGTGGTCCACCGGCACCTCCGGAAATAAACGACTCACCAATGGACGAAACAATTTAGACAATTTTTCTAACAAACCTGCCTCTTGTGCAATTCTCATCAGTCCTAACCAGAAAACAAGCACACTTATTAACCCAATACAGATGGTGACAGCCTCTGAAGCTCCCTTAAAGATTGCTTCATTAACCTCACTAATCGTTCCATTTACAATTGCAAAGATAATCCCGATAATTGTCATTGCTACCCATATGATATTTACCATCGTTATCTAACCCCTAAAATTACTAGAAACATACTTTTCAATGTTTCCCAGAATGTTTCCTTTGGACGGTCAACACGACCATTATCAAAATAGATCGGCATTTCTTCTATTGTCTCATCACCAAGATTAACGGTAAGTGTACCTACAATATCAGGAACATTTTCTGGTTTCCGCCACTCTTTATGTTCAGGTTCAAGTAAATGAACATTGAGTTTTATATTTTTTTTCTCGTCTGAAGTCAGCGGATACATAAAATCATGATCGACAAACACTTTCCCTTTGTAAAAACTGCTGTCAGTTTTTAAATCGCCCTCTTTGACAAGCTTCACTAAATCATACGTTTCGAAAGCATGGTTAAACATATTCATATGATCATTCCAATCATCAGAAGCATTTATCGTGACAGCGATTAAATCGATTCCATCCTTTGATGCAGTAGAAACCAGGGTGCGTTTTGCACGCTTTGTATATCCTGTTTTCCCACCAGTGCTATACGGATAAAGCTTCGTAAGCAGCTTATTTTTATTTCTCCAAACACGATCCCATTTTTCAGTCGGATTCGGAGCACGGTGAACCTTTGTACCGGCTATTTCCCTATATTTTTCATTCTCCATCGCATATCGCGTTAGAATCGCCATGTCATAGGCTGATGAAAAATGGTTTTCGTGATCATCTAATCCATGCGGATTTGCAAACTCAGTATTTTGCATACCAATTTCCGCAGCTTTTTGATTCATCATAAACACGAAGCCTTCTAAACTACCGCCTACATGCTCGGCAATAGCAACTGCAGAATCATTGCCTGAACGCAGCATCAAACCATAAACTAAATCCTCCAGCTTGATTTGCTCATTCGGTTTTAGGTATAAAGAAGACCCTTCCGCACGCACAGCCTTATTACTTACCTTTACCATCTCGTTCATCTTTCCCGATTCAATAGCAAGAATAGCCGTCATAATTTTAGTAATACTAGCAATTCTCATTCGTTGATGGGCATTTTTTTCAAATAAAATTCTACCAGACTCTTGCTCTATTAAGATCGCACCCTTTGCACTAACAGTAAATGCGCTCGCTTTTTGAGGAAGGAAGCCTATGAGAACCATAACAATGATGATCAGTGTAACAACTCTTTTGCGAAATAATGTCATTCGATCCCCGTCCCTTTTGCCGTTTTGTAAAAGTGTATGCATAACATGTCCAACAAATAACACAAAAAAACTGACCAACACTTGGTCAGCAGATGAATATATTGCTTAGTATTGCTTCCATAGAAGTTTCGAAGCTTCATTGAATCGGTGTTCGACTTCATCCCAATTAACGATATTCCACCAATTTTCCACATAGTCTGCACGTACATTTTTATATTGAAGATAATAGGCATGTTCCCAGACATCAAGCACAAGCAAAGGAATCGTATCCCATTGGGTCATGAACTGATGACGTTCTGCTTGAAGGATTTCTAAGCGACCTGCTCTTGGTGACCATACCAAAATGGCCCAACCAACACCCTCCACCTTATTTGCTGCTTCACTAAAATGTCTTTTAAAGACATCAAAGCTGCCAAAATCCCTATTAATTTGGCGAAGCAATTCACGTCCAGGCATACCTCCGCCCTTTGGCTTCATGACATTCCAAAAAATCGTATGCAAATAATGACCTGAACCATTAAAGGCAGCTTCTCTTTCCCAATGCTTTATTAGGTAATAGTCACCTGTATTACGGGCCTTTTCCATCATTTTCTCAGCTTTGTTTAGACCGTCAACATAGCTCTTATGGTGCTTATCATGGTGGAGTCTCATGATTTCTTCTGAAATATATGGCTCTAATGCATCATAGGCATAAGGTAATGGCGGCAATGTATGCTGTCCAATTCCCACCCTTCTTGTATCTTGAAATCCCTCATTTTCCCCAGGTTGTTCAGCAAATCTTAAACCAGCATGATAAAGGTTCTTTACCTCTTCCTGTAATTCAAGCAGACTAGTTGGAGTTAGCTTTTCTTCTACGGAATTAAGGTAATTCGAAAAATTCGATAGTTCCAATTGAAGTTCTTCATCTCGTTCATTTTCAAATTGCTTATTCATCTCCAAAAACCATTTTCTAACGTCTTCCACATACTTTTCAGGGCTGCTCATCATTATCCTCCCTTATAATCAAATGCGCCTTGGCGTATTTGCGCCCGATTTTTTCGAGCGTGCTCGAAAAACTTCCTTTGAAAAATCGTGGCATCCGCCGGAGGCTTTGACTTTATTCAGTCGGGTCAGAACTTCGACTGAATAAAGTTAAATCGTCATTATCGTATGCGTTTTCCCTCTTTTCGTGTCTCAAACATTATGAACTATTAAACTTTGTATATTACTGAGGGGGTTGCTTGTTAGGTGCCAAACACGTTGAATCACAGACCTAATGACAATGCAGATATCATAAATTTCTCAACACAAATCACAGTATATTTCAAAGTCAAAAAAGGCTTAGAGTTATCTTCAACTCTAAGCCTTTCTGTATTATCCTATTTCAATAAAGCTACCCGGTAGCACAACAAGCTAATATAGCGTTAGGGGACTGTTTGTTAAATGATTCTTTTATTATTGGTACTCTCAACGAAAATCTATCTTTTTTTTCTAGGGCCTACAATTAATTTGATTGCTGTTCTATTTTCATTATTGATTAAAACATCAGTAAATGCAGGAACAAAAACCAGATTAACACCGCTAGGAGCTACAAATCCTCTTGCAATCGCAATGGCTTTAATCGCTTGATTTAAAGCACCAGCTCCAATCACTTGAATTTCTGTATTTCCTCTTTCACTTAATACGCCTGCAATTGCACCTGCAACTGAATTCGGATTTGATTTTGATGAAACTTTTAATACATTATCCAACTAAATTTCCTCCCCCGTTATTTAATCGCTTGATATGATCGCTAGAAAGAATGTAATAACATTTCTTTAATAATATTCAAATTCATATCAAACAGAACAATACATTGTGATTTACTATGTGAATGAGAGAAACAGTAATCAGTTATAATTCGCCAAAATGTTGATAAATCAAAAAACGCACTGTGAATTACATTGTGAATTCATGTGCGTTTTGCTAGGTGTTTTATACTATTTGCATCTCTAAGGTGAACCCGTTTAAGTTGGGGTTTGTTTATTAGGTTTGTTCAATAAATTCTATCGGCGATTTTACTTCGTAGCTGTTTTTATGATGGAGATGTGTCATAATTTCTTTTAGTCTATCAAATTGAATTCCTTTAAAATGTTCTTCAAATTGTTTTTGCTCATTTAGATATACCCGTTTCCGATTACGGTACTTGGGATTCTTTAACAGGCATACAAGAGCTACAAGATCTTTGAAATAAATTTCATTTGAATCAATTTTAAAAACCGGGTCTTCGGTAAAAGGAGTAAATGTTGTAAATTGTTCATCAAAATAACGTAAATAAAGTACTTGTAACGTTCTTTCTTCCCCATCTTCCACAAATGTGACTTCAGATTGGTTAAAAAAGTCCTCAAACGTATTTTTTAACGTTTTTTCAAGTTCAAATCCACTACATTGCTTAATTAACACAGTTCCACCTCATTCGCTACCATTTTCCATATAGATTTATATTACCATAGTTAGCCAATTTAAGGTTAATTAATTTGAATCTTCAATCGTTTCCTGGAATCTCTCAAAAAAGAGGTCTGCTTCCTCTTGGACATAGTCTTCATCCACTTTTTCAGGCAGTGGAGGCAATTCCTTCAATGTCTTTAACCCAAAATACTCTAAGAATTCCTTTGTAGTTCCATATAAAATAGCTCTTCCTGTGCCATGGGCACGACCAACTTCTTTAATCAATACTTTTGCCATTAAAGTATGAATCGGCCTTTCCGTTTTTACCCCACGAATTTCTTCTACTTCTGCACGAGTAATCGGCTGTCGATAAGCAATTATCGCAAGTGTTTCCAATGCAGCCTGTGATAATGAGGTCGAAGTTGGTGATTCTACTAGTTTCTTCAAATAAACTGCATGGTCTTTTTTAGTCGTTAGTTGATATGTTCCAGCAACTTCCACTAGGTTTATTCCTCGGCCAACTTGTCCGTAATCAGCCTTTAACTCATTAACGATGTCCAGAACAGTACGATCACTTATTTCTAAAACCATTGCCATTTGCTTCAATGTCAACCCTTCATCCCCGGCGGCAAAAAGAAGCCCTTCGACAATGGCTTTCCAATCCATTAATTTCATTACTAATAATCCCTTTCCATACTCGATATATAAATTTCTGAAAAATTGTTCTGCTGTTCAATTAACACAGCATTTTTTTTCATTAATTCAAGAAGCGCAAGGAATGTGACAACAATATGATTTTTATCATGGTATGGAAAAAGCTCAGTGAATTTCTTCTTTCCACGGAACCCCTTCAATTCATTAATAATTTCTTCCATTCTTTTTTCGATTGGAATTTCTTGTCTTGCAATTCTCGTTGACAACGGCCTCTGCAATTTTTTGCGGCGCATTAGCTTTTGAAAGGCGCCAAGCATGTCATAAAGATTCACTTCTAATGAATGATCAATTGTGACATCCTTAGTAAATTCGCTTAAATCACTTGGAGGTTTTGTGAACAATTGGGAACGTTCTTCTTCCAGATGTTTCAGATCTTCGGCAGCTTCCTTATATTTGCGGTATTCAATCAGGCGATTCATAAGGTCTTCACGCGGGTCCTCTTCAAATTCAAATTCGGAGTCACCGTCGATCAGCTCTTCCTCTTGTTTTGGAAGCAGCATTTTGCTTTTAATGGCTAAAAGCGTCGCGGCCATAACTAGGTATTCACTTGCAATGTCTAATTGCAGTTCTTTCATTGCATGTATATACACTAAGTATTGTTCTGTTATATCTGCAACCGGTATATCATAAATATCAATTTCTAATCGATTGATTAAATGTAAAAGAAGGTCTAATGGACCTTCAAAAGAGTCAATCTTTACGCTGTAATGTAAATCCACGCTCATCTCACCAAAAATACCCTTCATGACAGTTTCTTATTCTTTAATATTAGCACAATAAATAGTATAGAACATAATTTGGATTCAAGCCATATCTGGATTTTGGATATTTGTCCCACAAAATTATTTTAAAAAATGATGTTAGTATGGACACCCGCCCACACAAGAAGTGGTAAAAGTCATACTATAACTGTGTAATCAAGAAATTTAAGGAGGTATTTTAAATGGGTGACGGATGCGGAGGCTTCGGAGGCGGATTTGCCTTAATCGTAGTATTGTTTATTCTTTTAATTATTGTTGGTGCTTCTTGGTTTTAAGCTCCACTAAAAACGACGATAAGGTGTTCGGCAATTGCTGAACACTTTATTTTTTCCATGTTATGGGTATAGTTATTATGTTAAACTACACATACATATACATGTTAAAAGGTGTGTGATCTTACTTGTACCCACAAGCATTTGTAAACTATTTAATTCATTTTCACTGTGACCGCGACTATTTTGAATGCCATGAAATATTGGAGGAATATTGGAAAGAGGACCCTGTTCCTGAAAGAAAGCCATATTGGGTAGGTTTAATACAGATTGCCGTATCACTTTACCACCACCGCCGCGGAAATACAGCTGGGGCACTCAAAATGATGAAAAGTGCAATTAGGATATGTAAGGATCAGAAATCCGAATTAGCATATTTAGGCTTGCAGGTTGACGAACTAATTGAAGTGCTTCAAAAGAAATTTCATGATATTGAAAATGGCGCACCTTACAAAAGTATAAATTTACCAATAGCAGATGAAGGTCTCCTTGCAACCTGTCTTTCCCAAGCTATTCAATCCGGTCATTCATGGGGAAAAGCAAGCGACATAGCAAATAAGGAATTAATTCATAAACATACATTACGTGATCGAAGCGAAGTTATTGCCGAACGGCAAAAACAATTTCTTTTAAAACAGGAAAGACGAAGCAAGTAAGAATTGAACAAGACTTCTAAAGCTAGATAATATATAAGGGACAGTCTTATGACTGTCCCTGTTCGCATTGTTCATCCTCTGAGAAATCACATTTCTCAAAAAAAGCCGCGGTATGTTCATTTGGTCTTAATTCACGATCTGGAAAATGCTCTTTAAGTGCTTTTACCATCCTTTTACCAATTCCTTGATACCGATGGGATGGGTTCACACAGATATGTTGAATTTCTACAAGATTCCCGTCATGGATTGTTGTTCCGATAATTCCTACAATATCTTCTTCTTTCCATAAGAATAACTGCTGAGTATCGTCTTCTTCATAATGCTTCATCGTTGCTTGCAGATTCTTTAGGTCCTTTTCAGTCGGCATAAATGAAAGAAGCCCCATTGCGATTTTCTCATAATTCTTTTTATAACGAATTAACATATAAATCCCTCATTATCGAAAAACTTTCCAAATAGTAAAGCTATTACTACTTTTGGACTAACCTTCATACATTTATTAAGGTTACCATTAACAATGCAAATTTTCCATAGTCTTTTCGTAATACCCTTAAATTTAAATTATATCCAAAAATTTCTATATCTAAACAAGCATGTGTGAATTAGTCGAATGAGCGTGCTAAATTCGCCATTTCAATTGCAGATACAGCAGAATCCCATCCCTTATTTCCTGCTTTTGTTCCTGCTCTTTCGATTGCTTGTTCAATCGTATCGGTTGTTAATACACCAAACATGACTGGTTTTCCAGTCGCGAGTGAGGTTGAAGCCAAACCTTTCGCTACTTCATTACATACAAAATCATAATGGGAAGTTGAGCCTCTGATGACAGTACCTAACGCAATCACAGCATCATATTTGCTTGATTCAGCCATTTTTTTTGCAATCAAAGGGATTTCGAATGCACCTGGAACCCAAGCAATTTCCACGTCCTCGTCTGCAACCCCATGTCTTTTAAGTCCATCAAGGGCACCAGTTAATAATTTCGCTGTTATAAATTCATTAAAACGTGCAACTACAATTCCTACTCGTAAACCAGTGCCAACTAAATGTCCTTCATAAATTTTATTCATCATGATCCTCCTATGTTATCGATAATTGTTCTATTTTTTTAAAAATGGTTTGATTACCTATTCAATTGCCGTACGTTGTTGTTCTTGTTTGTTGCGATATCGAATTAATTCTTCAATGGTAATCATTTTCAAGTTAAATTCATCTGCAATCTTTCGCAAATCATGAACTCTCGCCATTGTTCCGTCTTCTTTAACAATTTCACAGATTACACCAGCTGGCTCTGAGCCGCAAAGGGCAGCTAAATCCACTGCTGCTTCAGTATGACCAGCCCTGCTGAGAACCCCTCCATCCTTCGCAATTAAAGGAAAGACGTGACCAGGTCTTTTGAAATCTGATGGCTTTGATTCTGAATTAAGTAATTCCAATATCGTTGTTGAACGTTCAATTGCACTAATCCCTGTGGTGCTCGTTTTATGGTCGATACTTACTGTAAAAGCAGTCCCATGCGGGTCTGTACTATGTTTTACCATTGGCTCAAGTTTTAGCTTGTTCGCCAACGATTTTGTAATCGGAGTACATACGAGTCCACGCCCATGGGTAATCATAAAATTAATGACCTCAGGAGTTGCTTTATCAGCGATTGCTATAAAATCACCTTCATTTTCACGATCTTCAGCATCACAAACAATCACTACTTTTCCTTGTTTTAAGTCGGCAAGTGCATCTTCGATTGGATCAAACATTGTTATCCCCCCTTTTTTATTTAAAGCCGTTTTCTTCTAAAAAGCTTGCTGTAATCTTTGTTTTTGTCGTTTTTTCGTTTGAAAAAGACCTTTGCATAAACTGACTGATATACTTTCCAAGCATGTCACACTCGATGTTCACGATGTCTCCTACCCCTTTGTTACGTAAAATCGTTTCTGACAACGTATGAGGAATCAAAGAAAGAGTAAATGTTTTATCCGTAAGTCCGAAAATGGTCAAGCTTGTCCCATCTACTGCAACCGATCCTTTATAAATCATAAACTGAACAAGCTCTTCAGGAATTTCAATTTCATAATACACGGCATTCCCTTTTGGGTCTTTGCGAACAATTTTTCCGGTACCATCCACATGGCCAGAAACAATATGCCCTCCAAAGCGGCCATTCGCTGACATTGCTCTTTCTAAATTGACAGCATGATTTCGTTGCAATTCACGTAATGAAGTAGATTTAACTGTTTCTGGCATCACATCAACGGTAAAACCATCGGAAGTAAATTCCGTTACGGTTAAACACACCCCATTAACAGAAATACTATCACCCAAATTCACATCCTCGAGAATCTTTTTAGCCTGGATCACCATTTCAACCGAGTCCTTCGATCCATTTATCGCTTTAATTTTCCCGATTTCTTCTACAATCCCTGTAAACATTTTTTCACCTCAATCTCGGTTCCGCTACGATTTTCACGTCTTCTCCGAGCAGTTCAACAGATTTAATTGTTAATTGTAAAGCTTCATCGATGGATTCAATTCCAGTACCGCCAATAGATGTCGGTGCTGACTTTCCACCTATTAGTTTTGGAGCAAGATAGACGATGACTTGGTTAATCGCATTTTCCTTTAAAAAGCTGCCATTCACTTCGGCTCCTCCTTCAACAAAAACGGAAGAAATACCCTCTTCACCTAAGCGTGTTAGCAGGGTGTTTATTGAAATTCTTGACTCCTGTAATTGAATAACTTTAACACCATTTTTGCCGGAGAATTCGTTTATTTCCCCTTCGCCTACCTGATCGGAAACTATAATCCAAGTCTCGGTTTCGCCGTCATTAATGACTTTTGAATCTAAAGGCGTTCTTAGTTTTGAATCCAAGATGATTCGAATCGGATTTTTTCCTGTTCCATTTGGAAGCCTTGTTGTTAAACTTGGATTATCTGCAAGAACTGTATTAACTCCAACAAGAATGGCATCGTGGATACTCCTATATAAATGGACGTCATTCCTTGCTTCCTCACCTGTTATCCATTTACTTTCTCCTGTTACTGTTGCTATTTTTCCATCAAGAGTGGTGGCGGATTTCAAGGTTACGTATGGAATCTTTTTATCTAAATAATGATAAAAGACTGCATTTAATTCATCTGCTTGTTCTTTGCATACCCCGACCTCAACCTCAATCCCGGCAGCCTCTAATTTGGCAATACCCTTTCCGGCTACAAGCGGATTTGGATCTGTCGTTGCAATGACAACTCTTTTCACATGACTATTTACCAAAAGATCAGCGCAAGGAGGAGTTTTCCCATGGTGACTGCAAGGCTCTAATGTTACATAAGCGGTTGCATTTCGGGCTTTATCACCGGCCATCCGGATCGCATGAACCTCGGCGTGAGGTTCCCCGGCCTTTAAGTGCGCACCAATACCAACTACTCGGCCTTCGTTCACTACAACGGCCCCGACTACAGGATTGGGTGTTGTTTGACCAACACCTGCCTTTGCAACATTTATCGCTAAATTCATATAATCCTGGTCTCTCACGTTATCTACACTCCTTTCTATTTATCATGTACGTAAATCAGGGGTTCTATCTTTGGTTCAAAACAAAAAAGACCTCGGAAAACAAACCGGGGTCTTGGACGATGTTATTAACAACAGAATATGTATTTTGCCCAACACAAATAAAAGGTATTATGGACAAATTTTCTTCACATACCGTACTAACATCCTTCTCCCATCCAGACTTTAACTGTCGGCCTTGGATTCTCACCAAAGTCCACCATTTTAAATGAAATATTCATGGCTCGAAAGCCTATTAACAATAAAGTTAACATTAAAATGGGTCACGGGCTTAGAACAATTGTTCATCACCGCCGGTAAGGAATTTCACCTAACCCCGAAGGAAACTATTTAATTCTTTTAGCGATGTAAATTAGTATAACATAAACTACTCTTATTTTGTCGATTTTAATACTTTACGATACGGACTATGTATATTATTGTTCACATGAATCATTATAGGACAAAGAAAAAGACACAACAAGAAATACCTGTTGTGCCTCATATCTTATTCTTCCCAAACTTTAACTTCTTTCATTACATCGCCTTGTTTGATACGGTATACAGAATCCAATCCTTCAATAACTTGACCGAATACAGTGTGTACTCCATCTAAATGTGGTTGTGATTCATGTACAATAAAAAATTGGCTTCCACCAGTGTCTCTGCCTGCATGTGCCATAGATAATGCTCCAGGTACATGTTTATGTGGATTTCCTTCTGTTTCACACTTAATAGTGTACCCAGGTCCACCTGTCCCGTTCCCGTTAGGGTCGCCTCCTTGGGCAACAAATCCTGGGATTACACGGTGGAAAGTTAGGCCATTATAAAACCCTTCATTCGCAAGCTTTTCAAAGTTTGCTACAGTTCCAGGTGCTTCGTTAGAATATAACTCAATTACAATTTTTTCTCCGTTTTCAAATTCAATGCTAGCTTTTTTCATTTGAAACCTCCGCTCCTAATCTTTCGTCCATATGTATTGAACGAGTTCATTTTACTATAAATGGTTCGAATAATCCAATCAGAAAGGAGTGTTTTTCCTAATTCAAAGTCAAATAGATGTTTTTGGTAACGAATATTGTATAATATGAACGATGGATATCTCTGTTTTTTGAAAAAATAAAGGAGGAAACAAATTTGAAATATAAATTTCTCTCATTTTTACTCGTGTTTTCACTCATTTTTCCATCACTTAGCTTCGCTGACGCTGCACCCGGAGATGTGATTATTACACTCGGCGAGGATCTGACCGCTGCTCAAAAAGACGCAATCCTAAAAGAAATGAATGCACCTGAGAACCCGCAAACAGTCGTCGTCACAAACGCCGAAGAACATCAATACCTTGGAAGCTATATTCCGAAGGCAAGAATTGGAAATAAAGCCCTATCTTCGGCCTCAATCACGATTGGTGAAAAAGGATCTGGGTTAGATGTAACTATTTCAAAACATATTACTTTAATTACAGAGGAAATGTATGCCAATGCGCTAATTACAGCTGGTGTAAAGGATGCAACAATTTATGTAACAGGACCTTTTGACGTTTCTGGAACAGCAGCATTAACTGGAATTATTAAAGCATACGAGATTTCTTCAGACAAGGTAATTCCTGAAGATGTTAAGCAAATTGCCAATGAAGAAATGGTCGAAACTACAAAATTAAGTGAGAAAATTGGTGCAGAAGAAGCTGCTGCCTTAATGGCAAAGATTAAGGATGAAATAGCTAAAAATGCACCAAAAAACGACGAAGAGCTTCGTACCATTATCATAAATGCTGCGAAAGACTTGGGGATTACATTATCAGATGCCGATATTAATCGACTAATGGAGCTTTTTAATAAGCTAATGGAACTTAATATCGACTGGAACCAGGTTGGGGAACAATTAAATTTAGCAAAGGAAAAGCTAACCAATTTTCTTGAATCAGAAGAGGGTCAAAGTTTTTTAGATAAACTAAAAGAATTCTTTGTCAACCTGATTGACGCCATTAAGAACTTTTTCAAATAGACAAAACAAAACCCACGAATTTTCGTGGGTTTTCGTCTGTTTATTCAACTACTTTTGTTTTGAATGGAATGTCTAACCTTACTAGATCTTCATAGCTTTCGCGTTGAACAACTAGCTGCGCCTCACCATTTTCTACGAATACCACAGCTGGTCTTGGTATGCGGTTATAATTATTAGCCATAGCATATCCGTATGCTCCCGTACAGAAAACGGCTAATAGATCATCTGAATTTGCTTTTGGTAATGGTAAATCCCAAATAAGCATATCCCCAGATTCACAGCATTTACCCGCAATTGAAACTGTTTCCTCCGTAGGATCAAGGGCACGATTTGCTAAAACAGCCTCATATTTTGCTTGATAGAGGGCGGGTCTAATATTATCTGTCATACCCCCATCAATTGCTAAATATTGGCGAATATCAGGTACTTCTTTTCGAGAACCAACGGAATAAATCGTTGTTCCCGCATCACCTACTATTGATCGACCTGGCTCAATCCAAATTTCAGGGATGTCGATCGATAGATCATCCGCATGCTTTTTTACTTCCCCAATAATGGCTTCAACATATTCTGACACTGGAAGTGGTTTATCTTCTTCGGTGTAACGAATTCCAAACCCACCGCCTAGATTTAAAACTTTTGGTACAAAATCCATACGGTCCTTCCAGTCTTTTAGTTTTGCAAACATTTTACCGGCTGCGACTAAAAATCCTGTTGTTTCAAAAATTTGCGACCCAATATGGGAATGTATCCCTAATAATTCTAAGTATTCAGAATGAAGCGCCTGCTCTACAGCTTGGTCTGCTTGTCCATTATCAAGTCCAAATCCAAATTTCGAGTCATCCTGGCCAGTTGTAATATAATCATGGGTATGGGCTTCAACTCCTGGCGTTACCCGCAATAAAATTTTCATTGTTGATTTATTTTCGATACAAACCTGTTCTAACAAAGAAAGCTCGTAAAAATTGTCTACAACAATACATCCAATTTTATTTTTAACAGCCATGTCTAGTTCTTCGAAGCTTTTATTATTACCATGGAAGTGAATTCGTTCGACTGGAAACCCTGCTTGAAGAGCAGTATATAATTCCCCGCCTGAAACAACATCTAGTGAAAGTCCTTCCTCATGAGCGAGCTGCACCATCGCTACTGTTGAAAAGGCTTTACTTGCGTATGCAACTTGTGCAGGGATATTTAAACGATTAAATGTTTCACGAAAGCTTCTGGCACGTTCTCTGATAAGTGCGACATCATACACATATAGAGGTGTGCCGTATTGTTTTGCTAATTCTACCGTATCTACCCCACCTATCTCTAAGTGGTTTTTTTCAGTTACTTTGCTTGTTCCATGTAAAAACATTGAATTCCCCTCTTCCTTCCAAGAGTACCTACTTTAACGCTGTGCTATATGAAAAATAGATTAACACAACGTATTATATGGTGCAACTATTGTTTGAAAGGTTTTTGAGGGTGTACAATACTTGGTCTTATCTTTGCACCAGGTACAGAAGAACGAATCACTATTTGCAGCAGCGCTTTTCCGTTAAATGGTAAAAACGGCCATAAATATGGAGTGTTAAGTGATCGTATATTTGCTAAGAACAAGAAATAGATCGTGCAACCAATAATAAATCCTGGGACCTTAAAAATAGCGACGATAACTAATAGAAATAATCTTGCTATCTTATTTGCAGCACTTAATTCATAGCTTGGCGTTGCAAATGTGCCAACCGCCGCAATCGCCACATAAAGGATGACCTCTGGTCCAAACAATCCAACATCAATGGCAATTTGACCAATTAGTGCTGCCGCGATTAACCCCATCGCCGTTGATAACGGAGTTGGCGTATGTATGGCCGCCATCCTTAAAAATTCAATACCCATATCTGCGATAAAGATTTGAACGACAATTGGGATATTTGACTTTTCATTTGGACCTATATAATCAATTGTCTTTGGGATCATATCTGGTTCTAACACTAATAAAAACCAGAGCGGTAAAAGAAAGATGGAGGCGAGAATACCTATAAACCTTATCCATCTCAGCAATGTACCAACTGCTGGAGCTTGACGATATTCTTCAGCATGCTGCACATGATGAAACATCGTGGTTGGAGTGATAATGACACTTGGTGATGTATCAACAATTATTATGACATGACCTTCAAGTAAATGGGTTGCAGCAACATCTGGTCTCTCAGTGTATCTAACCAATGGATATGGGTTATACCCTTGATGGACCAAGAATTCCTCAATTGTTTTATCAGCCATTGTTAGACCATCTACATCAATCTTACTAAGCTCACTCTTGATTAGCTTCACTAAATCTGGGTTGGCTATATCCTGGATATAAGAGACACAAATATCTGTTTTTGATCTCTCACCAACTTGCATAATCTCATTCCGGAGCCTTTCATCACGGATCCGTCTTCTCGTCAATGCACAATTCACGATTATGTTTTCCACATAACCATCACGAGCACCCCGAATTACTTTTTCAGTATCAGGCTCTTGCGGCGTTCTTCCTGGATAACTTCGTACGTCAACAGCTAATCCGGAATCTTCCCCTTCCACTAAGAAGAGGACTAGGCCGGAAAGAATATTATCTACGGCTTCATCTAAATTCTTGATCGTACTTACTTGCTGATGGACTAGACGATTCTCAATGATATTATAAACCTCAGAAGAATTCTTTTCATTATCATTAATACTGACTAATTCTTCTAAAATTTCAATGATGAATGCCGTATCACATAGTCCATTTAAAAAATAAAGATGAACTTCCTTATTTAAAATTTTGATCTTTCTAACACCGATATCAAAATTTGTCGTTCCCAAACCAATACGTGATTCGAAATATTTATCATTTGTGACGATATCAGGAGAAATTGGGGTATTATTTGTATTCTTTTCCTTTCCGATCATAACCACTCCTTTCGAGTATTAGATCCACAGCTTTTCTTGTAATAGGGGCACCTATTTTAATATCATCTTTACGTGCCATTTTTCCAATATCTCCAATACCCACGATTATCGGAATATCCAGTTCGTCTAAACTATAGACTGTATCCCCGTTAATTCGGCCAATGTCATACTCTGTAATCCCGCTTTTGTCTACGCCGTATGGCGTCAAATTGCCATCGCGATCAATATTGATGTCGACCTTTGTCCATTCTGTTTGATGGGTTTTAGAAGCAACTGCAATAACACCTAACACTTCAATTTTAGGGTGTTTAGCGACATATTTTAATGCACGTTCACCAGCGCCTTCCCCCAAAAATCCACTATCATCAAACATCACAAATACCGGGTCATGTGGGGTATCCAGTATATATTTCACCATTTCTTTACCTGTTAAGATTGTAGGATTTCCTTGTGATCTAGAGATACATCGTCCCCCAACCTCTTTTGCAATATATTCTAATGTCTTTTGCGCATATTCATCGCCATCCGTTACCAGAATTACTTTTCTTCTAGTTTCATCCATATACCCTATCCTTTCGCTCTGAAGATCAGTGCAACTAAGAAAGAGAACAATATAGCCGAGGATATGCCTGCAGAGGTTAATTCAAATATTCCCATCGCGATCCCAATAAATCCATGCTCCTCTGCACTTTGCATCGCACCATGTAAAAGTGAATGACCAAAGCTTGTAATCGGGACAGTTGCCCCAGCACCGGCAAATTCAATTAATTTATCGTATAAATTAAATCCATCCAAAATTGTTCCTGCTACAACGAAAACACTCATCACATGAGCAGGTGTTAATTTTGCAAAGTCAAGTAAGAGTTGTCCAATCACACATATCGCTCCGCCGACTAAAAATGCATATACATATTCCATTTCTTATACACCACCTTGAACTCTTTCCAACACCACACCATGTGCGATTGTAGGTATGGTTTCCTTTTGCTGAATCATTGTTGGACTCAGAAGTGCACCTGTCGCAACAATAAAAACTTTGTTTAAATTACCACTTATGAGTTCTTTTACAATATGACCATACGTAACAATCGCAGAACAAGCACATCCGCTTCCACCAGCAAATACTTCTTGATCAGAGTGATAAAGCATTAGCCCACAGTCATTATGCTTGTTGCCTAAATCATAGCCTTCCTCTTTGACCATTTCCTTTAGAATTGGACTGCCAACGCCTGAGAGATCGCCGGTCGCAATCAAATCATATTCATCTTGATTGATATTTAAATCCTGAAAATGCCGGGTAATCGTGTCCGCGGCTGCTGGAGCCATTGCGGAACCTAGATCGAACGGATTGGTCATTCCCAAGTCAACCACTTTTCCAATCGTTGCTGAAGTAATCCGAATTGGTCCTTTCTCTTTGCTTACTAAAGCGGTCCCTCCACCAGTCGCCGTAAAGGTTGCTGAATCTGGCTTTTGGCCGCCATATTCGGTTGGATATCGGAATTGTCGTTCAGCCGTTGCATTATGGCTGCTCGTCGATGCTAGGATTCTGTTGGCAAAACCGCCATCTACAAGCGCAGAGCCAACCGCAAGTGATTCCATTGAAGTTGAACAAGCACCGAACATACAGATAAGTGGAATTTGATGATGTCTAGCCGCATAATTTGTCGTTACATTTTGATTTAATAAATCACCGGCAAGAAAGAAATCAATATCATCATTTGTCAAATTCACTTTTTGAAGACATGAGTCAATGGAATCTACCATAAGCCTTCTTTCTGCGGATTCCCAGGAATCCTCTCCACAATGCAGATCATCATACTTTATATCAAAGCTAGAACCTAAAGGACCTAAACTCTCTTTTGGTCCGACCGCTGTCCCTGTTGAATTTAAAAAAATTTGGTTTTCAAAAACCCATGTTTGTTTTCCAACTAACCTCATGTACGTCCACTCCTTGCAATCAATCAAGAAATTGTGAGATTAAAGAAATAACGTATAATCCCGACTATATACGCAGCAACTGCTCCAAAAACAATAACACTGCCTGCGAGCTTAAACATATTCGTAGCAATTCCCAATACGATACCCTCGCTTTTATATTCCATTGCTGCACTCGTCATTGAGTTTGCAAATCCGGTTACAGGTACCGCAGACCCCGCACCGGCAAATTGTCCCAGTTTGTCATAAATACCAAAGCCCGTTAACAAGGCCGCTATTAAAATAAGCGTTGCAACGGTTGGATTACCCACATCTTTTTCCGAGAAATTAAATACGGTCATATAGAAATTCTGTATACCTTGCCCAAAACAACAAATAGCACCTCCAACCAGAAATGCCTTTATACAATTAAAAAAATACTTAGGCTTCGGCTGGTACTTTTTGACGCTGTTCTTATAATCATCTTTAATCTTTTTCTTTGTAGCCACTTTCTTGTTCACTCCCTACCTGCCTAAAATGATTATTTCACATAGTACATCCATTGAAATAAAGACCCTGCTATTTTTCCGAAAACAATTGCCATCACCAAAATAACAATTTTACTTTCGATTCCAATTCGTTTTGCTAATATCGGAAACACATTCAGTACCTCTGTGAGAGCAGCTGCCAGCATTCCAACGAATATTCCACTTGCCAATCCAACAGGCAGCACTAAAATTTTCCATAAGTGAAAGATTTGATCATTTAGAGTAAACCAGCCGCCAAATACGGCACCAAGGACAACCCCCCACTCATAAAAGCGAATATATTTCATCGTTTTCGTTAATTGTGTAAGCCGAGGGATGATCCCTAAAACGGCTAAAAATGCTACAAAACCGCCACCAACTGCAAGTCCACTTCCCAATCCAATAAAAATAATCAGAAGGACTTTAATTGTCATCGACGTGCTTCATGCTTTCTTTGTTTTCAGTGATAATTAAGTAATTATCTAAATCCTGTTGGTAATTAAACATTTCAACTTCAAGTGGACTGGGTTCTTCATTCAGACGTTTTCTAAAGAAATGATTGAAAAATAAAATCATCCCTATCCCTAAACCTAGTGAATATGGAATTTGAAAGAGCAATGGTTTAGGGACCACGTCACCTGTTATCATCGTATAAATGCGAAGATGAACTTCTCTCATGGATACATCTTCATGGAAATTCATCATCGTAAGGGCCGCTCCTATAAATAATAAAAGCCAAACCGCTACAAAAAGTGCAGGTGCAAACCGTTTTTTCTTAATCTCTACCTCAATAATGGTTTGAGCGGGACCTACCGTTTGAATATCCACATGAGGAAATCGCCTCCTGATTTGTTCAATGACCTTCATTACATCAATGATGATAATATTTTTATCCTTCTTGCTAACTTGATGAATAATGATCTTTTTAATATCCTGTGCAACGTTTTCCTCAGCACTAATTTGTACGATTTCTCCAATTTTTACAGTTGCATTGGGTTGTACCAGTACGCGATGGCGCATTCGAACATAAATTGATTTTTCCATCACTTTCACACCCTACACATTGTTTTCCTTATATATGTAGTATGTTAAATCTAATCTATCTAATGCGATTGGACCGCAAACTCCAATAATTACCACGACGCAAAAAAAACCGAATGGATTATACGTCCATTCGGTCTTTCATTTGTTGTAATATTTTTTTCTCTAGCCTTGACACTTGTACTTGAGATATACCAAGCCTTGTCGCAACTTCAGATTGGGTTTGATCTTTATAATACCGCAGATAAACGATTAATCGCTCACGTTCGTCCAGCTCGCGAATGGCTTCCTTTAAAGCAATTTTATCAAACCATTTCGTCTCATTATTATCCGCAATTTGATCAAGTAATGTAATTGGGTCACCATCATTTTCATATACCGTTTCATGAATGGAAGAAGGCGCACGACTTGCCTCTTGAGCTAAAACGACATCCTCAGGGGTAATTTCCAAGTACTCCGCAATTTCAACAATTGTTGGAACCCTGCCAAACTGTTTTGACAGCTCGTCCTTCGCTTTTCGGATTTTATTTCCGGTTTCCTTTAATGAACGACTCACCTTAACTGTCCCATCATCTCGAATAAAACGTTGTATTTCACCGATAATCATGGGTACAGCATAGGTTGAAAATTTAACATCATAAGATAAATCAAATTTATCGACAGACTTCAATAATCCAATGCAGCCTATTTGAAACAAATCATCTGGTTCATAGCCTCGATTTAAAAATCGTTGTACAACAGACCAAACTAACCTCATATTCTTCTGGACGATCAGATCTCGTGCTTCCTGTCGTCCTTCTTGGCTGAGTTTGATTAAATTCTTAACCTCACTGTCCTTTAAATACGTTTCACTTTTGGTGTTCTTGACCTCCACATCCATTGGCAAGTCTCCTTAATTGCATAACGCTTTACTCTTTGATAAATGCTTTGTTAACCGTAATGTTGTACCATTAGCTGAACCTGTTTCCACTTCAAACTCATCCATGAAATTTTCCATGATTGTAAAGCCCATACCAGAACGCTCAAGCTCTGGCTTTGTTGTAAATAATGGCTGCCTTGCTTCCTCAAGATCGTTAATTCCAATTCCTTCATCTCTTATGGTGATATACACAGTACTGTCTTCAATTTTGCAAGAAATATAAACAATCCCATTTGGATCACTTTCATATCCATGAATAATTGAGTTTGTTACAGCCTCAGACACAACTGTCTTAATCTCAGTTAGTTCGTCTAAGGTTGGATCTAATTGTGTAATAAATGATGCAACAGCGACACGAGCAAATGATTCATTTTGGCTTAGTGCTGAAAATTGAAGGTGCATTTCGTTTTTCATTATGCCACCCCCAATGATTGCAGCGCAAAAGACTCATCACGCTCTAATCGAATGATTTTGAAAAGCCCAGACATCTCAAATAATCGTTCTACCTGAGTAGAAATGGAACAAACCACCATTTCTCCGCCCAGATTTTTGATTTGCTTGTATCTTCCTAAAATAACACCTAATCCTGAGCTATCCATAAATGTAAGCTTTTCAAGATTTAATAGGATGTGATTAATTTGATTGCTCTCAATCGTATCTGTTACCTTTAATCGCAATTCTTCAGCAGTATGATGATCTAACTCACCCGTAAGCCGAATGCATAACACATTGTTTTTTACTTCAAGTTCTATTCCAAGACTCACTTTACAATGCCTCCTTAAAATCGTATAGAGAGTCTTTTCGCTATTTACTTGAAAGAATCCTTCTAGATGACAAAACTAGTGTTGATTCGGCAAAAAAAACAGAAAAGTGCAAGCGCCTTGATCAGCCCCGACAAGCACAAGACAAGCTGGCTAGAAGGTTGTACTTTGACCTTCTTGACAGATTGGATTGTGACCTCGAGGGGCTAGGCGCTGGAACTAGACAACAAAAACTACATAAAAGAATTAAGGTGTTTTATTAAAAGTACCCATTGTACGTTTAAATAATTTCCACCAGCTTGCAGCATCAATATCTTTTTCTGCAACTAGCGGGCTTTCACTTAAAATCTTTCCATCCTTCTTAATAACTAGCTTTCCGATTTCGTCACCTTTTTTTATTGGTGCGCTCAGGTTTTTTGCCACGATTACTTCTTTTTGTACATCATCGACTTTTTCACCTTTTCTCGTTAATAGTGATATAGGTTCAGATGTCACAAGCTTGATTTTCTTTTCACTGCCCTTACTAATCTTTGCATCAGCAACTTCCTGATTACGATCATATAAAGGGTGTGTCTTATACTGACTGAAGCCGTAATCAAGCATTTTAGTTACTTGCGCATTACGATCCTTAGGTGTAGGGGCTCCAAAAATAACAGAAATTAAACGCATATCCTCTTTTTCAGCAGTGGCCGTTAAACAATATTTTGCCTCTGTTGTAAAACCTGTTTTTAATCCATCCACACCCTGATAAAATCTGACAAGGCGATTTGTATTGACTAGCCAAAATTTATTATCAGAATCTTGACGTAAATAATCCTCATATTTACCAGTGAATTTCGTGATATCTTCATATTTCAGTAATTCCTTAGACATAATAGCCATGTCATGGGCAGAACTATAATGATTTTCCGCAGGAAGGCCAGTTGGATTTTGAAAGTGAGTATTCTTAAGGCCTAATTTCTTAACCTTCTCATTCATCATTTCAACAAAGGCTTCTTCTGATCCTGCTAATTTTTCCGCCATGGCAACAGATGCATCATTGCCTGAACCGATGGCAATTCCTTTTAACATTTCCTCTACTGTCATTTCTTCGCCAGGTTCTAGGAAAATTTGTGATCCCCCCATTGAAGCAGCATGTTCACTTGTTCTAACTTTCTCAGAATAGGTGATACTGCCTTTATCAAGGGCTTCCATAATTAACAGCATGGTCATGATTTTTGTCATACTAGCTGGGGGAAGCTTTTCATCACTATTTTTTTCGTAAAGAATCTTTCCTGTATCACGTTCAATTAATATTGCAGATTTTGCATTATTCGCTAAATCAACAGTTGATTCCTGTGCAGAAGCGAAAGGTGTAAACGTAAAAATCGTGATCGTTGAAATTAACAGACTAATAAATACACGTTTCATCTCCAAACCCTCCATTCTTTATACTTTCCCATTTTTTCCAACAAACGAAAAAATATACACAGAAAAGTTTTTGGCGCGCAGCCCTAGGCGACAAGCATAAGACGAGCGCTGGCAGAAGGCGCCCTTTGCCTTCAGAAGCGATTGGCTTAGACCTCGAGCCGATAGCGCCTAAAACTAGACATTAACAAATAAAAAATCCGGGGATTTTTATCCCCGGATTGTGAATTATGATATTTTATCAATGATTAATGTAGGTGGCGGCACTGGATTTGGTGAAATCGCGATACTTTCAGATAGCTTCTTTTTAATTTCAGCAATATCTTCAAAATTACTATGAATGGTCACAAGACTTTCTCCTTTAGAAACCTTGTCACCAATTTTTTTCTGAAGAACAAGCCCAACCGCCAAATCAATCGACGATTCCTTGGTTGCTCTTCCCGCACCAAGCAGCATCGCCGCTGTACCGATTGAATCAGCAATAATCTCAGAAACATATCCATCTGATTCTGCTTCAAATTCAAATTGATATTTTGCTTGTGGCAGCTTTTCAGGAGCATCAACAATGGAAGCATCTCCACCCTGTGACTGTAAAAAGATTTTAAAGGTTTCTAATGCTTTTCCAGTTTTGACAGACTCCTCAAGTAAGGCTCTAGCTTCTTCGAGAGAATTAGCTTTCTTCGCAAGCAAGACCATTTGGCTTCCCAAAACAAGACAAAGCTCCTGGAGATCAGCTGGCCCCTCCCCTTTTAATGTATCAATTGCCTCTTTCACTTCAAGTGCATTTCCAATCGCAAAACCAAGCGGCTGACTCATATCCGAAATAATCGCCATCGTGTTTCTGCCCACATTATTCCCAATGTCAACCATTGTCTTGGCTAACTCTTTTGCATCATTCAAATCCTTCATAAAAGCACCTGCGCCGGTTTTTACATCTAAAACGATCGCATCCGCTCCTGCGGCAATTTTCTTACTCATGATTGAACTAGCAATTAATGGGATGCTATTTACCGTCGCTGTGACATCCCTTAACGCATATAACTTTTTATCTGCTGGTGTTAAATTTCCGCTTTGCCCAATGACAGCAACCTTATTTTGATTAACTAGACGAATAAAGTCATCATTGGTAATTTCAACATGGAAGCCCGAAACAGATTCGAGCTTATCAATCGTTCCGCCGGTATGGCCAAGTCCCCGGCCTGACATCTTTGCAACCGGCACTCCAACTGATCCAACTAAAGGGGCAAGCACCAAAGTGGTTGTATCACCTACACCACCCGTACTATGTTTATCGACTTTTACTCCTTCGATCCCTGAAAGGTCAATCGTGTCACCAGACTGAACCATTGCCATGGTGAAATCAGCTTGTTCCTGTTTCGTCATTCCCTTAAAAAAGACCGCCATCGTAAAGGCACTCATTTGATAGTCAGGAATATCACCTTTTGTGTACCCATCTACAACAAATGAAATTTCCTCGGCTGTTAATTCCATTCCATCCCGCTTTTTTTCAATTAAATCGACCATTCTCATGTTTATTCACCTTTTTCTAACCGTTCATTATTGTTGACCTATATTTTCTTAACAATTTCTTTTACAAGCGCTAAAAAGTCTGTCTTCACTTTTTCTGTTGTTTCAATAACCTCGTCATGGGTTAGCGGTTGATCTAAAATACCTGCTGCCATATTGGAGATACAAGAAATGCCAAGCACTTTTAAATTAGCATGGCGCGCAATAATCACCTCTGGAACAGTTGACATGCCAACTGCGTCTCCACCAAGTGTTCGGAGCATTCTAATTTCTGCTGGTGTTTCGTATGATGGTCCTGTCATCCCAACATAAACGCCTTCCTGAACAGAAATATTCAATTCATTCGCAGCCTCTTTTGCGAGTGTCCGAAGTTCCTTCGTATACGCTTCTGACATATCCGGGAACCTAGCTCCAAGCTTCGAATCATTGGGTCCAATTAAAGGGTTTTGCCCGAAATTCAGATGATCTGTAATAATCATGAGATCGCCTGGTTGAAAGGATTCATTCACTCCGCCAGCCGCATTTGTTACAACTAAAGTCGTGACACCAAGTTCTTTCATCACACGAACAGGGAATGTTACCTTATCAAGACTATATCCCTCGTAAAAATGAAAACGTCCCTGCATGGCAACAACTGATTTTCCTTGTAAAGTACCAAATACAAGCTGGCCCGCATGACCTTCCACTGTTGATACTGGAAACTCTGGAATTTGGTCATATGGCACTTTGATTGGATTTTCAATTTCATCTGCCAAAACACCTAGTCCTGAACCTAAAATCAAACCGATTTCAGGAACTGAAGGGCTCTTTTCCTTTAAAAATTGTGCAGCTCTTTCCATAATCGTTTTATCCATTCCTTTTTCCTCCGTTTATTTCTGAAAGAAAGCTCTTTCCATGTTTAGGTAATGTTACGTTAAAATTGTCTGCTACGGTTGCACCGATATCAGCAAAAGTTGTTCGTAATGGTAATTCCTTACCACCATTCATTTTTTTGTTATAAACTAATAATGGAACATACTCACGTGTATGATCCGTTCCAGGATGTACTGGGTCATTTCCATGATCTGCTGTAATGATTAGCAGATCGTCATCTGTTAGTTTTTCAAATACTTCAGGTAAACGTGCATCGTATTCCTCAAGTGCTTCCCCGTAGCCCTTTGGATCGCGGCGATGGCCAAATAAAGCATCAAAATCCACTAAATTTAAAAAGCTTAAGCCTGTAAATTCCATGTTAAGCGTCTGAACTAATTTATCCATTCCATCCATATTGGACTTTGTACGTAAAGCTTGTGTAACGCCCTCACCATCATAAATATCTGAAATTTTTCCGATTGCAATCACATCAAAACCTTTATCACTTAACTCATTCATTACTGTACGATCGAATGGTTTCAATGCATAGTCATGTCTGTTAGATGTTCTTGTGAAATTGCCAGGCTCCCCAACAAATGGGCGGGCAATGACACGTCCCACCATATATTTTTCATCAAGGGTCAATTCACGGGCAATTTCACATATTTTATATTGCTCTTCAATAGGAATGATTCCCTCGTGTGCAGCAATTTGTAAAACGGAATCTGCCGAGGTATAGATAATCAGTTTTCCAGTTTTCATGTGCTCTTCGCCTAGCTCATCAATTATTTCGGTTCCAGATGCTGGCTTATTTCCTAAAACTCCACGACCAGTCCGTTTTTCAAGTTCATCTAATAGTTCTTTTGGAAATCCTTCCGGGAAAACTTGAAATGGTGTTTCAATATGTAAGCCCATGATTTCCCAATGTCCGGTCATCGTATCTTTACCATTCGAAGCCTCTTGCATTTTGGTGTAATACGCAAGTGGACTGTCTTGAACAGGAATTCCTTTAATTTCACGAATGTTGCTTAAGCCAAGCTTTGCCATATTTGGCATATGTAGACCATTCATTTCTTCGGCGATATGACCTAAAGTATCTGAACCCTCGTCACCAAATTTTTTCGCATCTGGTGCCTCTCCAATTCCAACGGAGTCCATAACAACCAGGAAAATTCGTTTATATGTATAAGCAGACATGTAATTCCCTCCCAATATAAGATATCGTTATTCTATGGTATATTTTCCCCTACAAGCTACAACTTACTCAATCTTTTATGAACACGCTCGTCAGAAGTCTGACATCTTTGAGTATAAAGGGTGAGCGGTTGTCTTTTCAAGTAGATTACAAGAGTTTTAGTAAAAATTGTTAAGTTTGTATGACGAAAAAAAGGCCAGACGTCCTAGTCTAGCAATCTACTACTGCATTTTAAGCACGAGGATGATAGGTTTTATAGACATCCTTTAAACGTGTCTTAGTAACATGCGTATATATTTGTGTCGTCGAAATGTCTGCATGACCCAGCATTTCCTGCACTGCTCTTAAGTCAGCCCCATTTTCCAATAGATGGGTCGCAAAAGAGTGACGAAGGGTATGTGGTGTTAATTCCTTTTCAATTCGGGCTTCCCGTGCGATTTTCTTTAAATTTTTCCAGAAGCCTTGTCTTGTCATGCGATTCCCATGATGATTCACAAAAAAGGCATCTGTTCTCTTTTGCTTCACAAGTTGACGGCGGCCCTGATCTAAATATGCCTGCAATGCCTTCGTTGCTACACTGCCAAGTGGAACAATACGCTCCTTATTTCCTTTCCCAAGACATCTGATGAATCCCATCGATAAGTGGATATCCGCAAAATTTAAGTTGATTAGTTCACTCACCCGCAATCCTGTCGCATATAAAAGCTCAAGCATGGCTTTATCGCGTATCCCAAGCGGATTGTCCAATTTGGGTGCATCAAGCAATGCTTCTACTTCAGAAAGATTTAATACCTTTGGCAGTGTACGCTCAGCCTGTGGCGTTTCTATCTGTTCCGTAGGATCATGATCCGTTACTTTTTCGCGGAACAAAAACTTGTGAAAAGAACGAATAGATGCAATATGTCTAGCCAAAGTTCTTGATGAATTTCCTTGTTCCTTTAATGTTTTTAAAAAATGGATCACTTGTATCCGGTTCACATCATTAAAGGATGAAATGTTTTCAACCTTTGTTACGTATTGATAGTATTTTCTAAGATCCCTTTCATAGGACTTCACTGTATTGTCAGCAAGTCTTCTTTCGACAACTAAGTAATGTAAATAATCCTTTACTTGATCTTCCACTGAACTCTACTCCCCATTTCGGTAAAAAAACAGTAATCTATCTAATAGGCCATCCTCCTTTTCTTCAAGCATTGAGGTGGCCTTTACTGAGGACCCTTCTGGTTCATCATATTTGTGATAATTTTGATATTCCTCATTAACCCATATAATACCATAATAAAATAAAACCGTGCATCCAGTAAACAATACAAAAACCTTTAACGTATCATATACAACTTGAAACCATTGTCTCATCTGGTAATCCTCCATTAATAATCAAATGCGCGCCTTCGCGTATTTGCCGCCCAGATTTTTTCGCACATGGGCGAAAAACTTCCTTAGAAAATCTGTGGCATCCGCCGGAGGCTTTAACTTTATCAAGCCGGGTAATAGAACCCCGGCTTGACATAAAGTTATCGTTATTAGAAGATATGCCAAATTTGCATGGTTTTATACACGCTTATCCCAATTTTTGCGATTTCTTTTCAATCCTAGTAATTTATGAAAATGAAAAAAACCTTTTCCCGAAAGGAAAAGGGGTCGCTTATTTATGTAGATCTGTTTCTTCTTTTGCTTCTTTATCATGACATCGATGACAAATCCCATGGAAAGTTAAACGATGGTCTTTAATAATAAAGTTCCAATTTTTTTCCACGATTTCTTCAACATCTTCTAGTAAATCTTCCTTAATCTCATCGACTGCTCCACATTCGATACATACGAGGTGATGATGGAAATGTGCAACACCTTCTTGGCGAAGGTCATATCTAGATACACCATCTCCGAAATTTATTTTATCCACGATCTTTAATTCAGTAAGTAATTCAAGTGTCCGATAGACAGTTGCTAAGCCGATCTCTGGCGACTTTTCTTTTACTAGGAGGTAGACATCTTCGGCACTTAAATGATCCTCTTCATGTTCAAGCAGTACCCGAACGGTCGCCTCACGCTGTGGTGTAAGCTTATAACTTGATGAATGCAACTGTTTCTTTATACGATCAATCCGATTTTCCATGTAAAACTTTCCCTCCCTCGCCGTTACCTCATTATTATAACAGAAGAAGGGGCACTGTCCAAATAAAATAATTATAAATAACAGGAACTAATTCTTATTACTTAATAATTATTCTTATTTATTAACGACATCAATAATTTCTTTCATTAGGACAGGAGAAGCGAATGCCTCCACAGCTGAAGCCATTAAGATCACGAAACTTACCGCAACCATCAATAGCGAATACCTTGTTAATAACTGAAGAACAGGCTCGTTCATTCGTTTCATAAATTGCTGGCGAATCATTTTCAATGAGAATGCCACAGCGACTGTACCAACGATGATGAACGTTGGAATGATTAAGAGATTTTGCGGTAATACAGAAACAAATGATAAAAGAAACCCGCTCCAGCCCATTTGATTAACGAGAAAGCCAACCGTGAATCCAACAACAACCCCTTTTAGGAATAACAGAATCAAGATAATCGGCAGCCCAATAATGGAGATTCCTAAAATCCACATGAGTCCAACATATTTAAGATTGTGAAGAATGCTTTGCTTGAACATATCGGTTGAGTTAGCATAGGTTCCTTCAGATACCTCTCCAAAAAATCGGCTTAAATAGAAAAAGAGATCCTCTTTCTGACTGGGGTTTAGACTGTTAACGACGATGGCTCCAAAGATGACACCCATTAGGAATAGTACGGAAATAAATAAATATATGGATGAATGTTCACGAAAATGATTCACTGCGATTGTTTTATATGGCTGTTGCTTTCTCATCTATCGATCCTCCTATCAATCTTCTAGTAGATTGTATGAGGTCAAATAGATTTCTATGACAACTTGATAGAACTATTTCTATTAACTACATGAAAAAGAGACTCCTATTTAGAGTCTACTTTTCCATATTTACCGCCACCACCGGATGTTAGGCGGAGTTTTCCTTGGCGAGCTTGAATGATGATGTCGGCGATTTGTCCCTTCACCACACGTCTTAGTTCTTCTTCAGGTACCTCATGAAGAATGGCCATTTCTGTCTTAAAATAATCCCTTAGTTTTTGTAAGGTTTTCGGCCCAAGCCCTGGTATAAATTCAAGCGGAACTTGGTGTACATATGGCGGCCTATACGGATTTGGTTCATCAGCGCTTTTTAATTCCTGTAACCTATCAAAAACCCCTTTTACAAATCGAGTATGTCCACAGCTGGGACAAGCCTCTGCCATCACATCCTCAATGATTGTTAAACATTTCTCACAACTTGTTTTATGATATTTTCCCAACAACGGATCTAATCCATAATTTGCAACAACTTCCCTGCCATCTATCAAATGAAGCGCGAGTCTTAGTTCTTCAAAAGTAGGCTCTTGCATTTTAATGATTTGATATTCCCTCGCAATTTTCGGAAGCGAATGCGCGTCTGAATTGGATACAAAAGTAAATCGATGCAATTCTTGAATTTGATCAGCCATATCCGTATTCGAGCTCAATCCTAGTTCAACCCCATCGATTAAATCTTCATCGAACACTTCCGTTAATGATTGTTTGACGCCACGACCGTACATACTTTTGTAAGGTGTGAAGACATGTGCAGGAATAAAAATACCGGATAACTCTTTTACCTTTCGTTGCAACTCTCTTCCGTCCACATAAATTCTTTGCGAACTCAAAGTGATATTTTTCATTCGTTGTGCTAACCATGCGGAAAACAGCTTCATTTTTTCAATTGTAGGGATAAATGCCAGAACATGGATCGGCCCTTTGCAGTTTTCATCATAGATTTCAAGCTCAGATCCTAAGATGAGCGTGACATTTTTAAACCGTAATCCGCCTTCTTCATAGGGGTATACTTCTCCAATTTCGATTAGCGCTTCAAGTTCCTCAATGACTTCCGGAACATGACAATCAATTACACCAATCATGTCCATCCCTTTAATTTCAGTGGACTCCTGCAGGATATTTCCAATCGTAAGTGATTTGGCACCTGTGATTTTCACTGGTTTGCCTGAATTCGTTCTTCCAATGTGGATATGAAGATCAACATAGTAATTATTCATCGTGCATTATTCTCCTAATGCTTGTTGTAGTTGCAGATACTGTACCGCATATGCCGTCTTTGCATCATAAATTTTCTTTTCATTTATCAAATTAAGCGCTTCTTCTAATGTAACCTCAAGTAAGTCAACAAATTCATCCTCATCCAAGCCGGCTGGGTTTTCCATTTTCTTTAAACCTTTCGCAATAAAAAGATGCACCAATTCGTCTGCAAAGCCAGGTGAAGTATAAAACGAAATAAGCGGTGTTAGTGTTTCACAATCATAACCCGTTTCTTCTTCTAGTTCTCGTTTTGCAGTTACTTCCGGCAGCTCACCCTTTTCAAGCTTTCCTGCTGGAATCTCAACGATTACCTTATCCAATGCTTTCCGATATTGCTGCACCATGACGATTCTTTGATCATCCGTTAAGGCAAGAATCGCAACAGCTCCAGGATGTTTGATTAGCTCTCTTCTACTAGTATTTCCGTTTGGCAACTCTACCTCTTCTATATGTAAATCGATAACCTTTCCTTCAAAAAGGACTTCCCTGCTGATTGTTTTTTCTAGTAAATGATCCATTATTTATTGCCAGCTCCTTGTTCTACTAAATCTTATTTCTTCATACATTTTAGCATAGTTCTTTCCGTATTTTAAAAGGAGGTTTGCAATGAAAATTGTGATTGGTGAAAATCGGGTAGCACTAGTCGGCAAAGCATGGGAAATCCGTGCAAAACTGAAGGAATATAGCAGGTCCTATCAAACTGTTCAGGAATGGATCAATCAAGGAAAGGTAAAACAAGAGAAAAAGTAAACTCAACGCCCCTTCAAATCATTTGTGGTTCAGACCCGAAAACGATAAAATGTGACTAGAATGACAAATTCTGGAGGGGAATCGTTATGGATAAAAGAAGAATCGGATCTTCTGATTTATTTGTAAGCAAAATTGGGCTAGGCTGTATGTCCATTGGTACAGATGAGAAAAAAGCGTCACAAATCCTTGATGCTGCTGTGGATATGGGAATTAATTATTTTGATACCGCTGATTTATATGATCAGGGTCTAAATGAGGAGTTCGTTGGAAAAGCCTTAAAATCCAAAAGACAAGATATCATTTTAGCCACTAAAGTCGGAAACCGATTTGAAGCAGGAAAAGAAGGCTGGTCCTGGGATCCATCAAAAAAATACATAAAGTCCGCTGTCAAGGAGAGTCTGCGTCGGTTACAAACCGATTATATCGACCTTTATCAGCTTCACGGGGGAACGATCGAGGATCAAATCGATGAAACAATTGAGGCGTTTGAGGAGTTAAAAGGAGAAGGTGTTATCCGTTATTATGGAATCTCTTCGATCCGCCCGAATGTGATACGAGAATATGTCAATAAATCCTCGATCGTAAGCCTGATGATGCAATACAGCATTTTAGATCGACGCCCCGAGGAGCAAATACTTTCGTTTTTAAAGGAACATGAAGTGAGTGTCGTGACACGTGGACCCGTGGCAAAAGGATTGCTTACTAACCGGCCAATTGAAGATGCTAATCAAAGTACAAAACAAGATGGATATCTTGATTATTCCTTTGAGGAGCTTGAGGCGGTGATATCTAGCCTTAAGTCAGAAGTGGCTGGCTCTAGACCATTAACAGAAATCGCACTTCAATATTGCTTATTTGAGGATGCCGTCGCTTCTGTCGTAGCCGGTGCAAGTTCCACCCAACAAATCGAAAAAAATGTAGAGGCCGCGAATGCCAAGCCTTTAACAGCAGATGAGATCCGGAAAATCAGAGAACTTTCGAAGGCTTCTGTTTACAGTCAGCATAGATAAATTCCATAAGTTAACCCCACAGTCCATGTGGGGTTTTAAAATTATTTAAAATCTGACCATTTAAGGCTGCTGTCGTTTAGTAACTCCTCAAATGACTTATTTTTTTCTCTTTGTCTTCGCTCCTCACGCTGTCTTTCTAGCTCAGCATCTTGTTTCTTTTGCGCTTCTTCTTTTAATTGCTGTTGAGTATTTTTTAGCTTGGAAACAATCTCCTCATTGAGTAAATCCCCAAGGCTTAGTTTTTCATCTTTTTGTTTTTTAACAGAAGGCTTTTGTTTTTTCTTAGCCATATTCTTCCCTCCATACGTATGCCATTTGACAATTATTATATCAAAAAAAGCGAATAACCGCTTGATAGGTTACTCGCTAAAATTGCCTTAGAACGCATCGAGTAGAACATCATCATTAATAACGAGATTTGGCTCAGTAGAAGCTTTTACATCCTCAACCGTAAATCCTTTCGCTACCTCTACTAATTGTAAACCGTTCTCGGTAACATCGATTACTGACCGGTCAGTAATAATTCGATTGACGACCCCTTTGCCAGTTAAAGGAAGCGTACATTTTGTTAAGATTTTTGCTTCCCCTTTTTTGTTCACATGATCCATTATGACAATAATTTTCTGGGCCCCATGAACAAGGTCCATCGCCCCGCCCATTCCCTTAATCATTTTTCCAGGAATCATCCAGTTCGCCAGGTCACCCGTCTCCGAAACTTCCATTCCGCCAAGAATGGCAATATTGATATGTCCGCCGCGGATCATCGCAAATGATTCTGCACTGTCAAAATAAGCTGCTCCCGGAATCGCTGTGACCGTCTCTTTTCCTGCATTGATTAAATCCGGATCCACATCTGCTTCGGTTGGATATGGGCCGATTCCAAGCAACCCATTCTCTGATTGAAGAACAACCTGCTTATTGGCAGATATATAATTTGCGACAAGGGTTGGCATACCAATTCCAAGATTTACATAAAAGCCATTCTCAATTTCCTTCTCAGCCCTTTTTGCAATCTTTTCACGCGTATTTGTCATAGCCTTCTCCCTTCTATCTAGATATTGTCAAACGTTCAATTTTCTTCTTTTGTTCACCCACGACCAATCCTTGGACATAGATACTTGGTGTATGTATCCTATTGGGGTCAAGATCGCCAATCTCACAGAGTTCCTCAACCTCAGCAATCGTCACTTTTCCCGCAGCCGCCATCATCGGGTTAAAATTCCGGGCTGTCTTGTTAAAGATTAAATTCCCCATCTTATCTGCCTTTTCAGCGCGCACAAGACTAAAATCAGCAACAAATGCTTCTTCAAGGACATATTCCTTTCCATTAAATACTCTTGTTTCTTTTCCATTTGCAATGGGTGTACCAACTCCAGCTGGTGTATAAAACGCGGGAATCCCGGCTCCACCTGCTCTAATTTTTTCAGCTAAAGTTCCTTGGGGTACAAGTTCGACCTCAAGCTCGCCTGACAATGCTTGTCGTTCAAATTCCTTGTTTTCTCCCACATACGAACCAATCATTTTTGAGATTTGTTTGTTTTGTAAAAGCAAACCAAGTCCCCAATCATCTACGCCACAGTTATTTGAAATAACGGTTAGATCCTTCACCCCAGACTCAGCCAATGCTAAAATTAAATTTTCTGGGATACCACATAAGCCAAATCCACCAACCATGATCGTGGAACCGTCCTTAATATCCTTGACTGCTTCCTGAAAAGAAGAGTATATTGGTTTCATTTGCACACCCCGCTATTCGATATTTTCAACAATTGTCGCGACACCTTGACCGCCGCCAATACATAAAGTCGCTAATCCGTAACGATCATTGCGACGCTTCAACTCATGAATAAGCGTAACTAGAATTCTTGCCCCACTTGCGCCAATTGGATGGCCTAAGGCAATTGCGCCACCATTTACATTTAAAATTTCCTGATTAAAATGAAGCTCCCGATCAACGGCAATCGATTGAGCTGCAAATGCTTCATTTGCCTCGATCAAATTCATATCAGCGACACTTAATCCGCACTTTTCCATTGCTTTTTGTACAGCTGCAACTGGGCCAATTCCCATAATACTAGGGTCAACTCCAGCATTTCCATTCGCTTTTATCGTGACTAATCCTTTTATCCCCAGTTCATCTGCTTTCTTTTTACTCATCACAACAAATGCAGCTGCTCCATCATTAATACCTGAAGCATTACCTGCTGTAACCGAACCGTCCTTTTTAAAAGCTGGACGCAAGTTACCTAGCTTCTCAGCGGTTGTGCCTGCTTTAGGGTATTCATCTGTATCAAAGACAATGCTTTCTTTTTTCCGTTGCGGGATCACGACAGGCACTATTTCTTCTTTAAATTTACCTGCTTCAATTGCTGCAATCGCCCTTTGTTGACTGCGTGCTGAAAAACGATCCTGTTCTTCTCTCGTAATCTCGTATTTATCGCATAAATTTTCGGCTGTTATTCCCATATGATAATCATTAAATGCACACCATAGTCCATCGGAAATCATACTATCAATCATCTTTTGGTCGCCCATTTTAAACCCATTTCGTGCACCTTTTAACAGATAAGGGGCCTGGCTCATATTTTCCATCCCGCCAGCCACAATAACATCTGCGTCACCGGCAAGGATCGCCTGCGATGCTAAATGCACAGCTTTTAATCCTGAACCACATACCTTATTTATTGTCATTGCTGGAGTTTCCTGTAACAATCCTGCTTTTATCGCTGCCTGTCTGGCTGGATTTTGTCCCACTCCTGCCTGCAAAACATTCCCCATGATGACTTCATCCACATGTTTGGGGTCCACGCCTGCTTTTTCTAGAGCTCCTTTAATGACAACTGCACCAAGTTCCGGAGCTGAAATAGAATGCAAACTCCCTCCAAAACTGCCAATCGCCGTTCTAACAGCGCTTACAATTACAACCTCATTACTCATTTCAACATCCCCTTTTACATTTACGCTTAAGTACCTAATACCATTTATATTTCTAGTCTTTTTTCGAAATACCTCTTATTTTGTCTAAATTCCTATTATTCTTGCTTTTTACGAAATGTCTCCACTAGAATAAGAGATAATACTATATGTTTTGCTGGAGGGTTGTCGATGCAATTACCTAAGCACGTGACGATTATTGAAGTCGGGCCTAGGGATGGGCTCCAAAACGAAAAAAGCGTAATCCCGACAGAAGCTAAGATTGAGTTTATTAAAAAATTAAAAAAGGCGGGCCTTCAGGAAATGGAGCTCACTTCATTTGTTTCGCCGAAATGGGTTCCACAGATGAAGGATGCCGAAGAAATTATCGCATCCTGTTTAGATGATTCCCGCAATTTGGTTCTAGCTCCAAATCGGAAAGGAATTGAAAGACTGTACCTGACAAATTGTAAAGCGGTTGCCGTCTTTGTTGGGGTCAGTGAAAGCTTTAATAAAAAAAATATCAATAAAACGACTACTGAAAGTATGGAGGAACTAAAGCCTCTTATCCAGGAATTAAAGGAAAAAGGATATTTTGTTCGTGCCTGTATTTCTACTTCCTTCTACTGTCCATATGAAGGAAAAATGGATGAAGAAGCGGTACTTCACCTTTGCTCAACCTTTGTACAGTACGGTGTTGATGAATTAAGTGTTGCCGATACAATTGGAAAAGCAAATCCCAAAGAGGTTTACTCGCTTTTTTCAAAATTAAAAAAAGAGCTGCCAAACACACTATTAACCGCACATTTTCATGACACTCATGGTTTGGCGCTCGCAAATGTGTTAGCTGCTCTTATAGCTGGAATTGACCGTTTTGACACATCTGCTGGCGGCTTAGGCGGTTGCCCGTTCGCACCTGGAGCAACTGGTAATGTTGCCACTGAGGTTGTTGTGTATATGATTGAGGAATTGGGGATTTCAACAGGAATTGATCTTGCAAAGCTTATGGAGGCAGTAGATGTCATTAAACCACACCTCACGCGGCCTATCGAAAGCAAGTATTATCGATTACATTCTCCTAAATAGGAATACTTTGTATGAAAACTTCACATCCTATCCATGACATTTCAGGAAATGGAGTTGTTACCATTGGCAAAACGAGATAAAGGTCGTTCTCAAAAAGGTAAACCGAATGCAGATACGACAAACAATATAATGGCTGCTGAAGAAATGGAAAAAGCCATTCATCCGACAAAGCGTCAAAATTCACAGCAATGAGGAAGAAACCGTGCCCATTAGAGGTACGGTTTTTCATATGTTTTTTTGGTGCAAAATGGTAAAATGAAATCACATCAGTTGCAGCTTTCAGGAGGAACGATTTTCATGAAAAGAATGAAAAAGATATTTATCTTTATGGGAATTCTTATCGGCTATATGGCCACAATTGGAATGATTTTTACAAACATCGTCATGTTTATGAAAAAGAAAACCGATGATGAGATTCTTGAACGAGAAACTAGGGAGGGGCGCCTTACCTTAGATGATGTTGAGTCTTTAAGCAAGGAGGATATATCGATCCAATCAAAATTTGGATACATGATTAAAGGCTGGCTTGTAAAACGAACGGATCAAAATCGATTTATTATCATCTCACATGGTGTAACCCAAAACAAACTAAATTCAATTAAATATATGAAGCTTTTCTTAGAGCGTAATTGGAATGTTCTTTTATATGATCATCGCCGCCACGGAGAAACCGGCGGAAAGACAACTAGCTATGGGCACTATGAAAAATTCGATCTGGAATCAGTTGTTTCCTGGGTGAAAGAAAATTATGGAGATGACAGTACCATTGGTATTCATGGGGAATCGATGGGCGCTGTAACGACACTGCTTTACGCTGGAATGATTGAGGACGGAGCAAATTTCTATATTGTCGATTGTCCGTTTTCCGATTTTGAAGCACAGTTGAAATATCTGTTAAAGGTTGATTATAAAATTCCTGCTCCATTTGTTCTCCCTTTTGCCAATATTTTTTTAAAGCTACGGGACGGATATAGCATTAAGGATGTATCCCCAGTTTCTGTGATTCAAAATATCAAAAATCCTGTTTTATTTATCCACAGTGCCAAGGATGATTATATTTTGCCAGAAATGACAATGGAGCTTTATAAAATGAAGGAAGGGCCAAAGCAAATGCTGATTGCTGAAAAAGGCAAACATGCCTATTCCTTTGCCGATAACAAGGAAGCCTATGAAAAAGTAATTGATGATTTTTTAGACCAATATGTAAGGGACTGATTTGTTTTTCAGTCCCTACCCTAGTACATCTGTAATGTCTGTTAAGTTTTCTTCTATCCAGGTTAATGCGAGTTCAATCGTTTCAAATTCCTGAACCTCAAAAGTCACCTCATCCTGAAGCAGCCATACATCCTTTTGTTCATGGTTGGCCCCTGCAATGGACCAATGTAAAAGGCTAAATGGATGGTTGTCGTGTAAAAAGGAAACCCATGTTTTATCTTCTGCAATAGTTCGGATTGTTTTAAGCTTGGAACTCATGTACACCACTCACTTCTACTAGTCGTAAACGTGGATTTAATATCTCATTGGGACTTTTTAACATATAGCAATTTGCAAGTTCAATAAAATCCACTGTCAAATTTTCATCCAAGAACACCATTTTAGACTTTTCTACTAATAACGGCTGATAATTTGTGTCTAGTGTTAGATCATCTTCATCCCCAGAATCGACTAGCCATAATGCTGTAACGCCACTCATCACACAGCCGCAGCCTTCTGTTTCATATTTCAGCTTTAATTTTTTATCTTTATTTTTAATTTGTATGTTCAGTTTTTCAATCGCACGTTCTGTAAATGTAACGTTCATAGTGTTCTCCTTTTATGTTCGTTTACATATATTTTAACATATCTTGTCTTGTTCTACATATCATTACAATGTCTCGGAAATTTTAACAAACATTTGAGTTTTGGTAATGATTACCTTATTATCAAGAGTAATACTTACTTTAAGGGGGCATATAAGAAATGTCAAAGGTTACCATCAAAGTAAATGATAATGGTTCATTAAGGATTACAGGTGATGTCGATTTAGTCGACGCGGAAGGAAATACGTTCCCAACAAAACAAACCTTCTCATTATGCAGATGCGGCAGATCCAATAATAAACCTTTTTGCGACGGTTCTCATAAAGGTCATTTCGAATCAGTCGTACGCGCACCGAAAGAATAATCTTATTAAAACCGAATGCTCAAGCAGCGTTCGGTTTTTTCGTTATCTGGATTGCCAATTCAATTATGATACAATACGGGTAAAAGCCTTTCATGGAGGAACGGAAAATGCCTGATTGGTCATATCATGTACTCTTTCAACCTATTTTATCTCGACTATCATCCTATCAATCGCGGGAATTTATTCATAGAGGAATGAATCTGATCTCCTCACTCCCGGGAGGACATCGTCTTATTCATTTCCTTGGCAGAGAGGAATCTTCTAAACTTGTAAAAAAAGAAATTCATGGCATATCCTATCCAAATCCAGTTGGACTTTCCGGAAAAATAGATCCGCTTTTAACTGGTTCAAACGCTTTTTCAAATCTTGGATTTGGTTTTATCGAAATGGGTCCGGTGACAAAGGAGCCTGCAATGGACCCCACCCTTCCAATTGTAAATTGGCAAAAACAGCAAATGGAGTTTTCTGCAAACTATGAATCAATCGGATTGGTGAAAACGATCCAAAAGCTAAAAAAGTGGAAGCCTAAACAGCCGGTATGGGCCAGATTGGCCGGAACAAGTGAAGAACAACAGGAAATAATCACGGAATTAGAGCCATATGTGGCTGCATTTGTAACAACCTCTTCAAGTTCAAGTTGGGCTACCGACCATCCAGTTTATCTTTCTGTTCCAGTTGGAAAGGTAAAAGCTCTATCACTCGATCATATTCAGTCTACTTTTTCGGGTATCGTAATCGATAATCCAATGGACATGTCTAATGATTGCTATTTGAGAGAATTACTAGATTCTATTCATCATTTAAGAGAAAACGGGTTTACACTTCCCATCATCAGTGTTGGCGGTATCCATGAGCCTGCCCATGCTCTTGCTCTTTTTGATGCAGGAGCTGACCTTGTTTTACTGTCTGAAGGTTATGTTTTCTCGGGTCCTGGTCTTACAAAAAGGATTACAGAAGCCCTTTTATACAAACTTCAGCCTGAGCCACCGCTTCATCCTGCATGGATATGGTATTGGCTGTTTGGTTTGGCTATCTTCATTGGTGGTGCAATTGCCGTCCTTTTTAGCTTGACGACCATTATTCTTCCTTATGATGAGCAGTTTCTTGGAATGCAAAGGGACAAAATCCTTTTGTTTAACGAACGGGTGCTTTATTTCATGGCCCATGATCGGATGACACTCGCCGGGACTATGATTTCTGGTGGTATCGTCTATATGGCTTTAGCACGTTTCGGAGTTCGAAAGCAGCTTCTTTGGGCCAAGCAGGCAATTGATTTTGCTGCCATACTTGGGTTTTTAGGGATTTTCCTATTCATTGGCTATGGATATTTTGATTGGCTTCATCTTGTTTTTTGGCTTATCTTACTCCCTATCTATCTAACTGGTTTTATTAAAACGAGACAGCTTAACGGGACGCCAACATCGCTTAATACCCGTAATCACCGGGTTTGGAAACAAAGTTTAATCGGGCAACTCGCTTTTATCATTCTTGGGTTTTCATTCGTGTTGGGCGGTATCGTAATTTCATTTATTGGAATAACGAATGTGTTTGTTTCAACTGATATTCTATATCTTTGTATGCCGCCTGAGATGATTGATTCGTTTAATAATAAGTTGATTTCAGTAATTGCTCATGACCGCGCGGGTTTTGGCAGTGCCCTTCTTAGTGTTGGTTTATTAGTGCTAACCATATCTCTTTGGGGCTTTCAGCAAGGCAATAGATGGGTTTGGTGGACATTGCTTGTAGGTGGACTTCCCGCTTTCTTTGCAGGAATTTGGATTCATTTTGCAATCGGGTATACGACTTTTATTCACCTGCTCCCGGCTTATTTCGCACTTTGCTTATTTTTCGTTGGGCTTATTATGACGTACCGATTTTTTCATATGGGGAAGGATAAGATATAAAAATGAAGGAGGCAGTCATTTGCAATGACTGCCTTGTTTAACTCTTAAGCTTAAATTGACAAACCAAATGATAAAAACTCAGATAGTTGTTTTTCGCGCTTATCGAGCATTATCTGTTCTGGCTTGATGCCCTGCTCACGCAGTACTTCAATATTCTGCTTAAGGAACTCGTCGCTGCCAACAACGTAGAAAATTCCATCCTTATCTGCAGCAAGATTTTTGACTTCTTCGTAATAGTCTTGACGGTTATCGACGAACTTGGCTGTGAAATTCTTGTCGGGTGCAGATTTAAAAAGATTAGTGAACAAGAAATCTTTTGATGAATCAATGTTCAGGGAATGAATTTGATTGACGTTGTCAGCACGCTCAAAGTATTCAAGTAAAAGCGGTCTGAAAGTTGCCAATCCGACACCTGATGATAGCAAGTAAACATTTTTCCCTTCTCTTTTAAGCGGTACATTGGAATGCGTTTTAAATATGGCAACTTCATTGCCGACTTCATGATTTCTCAAAATCGATTTAAACTCGGAACACTGCTCTCTGATGCGTGTTGTGATACCGATTGCATTTTCATGCGGTAAAGTGGAGATTGACATATGGCGTACCAAGCTCTTGTTTGGTTTATCTCCAGCATTGAAACCTTTCAGCCCGAAATGAGTGTGGGAACCTTCTTCCCATGTAAAGCCTTCAGGACAGTCGAGCAGGAAGGTTTGAACCTCAGGTGTTTCCTCAATAATTTTATTTATTTTAGTCCAGTATATTTGCATGTATTTGCTCCTTACTCCATTGTGGATTGTTACTACTTAGCATACAACAAGTGATAATAATTCTCAATTAAAAAGATTGATTAGTTCAGATAAATTATGAAATTTACTAACACTCCTATTAGTGGTATGGTTGGAGCATTTATTATTAATATTAGTAAGAAGGATAATCTTAACTTCAATAGAATTTTACACATATAAGTTTATTTTTTTGGAGGTGTCTACAATGGCTGTTTTTCAAATACGATCTTCAAATCCAAGGTTTTCCTTTGTCGTAGGGAAAAATCCAAATTCAGGCATGTTGCTGAGAACTGTCCGTAAGGGAAAGATCTACGGTTGGTTTTCAGATAATCATACATATAATGTATATTTCAAGGATGCTGAAAATGAGGTTTCCTATCCAAAAGATAAAGATGAGCAGTTTGAATACTTAAATGTTTCTCGATATCATACACCCCTTTTTCCGCTTAATGTAGTGGCTGATTTATTTGCTTCAGCATCAAAAAAGCACCATGATGACGATACAGAGGGATTTGAGCACAAACTGATGGTGAATCTTGTTCTAGTTGAACAGACTCGGTATCTGCATTTTTTCAAATTACATTTTAAAGACTACGAATTATTTTGGGAGGAGGTTGCTCATCAAAACTATCGAATTACCATTAAAACAAAGAAATCACTTTATGAGCTCTTTAATTATAGCAATACCTTATTTCTGTTTTTGTCTTTAATGAACCGCATTTATTTTGACATCACGAATGAAACTATTGAAAAATATATCCGCAGCATTAATGTGATAGATGCCCCTTTTTTCATTCGTTATTTGTTTGTCAGAAACGTGCTTACAAAAAAAGAGAAATTCCGCCGATACAAAGGACTCATTGAAGAAACATCACGGTATACAATTGATTTTGCCTTTGGTAATACCGCAATCCAACGAAAAGACTGGATTACACAGCAGCTTGAATTTCAATTGCCAATCATCGATGTCGGCTGCGGTGAGGGTGCCTATTCCATACCGTTTAGTAAAGAAATTGTTCCCCGTCTTGTCCATTCGATTGATATTGATGAGGCAGCATTGTTAAAAGTATCGGAAAAAGCACAACGCCATGAGATTTCAAATATTATTCTTTACGAATCTATTGATCATTTTCTTGCAAACTATACAAAGGATTTAGCCGATGTTCTCTTAACAGAGGTAATCGAGCACATGGATAAAAAGTCTGCTGAAGAATTGATTTTAAAAATAATTCAACATGTGAATTGTCATAAGCTGATCATTACGACACCTAACCGTGATTTTAACCAATTTTACAATATAGAATTACGTCATCATGACCATCAATGGGAAATGAATGAACAAGAATTCAAAAGCTGGATTCAATCTTTCATTCCACCTGACTGGAACTACTCTCACCATGGGATTGGTGACAATGTGAACGGGATTCATACAACTCAAGGATTAGTATTAACTAGAAATGCTGGTGAATTCAAATGAAAATCGAGACGAAATTACATACGATTTATCTTTTGATCGGTCCGACCGAATGCGGGAAATCAACGTTTGCAAAAAATGTATTGATCCCTCAATTACAATTTTATGATGAAGAAAAAAATTACCGGAGTAATGTCCAATACCTGTCTAGTGATGAGATACGGCAGGAGATTCTCGGCTTTCCTTATGATAAATATGATTCAATGATGATGGAGTCGTCTGCCCAAGCGTTTGACCTGCTTTTTCATAAGCTAATGGCTGTGACGAGCTTTCCTGTTAATGCTGATTTTGTAATTGTCGATACAACTGGTCTTGCAGATGATTTTCGAAAAAAAGTCGCGGCAATAGCAAAGGAAAATCACTATCGCCTAGAAGCTATCGCTTTTGATTACAAAAATATGAAAGACTATTTCGCATCTGATCGCAGTAAAAAGGTGATTGCAACACATGTCAACCGAATGCGACGTGACGTGCTGCCCACTTTAAGGCGCAGTGACTTCGATGACATCCATCGAATTCATGAAAAAAACTTTCTACATACCACTGCCTATGAAATTGTCGTTGAGAACATACAAGAATATGTAAATCATATACTTCCTCAAAATTATTTTTACATCATCATTGGGGATGTTCATGAGACGCTTGCGCCATTACAACAAATGATTACTTTGCACGGATTTACAATTCTTGATGGTAAAATTCAGGAAACTTCAAAGAGTGGCAATAAAAGATTTGTGCTAATTGGCGATTTTATCGATAAAGGAAAAAATACAAAAGCGACCATTGAGTTTCTTTATCATAATCGAGAATTCTTTTATTTTGTTAAAGGAAACCATGAAAACTTTGTTTCGAAATATATAAATGGCGAAATTCAAAATGTGGATCCACAATTACTAGAGAACTTTTTTACTTCCATTCCTGTCTTAGCTGCTGATCTTGAGCTGCAATCTAAGTTTCAGGTTCTTGTGGATGTATCCTGTGATTTTTATCGGTTTATCGGTAAGAAGAATAACAGCTTTTACCTGACTCATGCCCCTTGTCATAATCAATATATAGGAAAAATGGATGCAACTTCACGTCGTCATCAACGCCGGTTTGCAACTAATTTTGAGGCAGATATCGAAGAGCAGCTTCGCTTTTTAGAAAAAGAAAGTGGGAGTAATTTTCCCTACCATGTATTTGGTCATGTGGCCACAAAAGAAGTGGTCCGCATGAAAAATAAAATCGGAATCGATACAGGTTGTGTATCAGGGAATGCCTTAACAAGTTTGACTTTGCAATCATATAAGCCATTATTTAAGAGTGTCCCTTCTTCCGACAAGACTGCAAACGAAGAACCAGAACTTAGTGGAGATAATACTCCATTTTCTAACGAGTTACCGGCAGCCTTTTCCTCCAAGGCAAAGAAAGTAAAGCTCATTGAATTAAGTGAAAATGACCAAAAACGACTAGATTACATCCTTCAGAACAAAGTAAATTTCGTCTCTGGCACGATGAGCCCTGCCGATAAGGACTTTCGTACAAATGAACTGGAAAGCTTGCCGAAGGGATTAGATTATTTCAAAGAAGCTGGCGTAAGTGAAGTAGTCCTTCAACCGAAGTATATGGGCTCCCGCTGTAATATATATTTGTCTCAAGATGTAGAGAAATGCAATGCAGTGAGTCGAAATGGCTATAAAATTACACATATTGATTTAACACAGGTGTTCTGCCAACTCCAAGCAAAATTTTCGACATTGATGGATGAAAAAGCAATCGATATGATCATATTTGATGGTGAGCTGCTCCCTTGGAATGCACTTGGAAAAGGGTTAATTGATCAGCAGTTTGATGTCGTTGCCAAGGCCCTTGAAACAGAAATTGGCTTTTTGAAAGAATTCGGTTTCGAAAACCATTTCTTGGATGTAGTAAGACGATACGAATCCAGCGGGTTTGAGGAAGCAATGTCCAGAAATTCGAAAAAAGACTTAATTGCACATTTTGGTATGAACGATTATCAAACGTTCAAAGATTTAAAGGAAATAATCGATACAACACATACCTTGTCTGAGCAGGAGAAATCCTATTTACTATTTCGTAAGCAGTTAGATCTTTATGCAAAGGATCAAGAGCTAACATATAAACCATTTTCTATTTTAAAGGTGGTTTACTCAAATGGTAATGAGGAAATTCCGGTTATGAAGACTTCGGAAATGTTCTCTTTTATAAGTGATGATGAATACATGATTGTGAATCTACAAGATCCGTACGACAATGCCTTAGAATTTTTCAAAAAGCTAACGTTTGAACGCGGTATGGAAGGCGTAGTCATTAAGCCAGAAGTACCAAAGGTTAATCTTGTCCCGTTTATGAAAGTACGGAACCCCGAATATCTTACACTTGTGTACGGATATGATTATCGGTTTCCACACAAATATACAAAGCTTATGAAACAAAAAAACATTAAGAAAAAAATCCAAAAATCGTTAATCGAACATAAATTGGGGATGAAAATGCTTCAAACCCGACTTGATGAGATTGGCCCAGAAAACTTGGAATACAAGCAAACCGTCGCAAATCTAATCTTTGAAGAAAGCCAAGAACAAGATATTGATCCACGATTGTAGGAAAATTTTAGCCCGGATCACAAGGTTCCACACTTTCGGAGGGGGATTAAGGTAAGCACACAGGCTGATATATAGACGGAGAAATTCCGTCTATTAAGTAATTAGGATCAAAAAATGCTTAAATAGACGGAAAAATTCCGTCTATTTTTTTAAAAAGAGCAAAAATGGAGGTTTTTTTTAAGCATTACCGGAAAAACTTCCCTTATTTACCCCGAAACGCGCTCCATTCTACATTTAACAGGAGGATTTCCGCTTATTTTGCCATTTGTTTGTTCTTCATTGCTCTTATTTTGACGTACTTATTTTTTCATATGGGTAATTCAACATCCTGTTTACTAATTCCCGATTCCTCTGCTTAAATACTTCATTATGGGATGAAACCATTGCTGCTTCATTTGCATCTGGTTCAATATATTTTTTTGCTTTGTTTACAGCATTTGCTGCATCCTGGAATGCACCTGCGATTAAGTTTACTTTTCCATCGTATTTGATAATATCCCCTGCTGCATACAGCCCCTCTACAGACGTTTCACACTGAGGATTTCCAGTTATATAAAAATTTTCAAGCATCTCAATTTCAAGTTCACTGTTTTCCAGCAAGGATGCATCTTGTTCAAAACCATGATTTATGACGACTTCATCAACCGATAAAGAATGGATTTCACCCGTTTCGTGATTTGTTAATTCTACACAGCTAATTTCATCTCGATGATTAGCCGCAACTAGCTTTGTAATAGACGTATTCAACAAGCATTCTGCTGTACTATTTAGTAGATTCGTAACTTGTGATTCATGTCCAGTCAAACTCGCCTTCCGATATGTAACATATACTTTCTTCGCTATCGGTACCAATTCATTGGCCCAATCAATCGCCGTATTCCCTCCACCTGAAATAATAACGGTCTTATCTTTAAAATACTGAAGAGATTTGACGGTGTAATGAAGATTTGATACTTCAAACCGTTCGGATCCCTGAATATTTAGCTTTTGGTGCTTTAATATACCACTCCCTACCGCAACAATTACTGTTTTGGAATAATGCTCCTGACCAGAGGCCGCCTTCATAACGAACAATCCTTCTTTATTTTTGGCAATCGAAATGATTCTTTCATTTAGTACAACAGTCGGATCGAATGTTAGACCCTGTTCAACAAGCTGCTCAATCAACTGTGCACCGGAGAGAGGCGGCAGCCCCCCTATATCCCATATCATTTTCTCAGGATAAATATGTATTTTCCCGCCTAAGTAAGGTTGAAAATCAATTATTTTTGTTTTCATTTCTCGTAAGCCACTATAGAAAGCAGAGTAGAGACCCGCTGGTCCTCCGCCAATAATTGTTACATCATAACATTCAATTCCCTGCATCCACAACACTCCTCTTATATTATCCTAATCATTCAAAACACTTTTAAAAATCTAGTTGACAATGATTCTCAATAGAATTATAGTGTCATTATAACTTACATTGATAATGATTTTCAATATCAATATTTAAATTTTACAATTGGAGGAATAATATGGTTCGCCTTTTTACAAAGGATCTGCAGATTGGCTATGGTGACCGCTTAATCGTTAAGGATTTGAGTATTGAAATTCCCGACAAAAAAATTACAACGATTATTGGATCAAATGGCTGTGGAAAATCGACTCTTTTGAAAGCGATGACCCGTGTCATCCCCCATCAATCTGGTTCGATTATTTTGGACGGAGAAAGCATTTCAAGGGAAAATACTAAAAAACTTGCAAAAAAATTGGCTATACTCCCTCAAAATCCTGAAAGCGCCAGTGGCTTGACAGTGGGAGAAATCGTTTCCTACGGACGCTTTCCCCATCAAAAAGGTTTTGGTCGCTTAAACAGTCATGATATAGAGGTGATCAACTGGGCGCTCGACGTTACGGGCACAGCCTTTTTTAAACATCACCCTGTTGATGCACTGTCTGGCGGACAACGCCAACGTGTTTGGATCGCAATGGCCCTTGCACAGGAAACGGAGATCATTTTTCTAGATGAACCGACAACATACCTTGATATGGCACATCAACTTGAGATTTTAGAGCTTTTACAAAAGCTGAATCAAGAGCAGAACCGAACGATTGTAATGGTTCTTCATGATTTAAACCATGCTGCAAGGTTTGCTGATTACATAATTGCCCTAAAATATGGTCAAATCGTAAAAGCGGGAACTTCTGAAGAGGTGATAACGAATAAAGTCTTAGAAGAAATATTTCATATCGATGCTCTAATCGGGAAAGATCCTAGAACAAATAAGCCTATGTGCCTTACTTATCATTTATTAAAAGGAGAAAAATCAAATGAAGAAACTACTTATCCCCTTTCTACTAATCTTGTTACTATTTAGTCTAATCGCGTGCGGCGCGAAAACGAAGGAAAACGCAAGCAGCAACAACAATGAATCAACATCATCAGATATGATTACCTATCAATCCGAGAATGGGCCGGTCGAGGTGCCCGCTAATCCACAGCGTGTGGTTGTACTTTCCACCTTTGCAGGTAATGTTCTAGCATTGGATGTACCAGTTGTTGGCGTTGATTCTTGGTCTAAAGGAAACCCCCTTTATAAGTTAGACGGTGTCGAGGAAGTAACCGATGAAAACCTTGAAAAAATAATTGAACTAGAACCGGATTTAATTATTGGGCTCTCAACAATGAAAAACGTAGATAAATTGAAAGAAATAGCTCCTGTTGTTACTTTTACATATGGAAAATTAGATTATCTGACCCAGCATTTAGAAATTGGGAAGTTAGTAAACAAAGAAGCGGAAGCTAAGGAATGGATCGAAGACTTTAAACAACGTGCTCAAGAATCCGGTGAAGAAATAAAGGCTAAAATCGGTGAAGATGCGACAGTTACCGTTATTGAAAACTTCAATAAGGAACTTTATGTCTTTGGTGACAACTGGGCTCGTGGTACAGAAATTCTATATCAAGAAATGAAGCTGAATATGCCTGAAAAGGTAAAAGAAAATGCATTGGAAGCCGGTTTTTATTCGCTGTCTCTTGAGGTACTGCCAGAATTCGTCGGTGACTATTTAATTGTTAGTAAAACAGAGGGAACTGAAACTTCCTTTATGGAATCCGAAACCTATAAAAATATTCCAGCTGTTAAAAACAATCAAGTCTATGTTGCGAATGCAAAGGAATTTTATTTCAATGACCCAATCACCCTTGAACATCAGTTGGAATTTTTCACCAACTCATTTCTAGGTAAGTAATTAGATATGAGGAGTTCTTACAAAAGAATTCCTCTTCTTTTATTCTGAAAAGGAAAGATGAGATTAATGACAAAATACACAAACTCAGTTCCATTTATGGTGAAATTTATCATAAGTATACTGCTTTTCATAAGCGTATTTATTCTTTCATTAGTTTTTGGTGCAGCCGAAACTACATTGAAGGAAGTATGGTTGGCTCTTTCAACGAACTTGAAAACGGATACCATTATTATGATTCGTGAAATCCGCCTGCCTCGAGAAGTAGCTGCTATATTTGTTGGCGCTGGCCTTTCGGTAGCCGGTGCGATTATGCAAGGTGTAACAAGAAACCCTCTAGCTGACCCAAGTATCCTTGGATTAACTGCTGGGGCGAATGCAGCACTTGCCTTAACAATCGCATTGATTCCGACTGCTAATTACTTTACGATCATGGTTGCCTGCTTTTTTGGGGCTGGGATTGGAACAATATTGGTCATCAGTATTGGTTCCGCTAAAAAAGGGGGATTTTCTCCACTTCGGATTGTGTTAGCTGGAGCAGCTGTGTCTGCCTTCCTTTATGCAGTTGCTGATGGCATTGCGCTTTATTTCAACATTTCTAAAGATGTTTCAATGTGGAGTGCAGGTGGTATAATCGGAACCACTTGGGCTCAGCTTCAAGTCATTGTTCCTTTTATCATCATTGGTATTTTAGTTTCGCTTTTTCTCTCGAGACAGCTTACGATTCTTAGCTTAAATGAGGAAATCGCGATTGGATTAGGTCAAAAAATTATGCTAATTAAAGTGTTATTATTCATTATTGTGATTATGTTAGCTGGCGCATCTGTTGCACTTGTTGGAAATCTTGCCTTTCTTGGCTTGATGGTTCCTCATATTGTAAGAGCGATCGTTGGGACAGATTATCGGTATATCCTCCCGATGTCAGCTGTTGCTGGCGCGACTTTTATGGTGTTTGCAGATACAGTTGGGCGAAATGTAAATGCTCCCTTTGAAACACCAGTGCCTGCGATTGTTGCCATTATGGGGCTTCCCTTCTTCCTTTTCATTATACATAAAGGAGGGAAAGCATTTTCATGATTCAGCCAAATTTACTTACCAAATATCGTTTTTTACTGATTGGAACCTTTGTAATGATTATCATTACAGCTGTCATTAGTATGGGATTAGGTTACTCCTCCCTGTCTTATAGCAGACTTATTCCAGCACTGTTAGGAGAGGGAACCTTTAAAGAAGAATTTGTGTTATTCTCTGTACGCCTGCCACGTATCGTGATCACACTCCTTGCAGGAATGGCGCTTGCCCTTTCTGGGGCTATTTTACAAGGAATCACACGGAATGATCTAGCAGATCCTGGCATCATTGGGATTAATTCTGGGGCAGGTGTAGCCATTTCGGTCTTCTTTTTGTATTTCCCGATTGATGCAGGTTCATTTATTTATTTACTTCCTGTCGTAGCATTTATCGGTGCCCTGATAACGGCATGCTTTATTTATCTATTTTCATATCGCAAAGGTGCGGGTTTACAGCCAGTAAGGCTCATCTTAATCGGCGTTGGATTTTCAATGGCGTTGTCTGGCACAATGGTGCTCCTTATTTCCTCGTCCGATCGTGAAAAAGTAGACTTTATATCCAGATGGCTGGCAGGTAATATATGGGGCACAGACTGGCCATTTATTCTTGCCCTCTTACCATGGTTGCTTGTGTTGATTCCCTTTACTTTATTTAAAGCGAATCGCTTAAATATCCTTAATTTAAGTGAAACAACGGCAATCGGGTTAGGGATTTCCATTGAAAAGGAAAGACTCGTTTTACTAATAACAGCAGTTGCTTTAGCCGCTGCGGCAGTATCTGTTACAGGCGGAATTGCCTTTATCGGTTTAATGGCTCCACATATCGCAAAAGCATTGGTCGGAGCGCGCCATCAACTATTTATACCGATTGCTGTACTTATTGGCGGGTGGCTTTTATTATTCGCTGATACAATCGGGCGCAACATGGCAGAACCGGAGGGTATTGCTGCTGGAATTATGACGGCTCTCATAGGTGCACCCTATTTTGTTTATCTTTTGCTTAAGAAATCATGATTTTTTTAAAAACTGTTTATCTTTAGTTACCCACTAAGAGTCCTTGCAAGGCTTATATGGGCTTGTTGGGTGGGTAATATCAGTGATTTTGTAAACCGATTACTTATAATTTAGGTAGTATTTTCAATCATATTTAATCAAATCCCCACAACAGTAGTTGCTAATGGATGAATAGACTATTTTCAAATTACAACATAGGACAAAAACATGATGAATATAATCCTTACTGTTAGTTGTGTCATGCAGCCATGTATTAAAACGCCTGAATTGAAATGATTATCATTAGGGACCAATTCGGGTGTTTCATTTACTTGGCTATCACTTACTTACAAGGAGGGGTTGGGTTATGGCGTATACGGATAACTATGAAAGGGATGCCTATGGGATTATCGCTTTTTGGTTACGGAACGATTATGACCACGGACGGTTTTTTGATAGAGAAATAAGTCATTATGAAACGGAATTGGCCCGTGCAAACCTTAATAATATTCAGCGCTTGGGAAAAGTATGGGAAAAGGCCGCCAAGAAACAGGGTGATATCGGTAACTTAATAAATGAAGCCCAACATGCTACCCGTGAATTTCACAGCCTTCTCGCCTATACAATGGACAAATCCTTGCATTGTGAAGTTATTATCTCTACGCCGGTGTCTTTGATAGACCACATGGTACGGGAAGCGGAAGAGTCCCAAAGGGTTTTTAAATTAATTGAAAGTGGTGCCAAAATTTCACCCTCCGACGCTATCATACACGAATGCGTCTTTTGGCTAAGGCAAATGGCCGATCATTTGGGCTATATACGTCACTATCTCGATATTTCAAATTATGATTTAAATTTTCAGGTTACAATGATGATGCAGAAATTTGAACGGTTACTTATGCAAGCAACGGCACTACAGACCATGATACGTACACCACGAAATGAAACACTTCCGGTTCTAACACAATTTAAGAAGATGATAATTAAAGAAGCCAAGAGTTTGGAAAGTTTTAAATTGGAGTTGGATGATTTAATCAAACAATGTGCGGCTGTTACAACATCCCCACCTGACCTGTTGGAACACATCGCCAGAGAAGCCCATCATTTATGGAGAAACTTGGAGGAAGAAAGAATCACATGATCAACAATCATGTGTGGCAAGTAATTTTGCTTTAAAATACCTAAGAGATACAGACTGAAGACTGTTGAAAACCATATGAGAGTATGTCAAAGGGGCCTTCTTAATAATGTAAATAAGCAAAGTGTGCAAATAAGAACCCATATCGAAGGAACCAGCGTAATGGGTTCTTATATTTCGTATTTAAAAATAGGCCTTGTAGGTAAATCACCAGTGGAATTGATACCCAACTGGGCCATACATATGACTAGGCATAAATACATTAGGGTGGCCACCCCATTGTTGCCACTGCCCACCACCCATAATTGGACCATGTCCTTGCTTCCATTGGCCCATTCCATAGACCTGGTTACCGCCATGTTGCCAAGGGAAAGATGGAATTGCATAGACAGGACCAAAATTCCCCATTAGTTGGTTCTGGTCAAACAATGTTGGAGGTATCTGACCTATATTCCGTTCCTCACTTTGTCCTCCCTGATTGGCTAAACCCTTAGGTGTTGGCGCATCACTTTGACCCGTGCCACTTCCATTTTTCCATGGAAATGAAGGTATGGCATAGACAGGACCAAAACCATTTTTTAGTTGATTTTGTCCAAACAAGGTTGGAAATTCATTATGATTTTTAGCCATTTTCATTCTCCTTTTCAAGATATCATCCCATCTTATTCACCCAGCATTTATTTGGGTAGAAAGTTTATAAAAATGGGCAAATCCATAATGGGGTTACCGCATACATGGACAAGATTCACCCGTATTTACCCCAAAAATATTGGGAATAAATAGTTGTAAGTGAAAATAACATTTTTTATCCGTTTTGGGTAAAAATATTTTTAGCAGCTTTAATTTTATTGAAAATCCCTGATAAAAGCGAAAAATAAGAGTAATAGATCCCAAAATGTTGGGAATAGGTGTGATTGGCATGGTTGAAAAAGGATTAAGTGAACAAGAGTGGATCCATAACTATCTCCAAGGACGTGGAAATCCGTTACCCTTAGTACTTGGTACGAGAGGTACTTGGGGTATAAATGGTGAAACGGCCATTATCTTAGTAGCCTTCACAATGCCAGATATTGAAGTTTTACGGGATATACATAATGCGACAATGAACCCAATCAGAAAAATGAAATATAGGGGCGTTACGTATTTTGCTGTCAATATACTTGATAGAGAGCAAGTTATTAATTTGATTGAAGAATGGAAATAACCTAACCCTATGCGGGGTTCTTTTTAACCCAGCTACCATCATAGAAAAATGTTGCCCGTTATATCCGGGTATCGCCTTCATTAAAAGCTTTTTCCGATGACTTTTCATTGAATCTTGTCGTGTATGGGTCACTAAATCCATGTTGTCCCAAAAGTTTATATACTTTGACATTCTTTTTGTCTAAATTTAAAATGAGCTTGTTGATTAATACTTGTAGATCTCGTGTACAACAATGAATAAGTTATCCGATTTTTCAAGTATTTGAAGCATGGTTATTCCCCTCACAAGTGGTTCTTCTATTCATTCAAAGCGACAATCCCTTACCCTCTTGGTAATGCAAATAGATTAAAATATTAATAATGATACATACAACCCGATTAATGTGATGAAAAGGGTCGGTATTGTAAGGATAACTCCGATTTTACAATAGTAACCCCATGTAATTTTAACATCTTTTGTTGCTAAAATATGTAGCCAAAGGAGGGTAGCAAGTGAACCAATAGGTGTTATTTTGGGTCCTAGGTCACTTCCGATTACGTTTGCATAAATAAGTGCTTCCTTCCCAATTCCAGTAATGTCCGTTTCTGCTATCGCTAATGAATTAATCATGACTGTCGGTAAATTATTCATAACAGATGATAAAATAGCTGCAGTAAACCCCATTCCAATAGTAGTGACAAACAGTCCCAGTTCCGCAATTTCCTCTATAAGAAAAGCAAGAAAACTTGTCAATCCAACATTTTTCAAACCATATACCACAACATACATTCCGATAGAGAAAAATACAATCGCCCAAGGTGCACGTTTTATAATCACTACTGTGTCAATAATCGGACTACTGCGTGCAAAAAGCAAAAATATAATGGCAACCGTCCCGGCTATAATGGATACAGGAATGGAGAAAGCTTCACTTACAAAATAACCTGCGATTAGGAAAACCAATACAACCCATGACATACGAAATATTCTACTATCCTTGATTGCTTCACTAGGCTTCTTTAAATGAGCCATATCAAAATGGTTTGGGATATCTTTACGAAAAACTAAATAAAGAACAAGCATACTTGCCCCCAAACTAAACAAATTTGGAAGAATCATATACATCGCATACTTGAAAAAACCAATTTGGAAGAAGTCTGCCGAAACAATATTGACGAGGTTACTAATTACAAATGGCAATGATGTGGTATCTGCAATAAATCCTGAAGCCATAATAAAAGGCAGGTACATCTTTCTCTTAAAACCCAGGGAACGGACCATTGCTAAAACAATTGGAGTCAGAATAAGTGCTGCACCATCGTTTGTAAAAAAGGCAGAAACAATTGCCCCTAGGATAGTGATTAAAAAGAACATCTTTAAACCATGCCCATTAGCAAAGTGAGTCATATGCAATGCCGCCCATTCAAAAAAACCAATTTTATCAAGCACTACAGAGATAATTATCAATGCTATTAATGTCAATGTAGCATTCCAAACCATTCCTGTAACATTTAATACATCTTTAACAGATACAACACCCACAATTAGAGCCAGGAATGCCCCTGTACAAGCAGACCAGCCAATTGATAGACCCTTCGGCTGCCAAATGACCAAAACCAATGTTAGTAAAAATATGATGACTGCTAGATACATATATAGACTACTCTCCCTTGATTACCGAGATTCTTACGATTTACCTTAAGTACTAGATTGCTAAATAGGGTTGCCTCTATTTGAGACAACCCTCTTTTAATGATTACTTTTACACATTGCAGGAAAGCCGAATGGATTCCCTAAAAAATCAGGTTTAAGACAGCACCATCTGTGGTTTTCTTCCACGTAACGGATTTGTTTTTTCAATAGCGTAACCTACGTTAAGTACTCTTCCTTCATTAAACGCTGGTCCAATAATTTGTAGACCTACCGGCAAATCATTCTTGAATCCACAAGGAACCGTTAAAGCTGGTAGGCCAGTTAAGTTGCTAGGTCCTGTGAAGCGAATGATATTTTCGATTAAATCAACCTTTTCTCCATTTAGGTCTGCAAAATCATCACCAATATCAGGTCCAACAATTGGTAATGTCGGAGCTATTAACACATCAACTTTTGAAAACGCCTTTTGGAACTCAAGCTTTAATTGTCTTCTTAATTGTTGAGCTTGGAGATAGTCAACAGCAGTGAATAACTCCCCTAATTCAAATAGCATTCGAATATCATCACCGAAATCATCTGGTCGTGTTAACAAGTCGCGATGATGGATGGCCGACGCTTCAGACAATGATGTGACTAATTCTACGTATTCAGCGTATTTTAATGCAGGTATTTTTACTTCCTCTACCTTCGCACCTTGTTCAACAAGTGATTGAATACCTTGTCTAACTAGCCTTTCTACATCGGAGTCAACATTTTTGAAGAAATACTCTTCATTTATTCCAATAACGACATCCTTCATATCACCTGTTAACTGCTCTGTATAATTTCCAACAGGTACATTTATAGTAGTTGGATCGTTTGTGTCGTAACCTGCAATTACCTCGAGTAAACCAGCCGCATCCTTCACTGTTTTTGTCATTGGACCAATGTGGTCAAGTGTCCATGCAAGTGGGAAACAGCCATATTTACTTACCCTTCCATGTGTCGGCTTAAGTCCAACGATTCCGCAAGCTGAGGATGGAATACGAATTGAGCCAGCTGTATCCGTTCCTAATGTTGCAACAGTCATATCAGCAGCAACAGCGGCACCCGAGCCACCACTTGAACCACCAGGAATTTTGTTTAAATTCCATGGATTTTTAACAGGTCCAAAATGAGGACTGTTATTTGTAATTCCCCATGCATATTCATGCATGTTTAATTTTCCAGTGAAAACAATTCCGGCTTCCTTCATTTTAGCAATGATTGTAGCATCATAAGAAGAAACAAACTCACCATGAATCTTTGATGACATTGTCGTCACTTCATCTTTAAAATAAAGATTATCTTTAACGGCCATTGGAATTCCATGGTACATTCCTCGATAATTTCCAGAAGCGATTTCCATATCCGCTTTCTCAGCTGCTTCAACTGCCTGTTTTCTTGTAAAACTCACATATGCATTAATTTCTTCATTAACTGCCTCTGCGTGATCTAAAACTGCTTTTGTTAACTCGACTGACGATACATCCCTATTTTCAAGTAATGGAGCCAACTCTTCGACCGACTTTGAAACTAACTCTCTACTCAATGTGATCCCCTCCTGGTATATTACGAAGTGCAATATCATAATCGTCCAGCACCGCATTTTTTATTTCTGCTTTAAGCGTTTGAATTCCCTCCCAGCGTTTTTCAATCTCAGAAAGATGTGGTGGGATTGTAATACCTTGGTTTTCCAATAATTCTCGAACAGATAATTGTTTCAATTTAGGTTCCTCCTTGTTAAGGTTGTCAATTTTTTCAGCCAAACTATTTATTGAACCTCCTTTCCCTCTTACCATTTCTATATGCAAATACCGTGCCAATTGAAAAGAACATTAACTGTTAGGTGTTGCTGTATATGGCTGTTTCAAAATGGCACATTGTTTTATCTGGAGATTTCGATAATGTTAATTTATTAGTAGAATAACAGAGGTTTGTCCGATTAATAGACTGATTCTCAAATTGAAACATGTCTTTTACGAAAATAGAAAGCAGAATATATTTAGTTTTCCGAAGATTTGATATATGATATACATGCAGGCATTTTCATTTCATTTTGTTTTCTATTATATTGGAGGGGGACAAATAGTGTGTACATTAAAGTTGGTTTATTATTTTCATTAACTGGTACAACGTCGATAACGGAGAAAGGACAAAGTGATGCTGCCAAATTTGCCATATCCGAATACCAAAGTGACCACTACACAATTGAAGCAATTGTACGGGATATCTGTTCGGACCCAGTAAAAGGTGCAGAAGAAGCAGAAAAACTTGCAAAAGAAGGAGTTAGAATTTTTATTGGCTGTTACACATCGGCCTGCAGGAAAGCCATTTTACCAGTGCTAGAGAAATACAATTGTCTCCTCGTCTATCCAGCTTTGTATGAAGGTAGGGAATGTCATCCAAATGTACTCTACACTGGAGAAGTTCCAAATCAACAAGTTCACACTCTATTAGATTATATGGTACATCATTATGGGAAAAAGGTATTTTGTATTGGATCTGATTACATTTATCCGCGAGAAACGAACCAACAGGTTAAAACATATTTACAAGAAATGAATGGTTCTGTTATCGGGGAACATTATGTACCACTAGGGCAACAAAACTTTTACGATGTCTTACAAGAAATTATTCTCAAAAAACCAGATGCTATTGTCTCAACAATCGTTGGAAAGAGTGTCATCTCCTTTTATCAAGAGTACCATCGCCTCGGTCTTTCACCTGATAAAATGCCTATTTTCAGCCCAATTACAAAGGAAACGGAAATTGATGTAATGGGGGCTAAAGTCGCTCAAGGCCATTATGGCTCAGCTAGTTATTTCCAATCAATCAAGAACGAACAAAACCTACATTTTGTTAAAAATTTCCGGCAGTTTACTAAAGGAAATAAGGGTATTTCTTCTGTTATGTTTAATACGTATCTTGGGACAAAATTGATTATTGATAGCATCATTGAAACGAAAAGTATAGAGCACAGAACGATTTTTTACCATTTAAGCGATAAAAAAATAGAAAGTCCTTGTGGAACATTGGTATTCGATTCTACTCATCGTCACTTGTCACGACCTGCAAAAATTGGGAAAGTACTTTCTGATGGCCAATTTGGCATTGTCTGGGATTCTGAACATAACATTTCCCCAAAACCATTTAAAGAAAAAGGCCGACGGTATGAACATTTAAATGAAGTTTTTCTACGGGCATGGGGAGAAGTTTGTGAACAAGCACTCTTTGTTTTATCTAATGAGCTTAAAATTTTATATATAAGTGAAAAAGGTGCCCAATTGACAAAATATAAGGAAGGTCAATTCATTTCGAAAAGTATGCTGCAACAATTGGATACTACCTTCCAAGTCCATCATTATGAAACAAACAATCAACAACTATATTTAATTAAACCCAAGAAAAACATCCATCGTTCAGGCACAATATTCAAGTTTGGACAAATTCGCACTTTAAGTGATCAATTCCGTACAGAGCTAGAAGTGGCAAAAATCGCTTCGCAATCAGTTGCAAATGTACTAATACTTGGTGAAACTGGAACCGGTAAAGAAGTCATTGCAAAGTCTATTCACTATCAAAGTGATCGAAAAAATGGGCCGTTCATCCCAGTAAACACTGGGATGTTGCCAAAAGAACTGATTACGAGCGAACTATTTGGTTTTGTGGAAGGAGCTTTTACCGGTGCCAAAAAAGGCGGTTCCATTGGAAAATTTGAAGCTGCCAACTATGGAACAATCTTTTTAGATGAAATTGGGGACATGCCATATGAGTTACAGGTTGTGTTATTACGAGCAATTGAAACAAAAAAAATCGTTCGTCTTGGTGATACAAAAGAACGCCCGGTGGATGTTAGAATAATTGCTGCAACGAACAGAAATCTTGACGAGGAAATCGCATACAATAACTCGTTTCGCAGTGATTTATTTTACCGTTTAAATGTATTATCCATTTCGATTCCCCCGCTTCGAAATAGAATTGAAGATATGGAATTCCTTTGTGAAGAAATATTACAGGAGTTCCAAGAAATATACGGCAGTGGACCAAACAAAATGAGTGATGAAGCATTTTCCTCACTCTTTCAATATCATTGGCCAGGGAATATTCGCGAACTAAGAAACGTATTGGAACGTGCATTTCTTCTTGGAAGAGCCGAAGAATCTCACATTAAAGCAAAGCACCTACCGACTGCTCTAAAGGGCTACTATCAACTAAAAAAACCAAAAGAAAAATCATTAAAAGATTTGGAAAAAACAATGATTGAACAAACATTACAAGAATCAAAATCAGTCATGGAAGCATCACAAGTGCTTGGAATTTCCCGCAGCACTTTATATCGAAAAATTAAGGAGTTTCACATTACAGTATAATTTAACTGATTGATTCATGAATAGGGCTTAGCGATTAATGAGAATCGTTAGACCCTATTCATTTTGCTGCTGCAAATTTGACAATAGTTATCGATTTTAGGAGAAAAGATTCTTACACATTTGTTTCAACATGGAACAATGTATCATAATGAAACACGACTCCCCTCTTTTTGATTCAAAAGCTTTTAACTTAGAAACTAGTTTTGGGGTAATTTAATATATTTTTATCTAGGAATGATGACTCCCTTGCTGTGTACGTAATACATTGGCACATTTATTGCATTTAATTTGATCATTAAACAATGTGGCTATTGAAATGTAATACTGAAAAACCAAGGGGGAATTGGCTATGTCAAATGTCGGATTGCTTTATGTTGGAGCTGTTTTGTTAGTCAACGGTTTCATGCTATTAGGAAAAATTGACGGTAAAAGTGCAGGTATTTTTAATCTATTTGTTGGCGGGCTACAAATATTTACACCTATTTTTATGATTACAACAGCTAATGGAGACGCTCAAACTATTTTATCAGCTTCAGCTATTTTTTTATTTGGATTTACTTATTTGTATGTGGGGATTACCAATCTAACCAATGCAAGCGGAAGCGGTGTGGGTTACTATTCTTTATGGGTTTCAATCCTCGCTATTGGTTATTCTTTAGTCAATTTTATAAATTTTGGGGATGTTAAATTTGGAATCATCTGGTTAATGTGGGCATTTTTATGGTTTCTATTTTACCTGTTACTTGCCAAAAATAAACCAATCGAAAAGTATACTGGCTGGATTGCAGTCATTCAATCATGGATTACATGTACCATACCGGCATTTTCTATATTAGCTGGCATATGGGATGCCGTTACAAATGTAGCCGGTATCATCATTGGGATTGGTGCTTTCATTATTTTTGCTCTCCTCTATAAAATGTTACCAACATTTATTAACGAGAAACGTGTAGACCAGCTAGATGCTTAAATAACATATAAACCTAAACCTAGCACCCTGAATATGGGGGTTTATCAAATGTAAAAAGCCTTGTAGTATAAGTTACTGCAAGGCTTCAAGTTTCGAAAAATGTCGAACCAAAATCCTTTTACAATCGTTTTATGTGAGAAATTAGTCTGAAAAGCGCAGATCGACTAGCATGTTTATAGGGATATAGTGTGCTTCCCCAAATTTATCAATGATGTGCAATCTGTTTTGTAAGTTATCATAATGATGAATCGTGCCAAGGAGGAGTTTGTGGTGTTTCGCTTCGTAATGCGTAACGATAATCTCTCTCCCCTCCTCCATCGCCTGGCAAAGAATGCCATTCATCTCTTCAATTTGCTGCTCATCTAGTTCTGGCTTTTGCTCATACGTATCTTCCTCCGCCCAATCTCTAAGTATTTTCACATGTTCTGGCAGCATCATTGCTGTCCATTTGATCGCTCCGCGGTCCCGTATCATTCCTTATTACCTTCTTTCTATCCTTTGTGTCCGCCAACAAGCTTGCCAATACCCCAAAAGGAATGTATGTTCGTATTATATTCTCAATAATAAAAGAATATACGTTCGATTTCAATGGAAATTAAAAACAAAATAAAAGAGTTCCTGACCCTACATTAAAGAGTATATCGTAGTAAATAGCACCTAAATCTGTTGAATTAGGTATTTAAATTTTTTACAACCTCGCAGGAATTTGTGATTAATTGTCGAAATTAATGATTTGTAAAGAAAGTTCCTTATTACACCCCTAATACAACCCCGAAAGGACGATATTTTATGAAAACCGAATACCTCGATTTAAAAGTGGATTTTATGTTCAAACAGTTATTTGGTCAGCCAAGTCGAAAACATATTACAATCGCATTTTTGAATGACCTTCTAGGAAGGAAAGGTAATAATCGAATTCAAGATTTACAATTCATAAATACTGAAATCTCCAAGGAGACTAAGGATGGAAAAACAGTTCGACTGGATTTAGCTGTTAATACTGCAAACGATGAAAATATTAATGTTGAAATTCAAATTATTAACAAACATGATTTACCAGAACGCATACTCTACTATTGGGCAAAGACCTATTCATCCTCTATTCATTCCGGTGAATTATATCAAAAATTGCGACCCACCATTTCAATTTCTATTTTAAACTTCTCACTTTTCCCTTCTGAAACCGATGATTTCCACACAACTTTTCATATTCGAGAAAATAGTAAACATTTCTTATGGAGTGACCACCTTGAATTCCATGTGTTTGATTTGACCTCTTTCGTGGTACAATGGAGAAAATACCATCGGGAAATGATGCAGAATAATCAACTACCTTGGCTGTTGATGTTATCAGCTGTTGATTATCCGCAAAATAAATTAGACGATGAATTAATGTCCGAATTGGAGGAGTGGGCAATGAACATCGAGCAAGTAAGAGAAGCACTCATTGAGTGGGAAACTATAAGTGCAAACAAAGAAAATCGTGTCATTTATGAAGCGCGTGCAAAAGAGCTACGTGATTTGTTAAGCAACCTAGAAGGAGAACGCAGATTAGGGAAAGAAATTGGAAGAAAAGAAGCAAACCATCAAAACGCCTTAATGATGATAAAAAAGGGGCTTGATCTTTCATTAATTGAGGAGATAACTGGTTTGACTAGAGAAGAAATTTTGAAACTGAAACAAAATGAGCAGGATCTTTAGGTCTGTCCTGTAGTGGGGTAATGCTTATCGAGTACGTCTTCTACCTTAAATGAAATGCTTGAATTGGTTTTTGTTTGACTATTATTAGGTTAAACAACGATAAAAAAAGGGGAAGTTTATCGTTATAAACGTTATAGCCTCCCCTTTATTATAGTATTGTTTAGATCGCTCCGCGGTCTCGTATCATTCCTTATTACCTTCTTTCTATCCTTTGTGTCCGCCAACAAGCTTGCTGCGGAGCCTTGATGTTCCAGCATTTGTATAGGAAACTGCACGCAGGATCGCATCTGAACCGTATTTTCCTCGGATGCCATCCATTACATAACCAAGCTTATGCTGCTTAACTCGATTAAGATAAAACAAATCCAATTGCATTTGTGTGTCATCCTCAATATTGGAAAGCGAAATTGAGATTTGGCGAACGGTCTTTCGGGTATAAAATTTCTCAAATAATGCAAGACAGACACGATACATTTCCATCGTAATATTGGTCGGAGCTTCAATCGTTTTCGACCGATAAAATCCTCCGCCAAATTCATCTTGGCTATATTGAATTCCAAGGCTAATCGTTCGACCTGCCTTTTTATGTCGTCGTGCACGCCTTGCTACCTCTTCACACATTTCAAGAATGACATGCTTTACTTCTTCCGGATCTGGATAATCACGCATCAGAATTTGGCTTTTCCCAAAGCTAATCTGCCCTTGCATAATAGGCGCACCAAGCTCCGATAAATCGACACCCCAGGCATGGTAGTATAATTGGTTCCCCATCACTCCGAATTTTTTCTCAAGCAATTCAAGTGGATAGTGGGCAAGCTGCCCAACGGTTGTAATTCCCATTCCATTCAAGGTTCGCTCTACCCTTCTCCCAATTCCCCACATTTCTCGCAGTGGTGATATGGACCATAATTTTTCGGGGATATCGTCATAGGTCCATTCTGCAATGCCCTTTTTCTTTGCATCCAAATCTAAGCATAGCTTTGCCATTAGCATATTAGGGCCAATCCCAATCGCACAGGTTAGCCCATACTCAGCTTCAATCTCTTGCTTGATTTTACGCGCAATCGTTGTCGCATCTCCCCATAATTTTTCAGTTCCATCAATCTTGATAAAGCTTTCATCTACGCTATACACATGAATCGCACTTTTGGGGACATACCGATTAAAAAGTCTCGTAATTTCTGTTGAAATTCGTAAATAGGTTGCCATTTTCGGGTTTACAACTTTAATTCGCGGATCCTTTGGGATTTCAAAAAGCCTAGACCCCGTTTTGATCCCAAATTCCTGTTTTAGCTTTGGTGAAGCGGCGAGCACAACACTTCCCGGGCGCTCAGTATCTCCAACAACCGCCAAATAGCACTCAAGTGGATCAAGACCTAATAATACTGCTGCACAGCTCGCATAGAAGCTCTTTATATCCACGCATAAAATCTTTTGAACGGGCAACTGACTGTAATCCACCATCTGACATCATCTCCAAAAAGAATATATGTTCGTATTATATTCTTAATCATAAGAGAATATACGTTCGATTTCAATGGAAATTAAAAACAAAATTTGAAATGGTAAAGCATTTCCTCACTGGGGGATGTGGTACAGATATTTATGATATACTTTAATCATCAATTCAGCATTACTGAAAGGGTGAAATAAATGTTGTATGATGTACAAATCAATGACAGAGGACAAATTACAATTCCAAAGGAGTTACGTGAGACTGTTAATCTAAAAGCACATGATAGATTAAAACTTAGCATTAATACAGATGGACGCATAATACTTTATAAATCGGATTTCTTTGATGATGTTGAAGACTTAATTCGTAAGGACTTAAAAAATGAAGGCTTAACCGCTGAGCAAATTGAAAAAGATTTACCTGGGCGCAAAAAAGAACTAGGCAAAGCATTATTAAAAATGGCTAGTGAGGTGGATCAGGAAATCGAGCGTGGAGAATATATTACCCTCGACCAGTTAAATGAGGCACTTGAGGGAGAGGATTAAAAGTAGCGTTAACCCTTCATCTTGGATTAACGCTTTCTTCTACATATCATCTCTATTTTTTATTCCTAGGGTATCTAGATTAAGCTCTTCAGCAATTTCTGTTGCTATATTGAAATTTGTTTGAAAACAAATTTTCATTATCCTTTTTTTCTGGGGATAAAATTCCTCACAAACCTATATTTTTTCTCGTCATGCTGAGCGTATAGATAGCCTAACACACTGAAGACAATTGCACCAAGCAGGTTGACAAATAAATCCTTCATTGTATCAATAATTCCAATATCAAGATATCCACCGTCAATAACGGTTTCCATCCTATTCCCCAAATCATCATTACTTTCAATAATTGTGCGTTGAATATTTTCAATCCGATAAACGGCATTACTTTCTGAACCAATACTTACACTGTTTATTTTTTGAACTACTCGGTCTTTTTGCATATCGAGATTCATCCAGCGGTCTGCGGCGTATTCAAAAAACTCCCACATAACACCAACGGTCATAGAAAAACAGAAAGTGACGATTGCAAGAAACAACGGGCTCAAATTTATACCCTCAGCATTTTTATTTAACAGATAGACCAGCGAGAAACCGACACCTGCAGCCAGAAAGCCATTGAGTGTATGAAGTGCTGTGTCCCAAATTTTAAAATAACCGTAAAAATCGCTCAGTTCCCCCAGAATAGTCGAACTAAAAACAAATAAGATGATGATCAGTTCCAACAAGTTGGGAATTTCAATGTTAAACAATCGCTCCACAAGTTGTGGGATAGCAAATAAAGCGAGCGTCAGCACAAGAAGAAACGCAGCCCCCCATCTTTGCATAATTAACTGATTGATAAGCATGAAAATAGCAAGTGCACGAAATAATACATACACTGTGACAATCTTCTTGTCTGCTGTTTTCGTACTACTAGTAAAGAATTTTTTAATACTATTCACGGGCATAACCCTCCATTTATAAAGAATTCATCTCTTTTTGCTATATTTTATTTATAGTTCCCAAAGAGAACACTTGCAGTACAACAAAAAAGACTTTCTTTACTCATGGAAAGCGCCCAAATGTGTAAGATTGCTTAGGGCAAGCGACCATATGCAAATGCACATTGGGCCGTTCAAGTGCAGATTACAGATTGCCAGTCCTTCACTTTTTTACTTTTATTTTCTCTTGTATTGTCGTCCAATACTTTGGGTCTTCTAAGCCGAGTCGCCAAATCCCGATTCCTCGTAAGTTATATTTTTCTACAAGGTCTAGCTTATACCGCAGACTATCGCTATTCTCAAACCAAACCTGGTGGCTATGTTGTTCTTCATCCAGGTAACTGAAATGAGGTGTTTGTGAACGGGAGTCCCATAGAACTTTAGCGTTATATTTTGTTTTCTGAGCCATTAACTCTTCATAGGAGCTATACTTGGCTTCGCCTGCTGTTGTATCCCAGTCCCATCCATAACCGGCGATACCTAGTAAAATTTTTGATGGTGGTACTCCCTGTTTCAAAGCATATTGAATCGTTGCTTCTGTCCAATCGACTGATGCTGATGATCCGGGTTTTGTTCTAGGATTGTGCTCATCGTATGTCATAATCATTAACCCATCTGAATATTGACCAATCTTTTCGTAATCAAACCACGGTGACCAGGGATTAGCTCGGGAATCACCTGTGTTTGCCGGGACTGAGACCGTAACTGCTTTTCCATCAAGATTTAGCACATCAGACAATTCCCTTATCAGTTGGCTAAAGGAATCACGGTCAGTCATATACAAATTTTCCATGTCAATATTAATACCGTCATAATTAAACTGATTTATTTCATTACGTAAGTTCTGAATAAAAACATCGCGAATATTATCGTTATCGAGTACATTACTTGCTACCTGCTTTCCCTTCTCCACGGTTTCATAAAAGAGATTATGTACAACCATATATACCTTAATGTGTTTTTCATGGGCACTTTGAATAACCTTTCTTTTATGCTCTGCTGTAACTGATTCTATAAGACTGCCTGGACGTTTATCATCAAGTTTATACCAGAAAGGTGCAATTATGCTTAAATTGAAGAATTGCCTGTCAACAGTGGGTTGAGACCCTGGATAGGTTCCTTCCTGTTCTGTATAGAAGCCTAAAACCTCGCGAGGAGTTTTATTCGTACCTTGAATTTCGACTTTACCTTGTGACTGCCCACAGGAAGACATTAGCATAAAGATCATGCTTAAAAAAATGATGGTGAATGACCGATTACAATTCTTCGCCATAATGCACCTTCTTCTAATTTGTATATCTCTTAAGATGATTAGAAATGATGCAACTTATACACGTTGGCTTTCCCCTTTAAGGATCCGGGAAAAATTTTGGGGATGGGATGATTACAAAATTCCTATTTTACACTTGGGACAGTAACCTTTCCCTCTGTCCCAAAAGCCGTTCCTCAAACAACCGTTTCTTCGCTTCAAAATCCAAATCAATAACCGGTTTATCTGGCTGGTGGTCATCATGAAGCCACTCCGGAATAAGTTCTTTTCGGACTGGTGTTGTATAGGTTTTTTTCTGTTTTTGTCTTTTGTATGTTTGGCGTGCCTCTTGGATTTCTCTAACGGTATGGTATCCTTTGTTACTCCAATCTTTTAGTACAGCCTCCGCATAATTCCAGCGGTTTGATCCATTTTCTAATGCTAGTTTCATCGATTCTATGACTAGTTCGCCAGATAAAGCAGCACACCAGGATTTAATCCTTTTCGCATAATAGTTTCCGATTTTGCCAAAACCATTTTGTTCAAAAAATTGAAATGCATCATTTTCGTCTTCTTTTTCACCTTTGTTTTTAGAAGAAGAAGTCTCTGATGTACTCTCTGTTGTAATCTCTGAAGTAATCTCTGGTATTGCTGTGTTCATATTGGGCACATCGTCTGTCCACTTTGAACACTTCGCCTGTTCATTCTGAGCAGATGGACTGTCCACTTTGAGCACATCGTCTGCTCCATTTGGACACATCGATTCTTCAAGGTCGGGTTGCGGAATTTCGGTCTTTTCTTCTACTTCATGTTGTGATTCATTATCATCTGCCTTTAGTTCGTCTACTTTTTCATAATTGATTGAGTACCAGTTTGTTCTATCTATTTTCAATTTGTTGAAATTGCCGGAAGCGAGGAAACCATTATTTTTCAACTTTAAAATAGCCCTTCTAATCGTACTTTTTGAGATTTGCATTTGCCTCGCTAATTCATCATACGTAATATAGACCCATTTTCGTTCTTGGCGAATATTTTCGCTGCGTTGAAGTTCAAATGCTGCCACAAAGCATGAAGGCTGACCCGACATATGAAACGAAGAAGAGTATATCGTAAAAAAGAGGCACCTAGCTCGTTTGAGAATTCTGTCTTGGCGAGGGAACGATTAAAAGAAGTCAGCAAACAACAGCAACTGGATCTAAATAAAAAAACTATATTTACACTCGATTTTTTTCGTGTGTAAATATAGTCATACTCTGTTGATTATGCGGCCATTAGTTTTTCACTTTATTCCTTATTATCAATCGGTTCTTCGTTTTCCTACTTGTTCTAACTGAACCCGACGCAATTTTTTATCTGATTTTGGTCCTATTTTTTTCGAGGATACTAACTCTGTTACACTGACAGTTTTCACCTTGATTCCAATTACCGGAATGGAGTTCTTCTTTTTTTGAAGAGAATAAGCTAATTTTTCCGGTTGCCTTTTTCTTTGAGAAAAGCGGGCTTTCGCAGCTTCTACACGTTCCTGAATCAGCTGCTTTCGTTTATCGTCTTGGGGATGCATCCAATTAGCCATTTCTGGAGTTGCACGGACAACGATCGGCCGTTTTTCCGAAAAATTATTATTCATTTAGTTCCCCTCCTTTTATGAATACGACTTCAAACTCTTCATTTTTATCGAAACTAACACAGACTGATTCGGATTCCATTGTTATATCTATTATAGCAAAAATTCGTTCAATTGGCATCATGGCCCTTACAACAAATCCGAAATTGTTTCGTGAAACAAATCCTTTTGCAATTTCATCTGAAAAACTCCAGCTAGATAAAATTCGTTGCTCATCAATCTGAATATTTTGCCCCTCTTCCAGCCTTTCATTCACCCATTCGGGGCGTTCAGACCAGCTAAATCCGCGATAAACAATGACATGATGAACCTTTTTGGCAGATAAAAGCCTCTGTGTCACGTCATAAATCGCAATGATTGCTTCCTTTTGTTCCTTAGTTAGAATTGCCATTGAATTAATTTTAGAGTTGTAATGTACATAGTCTAGCTCCAGGAATTCCGCAACGTATTTTTCCATCGCAAGAGAATTTGGATTATTTGAATCCGTCACCCAGTCGGCACGTAAATCAAAAGCAGCATAAACAACTTCGTCCTCATATTCATACATCATACTATTCATATGATCTTCAAGTTGCTCCCCACTTAAACCATTAGTTATGTACTCCATTCCTGTTCTACCCTCTACCGTTTTTCCCCCGTTCATTCTTTGGAACCCCCTCTCTATATTGCTATTAACCCTTTCCGCTGTTCCCTAATGTTAAAATAACTGGTGGGTCGGAAATATCATCTATAATTTGTACAATGTCATATTTCTTTTTTATTTTTCTAGGATTAGTTTTATTTCGTTCATGATCTAATGCATGAATTAATAAAGATAAACTAGGGCCAGCCAAATTAGCAAAATACCTTGGCAACAAGCCTTGTCCAATCAATATTCATAAAGAAGTTTCTCCAGAAGAGCTATTGCTAGATCCTCCTGCATATTCAAGTACTTTGGAAAAATCATAATGATTATCGAGATGAATTTGTGAGCGCATATTAAAGAGTTCAAATACATCATCCTCATACCATTCCACTTCTTGTATTGCTTTTTGGTAGGCTGGTATTATAGACTTCAAATCTGATAATAACAAATCCATACATGCACAAATCTTACTCCAGATATCTTTTCCTTCAATACTGTTTTTAGTTTTATAGTCGGCAAAATATAGTCTTATAAAATCGTCATGATCATGAACCTTTCCCCTAAAATTATTGATTAAATCTGGGTTTAGTTCAGGAACCATATACCTCATCCCTTCTAAAAAACAACCGTACAACTAAAAAAATTAGTAAGATAAAAAGCAATGGTCAGCTGGCCATTGCCTCTTTAGGTCCGGATAAATATTTTTGAAAAATCTTTCCGGAATGCTTAAACATTGTTAATACTTGCAAATAAATTCACAGCACCTTAAGTACCTCGACTAGCTTTTCCAGTTCTTCTTTTGACAAAGTAACACCTTTACCCATCTTTTCATGATTGGGAGCCCAATCACGAATGTCGTACTTTGGTTCACGACCATTCCAGCTAATTAAATTTAGTTCTTTTGTCCATCCTTTGGAGGAATCTGAAAGAACCGCAATTTGTTCAGTAATTTCATATTTTAACTCCGACACATAGACACCCCCAATCATTTATACGTTAAATTCTTCCTTGCTCTCTGCTGCTTGATTAGCCATTAATTCAGCCTGTCTCATTACGACTTCTAATTCTCTGCTGAAAAACAGATATTGAGCCGTAATGTACATATTATTTAACAGCTATTTTATCAAATTGTCTTGCAACCTCCAAAATCTCATTTTTATAATTTAATATGTCATTTACAGATTCAATTTTATAGTAAGTCCTGTTCGAATCATTTAATTGAATATACTTATTCGAACCGTTAAAGCCTAAACGGCATACCCACTTCCTAATCGTATCATCCAGTAATACATTAAAATAACTTTTATTGTCTCTATAAAAAACTCTAGTAGGGTCAATTTCTTCCTTAAGAATTAGTTTCACAAGTACATATCCTTCTATTTCTTCTTCAGTTGTATGTATTTCATTTTCAGGTGTCTTTGTATCATCACTTTCAATTTCTTCATTCACGACCTCACCCGTTGTTACTGTATTGACACTTTCACTATTTTCAGAAGAAGAGTTTAATGCCTTTTGTAATTTATCGTTTACCTTCTCGTTCACGAATTGATTTAGAGATTTTTTTACTAGTTCTCTAAAATTATCAATAACCTTTTTTGTTTTTACTCCTTGATAGATTTCATTAAGGATTAGTTTAATAAAATCATCTGAAGGATCTTCCCATTGTTGGGTTAAGTATTTTTTTATTTCTCCAGTATACTTTAGTTCAGATGCAGTAGTTAAAACGTTTTCAACATCAAAGTCACTTTTACGAAATTTTGCTAGTTCAATAATATCAATATCTTTAAAGTCCAACATATTTATAACGAAAAATGGCTTTTGATCCATTTTATTTTGTTCTTCTAAATCTGTAAAAAACTTATATTCTATACCATTTGTTAAAATAGCAAATTTTGCTTTAGTGGTTCCAAAATACCTAAAAAGCTGTGAATCATGTTTTGTTAAATGTTCATTAACACTTTTAGCTTCAATAAGGATTACAGGCTCGTTCGCTTGCAAAATTGCATAATCAATTTTCTCACCTTTTTTTATGCCTACATCAGCAACAAACTCTGGAACTAACTCCTCAGGGTTGAAGATGTCGTACCCGAGTGCTTGAATTAAGGGCATAATAAGTGATGTTTTTGTTGCTTCCTCTGTTTGTATATTTCCTTTTATTCTATCAATTCTACTCCCTAGGCCTTTGATTTGCTGTTTAAAATCTTCCCGAACATTCACTCCCCTATTATTGTTTGAATTATTTACCATCTATTATACCAAAAGACTAGGCCTTTTGTTGTATATTCCCTAAACATTACAAAATATTAATCTCCTTTGAAATTTAAACCTGTTGATACAGTTGCATAGGCTGCTGCTATTGATCTTATTGTATCGGATGATGTGTTCGTCACATCCGGCGGTTCGATTGTAGAGAAAGAAGGCGCACGACTTGTCGAGCGCAATGTTGAAACAGTGGAAGAACAACAACATTATTCATCGTGGGTTTGAACCCAGTTGAATAACTGTTATAGCCTCCGGCGGATGCCACGATTTTTTAAAAGGAAACCTTTCAAGCAGTAAGATCAAAGACTAAAAACGCCACATCCTGTGGCAACGTCTTTGTGACACACCTCATGTGGGCCTAAAAATCGGGCGCAAATACGCCAAGGCATATTTGATTTAAATTGGGCCAGCTCTCTATTAGGGAATTGGCTCTACTTATTTAGAGGAAGGAGGAAGTTTGGTGGAGCAGTTATTGCCTTTTATTCAAGAGGTGGGCTTTCCCGTCGTCGTGACATTCTATCTATTGGATCGGATCGAAACGAAGCTTGATAGTGTCATTGACTCGATTCAAATGCTGCCACAAAGTATGAAGGCTGACCCGCCATATGAAACGAAGAAGAGTATATCGTAATTAGGAGTACCTGAGATGTTTCTAGATTGAATAAATCATTCAGCTGTTATTTGTCCAACTCACATTATGAATGACCTCTAGTGTGGCGCACCAGAAGTCAGGCACCGAAATCTCGAGGCTCTAAAAAGTAAGATATAACCCCTTACACGTAAAAAACGACGTTCCTGTTGGAAACGTCGTTTTTTTGGTATAGATACTGGTGGTCGGGGTCGAAATGGCGGTAAAAGCATTGATTTAATAAGGTTTTGAAAATACTTGCGTAAAATTTGCGTAATATAGGATAAAAAGTGTAAAGCAGGTAAGTACAATTTACTTGCTTTATTTTTCTATTAAATTAATTATCGTAAAATCCCGAAAATTATTTAGCCTATTCTTTTTCTATCAGCCAAATCAAATAGTCAATTTTCTTATTACGTTGCTCTGTTCTATTTAACTTATCTACCAATGGAAAGAACTGCTTTAGTATGAAAAATATAACTATCAATGCTATAACTGCGAATATTGCTATATCATCAATCCATGGAATATCTATTTCCACAATTGATAGGAAAATAGCGATGATAGCTATGAATGTAGCCACTAACCCGTTTGTTAAGTTATAGTCCTGCTTTTGAAGTAATAAGACCTTTTTCACCTTTTCCATTTCTATAGAAGGGGTTTCCTTTAACTTATCTATCTCTTCAATTGCTCTCTTTTCATCTTTAGATTTAACTAGCGTTTCAACTGCATTTATTGTTGCAATATCTTGTTCAATAAAAGATTTTAAATACATAATTACACATCCTATCAATTTTATAAAATAATAAATCTTATACCCATTTTCATATAAGATTCGCATTCCAGAAGAGGATACACTAGAATAGGTGAATTAGGTATATATCCAAGGAACTCACTCTTTATGTATTTATAACAGTGTAGTTCGTAAGATATTTCCTTTGTTATTTTTCCTTTTGACTTAAATACCACTTCATTTCGGAAACTGCCATATATCCTTTTTGCCTCATTTCATTTGTACACTTTTCATAGCCCTTTGATTTCATGGTATATTTATCAAATATACCATTACTCTCTAATAACATTCTATTTTTTTCATTATCTACAAAGAACGTATCACCTAATTTTGGTAGGATATCTTTCACATCACAAGAAGAACTTCTATAATAAGTGTAATTATAGTCAAAGTAATCATTTTCATCTCTCTTGAATTCTTTTACAACCTCTAAATCAGGTAATGATAAAGATGTTTCATCCTCAAAAACTAAGTCGTTATTACATTTAGGTTTATATTTTGAGATATAATATGCTTCATATATAGCTATATCTGATTTTGTTTTTGTTCCCCTAATCTCTATTTTTGAGAAATCCAATAATCCACGCTCACTTACTGAACTAAAGCTCCTAGTAACTGCATTACTGGAGCTTTTTCCTATATAAGCAATGTTACCATCTTTGTCATAAATAAAATAAATACCGTATACATTATTTCCTTCTAAACCATTAGCAGTAATAGAATATATTTTTTCTGTTGCTTTAACTATTTCAAGTGCTCTAATTTTAGATGGAAAAAATCGGTCATTAATATTAATAGAAGATATGAACTCCTCGGTAAATGTAACATTTATCCCCAACATACTTTGAAAAGATGTAAAAACATAGTATATATCAACATTTCCTTGTTCGAAAGCAGTTATTTTTCTACTAAGATAATCCATTGTGTTTGTGGCTTCATCAATTTTATTATCTTTAAATAAGTTTACTATATTTATCAGAGGATCCTCTTTATAATCAATCTTATTACTTAATTTTAATTCTGATAGAAATTCTGGTACTTCTTCAAACGCATCAAAAGCAAGATAATGCTTTTTTGTTAATTTAATTTCTTTATTATGAGCAATTTTAAAACAATACTTTTTAAAGTGTTCATAACTATTAAAATTAACCATAATGTTTCCCCCATGATATTTCATTTAGGTACACTTTCCTTAACTAAAATTGTTAAATATAGTATATAACAATCAAGTGGGTTTTCCAAGAAAAATATCTACAAAAATAAAAAAGCACTGGAAATGAGCAGTGCTTTTAAACCTGTATATTCAGAGTAATTTTAGCGGTTTTTAAGGGCGGTAATAAATGATAATATTTACCCTTGGTTAAGCAATACTTTATTTACTTCTTCAAGGATTATTTCTTGAGCTCTCTTTACTCCACCATGATATATGATATTCACATTAAGTTCCTTTAATTTAGCCAGGACCTTATCTAAAAGTTTTTCACCTTTTAGCAACTTAATATATTCCTCATATTTATGTTTAGTAAGTAGCTCTAATGGTATTGTATTATACATAATATTTATAATAATAGACTTTTCAATCATTAGTCTTGTCTGTTCGTCGTCATTAAAGGTATCTTTTAAAAGTAAAAAGTATCTAAATGTAACATCATGTCTGATATATGGAGTAAAACCCAATGCTAGATTTGTTAATAATATATCTATTGTTTGTGCCACATAAGAAAAAGTTGCTATATTAAAAATATCAATATTAGAAATACCCTTAAATTGTGTATATTCGTGTTTATACCTTTCACAACGTTGTTCTAGGTCTAAATCAGTGTCTTTAGAATCAATATATATAAGGTTCTTCAAAATGAAATCATCTAATTGACTCTCAATATCTGATATTGTATTGAATTTCTCGTAGAATTCCTGTTTTCCCGCAATATCGGTTTTAAGTATACTGGAAATAAAAACCCAATAGAACTTTTCTATTAACTCACTTTTGTTAGTTTCATATTTTAATAACATTTCTCTTGTGGGTAGGATTTGGATAGTGTTATGAGTATTATTTAAAATATTTAATGTATCTTGAAAAGCGGTTTTGAAGATCCTTATTGAATTTTCATCCACGAATTTGTTATCGGGCATTCTAAAAAACGGTTCCATCTTCAACAAAGGATCTGAAATAGCATGATAATCCCCAAATAACTTGAAATAATAATGTTCGAACTCTTCTATATCTAAATATACAGCCCCAGATAATAATAGACTCTCAGTAGAACTATCTCTCTTTTCATTTCCGTAAATAAGCAAATCCAATTTTCTACGCCAAAAGATTTCGATTTCATCTATTATTTTCAATATAGTGCCTGAACTCAATTCCTCTTTTATTACAAATGGCTGATATTTAGTTAATAAGTCAGCGTATTGTCTCTGGATCCTATTTAATGTCGGAAAATTATATTCCATAGTTTAACTCCTTATACTTCTGTTTATACCAATCAGGCATTTCAAATTGACAAGATAACATTTCTATATGCTTTTTAAAAACTTTTTCAGTATCATAAACAACGCTCGGTAACTTTTGAAAGTTGTCAATATCTGGGATCGTATGGTATTTATGTAATGGATTTTCACAAAAGATCATTGAACTTTCCCGTATTGCACCCCAAAAACCATGCACAAAGTTATTATCATATTCATAATAGGTTTCATATAATTCATTTTCATCAACCAATTCAAACTTCTTTTTAATGGATTGTGTATCAAAGTATCGTACATCAATGTCTAAAAATTCTTCAAGCATAGGTTCATTTACAATCCCATGTAAAATGGGTAACTCAATATGACTATATTCATTAATAATTGAACTTTCTCTCACTCTTAACAAAACGTGTTTATATTTCCCAACTCCATAAATCTGATAATCAGAAAAAATGTTTGGATTTGTATTTTCATTTTTAATTAGATATTTTATCATTATGTATACTTCTAAAATTGTTCTGAAGCCATGTCTACCCAAAATGGAATTTTCTAATTCCTTTTCGATTAGTTCTTCAATTATCTTAATCATATATATTGTTGATCCAATTAAAACTTTAAATTTAGCACTGTCTAACTGACTTTCTTTATTTTCTAGCATTAATTGTTGGAAAGCATCCTTAGTATCTATTATAAATATACCAACATCTGTATTACTCTTACTAAAATCTATAAACATCGGTTTACAATCGGTAATCATACCTAGCTCCGTCCAAAAATAAGAAATAAAACTATCGTTTTTCTTTTCATGATCGAAACCTTCAAATGATCTAATGGATGGCCTGTAGAGTTTCATTTCATCATCATCATGATTACACATGCTATAATTTTTGATTGCATCAATCCCTTTCAAACCTTCAAATATCTTAATTTCGCCTTTAAACAAAGGAAGACAAATAGCCAGATAACGTAAATCTGTAGTTATGTCTGATTGAGGATCATAAAACTTTTCAACTGCATCCTTGATAATTGAAAGTCTATTATCAACAGTTAATTTTTTATCATAAAAAAATTCATTAAATAGTTTATATTCTTCATCACGCAATATTATCGTCATTGGAGCTAATACGTTAGGTTCTACCAAACTTGAGATAATTTTATAGATTTCCTTTTGTTGTTGTTCATTAGCATTAGTAATAAGAGAAATTTTAGGTTTTGAAAAGTCTAATTCTAACTTGGACATTAAGTAAAGAATTTTTTGCCCAATCTCTAAACCTTTTTTTCTGTCATAGTTTAGTAGGATTAACCCTAACCATATATATTCTGGCAATCTTTCAGTTGTCCAAGAGTTTAATAATAGTTTATCTCCGAGCATTGAATTCATCGGACTAATAATTTTACCTTTTTTATATTTATGGTCAGATAACCTACTTCTTCCCCTTGCGTCCAATTAACTTACCCCCATATCTAAGTAATCTTCATTTTATATTAAAGTTCCATCCAAAAGTTTTCACGAATATATTATCCTTTTTTGCTTCCAACAACTCACTTTCAAAATACGGTAGTATCCCTGCACATACTATTATTCCTTTTATATTATAATAACCTAATTCATTCTTACATAATTTCATATAATGCTTAATTTGCTGTTTAGCCTCTCTTCCAATCATTCCTTTTTTTATCTCTACTACTACTCTGTAATCATTCATCTGGTCATATAACAAAAGTGTAAAGAGTCACTTTATATCCTCCAAAAAACAACTATTATTTTCAAATTCCTCCGGAATTGCATAT
>NZ_JAJFZK010000001.1 GCF_020731355.1 Bacillus sp. REN16 | reverse complement strand
ATACCTATTATTTCTTGCCTTGCGAAGATTGTCGAATATTACTTACACAAGATTTTACGCAGACCCATTTATACTATTACTTTTCCGTCTCTATACAAAGTTCTCACGTGTCCGACACTTATGCTTTGACCTTTACCAACTATACCCATAAGTCATCCCTTATCTGCCTCTTATTCCAAGACTTTTCCCAATTATATACAAAAGCCCTCTCATATCCGTCACTTATGCTATAACCTTTTCCAAATATACCCACAAGTCATCCTTTATCTGCCTCTTATTCCAGGACTTTTCCCAATTATATACAAAAGCCCTCTCATATCCGTCACTTATGCTATAACCTTTTCCAAATATACCCATAAGTCATCCCTTATCTGCCTCTTATTCCAAGACTTTTCCCAATTATATACAAAAGCCCTCTCATATCCGTCACTTATGCTATAACCTTTTCCAAATATACCCACAAGTCATCCTTTATCTGCCTCTTATTCCAGGACTTTTCAAATTTATATCCAAATTTTACCCCCTATCACACACTTATACCTCCATTTCTGCAAATTTCCCAAAGCCGTCATTTAATCTCCATCAACCCTTCTCCTTGTTTCTTTATCAAACAAACTGTACACAATCGGTATAATAAATAACGTCAACAGAGTGCTGCTTAATAAACCCCCAATAACGGTAATTCCCATGGGTTGGTTAATTTCTGAGCCTTCGCCGATCCCAAAAGCTAACGGTAACAACCCTAAGATTGTAGTCGCAGCAGTCATCATTACAGGGCGCGTTCGATCTTTTACCGCGACTACAATTGCTTCGTATGAACTCATACCCTCCTCTTTCTTATTATTTATATAATCTACAATCACAATCGCATTGTTTACGACAATACCCGCTAGGACAATAATCCCGATAATCGCAGTAATTCCGATTGGAGTGTTTGTGAAATAGAGACCGATTGCGACCCCAATAACCATTAACGGAACCGTAAACATAATCACAAACGGATATTTAAAAGATTCAAATTGGGCAGCCATCACTAGGTAGATGAGGGTTAATGCCAGCAAAAACGCTAACATCATTTGGTCCAACGAGGATTCCAGCAGCTCTTTTTCACCACTGTAAACAATGCTCGTTTCATCGGAAAGTCCAAGACTGGCCACCTTTTCATCTACTTGATTCGAAATCGTCCCAAGATTGGTTGTAGAAAGATATTTGACCGTAAATTGAACAGCATGCTGTTGATCAATTCTTTGAACCGTTAACGGTCCCTCGCCGCTTTCGATGTCGGCTACTTCATCTAAAGATATAAATTGATTAGCTTGCGTTTTTAAAAGAAGATTTCTCAAGCCTTCAATGTGATTTGTGAGTTCCCTATTATAGCCAACCATAACCGGATAAATTTTATTTTCTTCGTCTACTAATTGAAGCGCCCGTGTTCCTCGTGTCACATCATTGACTGTTGATGCAATTTGGAATGGTGCAAGCCCTTCTTCAAACGCTTTTTCTTTATCAATCGTTATTTGGAGTTCTTCAATCGTTTTCGTAACGTCGGTTGATACTTCTGTAACATTCTTCAACTTACTTACGGCATCTGCAATTTTTTCCACTGCTCCATCAAGCCGTTCCTTATCCGTATCCTTCACATGAAACTGCAAGGTGTTCGGTGTGCTTCCTGAAGAGGATTGCAGATTGAATTTAACGATTGCATCCGGATGCAATTCCGTAACGGATGACTCAATTTTCTTTTTCTCATCATCTACAAATTCAAAAGTTGAACGTTCTCGCTCCTCGAAACCAGCCATTTTCACATAGATTTCTGCTTCGTTGGAGCTTCCACCTCCTCTAAAGCTTTTTTCCTGAGTAGAGCCAATCAAGCTAACATACACATCAACCTCTGATTCTTCCTCTAGTTGCTTTTCAATCAATGCGACTGTTTTTTGCGTTTCCACAAGTGGGGTACCATTTTCAAGTTTAATTTTGATTGTGAAAAACCCTTCATCGCTCTTTGGAATAAATTCAGTTCCCACCTTAAATAACCCGAATATACTTACCCCAAACATCAACAAGGTAACCAATAGCACAGTGAAACGATGCTTCAATGACCATCTAGTCGCATTCTCTAAAAAACGCATTCCTCCTGATGCTTGACGTCTTCTCTCAAGGTTCTCATTTGGTCTTGTTAAAAATCGACTTGCAAGCATCGGAACTACAGTTAGAGCGACAACAAGAGATGCAAATAAACTAAATGCTATTGTGACTGCAAATTCCGTAAATAGCTCCCCAATTAAACCAGTAATAAAGACCACAGGTAAAAAAACAGCAATCGTTGTTAAGGTTGAGGAAATAATCGCTGTTCCAATTTCCTTTGTCCCCTCTTCAGCGGCCAGCCTAGGTTCTTTCCCCATTGATAAGTGGCGGTAGATGTTCTCGATAACAACAATTGAATTATCGACAAGCATTCCTATGCCAAGCGCAAGTCCGCCTAATGTAAGGATGTTTAAGGAGAAATCAGAAAAATACATGAGCACAAAGGTAACAATAACCGAATACGGAATCGCAATACCGATGATAAGCGGGCTCTTTACACTTTTAAGGAAGAAGAAGAGAACAATCATGGCAAAAATGCCACCAAGTAATAAGGTAGTTGTGATGTTTCCAATTGCTACTTTGACATAATCTCCTTGGTCAAATAGTATATCAGCTTGGACGTTTTTGTATTTTTCCTGTGAAAGCTTTTTATCCAATTCTGTTTTAAATCCTTGCGATACATTAGCAGTATTTGCATCAGATTCCTGAAGAACACTTACAAGCATGGCGGGTTCCATGTTAGCTCTAGTAATGGTCTTCTGTGATTCAGGCACAATCTTCACCTCGGCAAGATCTGCTAAAACCACTTTCTCACCTAAGAGTGGGTCAATTGTAATCGAAAGCTCTTGTAAATCTTCAACTGAATTTAAGCTGCTAATAACTCTTGTAGTAAGCTCCCGACCTTCCATTTCAATCGTATTTCCGGGAAGGGAAACTGAATTGGCCCTTAAGATGTTGACTATATCACTCTGTGTTAGAGAGTACTCTTCCAATTGTTCTTGATTGAGATCCACCTTTATTTCTTTTTTCACGATACCGGACAGATTCACATTTGCGACACCCTCGACTTTATTTAGCTCGGTTACTAATCCCTCAGCAAGGTCTTGGAGACCATTTTTATCTCCTTCCATGCTTAAGGACAATTGAATAATTGGGAACTGTGAAGGATCAAATTTTAAAAACCGTGGAGTCTCAGCATCATCTGTAATTTGTGTTTGATTAATACGGCTTAAGATTTCGTTTTCAATTTCATCAATCGAAGTAGTCCAAGAAAATTGTAATAAAATGAGAGATGCACCTTCTTGGGAGGTTGAGGTCATTGTCTTTAAGCCCGGCAATGTAGACAAGCTTTGTTCAAGTGGTTTTGTGACCTTTTCAGTGACTTCATTCGGACTTGCTCCAAAATAATTTACTACAACGACACCCACAGGAGGATTGAGATCCGGGATTAATTTTAAAGGAATATTTATTAAGGAAACAAAACCTAAAACAATCACTAAAAACATAGTAACCACCGTAAAAGTTGGTCGTTTTATCGAAAATTTGCTTATATCCATTTTTAGTACCTCATTTCAAGAAAAGTACAACATTATTGCCATTATGCCCATTTTATAGAAAAAACTGTACACTCATCAAAAAAGTGTACAGTTTCTGTAAGACACATATTATATTTTTGAATGGTTATTCTTTTAAGTCTTCGATTGAGTCAATGTCCATGTATTTTGGTACAACTAAGCCGATTTTTACACCTTCCATACTGATGGCTATGTCTTCAAATTTCCCTTCAAACTTTGCAGCATAATCAGCATGTGTTACAGGAAGCCATCCAGCTAAGAAGAAATCAACACTCCCGTCTGCTACTCCCGTCCACATCGGTCCAGCCTCAACCTGTCTTTGTGTAACTTTATAGCCTAAATCTTCTAACACACTGGAAATGACAGCAGAACTTGCGATATTACTATCCCATGCAACAAGTCCCATCGTTACTTCTTCACCATTTCCTTCTTCAACGCCTTCAGTCCATTTTGCAACCTTATCGGAATTTGCTTCGATCCACTTTGCAGCTGCATCTTCTGGCTTTTCACCATCTTGGATATCAACCATGATACCTTCCATATCCGCTGCTTCCCATTTAAATTGAGTGAGAAGCTGATTCACACCCGGAAAATCTTCTTTTAGACCAAGTCTGCCAATACTATGAATAAACTCCTCCCCACCATATACGCCTTTTGGGTCCTCTAGATATTTTAGATCAAAGGCTGAGAATTTCCAGTGTGGAGTCCAACCAGTAATGATAATCGGTTCTTCCTTGTCGTATGCCTTCTTAAGTGCTGCTGTCATCGCTGCACCAGAACCCTCAACTAATGTCCAATCCTCAAGACCGTATTCTTCAATTGCTGAAGCTGTTGCCTTCATGATTCCTGCACCTGGGTCAATTCCGACAATCTCATAATCTACACTTTTTCCAACAGAAGCTGCTGTAGAATCTGTTGTAGTTCCTGCTTCCTCAGAATCTCCACCACATGCAGCAAGTCCTAGAGTTAATCCAATTGCTAATGATGTTGTTAATACTTTTTTAAACATTAAGCTGTTCCCCCTTGTTTTTTATTTCCTATATTTTGAGTAATCCGGTCAAGGATGATTGCAACAATGACAATCGCTAGACCAGCTTCAAAACCAGTTCCTGTTTGCAGCTGTGTAACTGCTCGGTATACATCTGCTCCTAATCCTGGCGCACCTACCATTGAGGCAATTACCACCATGGATAGTGCAAGCATGATGCTTTGGTTAATACCAGCCATAATTGTTGGCATGGCTAGTGGTATTTGAACTTTTAACAGTCTTTGTTTTGTTGTTGACCCGAAGGCCTCGGTTGCTTCAATTAAATCCTTAGGCACCTGTGTGATTCCCAGAATTGTAAGTCGAATTGTGGGAGGCATGGCGAAAATAACGGATGCCACAACCCCTGGTACAACACCGATATTAAAGAAAAAGATCGCCGGTAATAAATAAACAAAGGCTGGCATAGTCTGCATGAAATCTAGAATCGGTGTGACGATACTGCCCACTGTCTTACTTTGTGATGCCCATATTCCTAAAGGAATCCCAAGGATGATGGATATTCCGACAGAGGTTATTACAAGGGCAATGGTTTGAAGCATATTGTCCCAGTAACCTAAATTATCGATTAATAGTAATCCTATTAAAGTAAATAAAGCAATTTTCCAATTGCAAATCTTCCAGGCTACAGCGCCTAAAATAAGTGCTAATAAAATAGATGGAATAAATCCTAATCCTAAAACAATTCCTTCTACAAAACCTTCAAGTCCATTTGCAATACCTTCAAATAAGAATTCGAAGTTATTGACTAACCAGTCTGTTAAACGATCAATCCAATCAGCTATTGGCAGCTTTGGTAATAAACCTTCCATTATAATGCCTCCCTTTCGTTACTCGGTGGGAGTTTTTCAGCCCCAAAGTCATTAATATAAGTGTCATTACCAGCGAGTGCACCAATCACTGCACCTCGAATGACGATTCCCTTGAGTCGATTTTTCTCATCAACAACAGCAACTGGAATCTGCGCTTGTGAAACATCATCAAATAAATCGACAAGTAATGTATTCGTATCAACGGTTTTAAGATTTGTTTCCATTACATCCGCTAAGGTCAGACTTTGCTCAACCGCCTTTGATGCTTCCATAGCGCTAACTGCGCCAACCAGTTTATGCTGTTTGTCTACTACATAAACAGTGGATAAACCGCTGTCCTTCATAATTTTAAGAGCAAGTCTTGCTCCTTTATCAACCTGAACAATCTCAGCGCGTTTGACGATATGTCCTGCAGTTAACACCTTGGATAAATCAACATCCTCCACAAATCTTTCTACATATTCATTAGATGGATTCATAAGAATTTCTTCGGGAGTACCGATTTGTACGATGTTTCCGTCCTTCATTAAGGCAATACGGTCACCGATTCGTAATGCTTCATCAAGGTCATGCGTGATAAAGACGATTGTTTTTTCCATTTTGCTTTGTAACTCAATAAGTTCATCCTGCATGTCCTTTCGAATCAATGGATCCAAAGCACTAAATGCTTCATCCATTAATAAAATATCCGGGTCATTTGCTAAAGCTCTCGCGAGGCCTACCCTCTGCTGCATACCACCGCTAAGTTGTTCAGGATATTGATTTTCATAGCCTTCAAGTCCTACTAGATTAAGAGCTTCTAATGCTTTTTGTGAACGTTCTTGCTTTGCTACACCTTGGATTTCCAGGCCATATTCAGTATTTTGAAGAACGGTCTTATGTGGGAATAAAGCGAAGCGTTGAAACACCATGCTCATTTTTTTCCTGCGAACTTCACGAATTTCTTCTTTATTCATGGAGACTACTTCTTTTCCATCGATTAATACTTGGCCGGCAGTTGGTTCTATTAATCTATTTAAAAGACGAACCAAGGTAGATTTCCCACTTCCAGACAAGCCCATAATGACAAAGATTTCACCGGGATATACCTCAAAGCTTGCTTGATTCACACCCACTGTGGATCCCGTACTCTTTAGGATTTCTTGCTTTGTTTTTCCTTCTTTTAATAGTTGAATTGCCTTTTTGTGTTGACGCCCAAATATTTTCGTTACATTGGACACCTTTATTTTTGCTTGCTTTTCACTATCCATTCTGTCACCTCAAATTTCTTGATGATTTAACCCGTGCCTTTATTTGTTATTTATTCAAAACCAATAAAATACCGTTGCAGGAAGCAATTAGTAACTATGACCTATTAATTGTATAAATGATTTCCAAATTACACAAAGCGGAGAAAACGTGATATTCATCCGTAAAGTTTGTAAAGTTAAAACTGTACGTACTTTACATACTTTATGCTTAAAATTCCTCCAAGATGCTCCAATATCCTTTTATCAGCTCCCCTTTACATTCAATGTGCAAATATGTAGGCTATATATATTAAACACTTTGTGTAGGATGTGAATCTATTTGCAAGACATTGACAAACTAGAAAAAGCCCGAGAACGTGTAATTGATGCAATTGCTCAAAATATGAATTTATATGGGGTAACTCCTTCGGTAGGACGACTTTGGGGTCTCATGTATTTTCATGATGAGCCAATGACGTTGGATGATATGAAACAAGAGCTAGGTATGAGTAAAACAAGCATGAGTACGTCTGTTCGCAATTTAGTGGAGTTAAAAATGGTCGACAAGGTGTGGAAAAAAGGGACTCGAAAAGATCTTTATGAGGTTGAGGAAGATTGGTATCAAACCTTTATTGATTTTTTTACAATAAAATGGAGAAACGGTATTTCAATGAATGTTAGTGCCATTCAAAAATCATTATCGGAACTGAAGGAACTTATAGAAAACGAACAAACCACCGATGACATAAAAACCGAAGCCAAGAGCGACATTGTAAAGTTAAACAGTGCGTTAGAATATTATTTCTGGCTCGACCGGTTAGTAGACAGCTTCGAATCACATGAAATCTTTACATTTATTCCAAAAAAGTAACGTTTATGAACGTTGCTTTTTTTCATTTAAAAAGAGATTACATTTTACCTGAACACTTCATCGATTTTGTCCGATTCACATACCCTACAATATGGGGGTGAAATTATGCCGTTATGGGGCTGGCTTTTAGTCTTTTTTGGCGGGCTACTTCTCGTAGGGTTTGTTGCTGATCGGATCTCAAAAAAGAATCGTCCTTCCGACTCCCGCAAAATTCAAAAACAAGTCGATGAAGTGAAGAACAACCATTCTGATTATCATCATTTCTTATAATAATAATAATAATAATAATTAAAGCAGCCCAGAATTTCAATTGGGCTGCTTTCTCATAATATAGTTCTAGGTGTCTTACACTTTGAATATTACACCTGAGCTTCTTGTGATTCTGGGTAGTCATTGTCTACCCATGCAGTATCTTCCGTTAATTGATAACCTGCAATTGTCACTAATCCAAGCATGAATAACAGCATTAATTTTTTCATTTTCTCAGCTCCTTTTTGAAGTTCTTTTTTATTGATTTAAATGACTATGTTCTTTCAAAGCCGAAAATGCCTTTGAAAAATAATAGCTTGCTAACTTATATTTATGATTCTCTTGATAGATTTTCCCGAGTTTCTCCGCATAATAAGCTACAAGGAGATGATGTCCAATGCCTTCAAAATATGGCAATGCATCTTTTTCGATAAATTTCGAAAGGTTTTCGGATTTTTGAAGTAAATAATCATAATAGATGAAATGAATTTTAAAATCGGGAAGGTCTTGATGCTTCTCTAGCATTGTAAATCCATCAATCAGCCAATTTCTACAACTATCATAATCCTGGATTTTATAATATTCTTCGATTAAACCATGGATTGAGCGCAGCCGCCCAATGACCATATCTTCTTCTTTATTCTCAAGGCTACTTAAAAACTGTGCTATAGCTTCATTAGACTTCCCTAGTTTTGAATTCAGGACACCCTGGTTATGATAAATCAGACCCAATAAGGACTGGTCATTAATCCCTTCCGCTAACTTAGTTGCAAGCATATAATTCTCTTCTGCCATTTCAAACTCATCAATTTTTTCATAACAAATGCCTAGTAAGATTTGACATTCGGCACTTCTTTTTAAATCGTAAAGAGATTGATAGATAGCAAGTGCTTTCTGTATATACACAATACTTAAGGCTAATTTCCCCATTCGATTATTATTTAGTCCTTTATAGTAATACAGATCAGCCGTTTCCCAACCTTCAAAGTGAACACTGCTTGTTAAAATCTCTTCCGCTATCTTGAAATGTTCCATAGCAACGGAAAACTTGCTTTTAAAATAATAAAATTGACCCACAATTTTTTCATAAAAATAATTCATCCGGATATCAAATATATCTTTGTATAATTCAATTTTCTTTATTTGCTCTTCGGCTTTGCTTAATTGTTTTAAAAAAATAAAATATCTTAGCTCAAAGAGTACGAAAAAAATGGCAACTCGTGAATCATTAGTATTCTTGCATTCATATGATTCATAAAACGTTATGGCTTGCTCACGTTTCCTGGCAACCATTAGGTGATACCAATCATAAAGCTCCTTTAATTGTTCATATTCTTCACTTTCTATCAGCTTGATACCCAATCGATTACATAATAATTCGAGAACTTCAATACTTGCAGAGGTTTGGTTATTTTCAATTTTTGAAAGATAAGAAATTGAGATAATTTCCTGTGCTAGCTCTTCTTGTGTCATATTGTTTTGAATTCGAAAGAATCGTATTCTGCTTCCTATCTCCATATTTCATACCCTCTCATAACTGGTTATATACTTCTTTCTAGAAATATGGAAAAAACCCTTTTTTAAAAAATAGGTAAAAAGACTCATTTTTTCGATATGATGTGGCTAAAAAAGAGGGTGCAGTAGTGAGTGGCGTTCTTAATCTTTAACTAATCCACTAAAATACTATGCTCTATATTTCCTATATATGTAAAACCACGACTAATTAAACAATAAGTACTATATGAAAAAACGGCCCCAAATCGGGACCGTCAGCTTATTTTTTCTTTACTTTGGCAAGTTCAGTTGAAGCGGCAGTTGCCTGTCCGCTTCCAATCTTCTCAAATGTTTCAACAGCATCAAAATTAGTAATGACAATTGGTGTGATGGTACTAGCCGCTTTTTCTTTCACTAAATCTAAATCAAAGGTAACAAGATTCGTTCCAACTTCAACCTTGTCTCCTTCTTTTACATGAGTTGTGAAGCCTTCACCTTTCATGTTCACTGTCTCTAGACCGATATGAATAAGTAGTTCTAAACCAATTTCTGTTTTGATTCCAATCGCGTGTTTCGTTGGAAAAACCTGAATGATTTCACCATTTACAGGCGAAACAATTTTTCCTTCTGACGGCTCAATCGCAAGTCCATCCCCCATCATTTTTTGTGAAAATACTGGGTCTGGTACTTCTTCTAAAGCAAGGATTTTACCAGTTGCTGGAGCAATTAATACTTCTTCAATTTTTTTATCTTTACCACCAAATAATTTCTTAAACATAATAAGCCTCCAAAATAAAAGATATGTTTAGTTGTATCATACCCAGAACAAGAAAAAAAGAATAATGAATCGTATCAATTACTTTTACATTTTTCCGAAATATTATTTAAATGCCAGTTATCATGATGAAGGATTATTGAAGATAATGTCGAAATATACAAAGTAGTATTCAGAGAATTTTGATTAAGGGGGTGTTGCAAAATTGCTTGATCATATTGGACATGTTCTCTATCATGTTTTGATCGTTATTTTTCCTATTCTTCTATATTATTTGCTTGTTATTCAGGATCAAAGCTCTACACCAAAGCTCCACTCGAATAAATTACTTGGAATGATTATCGTTATCCTTCTATTAACAATGTCATTTCCAGTATCCTATGCGAATGGATTTTCGTATGATTTCCGGATTATCCCAATCTTCGTCACATTATTTTACATTGGGTTATTTCGCGGAATGGCTGTTATTTTGATTATGCTAATTTATTCACAAATTCTTGGGGATTCTGGATTATTCATCATTTCAATGAATTACGTAATTATTGCAATCATTTTTTATTTTCTATTAAAAAAATATCATTCTCTTCTATTAAATAAAAAACTGATGGTCCTTTCGGCAATATACGGTTTTATTGTCGTAACGAGAACAATCACCCTTGTAAAAAATAATCAATCTGATCAAATCCTAGTGATGTTCATTTTCTCAACAATCACATGGATTACATTACTATTGGTAGTATTGTTAATTGAAAACGTAAACCAACAAATCCTATTACAGAAAGAACTCAGACACTCAGAAAAAATGAATGTGATTAGCCAGCTTGCGGCTTCCGTTGCCCATGAAGTTCGCAATCCATTAACAACAGTAAATGGTTTTTTACAGTTAATTATGCGCGATGATAATATAACTGAAAAACAGCGAAATTACATTGATATTACCCTCTCTGAATTATATCGTGCGCAATCGATTATTAATGATTATTTATCCCTTGCAAAGCCCAATAACAGTAGTACTCAATTGATAAACATCAGTGAAGAACTTGCTAAAACCGTGGAACTAATGACATCCTATTCAAATATCCAAAACATTGAGGTTAAAACCTCAATTGAAAACTTTTTGTTTATCAACGGAAGTAAAGATGAAATAAAACAGGTTCTAATTAATATTATCAAAAACGCAATTGAAGCAATTGGTAATGACGGACTACTAACAATTGACGCTTTTTCAAAAGATCATGAAGTTGTCGTAGAAATAACTGATAATGGTCAAGGGATGACGAAGGAACAACTTTCAAAAATAGGTACACCCTTTTATTCAACCAAAGATAAAGGAACTGGTGTTGGACTTACGATTTGTTTTCAGATCATTGAACAATTAAAAGGCTCTATTGAAGTTGAAAGTGCCGTTGGCAAAGGTACGTCCTTTATAATAAAGCTTCCAACATATCATACACCTTCAAATTCAAAATAATATGTTATAAATACCGACTGTAATCCAATTGGATTCAGTCGTTTTTTTGCTTGTCTATCCTCATAAATTCCCCTTATTTGGAGAAAACTAAAATGATTTACCATCACTGGATAGGAGTATATGTAAATGAAGTTTGGCCATTTGACATTCGAGCTCATTCTTGGCTTTTTCCTATTATTTATTATCGTTAAGATTGTTGGGCGTAAAATGATCAACCAAATTACCCCGTTCACCTTTATTGCTGGAATTGTCTTAGGCGAATTATTAGGGAATGCCTTATACGACCGCAATATTAATGCGTTATATATTGTTTACTCGATGTGCCTGTGGGGTTTTCTTTTATTCATCGTAGAGTTCCTTGGCCAAAAGGTGTTATTTATTCGTGGGATTTTTGAAGGAAAACCGATTGCCCTAATCAATAATGGAGTGGTTGATAAGCAAGCCCTTAAAAAAGCTCGGATGAATATTAACCAATTACAGAGCCTCCTTCGTCAAAGCGAAACCTTTTCCGTACGTGAGGTTGCCTTTTGTTATCTTGAGGGAAACGGTTCTTTAAGTATTTTAAAGAAGACAAAGTATCAAAAAACCGTACAAGAAGATTTTAACCTTCCTGAAAAGCCAGTTTTCGTTCCAGTTACAGTCATACGTGATGGGAAGGTGCTGTGGGATGAAATAAAGGATCTAGGATTTAATGAATCTTGGTTAATGAATCAACTTCACTCACAAAGCGTTTCAGATTATAAAGATGTCTTCTTAGCAGAATGGCTAGAAGGCGACGGCATTTTTGTACAAACCTATATATAAAGATATGGAGGGATTTGTTTGAAGAAACGATTAATCACATTACTTATTCTTTTCATCACAGGTACATTAATTGGCTGTGCACCTCCAAAAGATAAATCCACTCACGAGAATACGAAGCAATCCGAAGAGGATAAAGAAGATAAAAAAATAAAAGTCAAGGTAGCTGACGAAGAAGATGACAGAAAGGAAAAAAAGGAAAAATAACCTGTTGAGGTGATTTTACATGGATTTCCCTACAATACATACAAATTTTTGGGATGCAGTACTCGCGGTGCCTCTCGTTATGGTCATAACACAAATTGTAAAGGTCATTTTTAAAATACCAAAAAAATACATCCCCACTCTCGCAGTTATTTTTGGATTGTTAATTTCTGTTTTTTATAGTCATAGACACGACTTAGCTGCTGGTTTATTCATGGGATGGTTTTACGGATCTGCCGCAATCGGCTCATATGCTTCCTTAAAAACAACTATTTTGGCATATCGAAAAACAAGGGAATAACTGCTAGTGTTTTAACATTCTAATAGCATACAAAAATTGAAACTCTATGTTAAAATAAAGTCTATATACCCATAAATATAGGCTTTTTTTGTGTTTCTTTCCATTAACAGTAAAGAAAAGGTTTTTGCCTCATTCAGCAATTTTTATTTAATTGAACATTTTCCTAATAAAATTATTTCCATCTTTTAAAATTAATACACAATTGACAATTTTCGTGTTAAACTAACAAATATTATATTATTCTTATAATATTCATTTTAAGCAGCAAAGGCTGTGGGCAACCATGAAAAAGGGGGAAAGACTATGAAAGAAATGTTTCATAAATGGAATCAAATTAGTCTTGTCAAACGTATACTTGTCGGTATCGCCGTAGGTATTCTATTGGCTTTACTGGTTCCAGAAGGAGCTAAATGGGTTTCCATCTTCGGTTCTTTATTTGTAGGTGCATTAAAAGCAGTTGCACCAGTACTGGTCTTATTCTTAGTTATTGATGCAATCGCTAAACACCGAAGTGGAACCAAAACGAATATCAAATCAATTATTGGGTTATATGCGATCGGAACATTCCTAGCAGGACTTATTGCAGTTGCGGCAAGCTTTATCTTCCCAATTCAGCTTACACTCGTAACAGGTGCAGAAAACTTAGCCCCGCCGAGTGGAATATTAGAGGTACTTCAAACATTGTTATTTAATGTAGTGGACAACCCTATAAGTGCATTAATGAATGCAAACTACATTGGAATTCTTGCCTGGGCAATTGTATTTGGTATCGCATTGAAAAATGCCAACGAAACAACAAAGACATTATTATCAAATGTTGCGGACGCGATTACGAAGGTTGTAAAATGGGTAATCAGCCTGGCTCCAATCGGAATCATGGGCTTGGTGTTCGATGCATTAGTCACAAGTGGACTTTCAGCATTAATGGAATACGGCAAAATCCTAGCACTCCTACTAGGCTGTATGTTCTTTATTGCATTAGTTGTGAATCCATTGATTGTTTACTTCTACATTCGCCAAAATCCTTATCCACTTGTTTTTAGGTGTTTAAGGGAAAGTGGAATTACAGCATTCTTCACACGTAGCTCGGCAGCTAATATTCCGATTAACATGAACCTATGTGAAAAGCTCGGTCTAGATAAAGATACGTATTCAGTATCGATTCCATTAGGCGGTACTGTTAACATGGCAGGTGCCGCGGTAACAATCTCTGTCTTAACCCTTGCAGCTGTTCACACTCTAGGAATAGAAGTTGATTTTGCAACTGCTCTGATCCTTAGCATTCTATCAGCAATTTCGGCTGCTGGTGCATCAGGTGTTGCGGGTGGATCCCTTTTACTTATTCCATTAGCAGCGAGCTTATTCGGAATTCCAAACGATGTTGCCATGCAAGTCGTTGGAGTTGGTTTCATCATCGGTGTCCTTCAAGACTCTTGTGAAACTGCCCTGAACTCATCATCTGATGTCCTATTTACAGCAACTGCTGAATACGCTAAAAAGCGGAAAGAAAAGAAGAATGTTGTGATTAAGTCAGCGTAAATACTTAGCAAAAAAGACAAAGGAGAAAATTCCTTTGTCTTTTTTACAGTTGTCATTTATTTTTTATTAACTTTTCTCTATCATCAGCCTGTGGAGGCAACTCCAACCACCCATGCTTAATCATAATTTTGGCCCCATCCTCGGCGTACAATGAGATTTCAGGAATTAACGATGCATATTTTAATGCTAAATCTCTTCTAGGGCTTGCTGCCATGGCCATTCCAAGATTTAAAAAATCCTGCTAACTTCAACACCAAAAGGAGCATTTGTTCTTCCATTAGGATTACCATTTCTATTCTTTATAAAAATCATATCTCTTAGCACCATTTTTGTTCTTTCAACTATAAAAAGCACATTTCATTTTGAAATGTGCTTTTACCCTATGATCCGAGAGGGATTCGAACCCCCGACCCCATCCCTGTCAAGGATGTATTCTCCCACTGAACTATCGGATCGTTATAGAAATACTCTACCCTGTCAAGGTAGCGCTCGCCCAGCTGAGCTACGGAATCACTATGTATGAATAATTTATAATATACATTCGTTTTAGTAGTTTGTCAATAAGGTTCTAGTATTTTATCGGGTTCGTTACAAAGTATATGTTCCGAAGGCAATAATCGTACCAAAGTATTATTTACAAAATGTCGAAATATATGGTATAAATATAATATTAAGGCAAATTACAACAAAATATTCGCTGAATTCCCAATTTGGGAAACGGGGGAACCATATTGTGCAATAGTAAATGCACTCGGGGTGAATCCTTTTCAACTTTATTCTGCTAGGCTGAATAAAGTTAAAACCTCTGACGGATGCCACGATTTTTTAACGGAAAGTTTTCGAGCTATCTCGAAAAAAATCGGGCGCAAATCCGCCAAGGCGAATTTGATAAGGTAGGATATTACTCTTCATCCGAATCCGACAGCTAACCCCGTAAGCATCAGGAGAGAGCATTGTTGCGCAAATCAACTTGTCGGCCACGAGCCCTACTCTCGTGGCTTTTTGTGCTCCAAAAGTATGCTTTTCATCGCAATTTTCGTATTTCCCTTAAGCTGCCAAATTACACAATCTACTACAACTTTAAGGAGGTTACTTATGTCATTAACTAAAAAGATTTTACTAGGTTTGGGTTTAGGTGCAATTGTTGGCCTTATTTTAAATTTAACATCACCTGCCGCTTTCGATGTCGCAAATACCTACGTATTTGTTCCATTGGGAAAAATCTTCTTGAATTTAATTAAAATGCTTGTTGTTCCAATTGTCTTAGTATCTATTACTCTAGGAGTTGCAGGACTAGGCGATCCTAAGAAGCTTGGAAGAATTGGAGCAAAAACAATCACTTACTTTTTAGCAACAACGACTATCGCCATTACAATCGCAATCGCGCTCGCTTCAATCTTTAAGCCAGGTGCCGGTGGAGGTTTTGATGTAGAGGGAGCCACCTATGATGGTGCAACTGAAGCACCTCCTGTTATGGAAACGTTAATAAATATCATTCCAACAAATCCATTTACTGCAATGAATAATGGAGATATGCTTCAAATTATTGCGTTTGCTATTTTTATAGGCTTAGCCTTAACTGTTTTAGGTGAAAAAACTAAAGGAATATTAAATCTGTTTGAACAAGCGAATGAAATCATGATGTATCTAGTTAATCTTGTAATGAAAACGGCTCCATACGGAACGTTCGGTTTGATTGCTACTGCAATCGGCAGCCAGGGGTATGCTGCAATTAAAGCCATGCTGGCATATTTCCTGATTGTGCTTGCTGCGCTACTGATTCATGCCGTTGTAACATATGGCGGTACGATTGCATTATTGGCTAAACGCAGTCCAATTGAGTTTTTTAAAGGTTTTGCACCCGCAATGACAGTTGCATTTAGTACATCTAGCAGTAATGCTACACTTCCAGTTTCAATGGAAACTGCTCAAAAAAATCTAAAGGTTCCTGAACCAATAAGTAGCTTTGTTCAACCATTAGGTGCAACAATAAATATGGATGGAACAGCCATTATGCAAGGTGTTGCAACCATCTTTATTGCCCAGGTATATGGGTTTGACCTTTCACTCTCTCAAATTTTAGTCGTTATCTTAACTGCCGTCCTTGCAAGTGTTGGTACTGCTGGTGTTCCAGGCGTTGGGTTAATCATGCTGGCGATGGTACTATCTGCGGTTGGATTACCACCAGAAGGGATTGGATTAATCATTGGTATCGACCGATTACTTGATATGACAAGAACAGCCATCAACATCACAGGCGATGCTGCATGTGCAGTATATGTTGCAGAATCCGAAAAGAAACATATGGATGAAGCAACTGCCTAATTAATTTTCGGAGCGGCAGGGATATTTCCTGTCGCTTTACTTTATTAAACGTTATAATGAGTGTGTAAATTGTTTATTTGGAGGATTTTTATAATGGCGATTAATAAAGGTACTGTTAGGGAAATGACTATACATAGTACTATTTTAGATGAAGAGCTTGAACTGATTATTTATTTGTCTGCATCTTTCTCCCCCCTTTATAAATACAATATTCTGATTGCCCAGGATGGACGCGATTATTTTAATCTTGGGAGAGTTGTCAGGGTCGCCGATAAGCTATTGGAAACTGGTGAAATCAGCAATACCATTATTGTTGGGGTTCCTTATAAAAGCGTAGCAGATCGCCGTAAAAAATACCACCCAGATGGTGAGCAGCATCATTTATATAAACGCTTTTTAGGGGAAGAATTGGTGCCATTTCTTGATCAGGAGTTCCCAACCTATCAAATCGGGCAAGGTCGTGCGTTAATTGGGGATTCACTGGCAGCGACTGTCTCGCTTTTAACAGCACTCGAATACCCGCATACTTTCGGAAAAGTGATCATGCAATCCCCGCTTGTGAATGAACATGTTTTAAGTCAAGTTGTGAATTTTGAGACACCACACCTTCTTGATTTATATCATGTCATTGGAACAGGTGAAACTGAAGTGAAAACGACAAAAGGTGATATTGAAGATTTTTTAACACCAAACCGAGAATTACATGAAATCATTCTAAAAAAGGGTTTTCCATATTTTTATGAGGAGTTTGTTGGCAACCATACATGGAAGTATTGGCAGCCTGATTTACCAAGAGCCCTTTCAAAGATGTTAAAATAACCAATTAGGCATTCTATCATTTTCAGATATTTGATATAATTGTGTTATTATTTTCGTAAAACCACATTAGGTACTTCAGGTTTTGATATATTAATCCATTAGGAGGGCAAAACAAATGAAATATGGCATTGTTATCTTCCCGTCTAAAAAACTTCAAGACACAGCTAATTCGTATCGCAAACGGTATGACCCGCATTATGCATTAATTCCACCACATATTACAGTAAAAAATGCATTTGAAGCATCCGATGACGAGATTGTGGATATTACAAGGGAATTAGAAGCGGTTACGAACCAGGTTGAACCCTTTACATTAAAGGTATTAAAGGTTAGCTCCTTTTCCCCTGTTAATAATGTAATTTACTTGAAAGTAGACCCTAATGAAGAATTACAAAAACTACAAAATGCACTTCACTCTGGTTATTTTGCAGGAGAACCTGAGTATGCGTTTGTTCCCCATATTACAATCGGGCAAAAACTATCCAGTGATGAGCACTCAGATGTGTATGGTCAATTACGTATGTTAAAAATGAACCATGAGGAGCAGATAGACCGCATCCATCTCCTGTATCAGCTAGAGAACGGTTCTTGGACCGTTTATGAAACATTTCGATTAGGAAAGGAAAATTGAACACAGCATGGAAGTAAGAATTATAAATAACAACAAAGAACTAGACGATGCCTTCACCATTAGAAAAGTGGTCTTCGTCGATGAACAAAATGTACCACTTGAAGAAGAGATTGATCAATTTGAGGAAGAAGCTACACATGTGGTCCTTTATGATGACAATGAACCTGTTGGGGCTGGACGTTTTCGCGTGCTAGACGAATACGGAAAAGTGGAACGTATTTGTGTTCTCGCTTCACACCGTAAAAAAGGTGCAGGGAATCTGATTATGCATAAAATGGAGGACATTGCGAAAGAGCAAGGTATTTCAAAATTAAAGCTCAATGCCCAAACGCACGCCGAAAACTTCTATAAAAAAATCGGATATGAAACCGTATCTGGTTTATTTATGGATGCCGGTATACCTCATGTCACAATGATCAAAAAATTATAAATATTAAAAGGATGTCAAAAAATAGACATCCTTTTTTATATGGATAAAAAATTCAAAACCTGCTCATTCTACCATAGAGGGGTGAGTAGGTTTGGATTTTTTTAAAATTGCCATAGATTTAGTGGTTGGCCTTTTAGGGTTACTCATACTTACCAAAATCCTGGGAAAAACACAAATAACCCAAATTACTGCTTTTGATTTTATTTCTGCCTTGGTACTAGGTGAGTTGGTAGGAAATGCTGTTTTCGATCGAGAAATCGGGATTTTTCAAATTCTTTTTGCCATCTTAGTTTGGGGAATATTGATTTATGTGATTGAAATAGTCACGCAGAAAATTCGCAGGTCGAGGCCATTCCTTGAGGGGAAATCCTCCATTATTATTCATAAAGGAAAGATTATAAAAGATCATTTAAAGAAAAATAAACTGGATATTAACCAATTACAGCATCTTCTTCGATCGAAGGGTGTTTTTTCAATTAGAGAGGCCGAGTATGCCATTTTAGAAACGGATGGCTCCATCAGCGTCCTTAAAAAATCTGAATATGAACCACCAACCCGCCAGGACTATAACATGGCGGAATTAAAGGTACGTCTTCCGATTACTCTGGTAAGTGATGGTGTGTTAATTCAGGAAAATTTAAAGGAAAGTGGTTTTTCAGAAGACTGGTTACAATCTGAATTAAAAAGCCAAGGTGTAGCCACTTATAAGGATTTACTTTATGCGGAATGGCGTGAAGAGGAAGGCTTGTACGTTCAAGAATTCTAGCCTTCCTTTTTTAGATGGACTCGTTAAAAAGCAACCCTTTGCCAGTATATTGCGCGCGGATATTATCAATATATTGGCTTTGTTTTTTTGTGATTGTTTTTCGTTCTGTTTGGTGTAAGTCGTAAGAACGCTGACTAAAGTTCATTGACGTTGGATTCACTTGATGAAGTTTTACTTGGGTTGTCTTATAAGTAGTCGTACGATGTACATATTGATTGTATTGGTCATTATTGATGGGTAATATATAGCCCATATTTGTTCCCTCCTCTTTTTTATTACATATGTATCGTTTTGTTTTATTATTAATAAAATTCGGAGCATGCTTTGTTTATATTAGGGTAGGTATAGAAAAAGGTCTGACTATTGCGTCAGACCCTTTTCCTTATTTTTTGTTAATCATTTTTGAGATGGTGTTAAAGTCCATTTTTTCTTTGCCATTTACAATACTGTTCACAATTTTGTCTTCCATTTGTTTGGATACTGGCTTATTTGCAATTTTAGAGACCTTTCTAATTACATTACGAACTGTAGCCTCATCCTTGAAATTTGCGTTTTGCAAAGAGTTTGCTAGCTTGAATACCTCCTGCATATCAACGCCTGTTTTCTTTCCAATATTATTAAAAAAGTTATTATCCATTTCGAAGCCTCCTTACATTGTGATATATCGTATGACCCGCGCCTATAAGTGGTGCGCAGGTTATGGAAAAAACTATTTCTTGTTTAAAAAATGGCGAAAGTACGAGCCGATTGACTCGTACTTCTATTTGGAGAATGTTGTGATTAGTTGTAGAAAGAAGCACCTACAATAATTAATAGGATGAACAGTACGACGATTAATACAAAAGTTGATCCGCCGCCGTAGCCGCCACCACCATAACCATAGCCGCCATAGCCGCAACCACCGAATCCGTAGCCCATATTTAGCACCTCCTCTTAAAAAGAGTACATTATAAAATATGTTTTGAAGGTCAATTTGGTGAGGACAGGAACACAGGGCAAACGCGGAAATTCATGAGAAACTACCCCTCTAAGTTTTTGTCTAACTCTTTTTGTTTTTTAGAAAACCATTGTTCCATCTTTTCCATCCTTGTTTCAAGCTCTTTTTCAAATTTTCTAGCCTCAGTATCCAGCTGCCTTAACCCCTTTTCATTTTCTGCAGCCCATTTATCAAGATTTCCTTTTGCCTCATCATGATCTTTATAATAATCCGCAACAAATCGTTCAATTTCTTTTTCAAATTTACTCATGGCTACACCTCCTGAAAATCTCTCCTAACAAGATAAGTTAATCATTTTCATCTTATGCATTAACATAATTGTCGAGTGCAACATTTATATAATTATTAGCGTAAAAATAAACCCGAGAAGTTGGTGTTAACCAGTGAATAATTATGAAAATGAAATTATAAATAATATAAGGTTAGGATACTTTCAAACCGCAATCGAACTTCTAAATAGGTCAGAGAAACAAAATAAAAATACCCCAATCTTTTATGCATTGCATGCATGTGATTTTTTGCAAAAAGGAAATATTCAAAACTCATGGTTATGGACATGGAGAGGACTTGATCATTTCCCTAATGAACCGATTTTAACTGAGTTAATGGAAAGGATTTGTAAACAAGAATTTCATATAGTAGATGCAAAAACTCACTCAAATGTAAATTTGCGTGTCCTTCAGGGAAGCATGGAAATCGCTAACCAAATGAATACTTTATCTGAAGGTTTAAAAAAACAGGCAGTAGTCTCACATACAATTAATTATTATCCTTATTATTTAAATTACGATTCTAATTACACCTGGTCATTAATTGGACAGCGGAGCTCACCACCTATTAATGAGAAACTAAGAGAATTAACGAAGGAACTCCTTCCACATTATGACCTCTTTCACTTTCATTTTGGAACAAGTTTGACGCTAGACTGGTCAGATTTTCCCTTATATAAATCATCAGGAAAGCCGCTTCTTATGCAGCATTGGGGGAGTGATGTAAGGATGCTCTCTAAAGCTACTAAATTAAACCCTTATGCATTAGTAAAAAATAAAAATGAGCAACAAATAAAAACAAGTTTAACTCGACTATCTGAAAACATTCAAAATTGTGTAGTGTTTGATATGGAGCTTTACGAGTATGTTAAGGATTTCTATGAAAATGTCCATATCATTCCTTCAATGATTAATTTAGATAATTACCAACCTCAAACGAAATTAAGTCCAAATAAAAGGGTCCTAATTGTTCACGCCCCTACATCCCCAGAAATTAAAGGCACCCACTATATACTAAAAGCAATTGAATCATTAAAGGACCATTATAATTTCGAATTTCGACTTGTCAAGGGATTGTCCCATGAAGAGGCAATGCGAATTTATCAAGAAGCAGATCTAATTATTGACCAGCTTCATATAGGAAGTTATGGACTATTCGCTGTGGAGGCTATGGCAATGGGCAAACCGGTTATTTGCTGGATTAGCGACTTTATGAAAGATCATTATCCAAGCGACCTGCCCATTATTATTGCAAATCCTGATACTATAAAAGATACGATAGAAAATGCTCTCAAAAATATCGATATGCTGCAAGGAATTGGGTTGAAGGGGAGGCAATATGTTGAAACTAATCATGATATGGTAAAAAATAGTCAAAAAGTGCTATCACTTTACCAATCTTTATTGCATATATAAGCAGAGATTTCTTCATAATCAGTGGCTAGACATTGTCCAATCACTGATTATGAAGCAAATTTAAAAACATTTTTGGATGCCGTTCAAGCCCCTTTGTTGATTCCAAGTTTGTCTTCTAATAGCTTTTTATTATGAAGAATTCTATGATCATTTGGTCTATACTTGGATGCTTCTTGGTTATGAACATAGGATTTTTGGAGTTCACCTAAATTATAATAACAAACGCACATTTGAAGATGAGGATACCATGTATAATAGGCTGGATAGCTAAAACTCCATTTATTGGATTCTGGATGTAACCCAGTTGCAAGATTATACCAGAATATTGCTGCCTTATAATCTCGTTTTCTCTGATAGTTATATCCGATTCTGCTGCATGTTTCAGCGCGAGGGGTCTTCGAAAACTCGAATGATTGAAATAATGATCTTAATTCGTTTTCTAAATCTCCAATAAATCGGTAGCAATCTGCTTTATTTATACAAGCATATACTTTATCCTCTATCCAACCTTCTTTTAGTGCAATATTGTTATCGTAAGCCTCGATTGCTTTTTCATAATGTCCGTTTTCCCTAAGTTCATTTCCATAATAGAAGTAGTCTCTTGGAGAAAATGTATCACCACGATCAATTTTCATTTGATAAATGTTTAGGTTTCTTCCAACTGAATGTCTTATTTTTTTATGAGTAACAGATATCTCAGAATTAATAATGGTTCCATAAACCTCTAAATACTGGTGACAATCACCTTTCCATACATAGTTTTTTACTCTTTTCACAAGTCGGTTACGCCGGTAACGCAATGTTACATTACCAAATTCATCTGTACCTGCATCATAATACATAGAAACAGAATCAACGGCAGGATCCAATGTTTCTTTAAGTTCCATAAGTTTTTTTCGATCCTCTTCTAGCAATACATCATCTGCATCAAGATAAAGAATATATTCCTTTGTGGCATACTTAAATGATTCGTTTCGTGCAGCAGCAAAGTTTCCTATCCATTCAAAGAAAAATACGCGGTCTGTATACTGCTTTGCAATTTCGACCGTCCGATCCGTTGATCCGGTATCTACAATATTAATTTCATCCACTATGTCCTTTACCGTTTCTAGGCACCTTGCTAGCACTTCTTCTTCATTTTTAACAATCATACATAAGCTTATTGAAACCAATATAGGAATCCCCTTTCAAAAAAGAGATGCTTTCTGAAAGCATCTCTTATAAATTATCTTGAAAATCTTTTTGGTTACTATAATGTGTTATACGATACACCAATCATGGTCCCGTTGGTCCTGTTGGTCCAGTTGGTCCGGTTGGTCCGGTTGCTCCGGTTGCTCCTGCTACTCCCGTGGCTCCGGTGGCTCCCGTTGCTCCTGTGGCTCCGGTTACGCCTGTGGCTCCTGTTGCTCCGGTGGCTCCTGTGACACCTGTCGCTCCTGTGGCTCCCGTTGCTCCTGTTACGCCTGTGGCTCCTGTTGCTCCTGTGGCTCCTGTTACTCCCGTGGCTCCGGTGGCTCCGGTGGCTCCCGTGGCTCCGGTGGCTCCTGTCGCTCCTGTTACTCCCGTGGCTCCTGTGGCTCCTGTGGCTCCGGTCGCTCCTGTTACTCCCGTGGCTCCGGTTGCTCCAGTTACGCCTGTTACTCCCGTGGCTCCGGTTGCTCCGGTTGCTCCTGTGGCTCCTGTTGCGCCTGTGGCCCCTGTTGCGCCTGTTGCGCCTGTTGCGCCTGCGCCTGTGGCTCCTGTCGCTCCTGTTTCTCCCGTTGCTCCTGTGGCTCCTGTTGCGCCTGTGGCCCCTGTTGCGCCTGTTGCGCCTGTTGCGCCTGCGCCTGTGGCTCCTGTCGCTCCTGTCGCTCCTGTGACACCTGTCGCTCCTGTGGCTCCGGTTGCTCCTGTGGCTCCGGTTGCTCCTGTGGCTCCGGTTGCTCCTGTGGCTCCGGTTGCTCCTGTCGCTCCAGTTACTCCCGTTGCTCCTGTGGCTCCTGTTACGCCTGTGACTCCGGTTGCTCCTGTTACGCCTGTGGCTCCGGTTGCTCCTGTTACGCCTGTGGCTCCAGTTGCGCCTGTTGCTCCTGTTGCTCCTGTCGCTCCTGTTACTCCTGTTGCTCCTGTTGCTCCTGTGACTCCTGTTGCTCCTGTGGCTCCTGTTGCGCCTGTCGCTCCTGTTGCGCCTGTCGCTCCTGTTGCGCCTGTCGCTCCTGTCGCTCCGGTTGCGCCTGTCGCTCCTGTTACTCCTGTTACTCCTGTTACGCCTGTCGCTCCGGTTGCGCCTGTGGCTCCTGTCGCCCCAGTTACTCCCGTTGCTCCTGTTGCTCCTGTTACGCCTGTTACGCCTGTTGCGCCTGTTACACCAGTTACACCTGTGGCTCCTGTGGCTCCTGTCGCTCCAGTTACTCCAGTTGCTCCCGTTGCTCCTGTTACGCCTGTGACTCCGGTTGCTCCTGTTACGCCTGTGGCTCCGGTTGCTCCTGTTACGCCTGTGGCTCCAGTTGCGCCTGTTGCTCCTGTTGCTCCAGCTGGTCCTGTTGGTCCTACTAATCCTAGAGCCTCTGCGTCTAACAATTCTACATCATCTACTAATACATCAGCACTGCCTGCTTGTGGTAGCTTTGTAATGATTACAAGTGCTTGTGTAGTACCTGCCGGGGCTGGTGTGGTATTTTCGTAAATCTCAAGCCAAGTATTGTTTTCTACATTAGGTAGTCTGTTCGCCGGAATATTGGTGATCAGTCCATACCCAAGAAATGTAAGAGCAGCATCATAAAATATAACAGAGATGCTAATCAGCGGACTTTGTAAAGCTCCGATTTTTGCAAATGAAGAGAGAAACTCATACTGCTCACCTGCTCGAGCTGGAACAAATTGACCAATAAAAGCAACAGAGTCTGCATCTGTTAATCTGACAGAAAAGAAACCAGAATGTGAAAACTCACTAGTTAATTCAGCATTCATCCCAAACCAAGGGGCAAGAGAACCATTCTCAAACCCACCATTATCAATACGGTCGATGATAGACAAATTTTTCACCTCCTATGTTTCTAGCAATTTGCCTCTTACCAAATGTAGAAGCATACTGTATTCTACGTAATCCCTATTGATTTGACAGGACTCTTTCATCTGGCAAAAAGCACATTTATCAACAGAACGATAATTTGTAATTTCCTAGAAAACATATAAAAACAGGCTATTCGAGCCTGTTTTTATTGTTTACTAAGGTATTCACTATCAAATTATTTTATTATTCTACCTGGGTTGCCGACAACGGTTCTATTTGGAGGGACATCTTTCGTAATAACACTTCCGGCGCCAACTATCGCATTCTCACCTATTGTAATAGCAGGTAAGAGTGTCGCATTATTGCCAATTTTGACACCTTTTTTAATAATGGGTCCTCGATGTTCAAAATTCCCCATCCCCATATACTTATCATTTGAAGATGAACAGCATGGACCAATAAACACCTCATCCTCAATCACCATATCCGCTGTAATATAACAACCCGTTTGAATCGTTACTCGATTTCCTATTGTAGTATTTGTCTCAACAATTGCATTGCGACCGATAATGCTATCTTCTCCTATTACTACCTTTTCCCGAATACTAGACAAATCCCCAACGAAGACACCAGAGTTTAGCCTTACACCTCGATATAATACACTGTTACATCCAATAACGACATGGTCATTGATAACAAGGGGATCTAATGCCTTCCCCGGCTTACGCGCCATTTTTTTATTAGATGATGTGGGCTTTCCTAGAACTGTTAGTTCACCTATTTGAACAAAGTTTCCAATCTTTGTATCTTTTTTTATTACTACATGATGCCCTATAGTTACATTGTCTCCTATTGTCACATGTTCTTCGATTACTACATTATCCCCAATCGTAACATTAGCACCTATTATTGCTGATGAATGGATCATACACACTCCCCTTTCGTAGGTCAAAATAGGTTTGGGAGACACTTCCTTTACTAGTGCTCCTGCTATAATTCCTTATAGATACTTAACAGATCTTTCGTAACTCGTTCTGCTGAATGATAGGATTCAACATACTTTCTACCTGCCATTCCAAGCTCATGGCGTCGAATTGGATTGTGAATCAACTCATCAAGGACTTCGTCAAGATTGTTCGGTGTTGCTTGAACAATCGGAAGATCATCAGGGAATTTTTCGCGAACATCATCTCTAATAAATGCAACGACCGGTTTCCCCATTGCCATTGCCTCTACACTCAGCATTCCATAGGTGCCACAGAGGAGCTGATCGATAATTATATCTGCTTTCATATATTCAGAAAGTGCTTTCTCATGGCTCATTTTTTCAAGAATTTGATAGGTAAATGGACTACCTTTATCACGAAGTTTATTCACCGCAGCTTCTACATAATCGGATCCTTTAAATTCACGATTTGTTGGTGCATGAATAATAAGAGGATTGTTATTTTTAACTGAAGGATATGAGACTTTAAAGTCTTCAACATTACAAGCTAGTGGAATAACATATACATGTTTATAATAATCTTTTACATAGTGATAGGCTTCATAATCCTGCACAATTGCGGTATCAATATTGGCTGAAATAATGGTTAGCTGTCTGTGAATTTCTTCGTCAGTATAATAGGTTTCTGGAAGAGGATACGGATTCATGTTGCGAACCATTTCTGCTGTCCGTACATCACTCCCCCAATGATGCATTACCATATTCTTTCCTTTTCCCTTAAGTAAAGGGAGGTCAGCAAAATCCTGAAAAAATGTGTTCGCATTATGGAAATGGAAAATATCAACATTCTCTACAAGAAATTCAAATTCTTTCATCACTTCAAATGCGTCTGTATTTAAGATATCTCCTTTATAATTCAAGTACGTGTGAAAGCCGTTAAATCCCGCTGCATGATGACCTTGTTTTCTAATCTCCTTACAAATAATTCCCATCTGTCCCGCAATTTCAGTGGGAGCATGAACAATTTTCATAAAAATATCTCTCCTTTCCTTTCCTTTCATATCATATTCAAGAAAGATAAGTTGGTTATGCAAATCTTGTAAAATGGGGGTATGCGGACACACTTTATACCTAATGTGCTCATATACTATAAAAGACATTTATGAAAGGTGGGATATTTTTGACGATTAATGATTATATGACAGCTGAAGAACTTGGAGTGCAAAACCATATTTGCCTCCTACCGTATGGAGAAGAACACGAAAATGGTGTTAAAAATTGGACAGCAGAAGACTTAAAGCCATACCAAAGTTATCTTGTAAATAATGAAGCCGTTGATACGATGTTCAATGGATTAATCTTCAATCCGATTAATGGAAGAAAAGATTGTTATCTTTATCCAATGTTTTCTGACTTTGGTAGTTTACCACAAAGAAAAGATTGGAAGGTAGCATTAAAAGGGCTGTTTAAACGTAAACAAAACTTCGATGCTGCAGCAATGAACACAAATGCAGGAAAACAAACAGATGTATGGGTTACACTCCCATACCCAATGCTTACCCAAGAAAATTTCGGCAAAGTAGACGATCTTGTTCTAAATTTTAAAAATGAAGATGATAGATTTACTGCAGTTCAATGGTGGATAACCAAATTTTTATCAAAATGGGAAGATGCTGATCACCTTCATAAGAAATTGCAATTTAGAGGATTCGTTTGGCCACGTGCATCCATTGATGAGCGCGATGAAAATCTTGTCAAAAGAGTAACTGCATATATTCGTGAAAGAAAATTGCTTTCTCTGTGGCTTCAGCAGTACGGATCTACAGGATGTGTGGAATGGAATGAATTTGGGTTTGATGCTGCTTGCACGCACCCCAACTATTATGGAGAGACAGGGCCGGATTATACTTGGATTGCTAACTCGACTGTATTTGCAAGACATTTCCATACCGGAATGCAAATCACATTTGGAAAAGGGTTACTTTTTAAGGAGAACCATTTACAAGACTATTTAAATTTTGGCTACTACAACGAATATATGAATAAGAGTCTAGTTGTCTATCAATTTCCTAATCAAACAATGCGGGATATTTATGAAAACCACTTAACTGAATATAATCACCTCTACTCCTTTATTAAACAAACCTATACGCCTGTTTACCCAACTGCAGCTTTCCCTAATTAATCATTACGTTTTTAGCCGGTAAAGAGAACCTGCTCTTTTAACCGGCTTTTTATATGGAAAAAGAAGCTATTTTAAAGAGACTTCTTCAAATAGCTCCTTATGAAGGCCAACATTGATCATAATTTTGAATAAATAGCCATCAATCGCTCAACAACTACCTCATGAGAATGATATTTTTCAACATATTTTCTCCCTTGCATTCCATGTTCCCGTCGCAGCTCTGGAATTTCAAGCAGCATTTCAACCTGTTTATATAAAGTATCAGGATTGCTATTGATAATAGGTAATTTAGCTGGAAAGGTTGGAACAAGATCAGGGCGAATATAGGTTAAAACAGGTTTTCCTAAAGCCATTGATTCCACACTAAGTAATCCATAAGAACCGCATAAAACCTGATCGATGATGATATCAGCATCTGCATAAAGGCTGATTACTTCCTCATGGCTCATTTTCTCAATTCGTCTATAATCAATATCGTATTTTTCCCTTAGTTTTTCTATCGTTTTTTCGACATAGGTTGTTCCTTTAAAATCAGGATTTGTTGGTGCATGCAGGATAAGAGGCTTATCCTTATTAATAGCCGGATAATGAGGTTCAAAGTGAGTAAGATCAATCGCAATCGGCAGCACATGAACCTTTTCATAATAGTCTTTTACATATTCATAAACCTCATAATCTTGAACAATCGCTTCTTTAATATATTCTGTGATTTTGATTAATTTTGCATGAATTTCCTCATTGGGTGGAGAATCGCCGGTATATACATAAGGATTGTTGTTCCTAGCCTGTTCATGAAACCTTACATCATTTCCCCAATGATGCATAACCATTTTTTTATGCCTTTTTTTAAGTTCCGGTAAATCTGAATACTCCTCGCAAAGAGTAGTATTATAATGAAAATGAAAGAGATCAAATTCATTTATAATTTCATTATATTTTTCATTCAATCCTTCCTGGTCGGTATTGATCAAATAATCTTTATAGCCAAGATAGGAATGAAATGTATTATAACCAACCGAACAATGCCCCTTCTTGTTAAGGGCACTGCTCAAGATTCCCATTTGTCCTGCGATTTCAGTCGTACCGTGAAAAATTCTCATGATCCATTTCCTTTTTTCAGCCAGTTATAGGTTTTTACTATCCCCTCTGCCAAAGAATGTTCAATTCTCCAATTCAATTCCGTTTGAATTTTTTTTGAATCAATACATCTTCGTTGGACTACATCAACTTTTCGTTTCGGCATGATTTGAAGCTGAATTTTCTTTCCCCCACTAGTCTCGTGAATAACTTGTGCAAGTTCAAGAACACTTGTTTCAATTCCTGTTCCAACATTATATACATTACCTATAGCGTCCTTATCCAAAGCTGTTATAAGAGCGGCATCTATTGCATCTTCAACATACGTAAAATCCCTTGTCTGATTTCCATCCCCAAATATAATCATTGGTTTTTGATTCATTGCTGCTTCAAAAAACTTTGCTACTACCCCACAATAGGGATTTTCAACAAGTTGTCCCGGTCCATATACATTTGAAAATCTTAGAACTGTTATTGGAAGTTGATACATTTGATAATATACATGACAGTAATGCTCCATTGAAAATTTACTAGCGGCATAGGGTAATTTAATATTATAGTAGGATTCGGGTGTGGGTATGATTGGTGCCTCGCTGTATATAGAAGTAGTGGACGCATAGATAAACCTTTTTAAATCTTTACAACATTCCTTTGCCTTTTGTAATAGGATATAGCCTCCATATAAATTCGTTTCGAAATCACTATTTATGTTTTCAACTGATAAGACTAGATTTTTGCATGCAAAGTGGAAAATATAATCAACCTCTGGAAGAATTTCTTCCAGCAAATTTTCATTTGTAATACTTTCTTCATAGAATGTGATCTTATCAGAATTCGGAATAGCAGATCTTTTTCCCGTCGATACATCATCAATAATATAGATATGTTCACTTAAGGGCATCAGGTTTCTTACAAGCTGCGATCCTAAAAAACCCGCTCCCCCTGTTACAACAACCTTACCTAGATTCATGTGATTTCCACTTCCTTTCTTTCATGTCTGATGTGGAAAAAGAATAAATTGGGAACTCAACGGGTTGCTTAGACAATTCCGATTGGTACATACCGAATATAATTTCAAGGGCTTTTTTTCCTTCTGTTCCGTCTAGTAGCACACCCTTATTCTCAGACTTTACGGCTTCAATAAAATTATCATACATATAGATCTCTTCATTCCCATCTTGAAGTAGGGAATCCAATTCTTCCATATCCGTATTCTCACCTTCTATATACCAACGACCAATGTTTTTAAGAGATGGTCCTTCAATGCAAATGGTCCCCTTTTCACCGAAGAGAGACAATGAGTATCCAAGATTATTTGGCTGGGTGACAATATTTGCCTCGATAATACCCTTTGCCCGGGATTTAAAATCCAAAATACCTAAAGCAACATCCTCTGTCTCTTTTACAGTGGATTGGTAACCTATTTCACCGTAAACTGAATGTACCTCTCCAAGAAACCACTGAAGCAAATCAATAATATGAATTCCTTGATTGATTAACATTCCTCCATCCGTTTCCCATTTACCTCTCCACGGAGCAGAAGTAAAATAGTCAGGCGACCTATTGATCCTTATCGAAGCAACCCCTAAATAAATAGTTCCGATTTTTCCATCATCAATAATCCCTTTAATTTTTTGCATGATTGGCCGGAAACGAAGTTGATGACAAACCATCAGCTCTTTTTTTTGTTTCTGTGCCAATGCGATCAGTTCATTGGACCCGTCAATGGATAAAGCCATCGGTTTTTCCAAAATGACATGTTTATTAAATTGGAGAGCTTTTTTAGCCATCTCCGCATGTAGTCCAGAAAATGAAGAGATAATGACTGCATCAAGCTGCTGATCCGCAAGCATCTCTTCATAATCCTTAAAATATTTGATTGGATGTGTAAGGCCTGACTGTGTTTGATAAAAATTCCTTGCTTCATCCATTCTCGATTCATCTAAATCACTTACTGCATGTAAATGTGCATCATCAAACCTTGACAATGCATGCAAATGTTTCTTTGATATATATCCACAGCCAACTAAACCAAATCGAATCACCACTTTTAGTCCACCTCTTTTTGAAGTAAGACCGAAATCACTTCATCTTGTTCAATTTCTGTTAGCAATGGATGCATTGGAACGGCAAAAAGTCTCTCCGATAACGATTCTGCAATCGGAAAATCACCTTTTTTATAATTAAGAAACGAGTAAACCTCTTGTAAATGAAGACATTGTGGATAATAGACACCTGTTTGAATATCAGCAGCCTCAAGCCTATCCATAATCTCATCTCGATTCTCAGAATGAATGCAATATAGATGGTAAATATGAGATCGATTGCTTGCCTCCATCGGTAATTGTAAATGTGGTGCATCTTTTAAATGTGTCCTGTACCGATCTGCAAGCTTTCTTCTTTGCCCGTTCCACTCATCTATTTTCGAAAGATTTACTAGTAAAATCGCGGCATGTAGCTCATCTAGTCTGCTATTATAACCTATTAGGTCGTGATAATATTTTCTTGTTGTTCCATGTGTTCGCAGTTTTCTTATTCTAGTTGCTAGGTCCTTATCTGAGGTTGTAATAATTCCTCCATCCCCCATTGTACCGAGATTTTTAGTTGGAAAAAATGAAAAACAGGCAGCATCTCCTAAATTCCCCACTTCTAGATCCTTATAGGAAGCTCCAAATGCTTGACAAGCATCTTCAATTACATAAAGTCCGTATTTTTTTGAAATTTCCAGAATGTCATCCATTTCAGCCGGCTGCCCGAATATGTGAACTGTAATGATTGCCTTAGTGGCTGATGTTATCTTTTTCTCAATTTCTTTTGGATCAATATTATAGGTAACCGGATCAATATCAGCGAAGACTGGCTTTGCTCCAACACGTGATATCGCTTCGGCGCTTGCAAAGAATGTAAATGGCGAAGTAATTACTTCATCACCCTTGCCAATCCCATATGCATCAAGCGTAAGAACAAGTGCGTCTGTACCATTTGCAACAGATATTGCTTCTTGAACTCCAATTCTTTTCGCTATTTTTTTCTCAAGTTCCATAACTTTTGGTCCCAAAATGTATTGCCCACTATCTATAACTTCATTTATTGCATACATGATCTCATTTTTAACACTTTGAAACTGTCTCCTTAAGTCTACAAGATTAATCATTATCTATTTCTCCTTCTCCTCTCTATTAAATTTCCTTTGAAAATGCGTTTCCATCCTAATCTATGACTACATTTTGATAAAGGAACGGCTGAAGACCATTAAAAGATTAGATTTTTTCAAGTTTCATATTGAAGAAATCTACATTTTGGAGTGAGTTTTTAGTTAGAATAAACAAACTATTATATCTGTCCTTGATAAAAATGCATATTTTAAAAAATTAAGGTGATTGTCCATTTCAATCAATTCGCAATCGCATATTTTAAGACTGTACTTAATTTTTACAAGACGAGGAGAGTAAATTAATGAATAACGAGAATTCACAGAGTAAAAATAACAAAATTGCAGTGATTGGTCTAGGCTTCGTCGGTCTTCCCTTGTCTGTCATGCTTGCTGATAAGGGGTTCCAAGTGGTTGGTGTGGATAAAGATCAAGAGAAGGTTAACAAACTCAAAAACTCTAAAAGCTATATTGGTGACATAGACGACAATAGACTAAAAAAGGTGATTGACAAAGGAAGTTTTTGTGCGACAACAAATTTTGATGAGTTAAAAAAGGTAGATTCAATCATCATTTGTGTACCAACACCACTTACCAAACAAAAAACACCAGATTTAAGCTTTATCATTAGTGCGGGAAATGAAATTCAAGGAAGACTGCAGAAAGGCCAGCTAGTTATATTAGAAAGTTCAACATTTCCCGGAACGACAAAGGAAGTATTATTACCAATTTTAGAGAAAAGCGGGTTTCAAGTTGGCATTGATTTCTATTTGGCAAATTCGCCGGAGAGAATCGATCCGGGTAATAATAAGTATTCAGTTGAAGAAATCCCGAAAGTAATTGGAGGTACGACTGAAAAGTGTCTAGATGTAGGATATTCTCTTTACAAAAATATCTACCAAGAGGTCGTACCTGTTTCCTCAACTGAATCTGCGGAGTTAACTAAGCTACTTGAAAACACATTCCGTTTTATTAATATTTCCTTTATTAACGAGATGGCCATACTTTGCGAAAAATTAAAAGTTGATATTTGGGAGGTCGTTGATGCTGCTTCTACCAAGCCTTACGGTTTTACCCCATTCTATCCGGGACCAGGGATTGGCGGCCATTGTATTCCAGTTGACCCCTTTTATCTTCAATGGAAACTACAACAATTAGCGACGAGAAGCGAATTTATTTCGACAGCTGATATTACAAACCAAAGAATGGTCGAACATATCGTAGACCGTACGAAAGGGCTACTGAAGTCTAATAAATCTCTGACTCAGGCAAAAATTCTTATTTATGGGATTACCTATAAAAGGGATGTAGCAGATACACGGGATTCAGCTGCAATAGAAATTTTAGAGAAGTTTAACGAAGAGGGTACCAATGTTTATTACCATGACCCATTTGTACCATCAATTTTAATTGGAGACCATTTGTATACCAACACAGAGCTTTCGGAAGAAATATTACGTGAGATGGATTGCATCATCATTTTAACCAACCATTCTGCAATACCACTAGACCTGATTTTAACCTTCAGCAATCTTGTTTTCGATACAAGAAACGTGACTAAAGGTCATCAGGGTTCAGCTCAAGTTGTTCGACTCGGTGAAGGATTCATCCCATAAGATTTTTCGTCACACCCCAATTAGAAAAAAAATAGCAGATTTCCATATGGTCATCTGCTATTTCTCATAACCTTTCATCACTGTACAACACTGATTAACGATTACCAATATTATTAACGTACCTTTTTACACCCACAGCCACCGGACTTCTTTACTGGTTTATTTTTTTGACTGGAAGAAAAAACCTTAGCACCTGTGAGATTGTTCTTTTTATTCACATTCATAATTATTCCTCCATAAATTGGTATAATGTTAGTATATGTCCTTATTGCTCATATTGTTTTCCACGTTCTGCTTATTTTTTATTTTTTTCATGGATGAGATTGTTAAAGAACCATTCATTTATCATACCATCAGATTCTTTATTTATTGGACGTGATTTTTGGATTTTGCTGATGGGCTCAGCAGACTTTTTTTGTGTTGTTTCGCGATTATTAGATGAAATAAACTGTTGTTTTAGCAGCTCATTTTCGGAACGTAATTGGTTGATTTGTTCCCTTAACTTTTGATTTTCGAATAGTAATTTGTCTTTTTGAATTGATTTATATTTTGATAACTCCGCCTGTAAATGGATAATTTTTTGCTGTAAAATCACTGGATTACTAGAATTACGATTCACTTTTAGCCCCTCCTCATATCTTCCCTTTACTTTATATAAAGTATTGATTCTACATATCATATGAGCAAAATTCCGCTAATGTCACAGCACACTTGACTATCTAAAACATACTATACAGTAGCCCCAATACCCAAAGGGTTATTACAACAAAAAGGAGGAACACACAAGTGGGTTCAAAACATCATAACCATAATAGAGACACAGAACGAGTTTGTATACTAACAAGAAAAATTTATGACTGGATCACTCGCCAGATTGAGGTAGATCTTACATTCACAAATAATAGCAATCTTCCTGTAAAATTCAAATGTCATGGTCAAACAGAGCGCACACTAGAGGAACTTTGTAATTTTCTAGACCAATTTGATGACGTTTCAGTTAATTGCTTCTTAAGCGACAAATTTGGTCATCCGATTGAAACCGGATTCCAAGAGAATCATCAAGTTTCAGTAACAGAAATCGGGCAACGCCAACCAGTTACGGTCACATTACCAAATGGTGACCAAGTCACATTACAACGAGTGAAAACTCTAGTAAGAGGCTTTATAGGAGTAGAAATTCTAGATGATATGAATCGTGTTGTATGTGAGACAAAACATCCAATTCCATTCGTAACGACTCAAACATTCTTATTATGCGCTCCTGAAGGAACAGACCTAAACGTACATGTATCATTAGCTGAATGCGATGCAACATTAATTTGTGAATCAGATATCCACCAACTAGACATCAGCCTTACTCTTTGCCTAGAGGTTCAAACCGAAGCTGATGTGAAGCTAGAAATTGAAGCTAGACACTGTCATCCACGTGAAGAAATCCTAGAAGAAATCGTATTATGTCCAACAGAAAAATTCCCACCACAATGTCCAGAAGTTTTCCCAGCTCACTAAGAAGCACTGGTTAAACTAGACTGTTGAATCATCAACAGTCTAGTTTATTTTTGTTAGGTCAAAAAACACAAATTCATTGTTACTTACATAACTTGTAGAGGAGAGGAGGGATACCTTTTGAAACCAAGACAGCAGCAAGGTCGTCAGGAAGACAGTATCCAACTGAAGCAACGAATCATTCATTATCAATCTGAAATTACATCCTATGAGCATAAACTGAAATCCCTTCAAGGAAGTATCGAAAAAGAAAAAGTCCGGAATCAATATTTACAGGAGAAATTATATAAAATTGAGGACCAACAAATTGAGACCTATCAGAAGGAAATATATGAATTAAAGGAAAAGATAACCCAGCTTGAGGTCGAGCTGGAGGAGGAAAAGAAACGCACAGCACAGCTTCAACAAAAAGTTGTTTCAGCTAAACCGATTGCCGTGGCACCAAAGGAAAAACTTGTCGAAGCCTTTGCGAACATTCAAGCCCATTTTGCTTATTCAACCATTTTACCGTCTACGGAGGACGATGATATTACCATCATTGGTGATTTCATGATTAAAAATACAGGGACAAAAGCGTTACATGATATTATCGTTTGTATCAAATTAGCCCCTCGAGAATCAGGCACCTTAAGTGGAAAAATTGTAAATAAAAAATCACAAAGCTTTATTGAATCCGAAATTGATTGGGTCTTTTTACATGAAAACTGGAAAGAAAAAATTAAGGAGAACGGAGAATACTGGATTAAATATGTAGATCCAAACCCGCTCCCACCAAACGATACCATCATCTTCTCTCAGTTTGATATTAATCTACCCAAGAATGAAGACAGTCATTCGGTTGTGGTAGATGGGTTTGTATATAGCAAAGAGCTGCCGAAGGGAATCTTTTCACTTAATAAAATCATAGTAAACTATTAAAGGGCTCTTGGAATGAAGGACGTTTACTAGTTTCATACTCTTGGATATTCCCTTCATTCCTTTATGGAGGGCTCAACAAAAAGGACAGCGGTGAGCTGTCCTTTTATGGTTTTGAGTGAAGGGGTCGATAGCGCGATTTGATAAAGTCCCGGATCAGTTTATGGAGAACCATATCTCTACGACATACCAAATAATCAACAACTTGCTTTTTCTCCTCTTCCGTAATTCCCCAGTCTTCTGGTGTGAAGTCAACAATTTCGTTTAATAAGTGGATAGGAATTGATTGAATGATAGATAGCTGGTCATAGAAATCCTTTTCATCCTGAATGAAGTCTGCGATCAGTTCATGTGTTGCACTTTTCATAAGCTTCCTGCAATAGGTTGAGAGATTTGTACTATCCCAGGCAAATGAGCCAAATAGATCAGCATGATCAATAATATAAAGTTTGTGATTTCCCCCGGCAACTTCTTTAAATAGTACGTTTTTCTTCGTCCGATCAAGATTATACAGCCAGTAATCCATAATAATGATTCCTGCAAGCTGTTTGCGATTGATGACATTCGGAGAAGTTAGTTCATGAGCATTTTGGCAATTTGGGATATACTCAGTTGCGAACTGTGTGTTTGTCTCTTCAACAAGCTCTCCATCGGTAAGCTCACTAAAATAGGTTTGCGGGATTTGTACAAAGCGGCTTGGTGGAATTGGAAGTTGTAGATAGCGTGCAATGGAATAGCCAACCCATTCATTAAACAACACCTTTTCTTGGCCTTCCTTTAAAAATTTCACGATGTACTGTTTTCCATTATCAAATGAAAAGAGATGGGCGTTATTCGATTTTCCTTCAAATAATTGATGATACTTAGTTGGTTGGATGCTCATCACCCCCAGTCAATTCCCGAAGTAATCTTACATAGCTTTTCGCACATTTTTCGATGGAGAAGCTTAATTCTACACGTTCGCGGGCATTAGTGGATAATGTTTGATAATACTCAGGTGCATCGATAATTTGATAGATTTTTTTCGCTGCATCTTGTGCATTTTCTTCAATATACAACAATCCTGTCTTCCCATCCTCGACAATTTCAGGAATGGATGAGATGCCTGGAGCGACAACCGGTACACCACAGGCCATTGATTCAATAAAGGTATTTCCGAACGACTCTCCCTTTGTCGTGGCTATTGTGCATCCTTCTGATTGTCGAATCTTTGAGTACATATGTGGCATTTCTTGATAAGCAACCACCGGATACCATTTTATGATATCTGTTAATCCGTGATCTTTCCAATAAGTCTCAAATTCATCTCTTTGTGCACTATTGGCTCCACCAATAATCCAAATTTCAATATCATTCCGTTCACTTTTGATTCGATGTGCAATCTCCATTAAGAGTTTCCAGTTTTTTCGACCATCTAATCTGCCGATATAGGCAACTACCTTTTTCCCTTTTGGAATAATAGGTTCCTTTTCTAAGTGGGTTTCTTCGGGATTAAGTGGTTTGAAAAACTCTGTATCAATTCCGTTATAGATCACCTCATAAGGTGCATTTGAATCGATTAGAATGGATGCGAGACGCTTTTGGTGATGAGAGGGAACGATCATTCGGTCTGGCGTGACCTCGTCAAAATCAGGAAGATGACGAGTTAGCTTAAGAATTTCTGGAGTACGGGCCTCCAGTATCAGAGGCCCCTTATAGTTTGCTTTTCGAATCCATTTATAGCCCTTTTTCGTGTCACAAATAATAATCACGTCATATTTGTTTTTTTGAATAATATCCACAATTTCTTTTTTATCATTTGTTAGATAGACGGTCGCAACATCGTCCATGATGTGCATCCCACCAAGGTCTTTCACATACATAAAATCCGTTTCGATTCCATATTTTTTAAAATAAACGGCTCGATTTCGCCAGCCTGCGTTCACGCCCCCAACAGTTAATAAACGCCATATCACTAAAACCTTCAAGTTTAGCCTCCTTTCTGTACATTTTTTTATTTATATAACTACACTATTTCTTTTGTTTTTTCTTTTTAGAAGATGATGTGTAAATCCTTGTTTTCTTCTTATCTTCCTTATTGGATAAGGAACTTCCCTTTTTGTCCTTATTATCCTTTCCATAAATATATTCCCGTTCAAGCTCTTTTGCATTTGCCTTAACATGTTCAATGTCTACTCCTCGTGCTGTTAAAGCCTTAATCCATTGCTCTTTGTGAACCTTTCTTACAAGATCTTCAACTTTTGAATCCCACTCTTTTTTGCCTGTTAATAGTATTTTTTCTTCTTTTTTGAGTTTCTTAAGCTTAAAATTTTCTTTAGAAAAGTATTTCTCATGTAATACTGTTGCGTATTTTTCCATCTGGATATATTTCTGCCACTCATCATAAAGTGTGGGGGCCAATTCTTTTACATGTTCTAAAAACATTTCTTGATATTGATTTCCTAAGCTATTTAGTAGTTTTCTGGGATATGGATAGACCCGATTTCTCCACACCGTTGTACCCACATCAAGAACCTTTAGATTTCCATCCTCTTGCACAAAAATATGGCGTTTATGATGATCAATTCTTTCAAGTCCAATTTCCTTATAGGTGGTTAATAAATGAATTAACTTTACAGATAAGTTTTTTGTTAATGGTTGGGATTGTAAATACTCCCGTAGATCGATTCCATAAACCATTTCCATGGCAATATATTTTGCTCCACTACAGAATACCTTTGGGAAAAGATCTGTGTGTTGGCCAAGGTTTAGTGCGTATAGCTCTCGCGAACAAACATCTTCTTCCCCATATACCTTAACACAGACACCCTCATTCACTTGAAATACAGCTCCATGTACACCCTTTCCTATCATTTCAAGTGCTGTATTATTATGGACTGTAACTTCCGCGTTTTCGTGTGCTTGAACAGTAATGCTATTTACATAATTCTCTATTTCCATACAGTCGACTATATGATTCAATTCGATTTCACCTCGTAACGTTTTACGTTGTATTTTATCAAGAATCCTTAATATAGATTTTTATTGAAAAAGACTATCAATATATCATATTCCTAGGATTTCAGCTCGTGTAGGACATATTAATTAGAAAACCCAAATTTTTACGGTACTTTTTAAAAAGCCTCAGTATAATAATTCAGTTCCGTTTACTTTTTGCTTCAAAAAAAACGAAGGCATCGAATTGATACTTTCGTTTTTTTTGTTATGCCTCTTGGGCAATTTAGTAGAATTATTCACGTCTGCTTATTTGATCTAAGACACTTTGAATATCGCTAATGCTAGCGTTTGGGCCAATTGTAATGTTCAAGTCACTCATTTTTATATCCATACCCAATACCTGAATGGATACGCCACCTGGTGCATTCAAATTCAATACATTCTCTGTATTTGAGCGTACTTGATTTAAACTGTTATTATTGTTTTTAGATGATTCACTTTTCCCCATATTCTCACCTCTTTACAGTTCCTAATTCCTACTATATGGAAAATGTCTATCTTCTGTATGGACAGGAGTGTAATTTTAGGAAAATGTGTATTTTACCTAGAAGACTAATTTAATAGTCTCGTAACACAGGTTTCGATGATGGCAGCAAGACCAGCGATTGCGAAAATAACAATAAGCGGTTCTGAAAGGGGGGTATAAAATACGTAAAGAAGATAAAGAAAGCCCGTTGCCCAAATTCCGGTACACCAATAACAACTCAAGAGCTCACCAATCCATCTTCTTAACCCGGTTCCTTTAAGCTGAATATATTCTTCAACAGTTCCATCTGGTAGCTCTTCCTCAATCATCTCGTGAAATGGTCGCCGAATAAATTCTGTAATTTTATCAAACACTAATAATCTTGTCAGGCGAAAACTGGCTAAGCCAAGTAGAATAAACTCAAAAACTGTCAAATGTATCTCCTCCTTTTCAGGTAGAACCGCGATTCAAAACTTATAGAATACCTATATTAATAAAATATGGTCATCATGTTGATTGCATGATGACCATTTTAGGTTATGGCTTTCCAATACCTTCATAATTAAATCCGAATTTGACAAGTTCTTGTTTATTTAGAACATTTCTTCCATCAAAAACGTATGGTTGCTTGACAGTACTTTTCACCTTTTCCCAGTCTAATTTTAAATACTCTTCCCAATCTGTAATTAGTAATACTGCATCCACTCCGGCTACTGCATCAAGTACGTCCTTACACTGCTTCACATAGGGATTAGAGAGTGTCACGATTGGATCATGTACCTTCACGGAACAGCCTTTACTTGTCAGTTCATCAAGTATAACCAAGCTAGGTGATTCCCTTGTATCATCGGTCCCCGGTTTAAAGGCTAATCCCAAAACCGCAATACTTTTATTATCCAAACCGCCTATTACTTTTTCAACCTTTTCCAAAAAGTAAAATGGTTGTGATTGGTTAATCGCTTTCACTTCTTCTAGAATGGATAAATCCATACCCTCTGCCTTTGCTATCGTAATTAACGCACTGACATCCTTAGGAAAGCATGAACCACCATACCCAATTCCCGCTTTCAGGAAATGTGGTCCAATCCGGTGATCGAGACCGATTCCTTTAGATATTTCGTCAATATCCACCTGCATGTTATCACAAAGCCTTGCAAGCTGATTGATAAAAGAAATTTTCAATGCAAGAAAGGAATTCGAAGCATATTTAATGAGTTCTGCTGCACTTGGGGTTGTTTCGATAAATGGAGAGTTTTCCGCTGCATATAATTGTCTCATCATTTCAAGGGCCTTTTTACTAGAACTTCCAATTACCACTCGATCGGGGTGAAGGGCGTCATAGACGGCCGACCCTTCTCTTAAAAATTCAGGATTTGATACAACATCAAACGGGACCTTTCCATTTTCAGCTTCAATGACTGTTGTTACTTTACTTGCTGTTCCAACTGGAACTGTGCTTTTATTGATAACGACCTTATATTTGTTCATATAGGTCCCGATCATTTTTGCTACTGAATATACTGCATTAAGATTTGCACTGCCATCCTCGTTCTTAGGTGTTCCTACACAAATAAAAATAAGGTCATTCTGCTCTATTGCCGTTTTGACATCTGTTGTAAATGAAATATTCTTTTCGGTAAGATGTTTCTTTAATAATTCGGGCAACCCTTTCTCATAAAAATGAAGCCTTCCCGCCGACAATGCCTCTACTTTTTTATCATCAATATCTAAGCCTGTTACAATGTGGCCTTTTTCACATAATACTAAGCCGGTTGTGGTTCCAACATAACCTGTTCCAATTACCAAAACATTCACGTTACTCCCCCTGCTCCCCATGCTTTAATGTATATATCTTTTGTACAAGCTTTATATATTCAGCTTCCTTTGCAATATCAAAACGCTCACTTGCAATCTCAAGGCCATAGGCGGGCTCTGATTGGAGCATGAGCTTTATAGCGTCTGTTAACTGAACTTCCGAACCAACACCTGGTTTGATTTTTTCTAAGCATGAAAAAATGTTAGGCTTTAAAATATATCTTCCTGTTACAGCTAGGTTAGATGGTGGATTATTTTGCGGTTTTTCAACAATATCATAAATTTTATATAGGCGCCCTTTTTCTCTTTTCTCTACCTTAACAATCCCATAACTATTTAGGTGCTTATCAGCAACCTTTTGCAAGGCAATAACATTTTTTTCATAATTTTTATAAAAGTCTATTAACTCTTCTAATGGATTTTCTTTGTTAGAAAGATAGATTTCATCCGGAAGTAAAATGGCAAACGGATCATTACCAACAAATTCCTTTGCTAAGGATACAGCATCCCCTAATCCCTTCGGATAAAGCTGCCTCGTATAATAAATTTTCACCTTTGGAAGTTTCAATGCGTCGAGAAGATGTTCTTTATTTTGCTGTTCTAAAAATGCTTCTAATTCTAAGGATCGATCATAATAATCAACAATTAAGTTTTTTGTACGTGAGACAATCATGAGGATTTGCTCTATACCCGCATTCACAGCTTCTTCAACAATATAGTCAATCGCTGGGCGCCCTCCGATAGGGAGCATTTCTTTAGGAAGTACTTTCGTCATTGGCAATCCCCGTGTACCAAACCCTGCGGCAGGAATAATAGCCTTTTTAATCATTTAGTTGTCTCCCCCCTTCTGTTATTATTCAATTTATTCACGAGTTGTCTTAGAGGAAGTTGTCCAGCTTAGAAAGGGCGAGTAAATGGGTAAATGCATAAGTGGTTTTATTGACAAAAAAACCACGGAATAAGTTCCGTGGTTTAAGATTTAGCCTATTTACTCATTTTTTGGAATAAAGAATCTGTCCGAATCCGCTTAGGCGGTTTAATAAAAAACAAGACAAGAATGGCTGCAAAGGCTGAAATACCTGCGACTGAAAAAAACAAAACATCATGTGAAAGCTTCATTAAAATGGCAAAAACAGGTGGCCCAACAGCAACACCAATAAACCGTGCACTACTATAGATTGAAGTAATTGTACCTCTTTCATCTTTTTCAGTACCATGCGTGATCAATGCGTCTAGGCTTGGAAGTGCAATCCCAATTCCAATGCCACAGAAAACAAGACCAACGAGGAAAACATATAAGTTTTCCGTATAACAAATCGCAAAGACAGCTGCAGTGTCAAGTAAAAATCCAAAGAAGACAATCCATTTTATCGCATTTTTATCATCGCCAAGTTTCTTTCCCGTGATAAATGAGGCGAGGCAAAGAGCTCCAAGTGGAATAGCCAAGATGAGTCCCTTAATAACCCCGTCGATTCCGTATTTATCTTCTAAGATCGATGAAAGGAAAAAAAGCATTCCAAACAGAATATACATACAGATTGCACCGACGATAAATATACAGATCAGCCAACGACCTTCTTCTTTTAATGTTCGCTTTATTTTTTTTAGAAAATATTTAAATTCAGAGGTGTCAACCTCGTTATCCTTTGGCGTATGCACCATAAATTGAATCAATAGGATTGAAATCAAACAAAAAATCGGAAAAGCAAAAAAAGGCATATACCAAATCGTAGCTGCTAAAATGGCACCTAAAATAGGGCTGAGAACCTTTCCAAATGTATTAGATGTTTCGATTAATCCAAGTCCTGTATTCACATCTTTCTCACTTTTACACATATCCCCTACTAATGGTAAAACAATCGGAGAAGCACCCGCAGCTCCGACTCCTTGTAAAAGTCTCCCTATTAAAATTAGGATATAAGGACTTTCAAAAAGCCATGAGGCAAGACCTGCTATTAATCCTCCAATTGCCGCAATGATCAAACTTGGAATAATCACTTTTTTCCTACCAATTCGATCAGAAAGGAAGCCAGCAATCGGGATTAAAATAATGGCAACAACAGAATAAATCGTAATAATCAAGCTGGATTGAAATGATGAAATTTCGAGTTCCTTTTCCATCATTGGTAAGACTGGAATCAGCATAGAATTGCCCAAGGTCATGACTAATGGGATGGATGCAAGGGAGAGCACGCCCCATTTTTCTTTTTTACGCATTCTCCTATCTCCTTCGGAATTCTAAATAGGTTATATTACAATTAACTTATCCTTAAACACCTATAACTATGCAAAGAAGAAGAGTATCCTTAAAGGATTTCCCTATCAATTCCTATATCGTATTAGATTAAATTCATTGGGAATTATAAATGTGAGTAAAAACTTCGGATTCATTTCCAGTTTATTCAATGGTTCAATCGTTAACAATTCTGTCACCCAAAGGTCGATTACAACGGAAAAGAAGCAGTCTCTAACTGCCCCTTTGAATTGCTGTTACTCATTTTTCAATCCTTGGCTAATTCCTTTCGGTTTGCAGCCGTTGGTGGTTTTTCTAACCATTCATTTTTTATCATGATGTTTCGTACATCTTCTGAGAATTTCATAACTTCTGTTAGTAGCCGCGAATAATCAACAATCAAATCGCTTCTTTGGCTCTCCGATATAGATACCCCATAATTCCCTATGCCTGCATATTCCATCAAGCTAAAGTGAAAAAGCATCAGTCTATCAGAAAATGGAGCTTCGGTTGAATCGGTTACCCCTTGATCAATTGTCATCGGCACTGGCAAAGAATTATTCGTTAAATAATCACCAAAAACTTTTATATATGCTTATTTGCAATTTCTTTTCCCCTCAAAATATAGTCACGAACCTTTTTCGAACCAAGCACTTGCTATTAGAAAAAGGAATGGCAGTCCGTCCCCCTTATATTCCTTATCCGAAAGAAATTGAATATATTCAAAAACAATATTTTGTTTTAGAGGGACTTGGGAATGGCCGCCCTCTAACAGGCATAGAAATTGCGAATCTATATGGTAATATACAAACGAACCAGTTAGGAGCTGGATTAGCTACTGCTTTTAGCCTTTGTAAAAAATAGTGGCACATCAAAAAAAAGCATCCAGAGCGCTAAAACAGCCCTAAACTCATCATTTTCCATATGAATACGAAAAAGGCTTTGCAACTAATCACAGCAAAATATCTTATATTACATAAAACCACGAGTGGAAAATTGAACAATCTAGTTGCCCATTGTTATAACAACTTCCAACCCTGTCGGTTTTTCAAATGGTAATTTATATTGTTTAAAAACCAACTTAAGTTCAGAAGGATCGTCGGGTAAGGCTGGTGATACTATGAATGTAAAAGATTCATGCCCCCTGGAGCCCCCACCACCCTCGTTGCGACAATCATAATCAATCACTGTGCCTTCTATCGAAAGATTAAAGAGATTAGGTTCATGAAGCCTTCTCGGCATATCATCATCAGTATCCTCCCTATCAATATTAAAATGAACGATGCTGGCATTTTCATATTGACGTACGAAAGTTACCGAATAAAACACATCATCTAATTCAAATGATTTTAAAATTGGGATATTCCTAAGGAATCCTTGTGGCTCCACAACAGGTCTAAAAATTTCTTCATTTAGGAAATGGGCAAAAACACTATTTAAAAAGTCATCATAAAAATTATATTTTTCTGCCCAGCTAGAAATTAATTTTTTTGTTGGAAAACCAGGATAATTATTAGAAAGCACTTTCCGTTGTTGCATTAATTTACATATTTGTTCATCGATTTCTTCAATTCGTTTATCATAGTGATCTGTTGGTGGTTCAAATGGTAGTCTTTTCATTTTAAGCCTCCTTGGTAATTTTATTTGAATTCAAAACTTATCTTTTACCTAACTGCACCGGGTTTCTGCACAAGTCAATTTTAACATGTTTTTCCAAATTTAATACTATACATTTAATTGTTATTATAAGCTGAAAATACTCTTGATTTATTATATTTCGGGAGGAATACAAATGAAATATATTGTTGTCGCTATAATTAGTGTTCTTGCTGTTGTATGTAGTTCCTTTTCAACAAGTGCCGCTTCAATAAAGGAACTGCCGGTAACCCAAACCTCTGGCCACTGGAAAGTAACCCTTGGAAAAGCTGAGACGGATCAAGTAAAAGAGGAGAAGGATGTTTTCAACCTATATAGTTTTGATATTAAAAATGTCGGCGAAAAGGTATATGATCTAACTTTCGAAATATATCGTGATGAGCCAAACTCCAAGACGATGCTTGGTTTAAGTGATGTTTCGTCATCAGACCAGGACTTCTATCATCATACAAACCAACCGGTTTCGATAGAAGCAAAGCAAATTGAAGTCATCGTTACCTGGATAGAAAAACCGTATGAACAGTTAACTGATGGTAAAAAAGTAGCTGGACAGAAATATAAAGAATCATTTATATTTTACCAAGAATAGAAACAAAGCCCCTTTATTGGGGCCTTTCGATCTTATAACAAACTATTAATCTATCTAGCTCTGTTGGGTCATTACATATTTCAACCTATCCTTTAATCCATAAATTCTGATTGATCAGTAGGCTCCCAATTCCATAGTTCTACTTCACCTAATTGTTCCCCTTGAATAAATGATGCCTCTTTTAGTTTTAATAATTCTTTAACAGGACCTGTTACAACAGCACCATATACGGTAAAACCTTCCTCTTGTAAATATTGATATTTTTCCTTTAAATGCCCAAGACCCAGGAACCGCTCATAATAACTTTCTGTCTTCCCTAGGAGTTCTTCCATGTTATCTAACATTAACTGTTTACTTTCCTTTACTGAACTTTCATCTAACCTGTTTATCCTTAGCGTTTGATGAAAATTTTCGTCATGATCAATTCCACCTGTTAACCCAATTACATCTGAAACCATAATCAAATTATTACTACCGCTCCAACCGTATGGCTCGAAATTTACAAATTCCCCTGTGTATAAGGGCATCCACAAAATATGAATATCAAATTCCCGTAAATTCGCAATTAGTTTTTCTGATTCCATAAAACTATCAGTGGAAAATGCTAACTCTCCAACTGTGCCTTCAGGTAGCATCTCTAATGATCCCCACACATGAGGTGATGTATTAGCGTCTAGCTTCCTATTTGTACGTGGGTCTTCAGGGAGAGAAAAGGAAAATTCACTTAATTGTTGTAGACCGGGATGTGAATAGGTAATATTGGAATAATGACTGGATAGACGCTTTGTTACTTCTGCCTCACCGATAACAAGGTCCTTAATCCCTACCTTTTTAAGTAAATTATAGGACAATCGCTTTGTACCGAATGAAGTCATTTCCTCTTCCTTAATATCGAAGTCCCCACGTACATTTGGAACAGTCCACTCAAGTGCAAGACTTGAATAATACATAGCTTCCTTTCCCACATCCATTTTATCAGCAATTATATTTACAAATATCATATAGATAGCATATATGAACAATACCACTAGCAATATACGGATAATCCGGAACGCTAAGGTGAACCTTGACTTTTTTAATATTCGTTTTTCTAAATCCTTATTCCACTCTGTCATATTCCCACCCTTTCTTTTTAGCAAGAAACGACAAACGCTTTCTTGCTCGATAAAGTGTTATTTTCACTTGTTCTTCTGTAAGTTGTAATGCTTCCATTATTTCTTGATAACTAAATTCCTCAAACTCACGTAAATAAAGGATTGACCTATATTGTTCGGGCAAAAAGGATAACAAATCCTCAAGCTGCTTATGTTGTTCTTGCTTTAATAGAGTTTCTTCCGGTATCCCATACGGACTAACCATTTCTTCTTTCGATGAGAGAATGGATAAAAAAGGAATAGACTTCCGTCGATTTTGCTTTCGCCATTCATCCAAATATGCGTTCCGTGCTACCTTAAACAGCCAAGCACGTGCTTCTTCCCCATCATATTTATGTAAAGATATAGTTGCACGAACGAAGGTTTCTTGCGTTAAATCCTCTGCAAGCTGTGCCGATCCACTTAATTTTAAAAGGTAAAAATAAAGAGGCTTTGCATACTGTTTATATAAATTTGATAATTTTAATTGATTTAGCATCTGACCCCCCTCTTTATCCTTACACTATTTACACGTTTACCTCTTGATAATGTTACAGTATTTTTATAAAATTTTAACAAAAATATATTTAACCTGCGATATTTTCCATTTAGAGGAAATTCACCTTTTAATAAAATGATTTTTACAGGATCGGAGAGAGAAACTATGTTAGAGGTAAAAACCATCGAACCAGAAATGACCTATCATTTAAGACAAACTGTTTTACGTCCAAATCAATCAATTGATGAATCCAAGCATGATACAGACCAGGGGGAATATGCATTTCATATTGGTGCATTTTATCAAGAAGTCCTAATAAGCGTTGCATCCTTTATTCGAGATAGAAATCCTGATTTCCCTATTGAAAGTCAGTATCGTTTAAGGCAAATGGCAACCCTTGAAGAATTTCGGAAGTTGGGAGCAGGAAGAGCAGTTGTTACCTACGCAGAAAATATTATCAAAGAACGGGGGATTTACTTTTTATGGTGTAAAGGCAGAACAAATGTACAAGAATATTATAGTAAGTTAGGTTTTAAAGCACATGGTGAAGTTTTTGATTATCCGCCAATTGGTCCACATATCGTGATGTACAAAAAAATTACATAACTATCGTTCTACTATCTAGTATGGCGATTGGATCCTTTTATTTATATACACTTTGTTATTTTAAAGTATTTTTTACATTCTCAACTTATATCTTTTGCACACTGAAGGAGAGACAAATGGAAACTATTACTCAAATTTCTTATAAAGTTAATGAACCAATTAAAGCGGAAGAACTCTCAAATGTATTCAAAACATCTGGAATAAAAAGACCGACTGATGATTTGAAGCGACTTCAACGAATGATTGAAAATTCTAATCCTCTGATTACCGCTTGGGATAATGGCCAACTAATTGGTGTTGCTAGAGCTATTACCGATTATAGTTATTGTTGTTATCTATCCGATTTAGCAGTTAATAAGAATTATCAAAATAACGGCATAGGTAAAGAACTCGTAAGATTACTACAAGAACATATCGGAGGAGAAGTTGCTTTACTTCTTTTGTCTTCCCCTATTGCAATGGAATACTATCCTAAGATAGGTTTTGAAAAAATAGAAAATGGTTTTAAGATTCCAAGGAAAAACTAGCAACTCAGGAGTGGCGTTTAAGTCACTTCTTTTTTGCTTACTCCTCTTTACTAAATAAAATCTCTCGTATTCAAGAAAAGATTTTTCGCCAAAGACCCCTTATTTTTCGCAGCAGAAAATAAAAGATTTGGTGTCTTCAGCTGCATGTTTAAACTCCCAATCCCCATACACTTGGATATTCGAAAATCCTGCTTGTTGCAATGACTCATAGAATTCTTCCTGTGTTCGGAATTTTAATTGCATTTTTTCATGAATTATTGTTTCGTTTGTATCTGTATTTTTCACAGTTTCATAAAACGTGTAAATACCTTCTACAAACCCCTCGTATTCTGTCCAAATTTCAAGTAGCTCACCAGTCTTCTGATTTTTAGCAATATCAGGCGTCATATCTTTTTCCCATTGTTCCCGCACTCTTGCTAATGGGTTGCGTGTATCAAAAATAAAATATCCTCCTGGTTTTAATGCTAGATATGCGTCAGAAATGACAGATTGCCAACTTTTATCTGTAAGGAATACTTGTGCAACATTTGCGGTCATTATAATAGTATCAAACGTATTTGTATGTAAATTTGAACTATCGCCTACAAGCCAAGTCAAGTCGCCAGGATACTCTTTATTTTTCGCATATTCAATTGCTTCTACATTCGGGTCGATAGCTGTAATACGATAGCCCACTTTCGCAAAATGAGAAGTCAATCTGCCTGTTCCACAGCCCAAATCAGCTATTTTTTTTAATAGAGCTAAAAAGAATTCATCGTCTTTACCCCATTGATTAATTTGGTCATATACTAACGGAATCATTAATTTACCTACTTTCTATATCCTAAAAAATTAAAAGAATGAATGGGCTGGCTATCTTTAGTAGTGTAATAATCAAACGCTTCTCTTTTTGCTGCGTCTTCTGGGGTTTCCCCATTCTCGACACCTCCACCAGGAAAAACATAATATGCTGAACCATGCCTAATCCTCTGAATTAATCCAACCTTACCATTTTCAATTATTACATCCGAGCCTCTATTTCTCATATTCCTTCCCTTCTCTACATTCAAGCTTTTTTGAAATCTAGCCCCACCACATTACACAGACAAATACTGACCATAGAGATACAAATATCCCTAACATGCCAAAAATTAATATGTAGAAAGGAATAAATTTATCATCCATTTTTTCAAACTTGATCATCAAATATGCTATTAAAGGGGTAACGAAGTAAATGAGGATACTACTAACCGTAAACGCGGTTAAGTAATACACAGCATTATTGGTATTAGTTATGTTTTCCAAAAAATAGGCAAGTGATTGCCCGTATATACCAAATGTCGTAGCAATAATTATTAAAATCCAAATAACATAATGACCTTTATACAATGCCGACTCCCCCATAATAACCACAAGTTAATTCATTATTAGTGTAATATTACACTAATAATAACAAATAACTCCACAATTGGAAATAGTCTTTTTTAAACTAGCCATCACCATTACTTTAGATGAACGTAAAAAAGACCGCTAATCAAACGGTCTCATAATCTACTAAAAAGCATTATTTTTTTATCCCTTCTGAATTTCAATATTTTTGCTAACAATACATATACAAGTAAAATTGAAAAGTAGGAAGATAAATTCATTAAAGGTAACAGTAAATTGAAAATAGTTAAAGTTGTAATAAAGTAGAACACAAAACTAAACATCAAAATACTGATTACCAGTATAAGATTGTATTTGAAAAACACCCATAATTTGTTGGTGATAATAGAAAGTATACCCATAACAACAAACAAAATTATTGAAGAGATTTCAATTCTCTCTGACCATTTTCCATATTGCATAATACTTTCTATATTTTCTGGAGTTAATGTGTCTGCTTTTGCCATCCAGACATCAGACATTTTTATTCTATAGTTCATTAATAATACATAAGCAGTATAAATAACTAACATTAAGATTAAGTAGATGTGGAAATTTCTATTGACCTTACTTCCAGTTAATTTTTGAATTAAACCCAAGTGAAGCCCCCATTATTGACCATATCTGTTTAATTTTATAATAACATTATTCAATTTTCTGTCAATTATCTTTATTATTCATATCTGTTGAAAAGCAACAATCTTTTAGAAAATATCCTTATTGAAGTAAAAGGAGGTTTACAAGAGAACGAGGTTTCATGGGGCCTTTCATATCCTTACCGCAGTTTAACACCGTAGTGCCTCATCGATTTTGGTATTCCTTTTAACTCAAGGACCCCACTATAAATTAAATGCCGAATTCTATACTCTAAAAAGAAAGCATTGATCGATTCGTTCGTCCCTGAAAGGATTTCTCCAATCACCATTCCCGCCTTGATAAAGTCCTTACTTTCCTGCCCATGATGCAACATTTCAATGGTTTTTATGATCAGTGGATCATAGTTATTTTCATTAACTTCTGCTATTTCATGGTCCCTCCATAGACGCAGGACTTCCTTCGATTGTGACAAGGATATCCATTCCTTATGATATTGATTTATATCCTGATCAGATAAAGATTGGGACTTGCTGTTTTTTTCGTAAAGCCATCTTAAATCTTCAGGTTCGATGTGTCCTGTATGGAGTACCGTTTGACCATTCAAGTTAGGCGCTATATATCTTTCATATAGTTCGGTGGAGTTGATAAGATAAATAACATTTGTTTTATTCCGCAATAAATATAGAAGGAACCTCAGCCCAATTTGTTCATCGGCATTATTGCCATACCAAATGTATATAGGATTTTGCCCGGGAATATCTTCTATCTCGCGCAATGCATTGGCAAATTTATTTTCATATTCATAATCATCCCCTTCATAATTGATATGTTCATATAACCATTCATTTCGAAACGTTTGTCCCACTTTTTCATCTAACTTCCACAATGGTCCAATCGAAAGGGAGTCAGGAAATCCAATCACAACCTTGGGTCTTTCAAGTCCAACTCTTAAGATTCCTGCTGCTGATTCCGAGGAAACAAGATGTACCGTACTAGTTTTATAACCTGCCTCATCAAAGCCTGCTGAAAAAGTATGTAATTGGCGATATTTTTGTATGTATTTATTAATTTTTTCGACCATGAGGGTCATATCGCTTTGCTGCATAAGATAACCTTTTCCTTCAAGTGGAGCGCTATTTTCATGGGTAAATGTCTCAAACTCATCTTCATGATTTAATTCAAACGTTTGCAACTCCCCACTTTCAATCCAATCCGAAACAGTTAAATAATGATTTGTTTTCATTTTATATACGAACACGACATTAGGTTCCATCAAAAAATAGATAAACGGATAATTAACTTTAGTCTTTATTGCAGCCAGCCCCTTTGAAATCCACTTAGAACAACCAGTATTAAGGCCATCCAAGCAATTGAATTTAATCCAAACAATAAGGTTACTAGTGAAGCACAAAAATGAAGAGTATATCAAAATCTTTCTCATATTCTTTTCAACTTTCACCGAAAACCTCGAACTGATTACTCCACCAAATATCAATCCAAGAAAGAATGCGGTATTAATATAGCTCCACCATGCTTCTGTAACATGTAGCACTTCATTTACAAATCCATAAAGAATAGCTGCCACCCATACTACATTTGCAATAGCTTCAATAAAAAAGATGACATGTATACTGCGAAAGATAGGATTTTTCCAAATTGTATGCCAGCCTTCTTTTAAAGCTTCTCCTGTACTCTGCTTCTCATTTTTAACCCGGAAAGGCGTTTCGTCTACAATTCCTTGCATAACTATTGTAGATATTACAAACAAGGCAAAGGTTAACCAAACATTATTCTACCCCTTTATTATCAGTTTTTAAAATTTTGATAAAAAGGGAATTTTACAATGGACAAGCCCCCTACTTTTTAATTTACTCATAGATATCTAATTCTTTACTAATTCGAAGTTACTTTTAACAAAAGGTTCCAACTCTCTGGGTAGTTATGAAAAGGGAATATTCCAAGCCAATTCGCTATAAGCCATATTAACATTTCAATGATTTCATTGTATCAAATCATCTTCACTACTTGCACCTTTCATCTCCATAAAAAAGAAGTATAGCCAACTTTCTTAATTGAAAGTTGGCTCTGCCCGAAATTAAAGTTAAGGGAAATGCATTGTTTTCCATGGTAAGCTCAATCAAGTAATAATTCCGTCTTCTAAGTTTCTCCACAGATGATGGGCTTCCCTAGCTATATGTTCCAACAAATCAGGTGAAGATGTTGTGGCAATTGCACATCTTTTGATAAGGTCATCCAGTTCTAATTTAAATTCTTCCAGACTTCAGTCTCATAATGGCTAATTTCCCTGTCAAAAAATCGACCATGATCAAAATCATTCTGGCCACTAAAAATTTTATTATCTATGCAAGTTGCCGCGGAAACCCTCTTGGGTTAAAATAAAATTGATTTAATTAGCATCAGATACTAAAACCAGGTATAATAAATAGAGAAGAATTAATTATTGATGCAGTCATGGAGGTAACAATGGAAGATTTAATTCAATTAGATGGAAAAAATATTGTTGTTATGGGCGTAGCCAATGAAAGAAGTATTGCGTGGGGGGTTGCTGAATCACTATATAAAGCTGGAGCAAAAGTTATCTATACTTATCGTCTAGATCGTTCACGCGAAAAGCTTGAAAAACTATTAGAGAAATACAACTACCCGGCTGAAATGATAGTTAGATGTGATGTGAATAGCGACGAAAGCATCTCACAAGCATTTACTGAAATCGGTGAAAAAGTAGGTACTATTCACGGATTGGTACACTCTGTTGCATTCGCCAATGCAGATGACCTAAAAGGTGATTTTATCGATACATCTAGAGATGGATATGCATTCGCACAGGATACAAGTGCCTATTCATTAGTTGCTGCAGCAAAAGCAGCTCGTCCATATTTAGCAGATGATGCTTCTATCATCACAATGTCTTACCTAGGTGCTGTGAGAGCTCTTCCTGGTTACAATGTAATGGGAATCGCGAAAGCATCGCTTGAAGCATGTGTCAGATACCTTACATTTGACCTTGGAAAAGATGGTGTTAGAATCAATGCGATTTCAGCTGGTCCAATCCGTACATTAGCTGCCAAGGGTGTACCAGGCTTCAATGACATTATGAAAATGATTGAAGAAAAAGCACCACTTAAGCGAAATGTCACAAAAGAAGATGTTGGTAACATGTCCGTAGCCATGCTAAGCAATCTTTCACGCGGAGTGACTGGCGAAGTGATTTACGTGGATTCAGGATATAATATTGTTGGCTAAACAAATGAGGGCGACCATTTAATTGGTTCGCCCTCTTACTTTTAGAATTCTAAATCCACCTTCAACTCATCCACATACTCCCTAGAGCCGGTCACAATTAATCGGTCACCTAGCAGAAGCTCTGTATCCCCATGTGGAACAATAGAATCTTTGCCTCTAAAGATTCGAACAAAGATGACATCTCCAGTAAACGGGAAATTCCGAAGCATAGTTCCATCATAAAGACCATTGTTCATTTCAATCTGATACAAGGAATTTTCCTGATTTGTCAGGATCGTCATAATACCTGGTGCCTCAATTAGCGCACGAAGTAATGTATTGGTAGACATTAATAACGAAAATACATCAATATTTTGTTCCTTGAGTTCCTCGCCAAGTTCACCCGATTCAATCCGTGCGATAACACGATCAACACCACTTTCCTTCGCGAATCTTGCAATTTCAGCATTTTGTTCATCAGACCCGGTTGTAATAACTAGAATATCCACATCAAACACATTCGAACTTTGAAGACTTTCGATTGAATAATCTTCGAGCCCGACAATATCAAACACTGAATCAGAATGTTTTTTATCAATTTTATCCTGCGTCGTATGATAAATCGTCGTATCATACAGTTTGGAGTTCAACTCTCGAATCACAGGTAATGACATTTGGTTTGCACCAATAAAGGCGACGCGAATAACAGGCTCTTCGTCCAACTGCTTTGGAAAAAGCTTTTTAAACCCAATTGGTGAAACAATACTGGCAATAACCGCAACTAAGATTAATGCACCCGACATTCTATCATCAATGATTCCCATTTTCTCCCCAACAGTTGCTGCTGCAATGACAAGAGATAATGTTGAAGTTAATAAGGCTCCGGCTCCAATCGTGGTTCGCCAATCATACCAGCGCTTAATATATAGGATTGGAAGCATTTTTGAAATCGCTAAAGCAATAAATAATAATGGGATGAGCAATAAGATTTTTGGATCTTGGAAAAGCGCCCATAGATCGAGCTCAACCCCAATCATTACAAAAAAGATCGGAATTAAAAATCCATAACCAAATGAATCAAGCTGCTGCACCATTTCATGATTTGGTGATAATAATGATACTAAAACACCGGCTAAAAACGCCCCTAAAATATTCTCTGCACCAATTGTTTCTGAAAGAGCAACTAGGATCATGATTAATGCAAAAATTGCCCTTGTTCCAATTTGAACGGTTCCCTTTGACATTGTTTCAAGAAAGGAACGATTCTGAAACCTCTTTCCTACTAAATATAGGAGTACCCCTGCACCAAATAAGATTAACAGGAGCCACATATTGCTTTCCCCGCCTCCATAAATGGAAGCAAAAACAGCAAGTAAAATCATCGTCACAAGGTCAGCTACTACTGCAACAAGTAAAATAATCTGACCAATATTCGTTTTCATAATTTGGGCATCCTTAAGGGTTGGCACGACAACCCCTAAAGAAATCGTAGAAATGATCAATGTCATTAGAAAGGCATTATCAGTAAACCCTGTCCACACAAATATATATGATAACAGAAGCGATAAAATAAAAATTCCTGCAAAAACAACAATTGAAACAAGGAAAGTACTAGGAGCTTTTTTACCACTAGGTAGCTTTTGTCCCTTTTTTCCACCTGCAAAAGCTTTAAAGTCAATTTCAACCCCACTTAAAAACATTAAAAAGATAAATCCTAAAGTTGAAAGGGTTTCAAGCCACATATCAGGTTCAACCACGTCGAACCCGCTTTTTCCGATAATAATCCCCATGATAATTTCTGCTACAACGACAGGAATAACGCGAAGTTTAAACCTATGTAATAACAGTGGTGTCAAAAAAGCCACCACCATCACAATTACTAACGATGTTAATGAAGCGCCATGTTCCATGTTTTACCCCCTTAAAAGATATTTTTAAATTATCAAACCAAATAACCCATAAAAAAGGTTGCTAATCCAAAATAAATTAAAATACTTATAATGTCATTAATTGTGGTGATAAAAGGTCCCGATGCCACCGCAGGGTCTACCTTTAATCGATGCATAAGCAACGGTACAAGTGCACCAGCAAGAGTTGCCACAATCAATGTGATTAAAATTGAAAACCCAACTAATAATCCTAGAAAGAAATCACCTTTCCAAAAATAAACTACGAACATTATTACCGTTCCACATACGGCCCCAGTTATTACACCAGTCCCGGCCTCTCTAAGGATTAATAGCCATTTATTTTCTTCCTCATCCTCACCAATCGCAATTCGACGAACAGCAACAGCCAATGCTTGTGTTCCAGTATTCCCAGCCATACCCGCAATTAACGGAATAAAAACGGCTAAAATTGCAACCTGATCTAAAGTCGCTTCAAATCGCCCAATTAAGCTTGCGGTCAGCATTCCAAGGAAAGACAAAATAATAAGCCACGGCAATCTTTTTTTAGCCGATGTAAAAATATTATTATCAGTAGAATCCACATCTGAAATCCCCGCAAGCTTGGAATAATCATCAGATGCCTCTTCATCCATAACATCAATAATGTCATCTACGGTTATGATCCCTAATAAGTGATTTTGAAAATCGATAACCGGAACTGCTAAGAAATTATAATCCTTCATCCTCCGGGCGACCTCTTCTTGATCTTCGCTAACAGACACAGATACAACACGGTCATTCATAATTTCATGGATCATTGTATCGTCATCACTTATGAGCAAATCACGAATTGAAATGACACCAACAAGTCGTTTCTCTTCATTTATTACATACACGTAATAAATTGTTTCAGCACGTGGAGCTTCCTTTTTTAAGATGTACATAGCTGATTTCACAGTTTGATTGGCGTGTATTGCAATAAATTCGGTAGTCATAATACTACCGGCTGTATATTCCTCATAATGAAGAAGCTGTTTAATTTCACCTGCTGCTTCATCATCCATAATGGTCAAATAACTTGCGACCTGCTCTTTACCTAATTCATTCAATACGTCAACAGCATCGTCTGCATACATCTGTGAAAGCATATCCGCGACAAAGGTTGGGTCCATCTCAGATAAAAGCTCTTCATATTCATTCTCATCGATCTCAAGGTTTTCAAAAACCTCTGCCATTTCAGCCGGAGACAAAAAACGATATACGTGCATTCTAGCGTCTTTTGGCAATTTTGCATAGAATTTTGATCTTTCATATGGATGTATATCTAAAAATATAGTCCGGAACTGGTCAATATTCTCATTTTCCAGAGCTGTCAGTAATTGTTCAGTTTCTAACTGCTGCTGCTCTTTTTCATTTATCTCTTGTTGCAACATATTCTTTCTCCCCCCTTCTAAATAATCGAAAATAAAAATTTTAACATACAATTCATAAAATGTAACATACGACCATTTACTTTTAGTAGCAATTTGTATATTATTAATTTTTTAGTTTGCACGATGTAATGATTTGCAATCAACCAAAAATAAGCTAAGATAGAATTGGCTCTTTATAAATAATTTGATATTGAATAATACCCTGTTTTCTATGATATAAAACTCGTGCTTGATTAGAAAGGATTTTTTGATCCATGAATAAAGAAAATACTCCACAAAAAATAGATTATACATTGTTGTTTATTTTATTTCTTATGGCCATCGTTAGTGCCATCGCTATTCAAAGTGCACAGCCCTTTTTACCAGATAAGCTTAAAAACATCAATTTCGCAGCCCAACAACTTCAGTGGTATGTGATTGGAATTGTTGCGATCATCGGAACAATGGTTATCGATTTTGACCGTTTTAAAATGATTTCCTGGTATTTATATGGCTTCGGGTTATTTTTATTATCGGGTCTTTTTATCGAGAAATATTTTTTTCCTGTACCCTTTGCCGAGAATATAAAAGGGGCAACCGCTTGGTACCGTTTTCCAGGTTTAGGAAGTTTCCAACCATCAGAATTAATGAAGATAATTTTCATCATTGTGTTAAGTAAAATTATTGCAGATCACCGAGAAAAGTATCCAATAAATAATGTAAAAGATGATCTTCTACTTATCGGAAAAATTATGCTTGCGGCTGCTCCGCCGATTGGATTTTTAGTGTTACAGCCAGATATGGGAATGACCATGGTCTTTATGTCAATCATCGCAACAATGATTCTTGTTGCAGGTATTAAATGGAGAATTATTTTTTCCGTTGTTTTTACAGCGATTTTTATAGTCTCCTTAGGTGTATTTCTATACTTTTATTTTCCTGATTTTTTCTTTAAATATGTTATTACAGATCAGTACCAAATGAACAGATTCTATGGCTGGTTAGCTCCTTACGAAACTGCAGGTAATGAGGGGCACCAATTAGTTCGCTCCTTGCTAGCAATTGGGTCTGGACAATTGCAAGGTAAAGGGTTCCAGGAATCTGAGGTTACGATTCCTGAGGGTCATACCGATTTTATCTTTGCCGTAGTTGCCGAGCAATTTGGTTTCATTGGTACAAGTATTATTATTTCCTTATTTTTCTTATTAATCTATCGAATGATTCATATTGCCCTAGAAAGTCACGACCCCTACGGCAGTTACTTATGTGCCGGTGTTATCGGAATGATTACCTTTCAGGTATTCCAAAATGTTGGAATGACAGTTGGTATCTTACCGATTACAGGGCTTCCATTGCCGTTCATTAGCTATGGAGGAAGTTCCCTTGCCACCTATATGCTCGCTATCGGGATTGTCCTGAATGTTCGTTCAAGAACGAAGAAATTCATGTTCGATTAAATAAGAAATAAAATCACGTTGTTTTCCCTATAATAGGGGAGTGACGTGATTTTTTTGTGTAGAGGTGCTTTATTATGAAAATAGATGTAATCGGTGACATTCATGGGTGCTATCAGGAGTTTATAGAATTAACAACGAACTTAGGTTATTCCTGGAAGAGCGGGATTCCCATACATCATGACCGTATCTTAGCATTTGTTGGGGACTTAACAGATCGCGGTCCAGAGTCATTGAAGGTAATTGAAACTGTGTTTAAGTTGGTTGTTCAGGAGAAACAGGCCTATTATGTTCCTGGTAATCACTGTAATAAGCTTTATCGATTTTTTCAAGGGAACAAGGTCCAAACGACACATGGCTTGGAAACAACTGTGGCCGAATTTGAGTCCATTGATAAAAAGAAACAAGAATCAATTCGTAATCAGTTCATTAAATTGTATGAGGCTGCTCCGCTATATGAGAGATTGGATGATGGGAAACTTGTCATTGCCCATGCAGGAATTCGTGAGGATTATATTGGCCGGAATGATAAAAAGGTGAAAACCTTTGTGTTGTATGGGGATATTACGGGCAAGAATAATCCAGATGGTACGCCAGAACGACGAGATTGGGCTAAGTATTATAAGGGCTCTCCGTGGATTGTCTATGGCCACACGCCAGTGAAGGAGCCAAGATGGGTAAATTATACGCTAAATATCGATACCGGTTGTGTGTTCGGCGGTAAATTGACGGCTCTAAGGTATCCAGAGATGGAGACAGTATCAGTGCCTTCGTCAATGCCAATTGTGGAAGAGAAGTTTCGGTAGTTTGGGTAGTGGTTTTGCTTTTTAATCGATGACATTTGCGCTATACTCCGGCTAATTGCGTTATATTTTCGATAATTGCGCTTTATTCCGGTTAATTGCGCTATAATCTCGATAATTGCGCTTTATTTCGGTTAATTGCGTTATCCGAATAATTGAACAATATTTCTCACTACCTGCAATAAATAAAAAAACATTCCGTCAACACAAAAGCGACCTCAAAAGGTCGCTTTTTCCAACAGCTCTTTCATATCATCCGGCAGCTCCGCATAGAAAACTACCTCTTTTTTATCCATTGGGTGCAAAAATTTAAGCTCACAGCAATGGAGTGCTTGTCTTTTTATCTCTCCAACCATGCCCCCATACAAATCATCCCCGACAATTGGATGACCGATATAAGAAAGATGGACTCGAATTTGGTGGGTTCTCCCAGTCTCTAGCTGAAGCTGCACATGTGTACAATCACTATGTTTCTGAATAACACGAAAATGGGTCACCGCCCTTTGACCGCCTTCTCGAACTTGGCGCTCGATAATACTATCGTCCTTCCTCCCAATTGGGGCATCAATGGTCCCAGAATCCTCCCCTAGCACACCATGCACGATGGCCTCGTACGTCCTCTTCAAACTTCCAGCTTTTTGCTGCTCGGATAACAGATGATGGATGTGACGATGCTTTGCTACTAGTAATAATCCAGAGGTATCCCGATCAAGTCGATTAACTAAATGAACCGTTGCATTAAGACCAGTAGATTGATAATAATGCAAAAGTGCATTCGCGAGACTACCAGTCCGGCTTTCGCGCGATGGGATTGATTGTTGGTTTGCAGGCTTGTTCACAACCAACATAAATGGATCCTCATATACAATCTGTATAGGCAGATTTTCGGGCTTTAGCTCTAAACTCGGTTTCTCATGCGGGAATACCACTTTTAAAACTTCATCTTCGTTTAAGCGGTGGCGAACCGTAACAGGGTCTTTATTTACAAAAATCCCGCCACCTGCGAATTTTATATCAGTAAGAGCCGTTTTTGAGATGTTCTGCTCTTTTATAAACTCTCTAACTAATTTTCCTGTATCTTGTGATGATATTTTCCATTCTAATGTAAAAGCCGCCACTAGCATCTACCCCTTCATCAGTCCGAAATAAACGAATCTCGTACCCTTTTCCAAAACGGAAAGGGGCGGAATCGGGCGAATCGCACTTTTTCAGGTGCCACACGACATTGAATGGATTTCACGTCCTTGTGTAAAAGCGTTAAATGGTCAATCGTAATGTGAAAGTCAACATCATTCACTGGCTTCATTAAAATTGTATGATGGTTTGGTAAAATTAAAGGTGAACCGACTGTTCGAAATACCCGATTATTAATCGAAGCCATTTCCGCTACCTGAATTGCTTCAATCGATGGATGTAAAATGGCACCACCAAGAGCTTTGTTGTATGCAGTGCTTCCTGAGGGAGTTGAAATACATAACCCATCTCCACGGAATGTTTCAAAAAGCTGCCCCTTAATTTCAAGGTCCATCACAAGTGAGCCCTCTACACTTTTTACCGTACATTCATTTAAAGCAAGATATCTTGATTCTCGCCCACCATTGATATAACGAATATATACCTCGAGCAATGGGTATTCAACCACCTGATATGGCGTTTTAGCAATAGCGATTACAAGTTTCTCTATTTCTTCCGGAACCCAGTCTGCATAAAACCCGAGATGCCCGGTGTGAATACCTACAAATGCTGTTTTATCTAATCGGCTGCGGTACCGATGAAAGGCATATAGCAGTGTACCATCTCCTCCGACAGTAACGACAATGTCCGGTTGATCTTCGTCATATGTGAGCCCGAAGTCCATTAAGTATGTTCTTATTTTTTGCATTAATGTATTCGAGTTCGAGTCACCTCTCGAAGTCACAGCAAATTTCATATTGTACACCCTATCTATTAAGTTTTATCCGATTCCTTACTTTCCGTTTTTCGTGAAAAAATAGCTTGTGCTTCTTGGATTTCGCCTCGTATTATGGACATTTCCTCATCAAGAAGAAAGGCAGCCTCGGCAGCACGTTGGAGGCGATTCTCGATTTCTTCAGGAAAACTACCCTTATATTTGTAGTTTAAAGAATGTTCAATCGTTGCCCAAAAATTCATTGCAAGCGTACGAACCTGAACTTCTACTAAAATTTTCTTCTCACCATTAATGGTTTGGACTGGATACTTGATCACGATATGATAAGAACGATATCCGCTCTCTTTTTTTTGAGTAATATAGTTTCGTTCTTCAATGATTTCTAAATCATTTCGCATCCTTAATAATTCGACAACCCGCTTAATATCATCTACAAATTGACACATCATCCGCAAGCCGGCAATGTCTTGCATTTCTTCCTCAATTTTATCAAGCGGAATGTTTTTCTTCTTTGCTTTATCCAAAATACTTGGGATTGGCTTAACTCTCCCTGTAACAAATTCGATTGGGGAATGGGTACCCTGCATTTCGAATTGTGCTCTCATTCCTTTAAACTTTATTTTTAGCTCATCAACCGCTTGCTTATATGGAGCCAAAAAAAGATCCCAGTCCTTACTCATAATAGACCCCCATTGTTCTTTGACTTAGGATAAAAATGTATTCTCAACTAATGCAACCATTTCATCGCCGTAGTTCGTGTTACCTTCAATGTTTTGTAAAAGGTATTCCAATTCAGGAATGATATCAGTTAGTTCTAATTCATTGTCTTTAAGCAGTAAAATAACTTGTTGTTTTTCTGAAATAACATTTTTCAGTGATGGCCAGATATCTGATGTCAAACTCACATATATAAACTCCTGATCATTTTCAAGCTTGTAAATAAATGCCAATGAGTCAGAATCAACCAACATTTGACCACTAGCCTGCAATCCAGCCGTGTCAAAATCTGTATGATCCGCTTTCAGCTCTAATCTGTTGTTAGAATTATTAATATGACTAATTTCAATCCGTTTCTGCATTAGTAATCTCCTTTTTCTCTTTTCCAAATCCACACCTATTTTATCATATCTACAACGATTCTTTAAAGAAACTGCTAACCAATTCCTAAAAAAGACACATCACATGATATAATATAACAAACTGAAATAAAGGACGTTGAAATTGATGTCACAAGAACTTGAAATTGAATTTAAAAATATTCTAGAGGAAGATGAATATCATCAATTACTTTCTGCTTTCTCAATCAACGATGACAAAAAAATCATCCAAGAGAATTTTTATTTTGATACAGCCGCGTTTTCTTTAAAAAACCAGGGTGCTGCCCTCCGTATTCGCAAGAAGAAAGGCACCTACACACTCACATTAAAACAGCCCGCAGAACGTGGTTTATTAGAAACACACCAAGTTTTAACTGTGGAAGAAGCCAAGCAAATGCTTGAGGGTGGCCCTGTCATTGATGGTGAAGTTTCTTTCATATTAAAAACCCTTTCTATCAATCCAATCGATGTTACCTTCTTTGGGTCTCTTAAAACAAAACGAGCTGAAGTCGGATATAAAAATGGATTACTTGTACTGGATAAGAGTTACTATTTAAACCACGAAGACTTCGAGGTAGAATATGAAGTAATGGATGAAGTAATCGGAAAAGTGATATTTAAAGAACTTCTCGATCACTATAAAATACCCGTTCGTAAAACAGACAATAAAATTCGCAGGTTTTATGACCGAAAAAAACAACTTCTACTAGGAGAGGAACACAGTTGAAAATAGATTTTAAAGTATTAATGGAGCTGCAGGCATTACGAAAAGTTACAACCAATGATTCACCGATGACCAGTGATGATGGCTCCGTATTTAAGGACATGCTGTTACAGCTGATGTCTAATCCATCTAGTATGCCAAGTGAAAGTATCCGTTCGAAGGTTAATCCTTCATCGTTATATACCAATAAGCATTATTTGCCTTTATCGATTTCGAATCATCAATCCTTGTCTGTGCCCTCAAGCTTTGATGACTTAATTCAAAATGCTGCACAAAAGTACAATGTCGATGCACGTTTAATTAGCTCAGTCATTAAGAATGAATCCAATTTTAATCCGAATGCGAAAAGTCATGCCGGAGCAACTGGCTTAATGCAGTTAATGCCTGCAACGGCACGAGGATTGGGCGTGACGAATATAACAGATCCAGCTCAAAATATTGAAGCTGGCACAAAATACCTGCGGAATATGCTAGACCGCTATGATGGAAATGTTTCACTTGCTTTAGCAGCTTATAATGCTGGACCAGGAAACGTTGACAAATATGGCGGCATTCCCCCCTTTAAAGAAACACAAAACTATGTTAGAAAAGTAACAGAAACCTATATTGGATAACTCATTCTCTCCTTGGCAAACTGGGAGAGTTTTTCATTTCAACCCTCACAATAATGAGATTCCATAAATTTCATTTCCTTAAAAGTGCGCTTTATTTGAGTTAAATCTCGTCCATTGATAAAATGTTAGTACAATAAGATCTTTAATAAAGGAAAAAGAGAATTTAGTAGGCGGCTAATACAAAATGCCCAAACTTATGAAATCACTCCTTACGAGTAGAAAGGGGTAAGGTCTTGAAACAAACCGAAAATATGGGATTCAATCATTCATCTAGTAATCGTCCGTTGGAAATCTATATGTTTATTGACCCATTATGTCCCGATTGTTGGGCATTGGAACCCATTTTAAAAAAGCTAACAATTGAATATGGAAAGTATTTTACGATTCGCCATATTTTAAGCGGCCGCCTTGCTTCCTTGAACATTCAAAAGAAGAAAAAGCCTGCTGACATGGCCCAAGTATGGGAACGCACTGCTAGTAGATCGGGAATGTCTTGCGATGGCAGCCTGTGGCTTGAAAATCCAATTTCCGCTCCACATTCAGTATCAATCGCGATTAAAGCTGCAGAGCTACAAGGAAAAAAAGCAGGAATCCGTTTTTTACGAAATCTTCAGGAAAATCTTTTTCTTGAAAAACGTGATATTTCAGATACAGATGTATTGCTTTCGTGTGCAGAAGAGGTTGGTCTTGATGTAAATGAATTTTTAAATGATCTTCATTCAGCAAGCGCTGCTAAAGCATTCCAGTGTGATTTAAAGATCACATCTGAAATGGAAGTAGATGAAATTCCAACACTTGTCTTTTTCAATGAGAATATTGAGGAGGAAGGGCTAAAAATTACAGGCTGCTATCCATATGAAATGTATGTTCAAATTATTTACGATATGCTTGGGGAAAAAATTGAGCCAACTACCCCTCCACCATTAGAGGATTTCTTAAAATACTTTAAATTTGTTGCCTCAAAAGAAATTTCGGTTTTGTACGATTTGCCTATACCGGAAGTCGATCGTGAAATGAAGAAGCTTTTATTAAAGCAAAAAGTGCAACAAGTTCCCGTTAAATACGGTACCTTTTGGAGATATCTAGACTAACAAAAACGACTTGGATCCTATTTGATCCAAGTCGTTTTTCTATTTCAATAAAGGGGATGGGAGAAATTTCACTTCAAACAAAGGGGTGTTGTTTGTGTGATTACTTCTTGATTAAATAATAGCAAAGGTTGATAACCATTTTCAACTATATGTACATTATTTCACAAAGTTGTCAAAATCCTATTCTTAAATCACATGCTTGGACATAGATATAAAGTATAGTGTAATAATGAATGCAAATCGATGGATACTGCCGCCTGTTATTTCGAGACATTTTGTATGGAGGTCGTAAGGATGAGGAGAATCGGGCTGATAATCGGGACTTTCATGATCATCATCACCTTTGGACTAAATATATTGGGATTAATGAAATTAATTCCTCTATACATCACAACCCCCCTTTTATTTCTTTCGTTACTTGTGACACTTGTTATTTATAATCACCGAAATCGATTCAGGGGTTTTCGTCCATAGAATTACTAAAAGGGGCATCCAACTTGGACTGCCCCCTTTTTTATTTTTTCTCTAATAACTTTTCCATTTCAGTTAATGTAGCTTCAAATACTTTGCACGCCTCTTTAATTGGTTCCGCAGAATTCATGTCTACACCTGCATTTTTTAGGACCTCAATTGGATAATTAGAGCTTCCTGCTTTTAGGAAATTGTTGATGTACCGATCAACAGCTGGCTTACCTTCATCTAAAATCTGCTTACTCAAAGCTGTTGCCGCACTAAATCCAGTTGCATATTGATATACATAGTAATTGTAATAGAAATGTGGAATTCGAGACCATTCCAAGCCAATTTCCTCATCCACAACAATATTGGTACCAAAATATTTTTTATTAAGATCATAATACATTTCAGTAAACAAATCAGGAGTTAGTGCTACACCTTCTTGAGCTTTCATATGAATCATATGTTCAAATTCTGCAAACATCGTTTGACGGAATACAGTTCCTCTAAAGCCTTCAAGCTGATGATTTAGGAGATAGAGTCTCTTTTGGTCATCATCAATTGTTTTTAATAAATAATCGCCTAAAAGTGCTTCATTACAAGTAGATGCTACTTCTGCAACAAAGATGGAATAGTTTCCATACGTGTACGGCTGGTTATTTCTTGTATAGTAACTATGAACGGAGTGACCGAATTCATGCGCTAATGTAAATAGATTGTTTACATTGTCCTGCCAGTTCATCAGGATATATGGATTTGTACCGTAGGTTCCTGATGAATAAGCTCCACTTCGTTTTCCTTTATTCTCATGAATATCCACCCAACGATTTTCAAAGCCTTCTTTTAACACATTTAAATAATCCTCGCCTAATGGAGCAAGCCCTTTAAGGATATAATCCTTTGCTTCTTCGTAAGGAACCTCCATTTTTACATTCTTCACAAGTGGTGTATAAAGATCATACATATGGAGCTCATCCACACCTAATGCTTTTTTGCGAAGATCGATATAACGATGTAAAAGTGGAAGATTATCATTGATTGTATTTACAAGATTATCATAAACGGTCTCTGGAATATTGTTGCTACTTAAGGCAGCTTCACGTGCTGACGAATAATTGCGAACACGAGCATTAAAATTATCCTTTTTAACTGTTCCACTCAACGTACTTCCAAAAGTGTTTTTAAAATCACCATATGTGTCATACACCGCTTTGAAGGCTTCTTCTCTAACTCGTCGGTCCGAGCTTTCGAGGAAGCGAATATAACGGCCATGCGTAATTTCAACCTCTTCCCCATTCTCATCTTTGATGGTTGGGAATGTTAAATCTGCGTTATTTAGCATGCCAAATGTGTTGCATGAAGAATCCATTACCTCATATGCTTGTGCAAGTAATGCTTCTTCCTTAGCAGATAAAACATGCGGACGTTCACGATTAATGTCGTGTAAAGCATGTTCGTAAACCTTCAAATCCTCTTTTTCTGCCAAGAACGATTGGATTTTATCCTCATCGACAGATAGAATTTCTGGTACGATAAAAGAAAGGGCACTGCCTACTTGTGTATATAAGTTTGTTGCCCGATCATGTAAACCTTGATAAAACGAATTTGATGTATCTTGGTCATTACGCATATGCGCATATGTATAAAGTTTTCCCATTCGTAAAGAAATTGCATCTTGATAAGCTAATGCCTCATAAAGCTTATCCGCAGATTCACCTAGTTTGCCTTGGAATGCTTCAATCCCGGGAATCAACTCCTTTACTTCATTAAATTCATTTTCCCACTCTGCGTCTGAAGCAAAAATGTCTTCTAATCTCCACGTATCTTGCTCAGCAATTTCATTCCGATTAGGGAGCTTTTTTACAGTTGATTGTTCAGCCATTTTATACAACCTCCTATTTCCTATTCTCTAAAAGTATTCGATACTCTATTGATTATCTCCTTTTTTATTAAAAAAGTTCAAGTTTTTTGAATTCAGTCAGTCCGTTCCACTATTATATTTTGCCAATCCTTCCTCTTCATGCTTCCCAACACTTGCCAACTGTTTTTCATCCATTTTACTAGCTTCCTCTAAATTAGTTGGTATTTCAAATTCCTTCGTTTTTTCATATTTGGTCTTTGATATTTTTCTAAGTATACCTGCTTTAACAAGTATTTGCAGGTATTCCTCAACGGCCAGTGAATACTGAGTATGAAACACTAACGGAAGCTGTCTTATCATAATATCTTTAGTCGCAATTCGCTTAGAAATGACCTCCATTACTTTTGAGAAAAAGAAAGTACCCCCACTCCGTAGCGGAAACAACAGATCGAGTAAAATCCACATTTGCCAGATCATAGGCGGTGTATGGAACCAGTAGGCAGATAGGACAGGCAATCCCGCTTCAGCAGGTAAATGGGCAGGTGGTATCCGATTATGATAAAGGTTTGTCAAAAATGAGGTCAAATGGCGGGTTGAATAGACGGAGTAGCTTCCTCTCCACTTCTGTTTTTTTCTTCCCCATAATTCACGTAAAGGAAATGTAGGGTTGTTCGGAGCCAAAAGTCTTGGAAAGGAAATCACTTTTTCTTTTACAAAATGAATGGAACAAAAGGCTTCCCCTGTTGTAAATGGCTGAAGATTAGAAAGTTTGATGAATGTGGTAGAATCAGGACAGTAATAAAGGATACTAGGATCAATCGGTTGATGATAGGAAGTGGCAAACAGCCATTGGAATGGTGAGAGACGAACCGAGTGGGTAGATATGCGTTTAAACCATTTAGCACCTAGAATCCAAATAGGTATGATACCTTCGTTCTTATAGGAGTCAGATCTTTTTTTAAATAAGGAGTAATCGATTTGGGAGCATTGATACTCAATTGCGAAGCGTTTGTTTTCTGTGGTTACTAAGAGGTCTGGTCGTTGCGAGATATCGGATAAAAATGGTTCGAGCTTGACATTATAGCCTTGGTCTTGGAACCATTGATAAAGCTGGCGCTTACCTTCGAGATGATACTCAGATTCAGGTTCTGTTTTTACCGTGCATTCTGCTCCTTGCAGATGTGCGAAATGTTGAGTTTTTTTCACTCCTGCCTTGAGTTGAACATTGCTTAGGCAAGCTGGACATCGAAATACTTCATGGGTGCGAAGTTTAAGCAAATCGGAACGCTCCCATTTTTCTACGAGCGATATGTATTCTCCATTTTCACGTATTGCTACAAACACTCACATCTCTCCTTCAATAAATTTGTTTACCCCTTTAAAATAGCATAGATAATGGGTTTGTACAATTTAAAAATTATGAACATTTATAATGGAAAAGTGCAAGGCGCCCGCCCATCGGTGACAAGCATAAGACGAGCGCTGACAGAAGGCGCTTTTTGCCTTCAGAAGCGATTAGCTTATGACCTCGAGCCGATGGCGCCTGGAACTAGACATTAAAAAAAAGCCGATTCCACAAAATGAAATCGACTTTTGGTTATAGTGAAAAATATTTAACCATTTCTTCTAATGCATTCTCATTCATAATCTTCTTACCGTATTCTTCAATTCTATGAATTGACATTGCTGATTCTTGCCCATACTCTAGAACAATGCTGAGCATATCTTCAAGTTCATCCTCAGTGTAAATTTCCTCGTTAAATTCAATAAATAAGTAGTACTTATTCTCAAAGGAGTACAAGGAGTTGCTTAATCCATCAAGCTGAATTCGATGTGCAAGTGAAATCACATCCTCAAAATCTTGAAATCGGATTAGAAATTGGAAGTTTTCTTCCTCAAATTCTTCAACAAAATCTTTGTCCTCATATTTTGAATGAAATTGTTGATCGAGTAAAGATTCAATCTTTTCATCCACTGGAAGTTTATCTTCACCAACGGGAAGCTCATATTTATTCCCGTCTTTTGAAAGCTGTGCTCGTGTTACAAGAACCTCTAACCCTTTTTCTAAGGCCTGGACTTGGATCCATAGTGGACCATCAATAGTGAATTCTTCTTCCTGATGAATTTCATCCATCATTTCCCAGAAGAGCTCTTCACTTCGCTCACGGTTATACCAAATTTCTTCACGTTCAAACCCGCGTTGTTCTATGTCATTATATGAAATATAAAATTTTACTGTATGTTCGTTGATACGTTCGATTTCCATTACAGAACCTCTCCCTTCTTGCTCAGATTTTGAAGGGACGTTATACCCCCGAGCCAGATGCTCTTTTATTCACTTTTCCCATAAATGTTGTAGAATAACCTAACACAAAGAAAAATGTCTATATCTTGTACTTTATTTTATGTTAAAAGTTTTGAGAATGGAAATAAAAAAGCTTAATTTTATAAAAACAGTTATAATGCCCGGTTTTCATTCGAATGAATTACGAATGAGGTTAAGTTTATTCGGGATGATTCTGTTTTATGTATCATTATAATACGAAACGGGATAGAAGACGAGTAAAATGTCCTAACAACTAAAAAAACTTCTACGTTTTTCACAGTAGAAGTTTCTTGATGTTAGTTAACTAAGCGTTGAGCTTCTTTTAGTTGGAAGGTACGAACTTTTCTAGGTAGAAATCTACGTATTTCGTCCTCATTATATCCTACCTGTAATCTCTTTTCATCGATAATAATTGGTCGACGAAGAAGACCAGGATTTTCTTGGATTAATTTGTATAAATCTTGAAGAGGCATTGTCTCAAGATTTACATTTAATTTTTGGAATACCTTAGAACGAGTTGAAATGATTTCATCTGTTCCATCTTCCGTCATACGTAAAATTTCTTTGATCTCTTCGATTGAAAGAGAATCAGAAATAATGTTTCTTTCTTGATATGGAATTTGATTCTCCTCTAACCATGACTTCGCTTTACGGCAAGAAGTACAGCTTGGAGAAGTATAAAGAGTAACCATTAACCTTATCACTCCCTTAAAAGTAGATTATTACTTAACAATCTGCACAATTGGTCATGGATGAAAATAAATCTAAATTAAAATGACTTTAATTAAGTAATTTCTTTAATTATTATACCTCAAATTTTCAAAGAAAGATAGACAATTTTAAAGAAAACTTTTGTATCATCAAGTCCTTGATACATCTATGATTCTAAATAGAATAGTAATGGAAATTCCCAGTTCCTATTGCTTCTCAGATTATACATTTTTTAAGATGTCACGATTATCATTATTATCGTTAAATGATAATACTTCATCAACATCTTGATAGGAGTTTCCATAAAACTCCTTATCCTTATAGATGTGAATCTCTTCATATGTTTTTCTCATCGCCTCATAAATCAGTTCTTCAGATTGATTTGATGGAGACCAATATAAAATTTCCATTTGGTTAGGTTCATTTGTTGCCAAAGATTTACGTTCATATCCAATTGAGGTCGCATGCTCAAATCCTTCCCGTTTATAGAACCGTAACCTTTTTTCAGTGTCTGAGTCTTCATAGTTAACAGGTTCAACCTCAAGGATAATCGGTTTGCCCCTTTTCTTCAGTTTATCGATAAGTTTATGACCTAAGCCTTGTCCACGGGATTCCGTTGAAACAAAAAGGTAGTCAATAAAGATAAAGCGGCCCAACTCTGCATACATGAGAACATGATAGGGTCCCTCATCTTTATAATAGATATCCCCTTTTTCCTTCAAAAGTGTTTCCATATGTTGCTTTGATTTCATTTCTTCAATTGGAAAATACTGATTTAATTTTTCATACCAATTCATTCATCTGCTCCTTGTATTTTTAATAGGACATCCATAGTGTATGCAAATTCGCTTAAGTTTGTTCTAATTTTATATATTCCCTCTTTTATTAAGACTAAACTTGGAATAGAATAGTATTAACGAATACGTTTTCATTAAGGGGGATATTCATGGCAAGCTACATAATAGATTTAGGTATAATTGCTGTTTTGGTCATTGGTATTACTGCTTTGATGGGTGTTATGGCAAATGGAGTTGGGGAACGAGTTTTTGGAGGGAAGTCCGGTTCTGATATTGTTAACCGTGATTTAAATGTAAAAGCCGGTTGGAAAAACGTTGGCGGACGGAAAAAATAACATAATGCAGGCTGGCCCAAACATTGGGACAGCCATTTTTAACCCTTTTGTTTTTTTGCTATGGTGTGTAATCTACACCTTTAGTGTAGGTGTTTGCAGCGTTCCAAAGTAGAAATTCACTAATTCCTTGGTCTTGCAATCCTTTTATTTGAGCTTCTATTTCCGCTTTACCGTAAACTGTGTAGTTTCCTTTTCCAAGCCAACTCGCTGTAAAATCCTGCAGCCATGGTCTTGAAATTGGTCTACTATCGATTTGGCTTAGTTTATGATTTTCAACCTTTGCATATTCAGTAACTAAGCGATAAGGTTCTAAATCAGGACGAGGTATACCAAAATAAGATGTCCAGTGACTAGGATAAATCATCGATGAAATGACATCGACATGTTCAGATATCTTTGAGAAATTTTGACCAATACCAGGGGCTTCGGGCAATGTTGCGCTATATCCAAAGATATCCACCGAAACGTTTACATTATAGGGCTCTAGTTGTTCTTTTGCATATGCCACAAAATCCGTTACGGCTGCTACACGTTTTTGAACGTTATCAAGATTTGCCTTTTCATATGCCCCAAATCCAAAGGATAATGAACGATCAAGCTTCTCAAATCCTTCAGGAAAGCGGACATAATCAAATTGAATCTCTTGGAATCCAAGCTTTGCGGCTTCAATTGCAATCCCTACATTGTAATCCCAAACTTCTTTTAAAAATGGATTGACGAAAGCATCTCCTCTTCTGTTCGTCCAAACCTTGTCACCTTTTTTAAATGATAGATCTGGTCTACTTTTTGCTAATACCGAATCCTTAAACACGACAACCCTTGCAATTGGATAAATTTGCTTTTCCTCAAGCTTTTTTAGCATGGCAGTTGGGTCTTTAATATAATCCTTACCAATCCCTTTATACCTCGAACTCTGTGGAGGCACGTAAGTTAAATATCCAAAATCGTCTTTTACATCAATAACCATTGCATTAAGATCCGTGTCATCAATTAATTGTACAAGTTGTGGGAAACGATCACCACCTGCTGAATGGGCCGATACGTAAATACCGCGAATCGCATCAGGGTATTCAAATTGATAACCGGAATCCAATTCAAACCTGGTTACCATTTCAGGGATTCCTTTTTTAGACATCACCAATTTACTTGTAGGATGGGATTCCATCGGGATCTTTTTATTTTCTGCTGATCCTGTTTGATTTGCATATAAAAAACTGACTCCAGCTATGATGAAAACCACGAGAATTGCGATCATTTTTTTCATAAACATTCCTCCTTCCTTCATTTCTTTGATATTGCATATAAATTTTCCTGGAAAATTATAGACAAACCTTCCAAGAACTCAGTATTTATTAAATTGTATGAGCAGATTTGTCTGTATAATTATAGTTTTCTTATAATCGTTTTTACTATGAGTGGTAAATGTGGTCAAAAAAAATGGCCCTTTTATATAGGCCATTAAATTAACTGTATTGTGCTTTATATTCTTTGTATTCTTTTTCCGAACAGGCAACAAGATGTCCTGGTCTGATTTCTCGCAGCTTTACCTCTTCATTTTCTGAATATCCATGTTCTTTCGGATCATACATGAGTCTTTTTCGATTTCGTTCATAATCAGGGTCTGGTAATGGAATTGCTGATAATAATGATTTTGTATATGGATGAATGGGGTTTGAATATAGGTCGTCCGCATCTGCAAGTTCAACGATTTTCCCAAAATACATGACTCCAATTCGGTCACTAATGTATTTTACCATTGACAAATCATGTGCAATAAATAAATATGTCAATCCTTTTTCTTTTTGAAGCTTTTTCAATAGATTGACGACTTGTGCCTGGATTGATACATCTAAGGCAGAAATTGGTTCATCGGCGATGATAAAGTCTGGTTTTACCGCAAGTGCACGTGCTATTCCGATCCGCTGTCGCTGCCCCCCTGAGAATTCATGCGGGTACCGATTTGCATGTTCACGATTTAACCCAACTGTCTCCAAAAGTGAGTAAACTTGTTCCATTCGTTCACTGTTGTTTTTGGCAAGACCATGAATATCAATACCCTCAGCTATAATATCAGCTACTGTCATTCTTGGATTTAAAGAAGCATATGGATCTTGGAAAATCATTTGCATTTTCCGATTAAACTGTTTCAACTTTTTTTTGGACTTTTTCCCGTGGACATCCTCCCCGTTAAAGATAACCTCGCCACCGGTTGCATTATATAAGCGTATAATTGTCCGTCCAGTTGTCGATTTTCCACAACCGGACTCACCTACAAGACCCAGTGTTTCTCCTTTGTAGATATCAAAAGTGATTCCATCCACAGCTTTGACCAGATTTGATTTTCCAACATTAAAGTATTGCTTTAAATTTTTGATTTCGACTAATTTTTGTTTTTCTGCCATTTTAAGTTCATCATCCTTTCCCATTGCTTTCGGATGAGAAATTTTTCATTCGACGTTTTACGGCTTCAGGAGGCTCCACATTTGGTGCATCAGGATGAAGTAACCATGTTGCAGCATAATGTGTATCCGAAACTTTAAACATGGGTGGATCCATTCCATAATCAATTTTCATTGCAAACCGATTTCTCGGTGCAAACGCATCGCCTTTTGGTGGATTTGTTAAGTCAGGCGGCGACCCCGGTATTGCCATAAGCTCTGTTTTATTATCATTGTCAAGACTAGGCATTGACGACAATAATCCCCATGTATACGGATGCTTAGGATTATAAAAGATTTCATCAACCGTTCCATATTCAACTATTTTACCAGCATACATGACAGCTACACGATCTGCGACATTGGCCACGACACCTAAATCATGAGTGATAAAAATAATCGATGTATCTAATTTCTTTTGGAGATCCTTCATTAAATCCAAAATTTGTGCTTGAATTGTAACATCCAACGCCGTGGTTGGTTCGTCTGCTATCAATAATTTCGGGCTTGACGCTAATGCAATGGCAATCATTGCACGCTGCCTCATCCCGCCACTAAATTCATGAGGATACTGATTAACACGTTTCTCTGGGCTAGGAATTCCAACAAGTCTTAGAAGCTCGATTGCCCGATCCTTTGCATTTCCTTTAGACATATTTTGATGTTTTATCAAAACCTCCATAATTTGCATGCCAACCTTCATTGTTGGGTTAAGGGAGGTCATCGGGTCCTGAAAGATCATACCGATATCTTTACCGCGAACCTTCTCCATTTCCTTATTGGTTTTTGGAACAAGGTCTTCTCCATCAAAAAGAATTTGTCCCTTCACAATTTTTCCTGGTGGCATAGGAATAAGCTTCATGATTGTTTGAGAGGTTACACTTTTCCCAGAACCTGATTCACCAACTATGGCAAGTGTTTCACCCTTATATAAATCAAAATTCACACCGCGGACCGCTTTTACTTCACCCGCATAGGTTTGAAAAGAGACTTCAAGGTCTTTTACTTCTAATAGCTTTTCCATTTACTCACTCCCTTACTTGCGCATCCTTGGATCTAATGCGTCCCGCATTCCATCCCCTATTACGTTAAAAGCAAAGATTGTGATACAGATTAAGGTGGCAGGGAAGAACAAACGCCATGGATAATATTCAAAGGCAGGTAATCCTTCCGAAGCCATTGTTCCCCAGCTTGCCAGTGGAACCTGTACACCTAAACCAAGATAACTAAGAAAGGATTCAGTAAAGATTGCATTTGGAATTGTTAACGTCATTGTAACTAAAATTGGGCCCATGGAATTTGGAATTAAGTGCTTAAACATAATTCGTTTGACATCGGCGCCCAGCGTTTGCGCCGCAAGTACATATTCCTGATATTTTAACTGTAAGACTTGTCCTCTAACAATCCGCGCCATATTAATCCAGCCAGTAATCGTCATCGCAAGAATCATGGTTCCTAACCCTTGCTCTAAAATAACCATAAGTAAAATAACTAACAGCAAATAAGGTACCCCATATAAAATATCAGCCAATCTCATCATAATTTCATCGACCTTACCGCCCATATAGCCGGATATACCGCCCCATAAAACCCCAATAACAAGGTCAATAACCGCAGCTGCTAGTCCAATAAACAGGGAGATTCGCGCACCTTCCCACGACCTTGTAAAAACATCTCGTCCCAATTCATCAGTCCCGAACCAATGAACACTAGACGGTGCCTCATTGGCATGAGCAAGATCAGTTGTCCGATAATCAAATTCATTCATCATTGGACCAAAAATTGCCATAATTAATAACAGTATTAATACAACAATACCTGCTACTGCAAGTTTGTTTTTCTTAAATCGAGAGATAACATCTTTCCAAAACGAGAGACTTGGTTTTGAAATTTTTTCAGCTTCATTCTCATTAATCGTTGCTGGTGTAAACAATTCCTTTGGAATATTCTGCATAAGTTACTCTCCTTTCTTCGCCCCAGATAGTTTGATGCGAGGATCAATAAATCCGTACAAAATATCAACAAGGAGAACAGAAATCAAGAGTAAAATACTATAAAAGACAGTGACTCCCATAATCACTGTGTAATCACGGTTTGTGATACTTGTAACAAATTCGTCCCCTAATCCAGGTATTCCAAAGATTTTTTCAATCACAAAGCTACCGGTTAAGATCCCAGCTGTTAATGGGCCCATATATGAGACAACAGGTAGCATTGCATTTCGGATTGTATGCTTAATGGTGATTGTCCCTTGTGCTAACCCCTTAGCACGAGCTGTTTTTATGTAATCATTACTCAATACTTCAAGCATACTTGAACGAGTTAATCGTGCGATAAAGGCCATTGGTGAGGCTGCTAAGGCAACTGCAGGTAAAATTGTATGCATAAAGGATTCCCATCTCGCAACTGGAAAAAGGTCGAGCTTAATGGCGAAAATATATTGTAAAACTGTAGCTAATATAAAACTTGGAACTGAAATGCCGAATACAGCGACTATCATGGCTGAATAATCTTGCCATTTATTATGATATAAAGCAGCAATTACCCCTAAAACAACACCAATTGCAATTGCTATCAGAATGGACTCAATCCCTAAGAAAAAAGAAATCGGAAATCCATTATTAATAATTTCATTAACAGTCATTGCTTTATATTTAAAGGATGGACCAAAATCCCATCTCGCCACATCATATAAATAGTTAAAATACTGTTTATATAAGGGTTGATCCAAACCATAATGGGCATTTAGGGCTGCTTCAATTTCAGGTGGAACTTCTTTTTCCTTTGTAAAAGGACCTCCTGGTGCCGCTTGCATTAAGAAAAATGTAGCGGTCACAATCAAAATAAGAGAAACAATCATGTAGATTAATCTCTTAATAATATATTTTGCCACTTTATACACCTCCCGTTGCCATTTCAAAAAGTAAGGTATATAGGCAACTATATACCTTACTTTTTTGTCCTTTAAGTTGACTCGTTATTTTGAATTACTCAAAATATGCCCACTTAAACTGTGCATCCCCCAGTGGAGAAATAACGACTCCCTTTAGGTTCTCATTTTGAACCCAGTTGTTTGTATAAAAATAGATGGGTGATATCGGCATTTCACTGATTACTAGTTGTTCAGCATCTTTAAGTAGTCTTAAACGCTTTTCCTTATCTGTTTCTTTTGCTGCTTGTGCAAGCAAATTATTAAATGTCTCATTTGTCCAACCTGTATCATTATTTCCGGCTGGCACAGTAAAAATTTCAAGGAAGTTTACCGGATCATTAAAATCAGCCAACCACCCCGCACGACCAATTTGGAAGTTCCCCTGATCAATATTATCAAGATAGACAGTCCATTCAGCATTATTAAGGGTTACATTTACACCAAGATTCTTTCTCCACATATCTTGGATTGCTTGTGCAATCTTTTGATGACCTTCTGATGTATTATAAGATAGTGCAATCTCTGGAAGCTCGGAAACGTCTGATAAACCTAGCTCATCTAATGCCTTTTGCAAATGTTCCTTAGCAGCATCAACATCATTATCTTTGAAATAACCTTTCTCATTTTCCTTAAGAATGGCTGAAGGAACTAACGCCATTGCTGGTATTTGCCCACCCAGTGCAACATTTTCGACAATCGCTTTTCGATTTATTGCAAGGGCAAGTGCTTTTCGAAGATTTTCATTTTGGAACGGCTCTTTATTAATATTAAACTTATACCAATACGTACCAGCAATTGTGCTTTTTTGGAGTGTTCCTTCCTTTTCTAAAGTGGGAATAACATCAGTCGGCAATGCTGACATAGGAGCACCAGCCCAATCTAACTCCCCTTTTTTAAAGCTCTGGTATTCTGTACTAGGATCATTAATCATATCCATTGTGATTTTCTCGAGCTTTACAGAATCTGCATCCCAGTAGTCCTTATTCTTTGTAAGAGTAATGGATGCTGATTTATCAGAAATTACAAATGGGCCGTTTGAAACATAGGATTCGTCCACACGGTTTGCCCAATTCGGATTGTCCTTTGCTATTTTACTGTTTACCGGGAAATACGTATAAAAGGCTGTTAATTCTAAGAAATAAGCAGTTGGGTTCGTTAATTTAACCTCAAGCGTCTTATCATCAATCGCCTTGATTCCTACATTATCCATTTTATCGATTGATATATCTGGTGTGTCGTATGCGGTTTTTGCACCTTCAACATAGTTGTAAATTTGTGATGCATAGTCGGATTGGTTTCCTGGGACCAAAACCCATTTCCATGCATATTCAAAGTCGTGGGCTGTAACTGGATCACCATTTGACCATTTGGCATCGCGAATTGTGAATGTATATGTTTTTCCATCCTCAGATACATCAATTTTTTCCGCCATTGCTTCTTCTGGTTCCCCATTTTTATTGGTTCGTGTTAAACCTTCGAATGCATGTCTCAGTACTACCCCAGAGGTTGCATCAGTTGCTAAGCCTGGGTGCAGTGTTGGAGGTTCAGAGCTAATATTTATTCTTAGTTCTTGCTTTGCCCCTTCCCCTTCTCCTCCACCTTCTTCCTTATCTTTTTTAAATGTTCCACAAGCCGAAAGAACGAGGATACTTGCTAAAAGCAGGCTAAATAGCCACAATATTTTTTTCAAATCGATTACCTCCTAAATATGTAATTTCTTTAGTTGTTCCGAAAAGATATACGCTACTTATGTTGTTTCAAATCGTACTTTCTTATGCGTGTTGACTCCCTATGTTTTCCATTAATTTTTAACTTCAATACTTGCAATTCGAAATGAAAAGATTATAATAAAAATAATATGAATAACGTGCTATGATGAAGAGTAGTACATATGAAGACCATTGGAGGTATTCCTCCAGCAGAGAGTCTGTGGTTGGTGTGAACAGATGATGGATCATATGGAATGGACTTTTGAGCATCTTTGCTGAAAAATGGAGTAGGCTTTAGACGTGTTCCTTACGTTACAAGGATACGAGAGATTTTACTCATTCATCTGGGTAAAATAACTAGGGTGGCAACGCGGTAACCATTCGTCCCTAACATTTATTTGTTAGGGACGGATGGTTTTTTATTTTGTCTTAGCAATTACAGTTTATATTTAAAGGAGAGAAACAAAATGCAAACAATTTTTTCAGGTATTCAACCAAGTGGATCCGTAACATTAGGTAACTATATTGGAGCAATGAAACAATTTGTTGAATTGCAAAACGAATATAATTGCTTCTATTGTATTGTGGACCAACACGCGATCACGGTCCCACAAGATGCAAAAAAATTACGTGAAAATATCAAAAGCTTAGCTGCTTTATATCTGGCAATTGGTCTCGATCCAGAAAAAGCAACTCTTTTCATTCAGTCAGAGGTTCCTGCACATGCTCAAGCAGGTTGGATGTTACAATGTGTATCTTATATCGGTGAACTCGAGAGAATGACTCAATTTAAAGATAAATCACAAGGAAAAGAAGCGGTTGTCGCTGGATTACTAACATATCCTCCTCTTATGGCTGGAGATATTCTCCTGTATAATGCAGACCTTGTACCTGTCGGCGAGGACCAAAAGCAACATATCGAATTAACACGCGATCTTGCAGAAAGATTCAACAAAAAATACCGTGAAATCTTCACAGTCCCAGATGCAAGAATTCCTAAAGAAGGTGCAAGAATTATGTCTTTACAGGATCCAACTAAAAAAATGAGTAAATCGGATCCAAACCCAAAAGCTTATATCGCTTTACTGGACGATCCAAAACAGATTGAGAAAAAAATCAAAAGTGCTGTAACTGATTCAGAGGGTATTGTGAAATATGATAAAGAAAATAAACCAGGTATTTCAAACCTGCTTACTATCTATTCAAATTTCAGCAACAACTCCATTGAGGAAATTGAAGCGATGTACGAAGGAAAAGGTTATGGTGATTTTAAGGCAGACCTTGCAGAGGTTGTATTGAATGAAATTCGCCCTATTCAAGAAAGATATTATGACTTCCTTAACTCATCAAAATTGGATGAAATTCTGGATACTGGTGCTGAGAAAGCAAATAGAGTAGCAAGTAGAACTATCAAAAAAATGGAAAACGCTATGGGACTCGGAAGAAAAAGGAAATAAGGTCAATAAAAAAAGGATTTGTTCAAAACAAATCCTAACTTTAATCAGTTGGGCTTAGACCCAACTGATTAAAGTTGAGCCTCCGGCGGATGCCCCAGATTTTTTGGAGGAAGTTTTTCGAGCTTGCTCGAAAAAAATCTGGGAGCAAATACGCCAAGGCGTATTTGATTAAACCTTTTTAAACCTTCGATTCATGTTCAATTTCCCAAAGCTTTTCAAAAAATGGTTGGCCTTTAATTAGGTTTTCACATAGTAGAACATGTTTGCCTGTCCAACCGCTTCTGGTCTCTTCATAGAGGTTTTCCCATACTTCCTCAAACTGCATTTCCTGAATTTCTTGGTATCGGAGCGGATTCCATTCCGTGTACCAATACCTGATTTCAGCCACATTTTTTGTGGATGCTAACTGATCTAACGCCATAAATAAAAGCTGCTTTAGCTGCCTCTCCTTACGGGTTAGGCCTGCCATTTCAACAGGTGATGGAGATAAAATATGATATTCCTTTTCGTTTGTGCTATCCTTACATTCAAAAGTATAAGGAATTGCTTCATGTCCGCTCACCATTTCATAAACGAGCTGTTCCTGTCGTGGAATTAATCGACTTTTTCGGATCGGAATGTTGTAGCCTATTGTGTCAATCGCCATAATTCCATTACCGTCAGTGACCACAAAACAGTAATCTAACTGAATCCGTTCATGATTTTTACGAACATACGCTTTTTGGTGAACATCCATTAGAAGTTGCTGTGGCAGTTCCATTAAATCATTCTCAATGTAGTTAAACAATGGAGACTCAATTTTTAGCAAAGGTACCTGGTCTAACAGTTCAACACTATCATCCTTGCGCCATTCATGGAAGTGGCAAACGTTGTAACCATTTTCTTCACCTTCAAACCAATTTACCCAAATATCATGAAGAAACAACATTTATTACCCCTCACTTCAAAGCTGTTTGTCAACAGTATAGGCAGAAGGTGGAACTTTTATTCCAAAATATTCTTGTATTGTTATAAATTCCTTACAAATGATTAATGCTTTCTATATGATACAATCTTATAAAACATGACGAAAAACAATTGAATAACATTTGCCAGAAGAAAAAGCCAAGATGGCATCTTGGCTTTTTACTCATTTATTTTTGGATCGAGGGCGTCACGAAGACCATCACCCACGAAGTTAAAGCAAAGTACAGTAATCAATATCATTAAACCTGGAGCGGTTGGAACCCACCATTGGTTAAGCATGATTGTAATACTCTGTGCCCCTTGTAGCATATTCCCCCAGCTTGGTGTCGGGGGCATAATACCTAATCCAAGATAACTAAGGGCTGACTCTGCTAAAATAACTCCTCCAACATTTAATGTTGCTGCAACAATGATTGGACCCATTGCGTTAGGTAGAATTTCCCTGAATATAATTGTAAAGCTTCTAGTTCCGATTGTCTTTGATGCCAAAACAAACTCACGACCACGTAATGATAAAAACTCACCTCTAACCAATCTGGCAGTGGTTGTCCACCCTGTAAGTGCAAATATAAGAATTAACTTATCAACACCTGGATTAAAAATTGTAACTAGTGTGATCAGCAAGAAGATTTGTGGAATTGAAAGCATAATGTCTACAAATCTCATTATTATTGCATCAACAATACCACCAAAATATCCTGCAATTGCACCGAGTGCTGATCCAATCGTAATTGCCCCAGCAACTGAAGCAAACCCAACTAATAATGAAATTCTTGCACCAAACAATAATCGAGTTAAGAGATCTCGTCCAAATGTATCTGTTCCTAATAGATGTTCCTTACTTGGGTTTACTAATCGTTTCAACAAATCCTGTTTGTCCGGATCATGTGGTGTTAAGAATGGTGCAAATATCGCTGCTAAGATAATAAGAATCAAAAGCACTGCACCGATAACTGCAAGTTTATTTTTAAAGAACTTGCGGATCATTATTTTTGTCAAAGTATCGGCATTTGAACTTAAACCTTGGAGTTCTATTTCATTTCCTGATGCTAAATTAGGCTGTGTCATCCTTATTCCCCCCTTCTAGTATTCAATTCTCGGATCAAAGATAGCGTAAAGAATATCGGCTATAAGATTTCCTACTACTACTAATACGGAGGAAATAACTGTTATTGCCATAACAATCGGGTAGTCACGTTGGAAAGCCGAATCAACAAATAATTTTCCAAGTCCTGGCCAACCGAATACAGATTCTACAATAACGGAACCACCGATGAAACTTGGTATCATAATTCCAAATATCGTTATAACCGGAATTAGACCATTTCGTAATCCATGTTTTGCGATTACCTTTCCTTCTTTAAAGCCTTTTGCTCTAGCTGTTCTCATATAGTCTTGGCTAACAACCTCAATCATACTTGAACGAGTATATCTTGTTAATCCAGCCATATCTGCTGTCGCCAAAACGAAAGCAGGTAAAATTAAATGGTGAATACGATCCCAAATACTAAATGGCGCATTCAAAGTTTGAGTACCCGCAGCTGGGAACCACCCGAGATGAACAGAAAAAATCATAATTAATACTAAACCAAACCAGAAATTGGGGACAGCAAGTCCTAAAAATGAAGATACAGTAACCGTGTAGTCTATTTTAGAATAAGGACGTACTGCAGAAATTACACCAAATGGAACTGCAATTACAATCGCTAATATCGTTGATACTCCCATCAACAAGAGAGTGTTTGGTAATCGATTCCATATCAATTCAGAAACATCTCTTCCCTTATTTATAACAGAATCTCCAAAGTCACCTTGAAGCATATTTCCTAACCACTTGAAATACTGTACATGGATCGGGTCATTAAATCCATATTTCTCCATAACCAATTCTCTATCTGCTGCACTAATATTAGGATCCATCATGAGTGCAGTTGGGTCACCAGGAGCCATATGCATAATTGCAAATGAGATGATGGTAATTCCTAATAATAGGGGAATAGCCATTAATGTTCGACGGATGATATAAGATACCATAGCTATTTCTCCTTCACAATTTAATAAATTCGTCTATGTTTGATCTAGATACATGTATCCAGTAATTTTCAGTATCCATAAAGAAAGAGGGAAGGGAAAATTCACCCTTCCCTCTGCACTACCATCATGCTTGATATTTATTATTCGGCAGGTTGTAACCACCATTTATTTGCATTAAATAATTGACTTTTTGGATGGAATTCATAACCTTGTAATTCTTCCGGCATTGCACGGTATTCAATTGGGTAATACAAGAATGTATAAGCTTGGTCTTCTACAAGAATTTGATATAGGTCTTTATGAATTTGAGTATACTTATCTCTATCAGTTGTTTGTCTAGCCTCTTCCATTAACTTATCAGCTTCAGGATTGCTGTACCAGTTCATGTTTAAGCCTTCCTTAGCTTGACTTGAATGGAAAATATCATATTGGTCAGGGAATGTTGATAATGACCAACCAAGAATCATTGCTTCGTAATCCCAGTTTGGTGCAGATACTGCGTCAATAAATGCGGACCATTCAACGATTTCTGGTTTTGCTTCAACGCCAATTTCTTTAAATTGTTGTTGTAATACTACAGCGATATCTTCACGGACTTTGTTACCTTGGTTTGTTTTGATAGAGAATGACATTTCTTTGCCATCTTTATCAACGATGCCGTTACCATTTGTATCTTCCCATCCAGCTTCTTTCAGTAATGTTTTAGCTTTTTCTAAATCATATTCAAATTTTGGTACATCATCATTATATGTCCACATTAATGGGCTGTCAGGAGCGTCAGCTGGTTGACCTGCACCATTCATAATGCTATCAACAATTGCTTGTTTGTTAACAGCATGTGTAAATGCTTGACGAACTTTCTTGTCTTTAAATCTTTCATCCTGTTGGTTAAATCCAAGGAATGTATAAGATAAAGCTAAATCTTCCTCAATCTTAGTTCCTTCGATTGCTTTTACAGTGTCAAGTTCAGTTCCAGGGAATGCATTATACATATCAATTTCGCCAGCTTGTAAAGCTGCGATTAAAGCATTTGCATCTGCAACATATCTTGTAGTGATTGTATCCAAATACGGACGACCTTCAAAGTAGTCTTCGTTAGCCTCTACTTTTACATACTCTCCGTCTTTCCATTCTACAAATTTGAATGGACCTGTACCGATTGGCTTATAATTGAACTCATTCTCATGAATTGTAGCAGGGTCAACATCTCCTAAGATATGCTCAGGTAGTGGACCATAAGAACCTAATGTAGTAGGATAGAAAGTTACATCTACTTTATTCAAAGTAAACTTTACAGTAAATTGATCGATTTTTTCAATTTTTTCTAAGCTGTCAAAGTTTGATTTACGTTCAGATACAACTTCTGGTTTTTTCATCAACTCGTAAGCGAATACTAAATCATCAGCATCCATTTGTTCACCATCGTGCCACTTAACATCTTCTCTAAGTTTTACAGTAAACTCTAATCCATCTTCTGATTGTTGAATATCTTCTGCTAAGTCATACTCATCTTCAAGATTTTTGTTTGTTTTAATTAATGCATTATAGACTAATCCTTCAATATCACTTGAAGCAGTATCCGTTGAGAAATACGGATTAAATAATGTAGGGCTACCAGCAGACCCGATTACCAAATCCCCACCAGTAACTGGCTCAGTATTTTTTGGTTCTTCTTTAGCTGGTGTTTCTTCTTTTGGTTCTTCTTTTTCAGTGTCTCCGGAAGCTTTTTCGCCTCCGCCAGAGCAAGCTGCTAAGAAAAGTGACATTGCAAGTGTTAGGACTAAAAATAGCCATAAGCTTTTTCTTAACTTCATGTTTGTTTCCCCCTATCATTTTTGTTAGAATTTTTAGTTTTTACTACTTAAATTGATCCCTCTTGGGTGCATCTCCTCCCTTCAAAGAATCTATATATTTTCTGTGCAGCCACCTTTATTGGTAAAGGTGACATGCAACAAAATGCCCTTGTTTGACTTCTTTAAATTCCGGCACCAGTTGGCGACAAATATCAGTTGCAGCCGGACATCTTGTGTGGAACACACATCCACTTGGTGGATTTGAAGGGCTCGGAAGCTCTCCTTTAAGAACAATTCGTTCTCTTTTAATCACCCCTGTTTTCTTAGGAACAGGTACCGCTGATAATAATGCTTGTGTGTATGGATGAAGTGGTTCAGCATATAAATCTTCTTTATTTGCTAATTCCATCATTCTACCTAAATACATAACTCCCACTCTATCACTTATATGTCTTACAACACTTAAGTCATGTGAGATAAAGATGTACGTTAGTCCAAATTCTTCTTGTAGATCTTCCATCAGGTTTATAACCTGTGCTTGGATCGACACGTCAAGAGCTGATACAGGTTCATCCGCGATAATCAATTCTGGATTTAAAGCGAGTGCTCTTGCAATCCCAATTCTTTGACGCTGGCCACCTGAGAATTCATGTGGATATCTGTTGATAAAGGAAGAGTTTAATCCAACAGTTTCCATTAATTCTTTAACTTTCTCTTCTCGTTCTTTAGCGGTGTGTAATTTATGAGTAATTAATGGTTCTTTGATTATAGAGCGTAAAGTCTTTCTTGGATTTAGAGTTGCGAAAGGATCCTGAAATACCATTTGAATGTCTTTTCGAACAGATTTTCTAAGTTCACTTTCAGACATATGTGTGATGTCTTTGCCCTTAAAAATGATTTTTCCATCAGTCGGTTCGTACAATCGAATAATGGTTCTTCCGGTTGTTGATTTTCCACATCCAGATTCTCCAACTAGTCCAATTGTTTCCCCTTTTTTAATTTGTAGGCTGATACCATCTACCGCTTTAACATTTCCTACATTTCGCTGTAAGAGACCAGCCTTGATTGGAAAATATTTTTTAACATCCTGAAGTTCAAGGATGACATCACTATTTTCTTGTGATGTTTTGACTTTCTTTTCTTCATTTGTTGAAATCATGCTTTTGCCCCCTCGTCATCATATAGGAAACAGCGAACTGCTCTGTCTTTCCCCATCTGTTTTAGCTGAGGTGCTTCAGCAAAACAGCGGTCAAAAGCTTTGGAACAGCGTGGAGCAAATCTGCATCCTGTTGGCATATTTTCTGGTGATGGTACGTTTCCTTCAATTGATTGAAGGCGTTCAATTTCACCTTCTATCGCAGGTATCGAGTTCATCAGACCCACCGTGTATGGGTGTAATGGTTCATCAAACAGATCATCTACTGGTGATTGCTCAACAACTTGGCCACCGTACATTACTACGATATTATCCGCTACCTCTGATACGACACCCAAATCATGTGTGATTAATAGTATTGAAGTATCAAATTTTCGACTTAGGTCTTTCATTAAGTCAAGTATTTGGGCTTGGATTGTAACGTCAAGTGCCGTTGTAGGCTCATCCGCAATTAGAAGCTTTGGATTACAGCTCATTGCAATCGCTATCATGACCCTTTGTCTCATACCGCCGGAGAGACGATGCGGGTAATCATTGATTAAGTCAGCAGCCCTAGAGAATCCAACCAATTCCAACATTTCAATTGCTTTTTTGGTTGCTTCTGCTTTGGACAATTTTTGGTGATACATCAGCACTTCAATTATTTGTTCACCAACAGTAAGAACTGGGTTAAGAGATGTCATTGGTTCCTGGAAAATCATTGATACATCATTACCACGTACCTTACACATTTCTGCTTCTGATAATTCAACAAGATTTCTGCCGTCTAGAATGATCTCACCATCAACGATTTTTCCTGGTGGACTTGGTACAAGCTTCATAATAGAAAGCGAAGTAATACTTTTACCTGATCCAGACTCACCAACTATTGCTAAGGTTTCACCTTTATTTATTTTCAAATCAACGCCATCTACGGCAGGTATTACTGTTTTCTTTTTGTAGAAGTATGTTTTTAGATTTTTTACCTCAAGTAATGTAGCCATAAATTAGGTTCACCTTCCTTATCGGAACTAAACAAGTTCACTCATTATTCAAAATATAATATATTTAGAGAAATATCAACCAAAAATTTCTAGCAATCTCTTATTTTACCAGATTAAAGCTTTAAAGTAACAAACACACTAAATTATCTGAAAAAAGAATCACCTAAATTTTATTACAGAAAGATTACAAACACAAGTCAATTTTTTAAATTGTATTAATTTACTTTTAAGAGTGAAAACTTTCTTTTCTCTTAATCTATTTAAAATTCTATTAAAACTATGTCGAAATTGCAAGATAATTTTTATTATTTTCATTATTATTTCACCAAATAATTGATATTAAAGGGTTTTTAAAAGAATTATTTGATATGTATCTTTGTAACAAATAGGTTTTTTTGTTTTATTGATATAATACTTTACTACAAAAAAGCGTTGAATCAGTAAAATATTCGACAAAAAAAAGATCCATCACTCTTTGTGATAGATCTACTAACGGTTTGATTTAGGATTTAACGCATCCTTCAACCCTTCACCGATAAAATTAATGGATAAAATCGTTAATGTAATTGCAGTTGCAGGTGGTACCCACATCCAAGTAATATTACGTAAGACATCTGCATCCCTTGCTTCAGCTAACATATTCCCCCAACTTGGAGTGTTTGTTGGAACACCAAAACCTAAAAAGCTCAGGCCAGATTCCGCAACAATCATAACCGCCAATATTAATGTCGCTTGTACAATAATCGTAGAAGATACGTTTGGTATTAGGTGTTTAACTATAATTTTTGATGGCCTTGTTCCAATCGACTTTGCAGCAAGAATATACTCATTCTCTTTTTCTGCTAATACTTTACTACGAACAATACGGGCAACACCACCCCAGCTTAATAAACTCATTACGATAATTAGAGTCCACGCACCCGACACCTTACCAACAAGAATCGAATTTAATACAATTACAAATATCATAAAAGGGAATACTAAAACGAAATCTGTAAAACGCATTAACATTTGGTCAATTTTCCCACCATTGTAACCTGCTACAGAACCTACAATTGTTCCAATTAGGGTTATAAATATCATACACGAAAAACCTATTAACAATGAAGTTCTTCCACCATGTAGCATTCTTGCAAACATGTCCCGTCCATTTGTATCTGTACCGAGCCAATTTTCCGCAGAAGGCTCTTTACTCATGTTCATATAATCAATACGAACAATATCCTGCTTATTTAGCATTGGTCCAAAAATCGCAGTCAAAATGACAAGAACGAGAAAAACTAAACTTATCATCGCTAGTTTATTTTTCATGAATTTCCTTCTAGCTATTGCCCAGGGAGAAAGGCTTTTTATTTCTTCATTCGGTGAACCTACATTTGTATTTGTAACTACTTCCATTTATTCTCCTCCTTAATCCAATCGAATCCGCGGATCTACGATACCATAAAGTAAATCTGCGATAAGATTTCCGAAAAGTGTTAAAAATGAAAGTAACATTGTGATCGTCATCATTACAGCATAATCCCTTGTGTTAACGGAATCTAAGAAAAGTTGTCCGATTCCCGGGTATGTGAATATAGTTTCAGTGATAACCGCTCCACCTATTAAGGTTGCAATATCGAATCCCAAAAATGTTACTAACGGAATAATAGAATTTCGCAAAATGTGCTTATTATAAATCGTTGATTCTTTCGTACCTTTTGCTCTTGCTGTTCTTACGAAGTCTTTTCGACTATTTTCAATAATATCATTACGTAAAAATTGAGTGTATGATGCAGTACCCATTAAACCTAAAACGAGTGCTGGTAATAAAACATGATGAAATTTACTAACATAATATGCAAACGTTCCTTCATCAAGCCCTACTTCAATTGATCCACTGAATGGAAACCAATTAAGCTGGAATGCAAAGAAATATATTGCCACTATCCCCGCAACAAACGATGGAACTGCTAATCCCACATAGTTATAACCAGCAATTAAATTATCTCCAAGTTTATACGGTTTCCGTCCAGCATACATTCCCATTAAGAATGAAAAAATGTACGTAAAAAATAGTGAAACGGTTGCTAAAAACAATGTATTTGGAATTTTTTCGGCAATAAGCTTTGAAACATCCATTTTATGTGTTGTCGATTTACCAAAATCCCCTTGAACAAAATCAGTCACCCATCTCCAATACTGTACGTAGATTGGATCATTGTATCCCAATTTTTCTCGCATTTCTTCAATGTATTTAGGATCAGTATTAGATGGGTCAATTTCTCCCGCAAATGGGTCTCCTGGCATCACTTTCGCCAAGGAAAAAACCACAATTGAGGCAAGGAGTAATAATGGAATCATGCCTAGTATTCTTCGAATTGAGTATTGGAGCATGTTATTTTCTCCTTATTCTAAAAAATTCTTTGCTAAAATAAGTTCAAAAAGTCACAGACCGCGACTTTTTGAACATTACTGACCTATAATCAGTCAGTTACATACCATTTATGAACATCTGTTTGGAATCCAACAGCATTTACATGCACACCTTGAAGGCGTTCGTTAATTCCATAAAGGTCCATATTTTCCCATAATGGTAATGCTGGTAATTCTTCGTTGAACAGTTTTTGCCACTCAGTATAAACTTGTCCGCGGTATTCTTGATCAAATGATTTTTCACTTAAGCCTTCATTAAGAAGTCTTTGGTTATCTTCATTTACCCAACGTCCATAGTTCCACTCAGCATCATTAGCCCATAGACCAGATGGATCTGGGTCAGAACCTGTTGCCCAAGAACCGAAGAATGCTTCTAATTCTTTATCATCATTATCTTTCATTTCATTGTAAAGGTTGAACTCAATTAGACTGCCAGTAGCTAATTCAGTTTTCACACCGATGTCATTCCAGCTTTGAATAATTGCTTGTGAACGACCTTCAAATGTTGCATTACCTGCATAGTGACCAAATTTGATCGAGAATGGCTTGCCTTCTGGATCTTCGACAAATCCGTCACCATCTACATCTTTATAACCAGCAGAAGCTAGTAATTCTTTTGCTTTTTCTTGACTGTATTCGTATTGGTTAAGATCAGCATCATCAGCCGCCATCCAGAATGCAGAAGGAATAACAGTGTTGAATACTTTACCTTTTCCAGCTAAGAATCCATCAATCATTGCTTGACGATCAATTGCAGTTAATAAAGCTTGACGTAATTCTTTAGAGTTAAACTTATCAAAATCCGCTACGTTCGTACGTGTAGCTTGATCACGGTGACCAAAACGTAAGCCGATATAAGAATATGCAGTACCAGTAGTTTCTTCTAGACGAACATGGTCCATCTTATCAATTTCTTTTACAGTTGCTGGAGCAACTTCCATAATGTCTACTTCTCCATTTTGAAGTGCACCGTTTGCTAATGAAGGATCAATAACTTTGATAACTACTCCATCAAGAAGTGGTTTACCTTGCCAGTAATCTTCAAAACGTTCTAATTCTACATATTCACCAGGTACAACTTTTTTCACTTTGAATGGTCCAAGACCAACTGGATTTGTACGAACTTGTTCAGATTCTCCAAGCTCTGCAACAGGTACACCTTCGTAGTGTTTCTTAGGCATTGGATCTGACCATAGATTTTCTAAGTTATTGATTTTTACTTCTTTAAAAGTAACAGCAACAGTGTATTTATCAAGTACTTCTACACCTTCGATATGGTCGGCTTTACCATCTTTTTTCTCAGTAGCACCTTTGATTCCCTCAACATAATTGAAACGAGAACCATCATAATCTGGGTCTGCAATTGTTTCTAGAGCAAACGCATAGTCTTCAGCTGTTAGTTCTTCACCATTATGCCATTTAACGCCTTCTTTAAATTTGAAAGTATACGTTAATTTGTCATCACTGATTTCCCATGTAGCTAGGTTTGGTTCATATTCTAAATCGTCATTTACCTTGTAGATGCTGTCTACAGTGAATCCTAAGATTTGAGCATCAATTGCGCTTCTATAATAAGCAGTTTCAAAAACACCTTCTGGAGCAGTAGTCACTGCTAGTGTAATTTTACCGCCTTCTTTTGGTTCAGATGTTTCTGAGCCAGTGTTTTCTTTTTCTTTTTCAGATGATTTTTCGTTACCACCGCAAGCTGCTAGAAATAATGACATTAATAGCACAAGTGCGATCGTCCACAATGCTGACTTTTTCATGCAGGTTTTCCCCCTCTAAGTTTGATGTATGTTTTGTTAAATTTGCTGCCAATTATTTGTGTAAATGACAAGCCACCTTATGTCCTGGCTTCACCTCCTTTAATTGCGGTTTGACCTTCGAACATTCTTCCATAGCCATCGGACATCTTGGATGGAATGGGCAGCCACTTGGTGGATTTGCAGGACTTGGCACATCGCCTTGAAGAACAATTCTTTCCTTCTTTTTTCTTGGGTCCGGCTCAGGAATAGCAGATATCAATGCTTGTGTATAAGGATGAAGTGGTTCAGCATACAAGTCATCCTTATCTGAAATTTCAACAATGCCACCAAGATACATAACCCCAATCCTGTCACTCATATGTTTGACAACACTTAGGTCATGGGCAATGAACAGAAATGTTAAACCGAATTCATCTTGTAATTCCTTTAATAAGTTTAATACTTGGGATTGAACAGAAACATCAAGTGCGGATACTGGTTCATCCGCGATAATCAGTTTTGGCTTAAGTGCTAAAGCACGCGCAATTCCAATTCTTTGACGTTGACCCCCAGAGAACTCATGAGCATATTTATAAAAAGCATCCTCAGGAAGTCCAACCCTTTTTAACAAGTCGATTACTTCATCTTTTAATGTTTTTAATGATTTTCCTGTGTAGTTAATGATTGGTTCAGCTACGATATCACCAACCATTTGCATTGGATTTAATGAAGCATATGGATCTTGAAAAACCATCTGGAAATCTTTTCTGATTTCTCTTAATCGCTTCCCTTTTAGCGTCGTGATGTCTTTACCATCTAAAAGGATCTGACCATCTGTTGGTTCAAGCAAGCGAAGAATCGTTCTGCCAGTAGTAGATTTCCCACAGCCGGATTCACCAACAAGCCCTAATGTTTCGCCTTCTTTAATTTCAAACGAAACACCATCAACAGCTTTAACATGACCAACTGTTTTCCTCATAAACCCACCTTTAATAGGATAGTAGGTTTTAAGATCCTTAACTTCCAATATAAAATTTTCATTTTTCTCTAAAGTTGAATTAGCCAATTTTATTTCACCTCTTCTACTGGTCGACTACTCTTATACAATAGACAGGAAACATCATGTCCATCCTCTACTTCAGCTAAAACCGGTGTTAGAGTTTTACATTCTGGCATTGCTGCTGGGCAACGGTCAGCAAAACGGCAACCCATTTTAGGCATATTTTTTAAGGATGGTACAATTCCTTCAATCGACCCCAATGTTTCAACTTCCTCATGAAGCTTTGGAATAGAGTCCATTAAAAGTTTTGTATATGGATGCTTTGGGTTGTAGAATAGTGTATCAACATCTGTTTTTTCAACAATTTTACCCGCGTACATCACAATTACTTCATCACACATCTCAGCAACAACACCAAGATCGTGTGTAATTAAAATGACTGACATATCATTCTTTTCTTGAATGGTTTTAAGAAGTTCTAATATTTGCGCTTGAACTGTTACATCTAGAGCAGTTGTAGGTTCATCAGCAATTAATAGCTTGGGCTGACACGCAATCGCCATTGCTATCATTACACGCTGTCTCATACCACCGGATAATTGGTGAGGATATTCATCTACAATACTGGCAGGTCGGGAAATCCCCACTTGAGTTAAAAGTTCAATACTAATTTCTCTTGCTCTTTGCTTTGTGATATTTTGATGGTTTAATAGAACCTCATCTAATTGAAACCCAATTGTAAATACTGGATTAAGTGCTGTCATTGGTTCTTGGAATATCATTGAAATATCTTTTCCACGAACTTTATTCATTTGCGTTTCTGATAGATGTTCAATATTATTTCCTTGGAAAATAACTTCTCCGTCCGTAATTTCTCCAATCCCTACTGGTAATAGTTTCATAACAGACATTGACATTACACTTTTTCCACAGCCGGATTCACCAACAATTCCGACAATTTGTCGCGGATTAACTGTGAAAGAAACGTCATCCACTGCATGATAGATTTCTCCATCTATACTAAAGCCTGTTTTTAATCCCTTTACCTCTAGCAAAGGGGCTCCATTATTTGGCTGTTGCATACAAACACCCCAAATTCTTCTATATTAGCCACAATTATTATGTAAATAAAATTTTATTACTATAATATTATAATTGCAAGACAATTTTTTATATTTAAATTCAGAATGATTAAAAACGTTGAAAAATAAGGAGTCTCCATAAATTTTCTATTAAATCAAATTATTTCAATATATTATAAAAGTATATTATATTAGAATTTTCATACAGTTGCATATACAACTGTATGAAATATCAATTGAAAATAGGATTGGAAGGATTTACAATATTCTTGAATAAAAGAAAGGAAGTGTTGTGTTGATTATTAAAGAACGCAGTGAACCATCGGAATTAGTCCTCCTTAAGATATTGCAAGCACGAATGAAAGTTTTAGAGAAAACGGTGAATCAAATCGTTTCACTCGAAAAAGGATTTATTGGAGAAAAAATGTTTGACCAACGCATGATCAAACTTACCCTCGATAGCCTCACCATCAATGACCTGCTTCTAGAAACAAACAATACCCATTATCAAATCGATTCACTTCTTATTACCAAACCAAAAATTCATCTTTTTGAAGTAAAGAACTTTGAAGGCGATTACCTGCTAGATGGGGATTGTATAAGATTTCTATCTGGGAAAGAGATTAAAAATCCGCTCCTCCAATTATATCGGAGTGTCTCCCTCTTTCGGCAATTACTCCAACAACTACGAATTAACTATACTGTCGAAGGCCACCTTGTCTACATAAATCCCGAATTTTACCTCTATAATGCCACTCCCGATCTACCGATTATTTTTCCATCACAACTTGACCGTTTTGTTAAACAATTAAATACTCAGTCTTCGAGATTAATTGAGAACCATCACGGACTAGCAAATAAGCTTTTGGGGTTGCATATTAAAGACTCGCCTTATTCAAGGTTGCCAGGGTATAGTTTCGAAAACTTGGAAAAAGGGGTTATTTGTGGACGGTGTGGAAAAGGGTTCATGGTAAGTGGTGACCATCATTACTTAACATGTAAAAAATGCAATTTCGTTGAGAACAAAGATGCGGCAGTTTTACGAAGTGTAATAGAATTTTCTCTATTGTTTCCGGATAAAAGAATTACAACCAATGGCATTTATGAATGGTGTAAGGTTATTAAATCAAAAGCAACAATCAGAAAGTTACTTCAAGAAAATTATAAGCATGTATATTACGGAAACTCATCATATTTTGAGTGACTTTATGTTGAAATTGTAATATTTTAGGGAATACTCGATTTTCTATTTTAGGAGCTTGAGGAAGATGTTTTGAGTGCCACTATTTTCATAGTTTTAGGAAGTATGCGGTATTCTGGATCTATCGGAGGTATACTAGTTTCCTGTTTTTAGGTGGTTGGTGGGGCTCTAGGTCAATTGGAGCTACACCTGTTTCCTGTTTTTAGGTGGTTGATAGTGCTCTAGGCCGATTGGAGCTACACCTTTTTCCTGTTTTTAGCTGGTTGGTGGTAATCCAGGTCGATTAGAGTTACACCTGTTTCCTGTTTTTAGGTGGTTGGTGGGGCTCCAGGTCGATTGGAGCTATACCAGTTTCCTGTTTCTAGCTGGTTGGTGGGGCTCCAGGTCAATTGGAGCTACACCTGTTTCCTGTTTTTAGGTGGTTGGTGGTAATCCAGGTCGATTGGAGCTACACCTGTTTCCTGTTTTTAGGTGGTTGGTGGTAATCCAGGTCAATTGGTGCTACACCAGTTTCCTGTTTTTAGGTGGTTGGTGGGGCTCTAGGTCAATTGGAGCTACACCTGTTTCCTGTTTTTAGGTGGTTGGTGGGGCTCTAGGTCAATTGGAGCTACACCTGTTTCCTGTTTTTAGGGGGTTGATGGTGGTCTAGGTCGATTGGAGCTACACCAGTTTCCTGTTTTTAGGGGGTTGATGGGGCTCTAGGTCAATTGGAGCTACACCTGTTTCCTGTTTTTAGGGGGTTGATGGGGCTCTAAGCTAGATTGTGCTTCACCGATTTTCTTTTTTCAGGGATTTTATGAGTATTCAAAACAAAATAACCACAGGATTCATCCCCCTGCGGTCAAAAATCAAAGATACTCCTTTACAAACTCGACGGAATCTACGCCTAAGATTGCTTTCGTTTGTTGTTTGTTGGATTCCAGGTAGTTTTGAACGAGATAATAGCCCGCACAGTAGCCTGCCATTTTCGGGTAGAATCCCTTTCCATATAATAGATCGGTATACTTTCGTTCAGCTCTTTTTATATTTCGGTTGGGGATGATAAATTGTTCAACTATTTTTTTGAGCTCTTCATTAGAGTAGTATTTCGTCCAGCCTGCCAAACTTGCACTCCCACAATGTTCTCGGACCGCATTTTCCGCAAGACCCTCTAATATCACTGTATCCAATAACGTAAAGGCAGCTTCCTTTTTATTATATTTTTTCAATCGACATACATGGTTGTATTCATGAGTTAAAACCGCTTTAATTTCTGCATGTGTATTATGTGGGGAGAAAAATAGAAATAATTTGTCATTAAACGCAAGGCCCGATTTTCCATTAAATTCACGTTTGATTTTTGAGTTTGTTGCATCAGCTGGAAAAATAAAAATTGGAACCTGCGGGCCACTCCATTGTTTCAGCAAGTCAGTATACTCTTTTTCTACTTTCTCCCATACGTTATTCGGAAGGTTCTTAATCGTATTTTCGGAGGTGGACCTATACATTCCGTGCATTTTTAAGTATTGGTAAATATCGCGTGCAACAGCTCCCTTTGGAAAATAACCTGTTAGTTTTTTACAAAGTTCAACTGGATCAGCGTAAAATTCTTTTAACCATTGGTCCGTTCGTATTACCCCATTACTTCACTTCCTTTCACAGCACTATATCGTATTCAACATATCGAAAAAAAGAGCCAGACCATTTGGCCTGACTCCTATACTAAAAAATATTATTGATATTTCTTAAATAGAATGGTTGCGTTGTGTCCGCCGAAACCAAGAGAGTTACTTAATGCTACATTTACTTCCTGCTCTCTTGCTTTATTAGGGACATAGTCTAAATCACATTCTGGATCTGGTGTTTCATAATTAATGGTTGGCGGGATAATTCCTTCTTGAATAGCAAGTATAGAGAAAATTGCTTCCACACCGCCTGCCGCTCCAAGTAAATGTCCCGTCATTGATTTTGTTGAACTAATTGCTACATTATAAGCATGTTCACCAAAAACTTCTTTAATTGCAGCAGTTTCAAATTTATCATTGTAGTCTGTGCTGGTTCCGTGAGCATTGATGTAATTTACATCGTTTGGAGTAAGTCCAGCATCAGCAATAGCTTGTCGCATTGCGCGTGCTCCGCCTTCTCCGCCTGGTGCTGGAGCTGTAATATGGTGAGCATCTCCAGTAGATCCATAACCTACGATTTCTGCGTAAATATGAGCACCACGTGCTAATGCATGTTCAAGTTCTTCAAGAACAAGAATTCCAGCTCCCTCACCCATTACAAATCCATCTCGGTTTTTATCAAACGGACGGCTTGCTGTATTTGGATCTGGGTTCAAAGATAATGCTCTTGCAGAAACGAATCCAGCAAATGACATGTTGGTTAATGGTGCCTCTGTCCCACCTGTGATCATGACGTCCGCATCTCCACGCTGGATGACTTTAAAAGCATCTCCAATTGAGTTTGTACCTGTCGCACATGCCGTAACCGTACATGTGTTAATGCCTTTTGCTCCAAGGGCAATGGATACTTGACCTGCTGCCATATCTGGAATCATCATTGGCACATAAAATGGACTTACACGGCGATAGCCTTTTTCTAAGAAAATTTTGTGCTGTTCTTCATGTGTTTCCATACCGCCAATACCTGAACCAATCCATACTCCAACTCGTGGCGCAATTTCTTCGGTAATCGTTAAATTAGCATCTTCTACTGCCATGAAGGATGCAGCCATAGCGTATTGTGTGAAGCGGTCCATACGACGTACTTCTTTTTTATCCATATAATTTTCCGGATTAAAATCCTTTAATTCCGCTGCTACCTTTGCAGGTAATCCCTCAATGTTCACTCTTGTTAATGGACCAATACCTGAGACTCCGTTTTTGGCGTTTTCCCATGTTGTTTTCACATCGTTTCCTAACGGTGAAACTGTGCCTAAACCAGTAACTACTACACGTTTCTTTTGCATAACCTTTCTCCTTCCAACCACATTCAAAATTTCTATCCTAAATTACAATAATTGGTGTTTTCCAAGTGAATGTAGGTCCTTAGCGCCCCCATTTAATACAGATGGCACCCCAGGTTAAACCTCCACCAAATCCTACCATTACTATTACGTCATCGTCTTTAATTTTTCCTGCTTGAATATCCTCAACAATTGAAATTGGGATTGAGGCTGCAGATGTATTTCCGAACTGATTGACTGTTTTTGACATCTTTTCAACTGGTAGTTCAAGTCTTTCCCTTGAAGCTTCCATGATTCGAATATTAGCTTGGTGAGGGATTAAATAATCTACATCTTCTCGATTTAATCCAGCTTTCTCAATCACATTTACACTGGATTCACCCATTTGCCTTACCGCAAATTTGAATACTTCACGACCATTCATGATTATGTGTTCGTCCTGGTAAAGATGTTTACCACCTGTACCATCTGCACCTAATTCAAAAGAAAGAATACCTCTGCCTTCTGAAACTTCACCAAGAACTGCTGCACCCGCTCCGTCACCGAATAATACAGCTGTATTTCGATCGCTCCAGTCTACTATTTTTGAAAGTTTTTCAACGCCTACTACTAATACGTGCTTGTAGGTACCCGTTTCAATGAATTGTTTTCCTGTGATGATTCCGTACATAAATCCTGCACATGCCGCACTAATATCCATCGCAGCTGCATTTTTAGCACCTAGACGTTCTTGAATCATACATGCTACTGACGGGAATGGATGGTCAGGCGTTACTGTCGCAACAATGATCATGTCTAATTGTTCCGCTGTAACTCCCGCATCATCCATCGCTTTACGTGCTGCCTCAAACGCCATATCTGATGTATTTGTATCATCATCGGCAATTCTACGTTCTTCTATTCCTGTTCGTGTACGAATCCATTCATCAGATGTGTCTATAATTTTTTCAAGATCCTGATTTGTTACCACTCTTTCTGGTACGAATCGATTGATTCCGATTATTCCTACACCCATATAAACATCTCCCTTTTAATGAGAAAACTTCAAATTTATAGAATAAGTTTTTTATATTCCAAGATTTTCTTATTATCAATTCTTATGACTTGGTACTAATTTTAATTCATTTTTTAATTGTTATCAACTCTTTGGCTTGATTTTTTGTAAGAATCCACGTTTGCCTAGTGTTTTACGTGATACAGGTCTATTTCATTTTTCCCAATGATACATAAGAATATAGTAAAAATGATCTGTTGAAATTTCAAACGTAAGATGGTGATAAAAAATGAGTAAGGTGCAAGAAAATAATGATGGTAAACCAGAGGAAGAAGTCGAAGCGCCCAAGTTGAATCGATTTGATCGCCTAATGTTTGGCCAAAGGGACAGGAGTGCAGGAAATAAAGAGCAGGAAATAAAAAAAGAAGATGCAGTTGATTTCAATAAATTGATGGGTCAAATAGATGAGATTATGACGTCTATTGATAAAATCAAGCCAGCATTAAAAGACCTTTCCCCCCTCCTGGATTATTTTCGAAAAAAATAAGAAGCTATCACCCATGTGATAGCTTCTTCTATTTTGAAGGAAGATCCCCTGTCTCTTTATATTCTTTAATATACCCTTTTAATTCCTTTACAAACTTTTCATCTACTTTCGGGCTAAAAGTACCCATTGAAATGACATCGTCCTGAAAATCAAAATAAAGGGTTCCTGATGCGAGTTCATCGTTATTAAATTGATTTGCTACTAATAAGTAGAGTTGGTCGATATGCTGAACAGTGCTTGTATAAACCGTTTCTTTTCCCAAGTCTGATTGGTCTGAAACATACCCAATCGCATAGAGGCCATCTTCTTTCAATCTTTCGATTACAGGGACATTGTAGCCATCCCCAGCAGGATATATGATATCTATACCGTCAGCTATCATTTTTTCCGCGATTGATATTGCCTTTTCATCGTCGTCCCAGTTTTGAACATAGCCAATGTCTACATCCACTTTATCATTTTGAAATAAAACACCTTCATAAAATCCATTGATCTCCGGTTGCCATTCAAATGCGGCAATAATTCCGACTTTGTTTGCTTCTGTCATTTTTCCAGCGACCATACCACCGAAAAAGCCCATAGCATGCCCTTCAAAGTTTAGGCTCGTAACATTCTCTTTTCTTGTATTCCCATTAAAAAAAACGAATTGGACATCAGGGTAATCATCTGCAATTTCATTAAAAATTTCAGCGTATTCACTTCCATGACCAAAAATTAAATTGACGCCTTTATCTGCAAATTCATTCACAGCTGTTCGTGTCGCCGCTTCCGAAGTAATCCCTTCTTTGTAAAAGACATCAACCTGAAATTTTGATTTTATTTGCAATAACCCCTTATATCCCTCAGTACCCCATACTTGATCATCAATTGTATTCGGTACTAGTAAGCCTACTTTTTTCAGCCCAGTATTGGCATCTGTTTGTCCACAAGATACGAGGATGCTCAATAGGAATAAAAGTGTCACCCACCTAAACAGCTTTTGCATGACTACAACTCCTTCAAAAAACAAAACAAACATCTATTTATAATAATATTTTATTGTACTTTGATAGAATTGGAAAGCAAAAGTGGTCTTTTAGGTATAAAAGTTTTGGGAAATCCACTCTTTATGATCATTCTTTTTATTGATTCCCTCCTCCAACTCTTTACTTGAAAAATCAATAAACGTAAATAAAAAGTCAATATTATTTGTTCGTACTTTTCGATGCTCAAAAAAACTGCTCTCAATATTAATTTTGGAATACCATCTATCATCAAGTTCATCGTTCACATCATCATTTGGATTTCGCTCCAATGAATGGGCCGAGACGAGAATTAACTTCGCTTTTGCATCACAACAATATTTAAGAACTAAATCAAGATTTTCTTCTTTTTCTTGATTACGTTCCGAGGTGTTCGGATTATTCCAAGGGTAAATCACCGCATTTGTATTTATGAACAGACGTTGATTCACAATTGCTTTCGATTGCTCAATAAATTCAAAAAAGGCATTACGGCCAATACGCAGCATATTATCCTCTTCTTGGCTATTTTCTTTTGGATTTGTATCTACTCCAACCACATGGATTTCTTTGTCTAACATTCTACAGCAGAGTCCATATCCTACAAACGAGAAAGCATCGAATAGGATGACCTTTTTCACTTGCAACATCCCCCATACAATTTGTTACAGTAAGGTATGCAAGAGTGCAAATAAAAAGTCCCGTTTCTATAAAAGAAAAGGGACTTTTTATAATTCTTTTTCATTTTCTTTGTAATAGCTACCGATTGAGCGACTAAACGCATACGTATTTTCACTAATATGATAGCTAAGCGTAACCAGCTCATTTTCGCCTTTATATTTTTTACTGTGGATTTCAGGAGTGTATGTCTTTTCATTTGTGCTATGCCAAATTTTAATAGGGATATTTTGAAAAAGCAAATTATCTTTTGGCGCCAATGCTTCAATTTTCGATTCAACTTCTCTTTCCTCAATCTGATAAGCTCGCGCAATTTCTTTTCTCAGCTTTTTATAATAAAATTTATTTTTTCTTTCTTTATCTATATGTGCCACCAAATCAATGCATGGATTTAGAAATGCCATTGAGCGAATTTCTTGCTTTAGCTTATTGCTTAATTGCATAGCTGTTAATGCACCCATTCCCTCCGCCAGAATGTGAATGCGCTTATTTAAGATTTCCCGTTTCATTATGATGTGATAGAGCTGTGTTGCTAATTTGACGGAAGCCGGATTACCCCAATTTGCACCGTATAAGTTTGAATAAAATACAGTATATCCTTCATCCTTTAGGTATTCGAGAATCTGAGACCTTGCGTAGTTTTGGAGCCAATAGCTCGTGTTTTCTTCTACAAAATTTGTGTTATCCCCGATGATTAAAACAGCGAATCCATTTGGACGTTTTGGCAAATGAAGAGCAGACCACTCCGTATCGAGCTTGAAAAAAAGTTTGTTCTGTACCATTGATCTCTTCCCCTACTCCTGAATTCGTCCTTCGTTATTAGTGTATGTTGTGTAATTAAAGATGAAAGGGGGAAATGCCTATAAATATCTTTTCTATCAGATGACATTTGTGGTAAACTAATTACATATATCGTTTAATGAGGTGAAGACTTTGCGTTATTTTTGGACCTTTTTCTGGACATTCCTCCTAATCCAAATGGCTTCATATGTTATTGGATCAATGCAGGCAGCTACATATTCATTTAAAACAGCTTCAATCGTAGCTGTTATCGTTACAGCCCTAATCATTATTTTAGGTTCTGTTATTCCAAATGAGCCTGCCCAGGAACCTAATCATTAATACAAAAAAAGACCCGACTGGGTCTTTTTTTTGTCTAGTTCCAGGCGCCATCGGCTCTATGGTCTAGCCAATCGCTTCGGAAGGTAAAATGCACCTTCTGTCAGCGCTTTTCTTATGCTTGTCGCCCTTGCCAGGACGGCTAGGATTCCAGCGTTAGGCACAGGACGTGCCTGCTCTTAGCTGGAATTGGGGCGCCTTGCACTTTTCGGATTTCTTAAGGTTTTCTTTTATATGTCCATTTTCTCTCGTCATTAGAGTTTTCTGGGAATGGGTCTCCGGCATTTAATTTTACACTTTTCGGATTCTTAACCGTAGCCCCAGTATCACCGATTTCAACATAAATCCCATTATTCGGTGCTTTTTGCCCTGCACGAAATTCATGACTTTGCCCCATCATAATCCTCCTTTTGAATAGTAATACATGATTACTATTCCCACTCGTCTTTCAAATCATGAAAAAAACCTCATACCATTAAGGCTGAGGCTAAAAAATTTCTATTCCATAATTGCTTTTAAAACGGCTTTCTGAGCATGCAGGCGATTCCCTGCTTGTTCAAATACAACGGAATGGGGACCATCGATCACTTCAGCTGATACTTCTTCACCACGATGTGCAGGTAGACAGTGCATGAACAAGTAATCATCATTCGCCGCACTTACAAGTTCTGAATTCACTTGGTATGGCATGAACGCTTCCAGCCTTTCTTGCTGTTCCTGTTCCTGGCCCATACTTGCCCAAACATCAGTGTATATAAAATCTGCACCTTTTAATCCTTCGACTGGATCATGACTGATCTCAATGACGGCATTAGTCTCTTTCGCGATCTCTTTTGCTTTCTCTACAATAAAAGTCTTTGGAGCATATTTTGGTGGACAAACAACAGTACAATCTAATCCTACCTTGGCAGCAGCAATCATTAAGGAATGGGCTACATTATTGCCATCGCCAACATAGACAAGCTTATTGCCTTTAAAGGATTTCTTATGTTCATATATTGTTAGCAGATCTGCCAGCGCTTGGCATGGGTGAAAATCTTCAGTCAAGCCATTGATAACTGGAATACTCGCGAAGTTTGCGAGTTCCTCAATTTTTTCATGTTCAAATGTACGAATCATGATAGCATCAACATACTCTGATAAAACCATCGCTGTATCGGCAATTGATTCTCCTCTACCAAGCTGCATATCATTGCTATTGAGATAAATTGCATTACCTCCAAGCTGAAGCATCCCAGCTTCAAAAGAAACTCTTGTACGCGTTGAATGCTTTTCAAAAATCATCGCCAATGTTTTTCCTTTTAAATAAGAAGTTTCTTCCCCATTTTTATGCTTTTGTTTTATGTCAAGTGCTGAATCTAACAAACCGATAATATCTTCCTGCGTTAAATCTATTAGAGTAAGTAAATCCTTTCCTTTTAAGGCCCCGCTTACATCATGTGTTAAAGTAGTTGTCATTTGCTAATCACTTCTTTCTCTTTATTGAAGGAACTTCTGCGTTCTTGAATCGACATAACAGTAAAGTTCGAATCCTGTAATGCTTTTAAAAATGCATATAATGTTTCGATTTCTGTAAATACATGAATTCGCTTTTGACTTGCCGCAATTTTATTCTTTTTCGAAACCTCATTATTCGTTAAACTTACGAATGCTAAAGCCTTATCACTCTTACTCCATTCAGAAATATCATTTGATGCATAAATCTTTAATCCCATTTCCTTTGCAATTTGCTTAAATTCTTCTGGAATTAGCTCCATATCGAATACAATTTCGTCTGCACCTTTTTTCGAAAGGATATAACTATGGAATACCTTTGTTAAAGCCTCGTCAATTGTTCCGGCAATACTAATCCCTTCACCAGTTGATTTCATTTCCGGCCCAACAGTTGGATCACCTAGCAGTTTATAGGTTGAGAAGACTGGGTATTTCACAGTAAAGTAAGGCAAATCAGGTAGTAAGCCAGTTTGCGATGTTACCTCCTGCAAAGTTTTTCCAAGTACAAGTTTAGAAGCGAGCTGTGCCATCGGAATTCCTGTAATTTTACTTATTACGGGGACTGTACGGCTAGCACGCGGGTTCACTTCAAGAACGTAAATTTGATTGTCATTGACAACAAATTGAATATTCATGATCCCTTTAAATTGTAATTCACGAACAATTTTTTCTGCGTAGACTGCGACTGTATTCTTGTTTTCTTCAGATAATGAAACAGCTGGCATAATCGCATGACTGTCACCTGAGTGAACGCCTGCTTTTTCAATATGTTCAACAATGGTAGGAATAAGAATCTCTTTACCATCGGACAGTAAGTCAATTTCAATTTCTAAACCAGGAACATATGCATCAATTAGAAGTGGAAATGAATCAGTTGGAATCTCTTTGACAAAGGATGCAAGCTCTTTCTCATCATTGATGACAACCATTCCTTTCCCACCAATTACATAGGACGGTCGGATTAACACCGGATAGCCGATCACTGATGCTTTATCCACTAATTCTTGCGTGTTATCTGCAATCTCACCAGGAATATGTGGAATATTCGTCTTTTCCAACAGCTTATAAAATCGATCACGATCTTCAAGCTGATCAATAATGTCGTGGGTGATTCCCACAATCGATACACCTGCTGCTTCTAATTTTTGCGCAAGATTTATGGCTGTTTGACCACCAAATTGTACGATCACTTGATCCACTTTTTCAGCTTCGATCACATTAATAACATGTTCGAATGTTAATGGCTCGAAAAACAGTTTATCTGCAATTTCATAATCAGTACTTACGGTTTCAGGATTGTTATTCAGTAAGATTGTCTCATAACCTTCCTCTTGTAACGCGAAAATCCCATGAACAGAGCTGTAATCAAACTCGATCCCTTGACCAATTCGAATCGGACCAGAGCCTAGAATTAATACCTTTTGTTTCTCAGAGCCTTGCGTTTCATTTTCCCCAAAATAGCTAGAATAATAATAAGACGACTGGGATGCAAATGCACCAGCACATGTGTCTACACTTTTAAAACTAGGAATAATTCCAAGTTCCATACGTTTTTCGCGAATCGTCTTTTCTTCCTCACCACTGAGATAAGCGATATATTGGTCGGTAAAACCTTTTTCTTTTAACTCTTGCATGAATTCTTTTGAGAACTCATTGACTTTTGTTTGAACAACCTGATCTTCGTATTCCACTAACGATTTGAAAATGTAAAGAAAGAATGAATCAATTTTTGAGATTTCATGTATTTCCTCTACTGCAGTTCCTCTTCTTAACAGTTCAAGTACCGCAAAAAAACGATTTTCGCTGCCTTTTTCAACAAGTTGATAAAGCTCTGCAGTTGATAAGTTTGCTAATTTTGGTAAGCGTAAGCTTTCATTTTCTCCTTCTAAGGAATGAACCGCCTTTTGGATAGCCCCTTCTAGATTAACATCAAGTGACATGACCTCCCCGGTTGCTTTCATTTGGGTTCCAAGGACATTTGGAACATCTGTGAACTTATCAAATGGGAAGCGTGGGAATTTAACGACCACATAATCTAATGCAGGTTCTGAACTGGCAAATGTGTTCCCTGTTATCGGGTTGATTAATTCATCTAATGTAAAGCCAACAGCTAATTTAGCTGTAATTTTTGCGATAGGATAGCCGGTCGCTTTTGATGCAAGCGCAGATGAACGACTTACGCGTGGATTCACTTCAATGAGATAATAGTTTTTGCTATAAGGATCTAATGCAAATTGGATATTACATCCACCAACAATCCCTAATGCAGAAATAATTTTTGCTGAAGAAGCTTGGAGCATTTTGTATTCATCGTCTGTTAAGGTTTGTGATGGAGCGACAACGATTGAATCTCCCGTATGAATGCCAACTGGATCGATGTTTTCCATATTACAAATTGTAATGCAGGTGCCATTTTGGTCCCGCATAACTTCATATTCAATTTCTTTAAATCCAGCAATACTTTTTTCAATCAAACATTGGGTAATTGGGCTTTCGGACAAGCCATTTTTTGTAAGATTAATTAATTGTTGCTGATCGTGAGCAATGCCTCCCCCTGTTCCCCCCAATGTGTATGCTGGACGTATAATAACCGGAAATCCTATCAGTTCCACAAATGCAATTGCTTCCTCAACAGTAGTAACAATTTCACTGTCTGGAACTGGCTCATTTAACTCATTCATTAAGCTACGAAAAGCCTCTCGGTCCTCTCCCTTTTTAATGGAGTCAATTGAGGTGCCAAGAACTTTCACATTATATTTATCTAAAATTCCATGTTCACTTAGGCTAAAAGCTAAATTTAAGCCTGTTTGACCACCCAGGGTTGCTAGCAATCCATCTGGACGTTCTTTTGCAATGATTTTCTCGATGCTTTCAACTGTAAGTGGCTCAAAATACACAACATCGGCATTGACTTCATCGGTCATAATTGTTGCAGGATTGTTGTTTACTAAAATAACTTTGTAGCCTTCTTCCCGCAGTGCCCGACAGCCTTGTGTACCAGAATAATCAAATTCTGCAGCCTGCCCGATTACGATTGGGCCCGAGCCAATTACCAATATTGATTGAATTGAATGATCTTTAGGCATAAACTTTTCTCTCCTAACCTCTTATGTTCTAAAAATTAAGTACCTTTGCTAGTGCAGGTTGTTTACTAATAATTGCTTTTTCTGTCTTATTGTCTCGAATTCGTTTCACAACTGCACGTGTATCCACATGTGAGAGCAATGGAATATTCCAGTACTTTAAATATTGATTTAGCGAGTATTTTCCATCATAGTGAGAATGAGTTTCCTTGGTTTCATATAGAATAACCCCCGCAACTTGGGGCTTCGTGTTAAACTCAAGCTCATTAATTCCGCAATTACCGATGAGGGGGTAAGTGAAAACAATAATTTGATCTTTATTGGAAGGATCTGTTATTACGTCTTGATAGCCAGTCATTCCCGTATGAAATACAATTTCAGCTTCTGCTGGTGTACCTGAGCTATTTTCGTATATATTACCTTCAAAGCTTTCACCATTCTCTAAATGTAAATAACCCTTCATGGTTGTTTCACCTCGTATTTTTATTTGTTTAAACGTATTTTTATACAAAGTTATTCAAAAAAAATTCATTGTATGACTGTTTGTTAGATTCAATCCAACTTCCAGGATATATTTATGAAATACATTCGGCAACAAGACTATGTTGTAACATCTTAACAGCTTCATCAATTTCTTCATAGGATACCGTTAATGGCGGTAAAAGTCGAATAACATTAGGCCCAGCTTGGAGTACTAACAATCCGTTCTTACGCAGCTTTGTAATCATTTCTCCAATTTCAGATTTGCAAGCAATCCCTAGCATTAATCCACTTCCACGAACCTCTGTAACTAATTCTTGATCCTCTAGCGCTTTTGTAAGCTCAGCTTTTAAATAAGTCCCCTTTTTCTCAACCTCTGCTAAAAACTCCTCTTGAAAAATGATGGATAACGCTGCTTTAGCAGCTGCCAATGAAATTGGGTTGCCGCCAAATGTAGAACCATGTGAACCCGGTCCAAATGTGTCCTTCAGCTTTTCTTTCCCAAGCATTGCACCAACTGGAAGACCGTTTCCTAAACCTTTTGCTAATGTAATAATATCTGGTGATAGATTAAAGTGTTGGTGAGCATATGCTTTTCCTGTTCGACCTATCCCTGTTTGAACTTCATCAATAATAAAAAGGGAACCATTCTTCTTACAAAGTTCTTCAATCTTTTTTAGAAACTTTTCTGTTCCAGGAACAACCCCACCTTCTCCTTGAACGACTTCAACCATTACTGCTGCTACTGAATCATCCATTGCTTCATCTAACGCTTCACAATCATTGTATGGAAGATATACAAATTCCTGTAAAAGTGGTCCAAAACCTGAATGGATTTTGTCCTGTCCTGTTGCCGCCATCGTTCCGAATGTTCTGCCATGGAAAGATTGTTTAAACGTAATGACTTTTGATTTTTGGGTATACTTTCGAGCGAGCTTTAGTGCTGCTTCATTTGCCTCAGCACCACTGTTACAAAAGAAAACGGCATCTAGTTCTGAATTTGCAATAAGCTTCCCAGCCACTTCTTGTTGAATATCTGCTTTAAATAAATTCGATACATGCCAATATTTTTTAAGCTGCTCTTCTACGGCTTCGATTACAGCAGGATGGCAATGTCCAAGATTACAAACTGCGATTCCTGAAACAAAATCCAAATATTTTTTTCCTGTATTATCTACAATGATTGCACCCTTTGCAGAGTCAACCGTCAAATCCCATCTCGCATAGGTAGGAAATAGTGCATCCATTTATACCACCTCTAGTTCTTTTACAATTTTTGTTCCCTTTAATGTTCCGTCCATTGAAAGTAGAGAATCCTTTCCATTGATAATTGTTATTTCATTTAGCCCTCCATCTCTTAGTGCTGAAAGAGCTGCATTTACCTTTGGGATCATCCCTCCATAGATCGTTCCCTCTTCAATAAGAGTGAGAACAGATTCTGTGGAAAGCGAAGGCTGTACTTCACCATCTTTTATAATTCCATCAACGTCTGTAACGAATAATAAATGCTCTGCCTTAAGGGCAATTGCAACACTTGCTGCTGCTGAATCGGCATTGATATTATACTTTGTAAAGTCCACATCAAATCCGATTGGAGAGATCACTGGAACGTAATTTTGGGATAAAAGAAATTCCAAGAATGAAACATTGACTTGTTCAATCTCGCCAACATAGCCTAATTGCTCAAGGTTTATAGGCTTTGCTTTCATTAGTTTAGCATCACAGCCGGATAATCCAATCGAGGGGATTCCAGATTTTTCAAGTTCAATCACGACTTTTTTATTGACCATTCCGGATAATACCATTTCTGCTACATCAAGGACTTCCTTTGTTGTCTTCCTTAGTCCATTCACAAATTCACTTTCTATATTCAGGGAGGCAAGTGTCTGGCCAATTTTTGGGCCACCCCCATGAACGACAACAACATTATATCCGCTATTTTTTAATTCTTTTATACTATTAAAAAATGAGTCTGACAGCTCCGCTAGGATGCTTCCTCCACATTTGATAACAATTGTCTGCATTTCAAGTCTCCTCAGGTGCGATAACTCGCATTGATTTTGACATAATCATAGGTTAGATCACAGCCCCAAGCCGTTCCTTTTCCGTTTCCAAGATGGAGGTCAACGTAAATCACAATGTCGGTTCCTTCAAGATATTCTTTAGCAAGTTCTTCTGAAAAAGCCACTGGTTGGCTTCCTGCCATCATTTGTATAGAGCCAATTGAAATATCCACAATATCCGGATTCACAGTAGCAGTACTATGGCCAATTGCTCCAATAATTCTTCCCCAGTTCGCATCTGCTCCATAGATTGCAGTTTTAACAAGGTTTGAACCTACTATCTTCTTTGCTATAATGCGGGCATCCATATCGGATAAAGCACCTTTTACATTTACCTCTACTAGTTTTGTAGCCCCTTCCCCATCCTTTGCAATTTGCTTTGCAAGATCTTCGAAAGTGGATCTGAGGGCTAGCACAAATGAGTCCCATTCAGTATGCTTAGGTGAAAGCTGATTATTTTCCGCTAAGCCACTTGCCATGACCAGTACCATGTCGTTTGTTGAGGTTTCACCATCAACTGTGATTTGGTTAAATGTCATATCCGTCGCAGTTTTCATCGCAGTTTGAAGGGATTCTGAATCAATATTTGCATCTGTTGTTACAAAGCCTAGCATCGTCGCCATGTTTGGATGGATCATCCCCGACCCCTTTGCCGCTCCCCCAATTGTAATTGTCTTTCCATCTATTGTTGTTTGATAACATGCTTTTTTCATCACTAAATCAGTCGTTAAAATCGCTGTTTGGAAGTCCTCGGCAGCTTCACTTGTATTTGTGGGTTCAAGCTGTTTAATACCGGCTTTAATTTTATCCATCTGTAAGAGCTCACCGATTACACCTGTTGAAGCAACTGCCACCAGGTGATCTTCGATGCCAAAATGAGCAGCAGATTCAGCTCTCATTTCGAATGCGTCAAGTAAACCTTGTTCACCCGTACATGCATTTGCACAAGCACTATTAATCACTACTGCTTGCAGTTTTCTATCTACGGCAATACTTTCTTTCGTAACCTTTAATGGAGGGGCTTGAAAATGACTTTGCGTATAAACCGCTGCACAGTTAGCCGGTACATCACAAACAATTGCCCCTATATCCTTTTTTGAATAACGTAAACCGGCATGAACACCCGCAGACTTAAACCCTTTTGGGGTAACAACAGAACCCTCTTCTAATTTTACAACTTGAATTTCCTTTATATCTATCATGCAAAGTCACTCCTTTTCTATGAGTCGGCTGAAAATGACGCATCGAATTTCTGCGTTGGCTTGCTTCTCCGTTCCTCACGTATTAACTGCATACGCTCCGGTACTCAAAGCTGCGCCGCCTTGAAATTCTCGGTCCTTTTCACCCTCCTTTTTGACTTTATGGGAATAATGGAACATAGTGTAATCCTGTATTTTCTTCTAGACCAAACATAATGTTAGCATTTTGGATCGCCTGACCAGCAGCACCTTTCACTAAGTTGTCGATAACCGATACGACGGTTATCCGGTTTGTTCTTTCATCGAATGCAAGGCCGATATCACAAAAATTGGTGCCATAAACCTCTTTTGTGGAAGGGAAGACGCCCTTTTCTCGAATTCTCACAAACGGAGAGTCCTGATAGCTTTCCTTATATAGTTCATAAAGTTGTTCCACTGAAAGTGAATCTACTGCACTATTTATATACATCGTTGACATGATCCCCCTTGTCATTGGGACCAGATGCGTACTAAATGTTACATAAGGAATTGAATCATCCCAGCATTGAATCACTTGTTCAATTTCCGGAATATGTTGATGTTGATTTACCTTATAGATTGAAAAATTGTCATTGCTTTCAGCAAAATGTGTTGTTCGTGATGGACTTTTTCCCGCTCCAGAAAACCCGGATTTTGCGTCTATTACAATTGATTTTTCATCAATTAGTTTGTTTTTTATGATTGGTGCCAAACCAAGAACAGTTGCAGTTGGATAGCAGCCTGGATTTGAGATAAAACTACTATTCTGAATTTCTTCTTTATACCACTCTGGTAAACCATATGTAGCGTTGTTTAAGTCTCCCTTTAATGCAGCAGGCTTTTTATACCACTGTTCATAAAGATCAGGCTTTTTTAATCGATAATCTCCTGAAAGATCAATAATTTTCACATCTTCTCTCAATAGCTCAGGTACGATGCTTGTTGAAACACCAGATGGCGTTGAAAGAAACACAACATCGACTTCATTTGCAATCTTAGGGATATCGATATCGTTTAATGAATGATTGACTAGATTCGTAACATGCGGGTAGACCTCTGAAAGCCTCATCCCGGTCTGTGACGAAGTATGAACGGAATGTACATCTATAGTTGGGTGGTTTGCCAATAGCCTCAATAATTCAATTCCCCCATAGCCAGTAACACCGATAATTGCCGCTTTCAATATATCCACCTCATTGTTTTAGATGATGTTCAAAAAGTCCGGTGAAAATGACGCATCGAATTTCTTGGTCCTTTTCATCCTCCTTTTTGAAACGAATTTTTTATTAATGTAGAATATGTATCATTATAAGTCTGTATAAAAATAAAATCAATTGTATTTTTATAAAAAATCAGATTTTTTATGCAAAAAAAAGCCACCAGGGTGGGGCTGATTAAAATCAACCTCCACTTACTGGTGGTATCAATGCAACGGTATCTCCTGCTTTAACAATATCTTCATCTACTGCATACTCTTCATTTATTGCAAACATGATTTGATCTAGATTTTTTATACCATGATCACTAGCAAGTTTCTGTTTCAGTGATAATACGGTTAACTGATCTGCATGTAATGTAATTCTTTCTGTACCCGCCATTTCCTGTAAATGGGCAAAAAATAAAACTGTAATCATTTCAAATCCTCCTTTTCAGGCCGGCCTGTTGCATATTGTTTCGTTTCCAACTGATCTCCAATCCACATTTCCCCGTCTTCCCAATGTTCTTTTTTCCAAATAGGGACGATTTGTTTGATCCGTTCGATTGCATATTCATTTGCTGCATAAGCATCCTTACGATGTGGTGTAGAAACTGCAATGACAACGGCTGCATCAGATATATCTAAGCGACCGATTCGATGGGTAATTGCCGTCTTCGCCTCAGGCCATTTCACTGAAATTTCTTCTCCTATTTGAGCAAGCTTTTTTTCTGCCATTGAAATATATGCGTCGTATTCTAAATAAAGGGTTCTTCTCCCCTTCGTAAATTCGCGAACCGTCCCGATAAAGGTTGTAACAGCGCCAGCTTCACGTCTAATCACTTTGTTCGTTACTTCTTCTACGTGAATTGCCTCTTTCGTAATCTTAAATAAATCAATATTATTCATTTATTTACCTCCTCAAATCAAATACGCCAAAGCGTATTTGCGCCCAGATTTTTTCGAGCTTGCTCGAAAACTTCCTCTGAAAAATCTGTGGCATCCGCCGGAGGTATTTAACTTTATTCAACTTAAGTTTGTTCCTCTCGACATAAATTTTATTGTTTTTTTACTACATTCATCCACTTTTAATAAAGTTAAATATCCATTGTAAATAACTATCTTCATCCTTTATTCGAAAAAGCGGAAACTCTGTTTGAATTGGAATCCAGGTTATAACCGCAACGATGTTTGATAATGAAGTAAGAAGTTCAATATCTGCTTCTTGCTTAATTAAAACAATTTTGGGATGGTTTGCAGTTTTATATCCTTCGATTACTATCATATCATTTTCAAAAAAAGCGTAAAGCTGTATTAGCTTCTCGAGTGTCCATTGGGACGTTTTTGCTTCAAGCTGCAAACTGCCACCACCTTCTAAAAGCGAAGCAGAAGCACCTGCTTTAAAATGACGGGAAGAATCTTTTTCTTGATGAAGATTTTCCAGGCTACTTTGATGTCCATGATGTTTAATGGTAGCAATTTGATACCCAAGGTCCGTTCCTTTTTTTACAATTTTTTCAACTAAAGTGGTTTTCCCACTATTTTGATACCCGACAACTTGCAGAAGCGGAAACCTTATTTCCAAGGCCATTTACTTCCTTCCTGATCTTCAAGATACAATACATCGACTTCATCACCTTTGCCAAATCCGCGCGTTCCTCCTGGTAAAACCATAAACGCATTTGCTCCCGCTAGTGAAGATACGACATTTGATTTATCAAGACCACTTGGTGACACCAAGAGTTTTCCATCAGAAAAACTGATCTTGCTTCTGACGAATCTTGTGAATGGATTTGGTTTTGGAAAATCAGCATTGAGTTCAGCTTTCATTTTTAATAGGTGCGGATATTTAGAAAATAATCTTGTTCGTACTACTGGTCTTGCCAATAATTCAAAGCCTACATAACAAGCTGAAGGATTTCCAGATAATCCAAACAATAACTTTCCATTTAACTGGGCAACAGTTGTAACACTTCCCGGCCTCATCGCAATTTTATTAAAGATCACTTCTGCACCTAATTTTTCATAAATGGCAGGAAGATAATCGTAATCCCCAACAGAAACTCCACCGGTCGTGATTAAGATATCAACTTCATTAATTGCATTTTCGATAGCATGATAGCAAAGATCAAAATCATCCGGCAGTATTCCGAAATACTTTGGCACCGCACCTGCTCTTTCGATTTGTGCACTTACCATATATGCATTGCTATTTCGAATTTTTCCTGGCACGAGTTCCTCATTGACATTTAGCAATTCTGTCCCCGTCGCATAAATACCGACGACAGGCTTCTTTGCTACTTCAACCTGATAATAGCCGAAGGTGGCTAAGAGTGCTTTTACACCGGGATTTATAAATACACCTTTTTCCACTAATATTGAACCCTTTTTTGTATCTTCACCTTGGAACGAAACATTATCCCCAGACTTAAATGGTCGCTTAATCGACATGTACTTGCTACCATCACGTTCATATTCAGATGTCAATTCAAGCATTACAACTGCATCACATTCTGCAGGCATTTGTGCACCTGTCATGATTCGAACTGCTTGAAAAGCACCTACCTTTTTGGATGCAACAGTACCGGCCCCAATTTCTTCAATTACTTCAAATTCTACTGGATTGTCCAATCCCGCTTTTGTTGTATCCTTTGCACGAACAGCAAAGCCATCATACGGTGAACGATCAAAATGTGGAACATCGTGATCAGAAATGACATCACCTGCCAAAAAGCGTCCAAAACTAGCTTCAATTGGTACAAATTCCTTTTTCCCCGAGCCTGCAAATTCCATTACACGAGTTACCGCTTCCGAAACGGGTATTGGTGTTCGTCTTTCAACCATATTATTTCACTCACTTTTTATCTGTTTTTTTCCTATTGTAGTATATTTTAGCAAAAACCACTACCTTCCTGCTGTGATTTCATTAAGCTGAATGATTCCTTCTTCAAGCTTATCATCAACGACCTTTGCATCTGTAATATGTTGGGTAATTAAATCTTTCGCATTATCAAATAGCTCTTTTGTATAGGATATTTCTTGCATCACATCCTGTGAATATACCTATTGCTCCTGAATTGTATCCAGGACAAAATGCACCTCTTTTTGGACGGACTCAATAACAGCTAATATATAGTTGATTTTTTCGGTCGTATTAATGCTCGCCTCGACACCAGAATGGACAAGATTTGTACTATTAGTTGTAGATTGTAAGGATTCATCAATTTCTTTTTGAATGGCTTTTGTGAGGGCACTAATATGCTCTGTACTTGATGCCGTACTCTCCGCAAGCTTCCTTACCTCTGCTGCAACAACTGAAAATCCTTTTCCTTGCTCTCCTGCTCTAGCCGCTTCAATTGATGCATTTAATGCCAATAAATTCGTTTGGTCTGCAATCTCTTTAATAACTTGTACAATATTTTCAATTTCCTTTGAACGATTATTGAGATGATCCATTTTTTCAGATGTATCAAATAATTGGGAACCAAGTTCTTTCATAATTGATTCCACTTCTAATACCTGTCTCTTACCTTCACCTGATTTTGCTACCATATCATCGGCTGCAAGAAGTAGAGTTTGACCATTTTCAAATAATTTAGCTGAATTATGATAAGAAGAGAGGCTAAGCTCTTCTACCCGATTGAATTTTGACTTTATGTTAGCAACCAAATCACCAAGAACATGATGCTGGCCATTTACATGCTCGTGCTGTTCAATTGTTGCCACTAGCTCCTCATAAAAATTTTTAAAAAACACAGTAGTATTTTTTTTCTGTTGATTTCTTTCCTCTATTAATTCTTTCATTTCTTTTCTTAGTTGTTCATTTTCTATTTTAAGATCTTCAATATATTGTTTACGAATAAACATCGTTATGACATCTCCCTGTGCAAGTCTATATCTGGCTTAATGGTACCAAACATACTCTATTATAACCTGTGATGTACATCACTCCCATCCGAAAATTTGACGATTTTATATATATGTGTGATACGTATCACCTCATTCTTCCTTTTTAAAAGCTATGCTTAAAGTAGCTTACTATTAGGAGGTAAATTCATGGAACAAACTTTTACAGAACAACATATCATTGGAGAAATTGTGACAGAGTTTCCGAAGGCTGGAGACCTTTTCAAGAAGCTTCGTATTGATTTTTGCTGTGGCGGTAACCGACCACTTATAGATGCAATTGAGGAAAGAAATCTTTCTAAGGATGATGTTTTATCAAAATTAAATACACTTTATCAAGATATGAAGGATTTGAACGAAAAAACAGTGGATTGGAAAGCCGCAAGCTATTCTGAATTAATTGACCATATCGTGAATAAACATCACCGTTATTTAAATGAGGAGCTTCCACAGCTTAGCCCATATGTAACAAAGGTGCTGCGCGTACATGGAGGAAACCACCCACATCTAGCAAGAGTACATTCACTGTTCAATCAATTAAAAGTGGAGCTTGAACAGCATACAATTAAAGAGGAAGCAGAGTCATTCCCTCTAATCGTGAAATTTGAACATGAACCAACTGCCGAGAATCATGAATTGGTGAAAAAACATGTAATTGAACTAGAAGACGATCATGACGAAGCTGGAAATATAATTAAAGAAATTCGCGACATCACTAATGATTTCCAACCACCAATTGGTGCATGCGGGACATACCGATTAGTCTATCAACGTCTAGAAGCACTGGAAGCAGACCTATTCCAGCATATCCATTTAGAAAATAATATCCTATTTCCACGAGCAGCAGCAGGGAATTGAATTTAAAAAATGAGCTGAAAATATTTCAGCTCATTTTTTTATATCAACCTTTCATCAAGGTCTCTCGATTTTACGTTCATTTTTAAATATGATTTCTTATCTTTTTTCCTTATTACATTAAACATTGGCTTTCCAATAAAAACCCTTCCCATGAATACTATACAAATTCCCATTCCTAATATGAACATTGCTTTTCCCAGCTCCTGCTGTTCTGTTACCAAGTAGTTATTACAAAGTCGTGCTGGTGATGCTAAATAAAGCCAACTCATGACAAAGATCATTGAAATCATATTTGCCCAAATAAAGGCTTTACTAATTGGACCAAGCAGTTGCCAGCTATAGTACAAAAATAAACCAGCGAGGAATGGTAAACTTATATATTTTGCAAATTCCATGAGAGGATCATTTAATGCAGCATCAATGGATCTTGGCAAACTCCAGTATGTCAAAATAAATAATGTTATTAATATCCCTGCTATCCCATTTCCATTGAAAAATAAGAAAAACGTTTGCCATTTCTTCGGAAACCCTTTTGCAAGAAAATAACCACTGACCACTAATAAAGGTATTTGAATTAGCATGGTGGCAACCATACTGGCTTCTAACATTAATCTGACATACGGGACTGAAACAAATAGAAGTAAAAGTATCCCAATCATGGTATAACGGAAACGGTACATATTTTCACCTCTAAAATAAGAAAGAATCTAGGTATTCCACAACAGTTTGTGGTTGTTGGTAATCAAAAATATTTGTTAATTTTCCGTCTGGGTTGACCACATAAAATGCGGAATTATGCTCATATCCCCCATATTCATTCGGTATAACAATTACATCAAGAGTATCCAGCACTGCCTGTAATTCCTCGCCGTCCTGAATCGTTGCCATTTTCCACTGATCTCCATCTGCTCCGAAATGGTCTGAATAGGACTTTAAAACTGTTGGAGAATCATTCTCAGGGTCAAAGCTTATACTTACAAGCACTACCTCTTTACCTAGCACGTTTTTGGGGATATTCTCGTAGATTTCAGCAAAATTTCGTTCTAATACCGGACATACATCCCTACAACTTGTATACATGAAGGTAATAAGTGTGTATTTCCCCTCTAATTCCTTCAAATTAAAAGTATCTGAATTAGAGTCGATTAGTGTTGCAGAAGGGAGCTTTGGCTGCTCCCTTTCTAAATCTATAATTCTTGCTTTCTCAGCTGTAAAAGCATGTAATCCATCTGTACCAATCCATAGCAAAGTAAATCCCGCTACTAGTGCAAATAGAATTCCAATACTTTTACGCCACATGGTGATCAGGTCCTATTTCTTCCTGAAACTTATAGTCAATTGATCTTGAAAAACTCCAAAATCGAATGACAAATGTTAATACAGCAAGGACGATAAAGATACCAAAGATAGCTCCCATGCGGTCATAAGGTATCCACTCAGGGAAATGCTCTGCCCATCTTCTAGGGGCTCCTACTTTTCCAGAGAAAAGGAACGATCCGCATAATCCAATAAAGAACATCGTGTACATCCAAAAACTAATCGCATCACGAGCAGATTCTTTCTCTTTTCTATTTACTTTTGCTATGTAATACATAAATCCAAATAACATAGTTGTTGCACCTAAGCCCATATACATATGGAAATGCCCTGGTACCCATTTCGTATTATGCATAACATGGTTAACAACGATTGTTGCGTCAATGATCGCAGGCACTACTCCAATTACCCACCCAAACATCGATAGAAACATGAAAGATGAGGCAATATCCCACTTAATACCTGAACGATAGACAATCATAAGAGCACCGTATGCTGTGACAATTAACACAGGTAATCCGTTTGCATATGAAAGCACTTGACCTAAAATAATCATCCATTTCGGTAATGCAAAGTCCATTAATAAATGGTGAGGATAGATAATAATTGTAAATAAGGTTGAGCAATTCCATGCGATCAAGAATGGACGATTTGCCTTCCAAGGGCGATTTGTATAGTTTGCTAAAATCTCATATACAGCAATTACACCCATGTAAATAATCGAGTTCGCAAATATGTGACCAAACGCATAAGTTAAATTTTTTGCAAGTAATGGGTCGATTGTAATGGTCGGAATATATATATTGATAAGGCTCATTGTTAGTACTGTCGCACCCGAAACCAATGCTGTAATATTTACAATTGCAACCATTGTACTTGCAACAACTGCCGCTGGTGGACCGTAGCCTTTTTCCTTCCCAAATACAATTGGCCAACCTAAGCCCCCGCCTAAGCTTCCATATTGTTTAATTACTGCTCTAGCAACATCTAAATATAGCAAGAGAAACCCAATACCGAGAATGAGCATTCCACCTAAATAAAGTGTTGCACCTGTTGCTGCCCATCCACCAGCAGAGATAGCAGGTAGCGGATATAGAAAAGTCCAAGCTCCAGCAAAGTCAAATGCAAAGATACCTACCAACACCATGACGACTCCGAGAGCGAAAGTGATGAAATTCGTAATGAGAATTGCTTTACTTAATTGAACATATTTACTAAGAAAAAACCACATGACTGCAGCTGCGGCTAATGCAGCAGCCCCAATCATCCCTGTTCCGTGGACAGTCATAATCTCATAAAAGAATCCAGGGTCTACCTTTATCATTTTTCCCTGTGCCATGAGCATTAAGACCCCAAATACCATCATTAATAAAATGATAAAGCTACCTGTTAGTAGATACATCACAATTGTTTTATTTCGGGAGTTAGTAATCCCTCCCATTGAAATATTAGTAGACATAGTTAACCCCCTCCTTAATTTGTTACGACAATTTCACCAATCATAAGATGGTGAGCAAGTCCACAGTATTCCATACATAAAATTTGGTACGTACCAGGCTCCGAGAATGTGTAGAAAACCGTGTTAGTATATTCCGGCATCGCCTGGGTTTGAGCTAATAAATTCATGTCTTTGTCATAGATTCCAAAACCATGGTTAACATCTGAACTCGTAATATCAAATTCGATTGGTTCCCCAACTTTGAATTCAGTCTGGCTCATATTCCATCCAAATTGAACAGCTTCTACATCGACAATGACTGGATTTTCACCTTGCCCATAGACTGGTCTTTCAAATGGTAGATCTTGAAGTGTAAAATAGGTTGCTGTGCCAAAAACAGCGAGTAGCACAATGAAATAAATTGTTCTAAAGCGGTACCATTTTTTCTGAATTGGTTCATAATCTGCTCGTCTATTAGTCTTTAATACGACGGTAATAAAAATAACTGTAATTAAGGTCATTAAAATAATTGAAAGATACCAAGCGGCTGTTTGGTACAAAAGGACCCCCTCCTAATTCTCTTTTCAGCAAGATTGTCACATATCGCCCGAACATAAATCTGTTAAGTTTGTCACAAAATGAGACAAAAACAAAAAAGACACATTCTTGTCAAGAATGCATCTTCTTTCGAATTTTATTAAATTAATCGCTTGACTCCAGCATTTCCTCATTTGTTATAAATTGTTCATAATTGGTATAATCCTTGTTTTTCAATGGATCTCGTAGCATTTTTACTAGAAGTGTGATTTATTATACACCACAAGAATACCTAACATTATATTATTTTCTTAAAATCAAGTATAGCATTCCTGCTTAGGAAGGTGGTACCTATGAATCAATTGACACTAGAAAAATCAACAATTTCCAATGAATTATCAGAGCTTTTAAAATCCGCTAATCACGTCGTACAAATGGAAAAAGGAACTTATTTATTTCGGGAAGGAATGAAGGCATCTGAACTATATCTTATTCTTTCAGGTCGTCTTAGAGTTAGCAAAGGAACGTCTGATGGCAGTGAATTATCACTAAGAATATGTAGCCAAGGTGAAATCGTCGGAGAGTTGACATTATTCACCGATGAGCCTAAGTATTTATTTGATTGTCTGCTATTAGAAGATAGCGAAATTGCTGTTATTCAAAAGGATGAGTTAGAACGAAAACTCTTTGAAAATACGACCCTGGCATTTGAATTTATGAAATGGATGAGTGATCATTTTCGAAAAACACAAACAAAGTTTAGGGATCTTGTTTTATTAGGGAAAAAAGGTGCACTTTATTCAACCTTAGTTCGAATGACCAATAGTTATGGTGTACAAAAAGAAAATGGTATCTTTATAGACCTACATTTAACAAACCAAGAGCTTGCAAATTTTTGTGCAACAACAAGAGAAAGTGTAAATCGGATGCTTCATGAATTACGTTCTTTAGGGATAATTTCAGTTTCAAGAGGCTATATTACAATTCATGATTTAGCCTATATTAAGAGGGAAATACAATGTGAGGAATGTCCGGCAAAGTATTGTAGTATTGAATGATAGAGCCGAAAAAAAGGCCCATGGGATTGTGTCCATGGGTCTTTCATTACTATTGTACCGTTTTTTCTTTTTTACCTAAGGCTTCAGGGATATATACACAGAAAGGTTCACTTTCCATGTAATCACCTGTCATCGCATATGCACGAGAACGTGATCCGCCACATACATGTCGGAATTCACATACTCCACATTTTCCTTTATATTTGTCAGGATTACGTAAATCTTTGAAAATTGGTGAATCACGATAAATTTCAGCTAGTGGAGTCTCACGCACATTCCCAGCAATTACAGGCAGCAATCCACTTGGATACACATCTCCAATATGAGATATAAAGACAAATCCATTACCATCGTTTACACCTTGTGGCGCCCTGCCCAATCCATCGATTTGACCCGTTTTCCCCTTCATAAGTGCATCTTCATAGCGAATCTTTTTATCAGTATCCTTTGTTTCGCGCAGTTTTGATTGGATGACAACTCGACGATAATGCTGTGCAGCTGTTGTTTTAATATCGAATTTTACCCGCTTACTTAACTCATATAACCAACGGAAAACTTTTTCATGTTCAACCGGTGAAATCATGTCTGTTTCTTTCCCGCGACCTGTTGGTACAAGGAAAAAGACACTCCATAATACGCAATCAAGGTCTTCTACCAATTTTGCCATTTCATCTAATGCATGAACATTATATCTCGAAATGACGGTGTTGATTTGAATCGGAATTTCAAGCTCGTGTAAATAGTTAATCGCTCTCATCGTTAAATCAAATGAACCTTTTGTTCCCCGAAAATGATCATGAATTTCTGCTGTTGGTCCATCTAGACTAAAAGCCCAACGTGCTAAGCCAACCTCTTTTGCCTTTTGAATAGCTTCTTTTGTAACATTTGGTGTTGCACTGGGTGTCATTGAAACACGAACGCCTTTTTTAATTGCATAAGCAGCAATATCGTAAACGTCCGGACGCATTAACGGGTCTCCGCCGGTGAACACAAGCATTGGATTATTCATCTCATATATTTGGTCGATTAGCTTTTTACCCTCTTCAAAGGAAAGCTCCCTGGGGTCTCTTGTATACTGTGCTTCTGCACGGCAATGTAGACATTTTAATTGGCAAGCTCTCGTAAGCTCCCAAATTACAATAAATGGATCTTGGTTATAGTCTCTTTCAAACATGAGGCAAACCTCCTTTGATAATGTCCACATTTTAACACGATAAAATAGTGAATTATGTGAACTATATCACAGATTTAGGAGGTGTTTGAAATTGTTCACAAATAAGGATCAATTAATGAGGTGATTAAAATAGGTTTGAAGATATTTACATATAATTGAGGGTTAACACCACTGCAACAAGTAGGTTTGGTGCCCCCAAGAGGAAAAACAAATAGGAATATCGGATTCTTTTTTTGCGGTCTTGGTTACTTTCGGTATAGTAATTCGCTCTTGCCCGATCTCCACTTATAAAGGAATCAGATACGATTCCTGCAAGCAGGAAACAAATAATCCCAAGTGTCCCGGAAATAACTGAATATGTTTCAAATTGATGAGTAGACAAACCAATGAATAATAGAAGTCCAGAGGTTAAAATACCTAAAATTAAGCCTACTCTCAAATACGATCCCTCCTTTTCAAAAACCTGGTATTATTATTTTATCACATTTTTCAGAAAATTATGAGTCTATTGAGCGGATTTCTCGCCAAAAGCCAATTTTGGCCCACAGAGATGTGGGTCATAAAGTCGCGGCTTAGGACATGGCGTTCTTAGTCTTGGTTACTTATATCAGTCATTGGCTTTTGCTGTATTTTTTCATATTCCGTTTGGTTGTTGATATTTTCGAATTCCGATTCATGTCTCCGAAGATCATGATTTTTTACAAATTTAACGTTACATCTATCTAATAAAAGGCTCATTTTTAGATTTTTTTCATTCAGCAATTGCTCTATTTTCTTTACAACTCTTGAATGATAAACTGCGATTAAAGGCTGCTGCCTGTTATTGATAATCGGAACGACAGCATCAATCCCTTCTTCTTTAGTAAAAGTGATTAGTTGCTTTACCAGTTCATCCGATACTAAAGGGGTGTCACAAGGTAAGATAACATACCAGTCTGACGATTGTTTTTGCATCGCTGTGAAAATGCCTGCAAGCGGTCCATTCCCTTTATATTCAGGAACATCCAGAAGCACTTCTACTGTGGTTTGGTTTCGAAATTGCCCTTCTAATGCAGGGTGACTCACAATAAGAAGCTCATCCACATTCCCTTCCAAGGCTTCGATTGCATATTCATAAAAGTATTTATGATGAAGCTTGGCAAATGCTTTATGACTGCCAAACCTCCTTGATTCTCCACCAGCCAAAAGAATACCTGTGATTTTTGCTTTATTCATAATGAAACTTCCTTTTACTTTTTCTTCATAGTAGCATGAATGAAACGGTCTTCCAAATAAATCTTTTATATCCATAAAAAAGGTGAAGGCACAGCTGTAAATTGGCTTTGCCTTCACCTTGAGAGATATCGGAAATCGTGATTGATTTTATTTTTAAATTTATTTTTTACCGATTGCAACGCGCCATACATCTGGACCTTGTTCAAGGTATTCCCAAGTGAATTCTTCACTGCGTTCCATTTTGAATTGATATTGGAGTGGTCGTGGATCATGGTCATTTGTTAGCTCCATGATTTCACCTGGCTGTAAACTATCAAATGTCCTAAAAATTGTTGGGTGCTTCTCCCTTGGTGCATAATCTGGAACATTTACTTTCGCTGCAAATACCATATTATATTCCTCCTTTTGTTTTATGGGTCCATTGTATCGAGTCTTATCCATTATTGTAGTGAAACTTATCACTATGTACGTATGTTTTTTATCATATGTCTAGAAATCTATGCGATAATAAGGGTAAAATTTAAATACCACTGATGCATCCTGCTATACTTCATGATTCTGTGGAGTCCTAAAGAAAGAACGGGTGTAAAGATGAAAGAATTTGTAGGTACATGTAAAGATTGTAAGAAAGAAATTTATTGTTTAGATGGATTTATTAATGGCGTTGTATTAGATGATAAAAAAGGAATACTTTGCTTTGATTGTGCGGAAGAAAAGCAAGACGACTAATTTTATTCATCCCGTGGCTGAATAAAATTAGAGCTTCCAGCGGATGCCACGATTTTTCAAAGGAAATTTTTCGAGCAACCTCGAAAAAAATCGGGCACAAATACGCCAAGGCGCATTTGATACTAGGAGATTTTCTCCTAGTTTTTTTTGTGTCTATTTTTTGAACATTGATTTAGTTTCTCATTACCTATGATGTAAATCACAGTTATAAAAATGAGGATTGCTACACTTTAGGTAGATGTCATAAGTTATTTTGAACAAGGAGTGAGCAAGATGGCACTACCATCCATTCGCGAACAATTGAAAGGAGTTCCCTTGTTTCGGGAATTAACCCCTGAAGAACTCGATCCAATTGTAGAAATTTCACAGTCACGATTGTATAAACAAAAAATGTTTATCTTTATGCAGGACGATCCACTTGATCGTGTTTTTTTCATTCAATCTGGAAAGGTAAAAATATATAAGTCTGATATGCACGGAAAGGAACAGATTGTTTCTGTACTTGAAGCAGGGGAAATGTTTCCGCATGCTGGATTCTTTCGTAAAGGGGGATACCCTGCACATGCCGAAGTTATCGAGGATTCAAATATAATATTCACCCCCATTGATAGATTCGAAGAGATATTACTAAAGAATCCTGAGCTTTGCATCAAAATATTTAAAGTTTTAGGTGAAAAAATCATGGACCTTCAAAAACGATTGGAGGAGCAAATTTTATTAAATACGCAAGAACAAATCATTATGCTTTTGCTTCGTTTATGCAGAAGCAACGGAGAAAAGATTGGCAATCGCTTTAAGCTTACTACTCAATTCACTAATCGCGAGCTTGCGAACATGATAGGTACAACACGTGAATCTGTAAGTCGAACAATTTCAGTATTAAAGAAGAAGCAAATTGTAGACATAACGCCGGACGGATTTTACTTATTAGACCATATGAAGTTGCATGATGAGATTTTTTAGTGCAACAGGAAACAGTATTTTTATTCTTTGATCTTGCTGATTTATTTTATCCTAGTGATTCATGTCACATCGTTTCCCATTGAAAATGATTATCATTAGGTTATAAACGTTAAATAAGGGGGAATTCAAAATGAGCCAATTGGATTCAAATGTTGTGGAAGTAGATGTTAGGGAAGACCTTAAAAATAAAATCGAGCCTTTTCAAAAGATTATGGAGGCAGTAAAACCTTTACAGGATGGGGATATCTTCATTCTACACGCACCTTTTAAACCGACTCCATTATTTCCAATTTTAAAAGCAAAAGGCTTTTCAAATGAAGTGGAGCAAATTGATAAAAAACATTGGAAGGTTACCTTTAAAAAAGGGGTGTCCAACTAATGAAATTAGATAATCGAGGTCTTGAGCCTCCCACTCCAATGATGAGGACATTGAAAGCTCTCGAAAAATTAAATATAGGTGACAGTTTGACCATTATCAATGACCGACGACCTATGTTCTTGTATGAACAACTAGATGAACTAGGCTACAAGCATACAACAGAACCACATCCTGATGGTGGCTTTCAAATTGAGATTACGAAATAAGGAGCTGCTTCATAATGATGCCTCAATTATCAAATGAAACCGATATTAGGCTGCCGCTCTCCTTTATTATTTTTAGTGTTGTCGCCTTAGTCACTTCCCAAGTAATCCTGTTATTCAATGGACATGTGGTGATTGATGGAAATTTCCGAACCTTCCCCCTCCTATCGTCTGCCCATTTACTGATACTTGGATGGGCCTTAATGGTTGCGATGGGAGCTATGTACCAGCTAGTGCCGGTGGCCTTTTTAACTCCGATTTGGAGCGAAAAATTTGGGTTTATACAATTTTGGGTAACAGCAATCGGTATTGGTGGTTTTGGAATCACCCTTTCCTTCTCGCCTGCTATTTCTATTTTTACGGGTTCACTTGCGGTTATTGGGATTTTGCTATTTCTTGTCCAAATGTTTATGACAATGAAGAAGCAAGCGAAAAAAAATATACTAACCGTATTTGTTGGTAGTGCTCTCCTTTGCTTACTGTTCACAATCACACTGGGAATTCTTTTAATTGTAAATATAGGGACTGGAATAGCAAATTTAGATCATCTTGCTGTTTTGAAAAGCCATATTTTGCTCGGAATTGCTGGATGGTTTACTTTCTTAATCTTTGGCTTTTCCTATAAAATGGTCCCGATGTTTTCTTTAGCACACGGTTTTTCAATGAAACTAGCAAGATGGGTTTATATTGTGTATGGAATTGGTCTAATTTTGACAATTATCAGCTTTATAACTGAGGAAAACCTCCTCTTACAAGCAGGTATGAGCACACTGTTTGCAGGCTTCGCTCTTTTTTCTTATCACATTTCTACTATCATCAAGATGAGATTAAAGAAAAGGCTTGATAAACCATTTATCTTTTCATTAATTGCAATTGGTTTTGGCTTTGTGATTCACTTTTTCGGAATGATGTTAGCATTCCTGCCAGATCATTATGAATTTTATGGGGTTCTCATTTTTCTTTACCTCTTCTTGTGGATTGTCAGCAGTATTCTTGGCTATTTATATAAAATTATTCCTTTCCTTTGGTGGACACACAGGTACAGTAAGCTAATTGGAAAAAGCGATGTACCGACATTAAAGCAAATGATTGATGAAAAAATAGCAATACCGATTTTTACAGGCTTCGTTGTGGGTTGCCTCATCGTTGTTCTATCAATTGCGATTGGACAGTTGCTAATCTTCTCAATTGGTCAAAGCCTCGTCGTCGCTGCAACTGTGTTTTTCAGTTACAGTATTTTAAAGGTACTTTTTAAATAAAGGGGAGAATGTAGATGGAATTAAAAGATAAAATCCTTGAACAGTTAAAGCAAGTGATTGACCCTGAATTAAATATTAATGTTGTCGATTTAGGACTTATATATGAAATTGATATTAAAGAAAATAATGATGTGTATATTGAAATGACATTAACAACACCAGGCTGTCCCCTTCATGATAGTATTACAAGCGGTGTAAAGCATGCAGTCGCTTATCTTGATGAGGTAAATGATGTCGAGGTATTAATGGTTTGGCATCCGGCTTGGTCTCCTGAGCGTATGTCAGAAGCCGCAATGAAACAACTGCGCGGTTGAGTCAAGTGTCCTTATTTCACTTTCATAGTTAGTTTGGTTATAATTGAGAAAAGCGCAAGCGCCTTGGTCAGCTCCGACAAGCATAAGACGAGACGGCTAGAAGGTTGCCCTTTAACCTTCTTGACGGATTGGATTATGACCTCGAGGGGCTAGGCGCTGGAGCCAGACATTAAATAATCTATATCTCGAAAGGAGAGTTTTCAAATGGATGAGGCTTTAAAAGAAAATATGTTGGGTGCACTTGAACAGGTTGTTGACCCTGAGTTGGGGGTTGATATTGTAAACTTAGGACTAGTTTATGATGTGGATATGAATGATGAAGACGTAGCTCAAGTTACAATGACCTTAACCTCAATGGGATGTCCACTTGCTGGAACAATTGCAATGGACGTAAAACGTGTTCTTACAGAATTACCTGAGGTCAAAGATGTAGATGTTAATATTGTTTGGAATCCACCTTGGAACAAAGATATGATGAGCCGTTATGCAAAAATTGCATTAGGGATTAGGTAAGATGCATATAAAAAAGAACGTGTCGATTGAAACCGACACGTTCTTTTTTATAATTATAAATGCTTTTTAAACCATTCAACTGATGCAAGTAGCCCTTCTCTTGTTACCTTATGATCAGCACGGGTATCTGCAATAAAGGATAGATTCTCCTCTTTCCCTTTATAGAGCGGCTTAATTTCTTGATAAAATTCATGGGTATATTTAAACGGTACCATCTTGTCTTTTTCACCATGCCAGAAAAACAATGGTCTTCCGTTTAAGGTTTCAGGTTGTATGCTTAAATCATATTTCCGTAATTCCGCATATTTTTCTTCCAATTCAGCTTCTGAGAAAGGAAGTTCGATGTCATGTCGTTTCAGTTCCTCAATTTGTCCACGGCAGAATTCTTCATAATATGGGCTTCCCATTAAACTGACCGCAGTCTTAATCCAAGGATATTGAGTCAATGCACCAAGTGTCACAATTCCACCCATTGAGGTACCTGCGATACCAATTCTTGTCTTATCAACTAAGCCCTCACCAATTAACTCATCTTTGATTACTTGAATTTCTTTAATTTCATTCACTACGATATCCCAGAACTTAAAATCCATTTCAAGTTCATCAAGGTCCTTTTCCCTTTCACCATGATAATCTGCTTCAGGTAAAACTACTCGAAATCCTTCCTCTGCATAAAGATATGCATAGTGCAAATTATGTTCCTTTGCACTGCCAAATCCGTGAACAAAAAGGATTAACGGAGCTATTTCATCTTTTAAGTGATTTTTTACAATATGTAATGCCGGAATGTCTGCAATCTTCCTTTTTTCAACAATAACCATTCTCAGTGTGCTCCTTTAAAATCAAATGCGCCTTGAAAAGTTAAAACTTTTAGACATCCTCTAGTGTATCATTAATTGGTCTTGACCAAAAAATTTTAGCTTTTCAATTGACGATTTTTTTAATATCTGTTTTAGTAGAATAAAGAGAGCAGAGGAGATTGAGATGACTAAACAACACTTAATTGCACTTGACTTAGACGGTACTTTATTAAAAGACGATAAAACAATTTCAAAAAGAACTAAAAACACAATCGAAAAAGCAAAAAATGCTGGTCATATGGTTATGATTGCAACCGGAAGACCTTTCCGTTCTAGCTCAATGTACTATCAAGAACTCGGTCTTACAACGCCTATCGTAAATTTTAATGGAGCTTTTGTCCATCATCCTCTTGATCAAGGCTGGGGTGTCTATCATGACACACTTGATTTAAAAACAGTTCAAGAAATTGTGGAAGTGGCTGATAGTTTTCAGGTGAAAAATATTTTAGCCGAAGTAATTGATGACGTCTATTTTCATAATCACGATGAAACAATGTTAGATATTTTCGGTATGGGGAAACCGAATATTGAAACGGGTGATTTACGAAAAATTTTAAAGCATGACCCGACTTCTTTACTGATTCATCCAGATGAAGAAATTGCAGATCAAATCCGAAAGTATCTATCTGAAATGCATGCTGAAGTGGTAGATCACCGCAAATGGGCTGCACCTTGGCATGTTATCGAAATTGTTAAATCAGGATTAAATAAAGCTGTGGGTATTCAAAAGGTGGCCGATTATTATCAGATCCCAAAAGACAGAATTATTGCCTTTGGTGACGAAGATAATGATTTAGAAATGATTGAATATGCTGGACATGGGATTGCAATGGGGAATGGAATTGACGATTTAAAAAATATTGCAAACCATGTGACAATGACAAATGAAGAAGACGGAATTGCCCTTTATTTAGAGGATGTACTAAAAATTAAATAAAAATTAGGAAGAACCGGTTGGAAAGCTGGTTCTTTTTTTCAGAAATAATTACCTGATATATCCCCTAGCAAAACGTCGAACAATATTAATAGCGCCACTAAAAGCGCTTCTTTTAAAGCTGTTAAAGGGGGAATTTACGGATGGGTAGTAATAAATCAAAACGATTTGTTCATCAAGGTGCAGATGCAGTTCAACAACATGCTCAGCGCTTTCCTTACCGTTCAACTCTAGCTGAAGCAGAAGCCAAGAAAAAGCAAAATGTCGAAAATTCATCGCTTGGAGGCATATAAAATGGGAAACCTTTTATTCCAAAAGGCTCGTGAAACAGTCGAAATTGCAAAACAAGCTAGCACGGGTCAAAGTGATCCAAGCTTTCAGGATGCGATTTCGGTCGCCAAAAATGCTCTTTCATCTGCTTATGCTAACTCTACAACAGCCGAAAAAGAACAACTCCGCGAATTACAGAATGAATTGGATCAACTTCAATAGGTTGGTACTAATTCAAACAATGGGTCAGACATAATGTCTGACCCTTCCACTTTATTATTGGAACTGTTGAAGTTTTGCATGATAAAGATTCGTAATCGAACCATCCTTTGCACTTCTTTCGTATAAGTGGAGAATTAACGCTCCATTTGTTGGAATTTTATCCTTTGGAATTGAGATCTTAATTTCAAATGGGGCCCATGCTGGTGCACCTTCAGAAGCGTTTTGAACAGTTTCAGGAATCACATAGTCATGTCCATCCTCAACAGAATAGAAGAATGTTGCTTCAAACACTCGTACTTCCCCGGTTACTGTATATTCTCCATTTTCTCCAAGTACTTGAACTTTTCGGAATGCTGTATTCCCTTCATCAGGAATTGTAAAATTTTCTTCAGCCTGTAATACATTTTCCTCTATTTCCTGTCCATTTACTTCAAAAGCCGTTGAGAATATAGTCGCTTTATATTCCCCCGGTGCAAGTCTCGTTCCATCATTTGAAGTATAATCCCATGGTTCTTCCCAGACTTTTTCTTCACCTGGTTTTAGCTCCATTTCTTCTATGGATTGGATAAACATTTTATCAATAGAATAGCGGTAAACTTCCTTACCATTTGCATCTGTCACAACAATTTCATATTTTTGACCTCCTGGTATCGTCACTTTTACGGAATTGTCGTTTGTATTTTTTAATGAAATCGTGAAGGTTGCTTCATTTTCCCCTGTTTCAATTGATAGGTTTGTTTGTAGTTTTTCAACCAAGTTTACATCACCTCCAGGTTCTACGCTTTCTTGTTCTGGCGGCGTTTCTGTTTCTACTTTTTCACCGCTCCCCGAATTCACTGGAAGAGCTTCGTCAGTTGTAGAAGTACCACATCCTGACATGATAAATAAACTCATTACAAATACTAAGGCTACTAGAAGCCATCTTCTCATGTTTGTCACCCCTTTATAGTATTTGTCGAAGGATACATAAAAAAGTTACTATTCTTTGCGAAATAATCCATATACACCAACCGTTTGCACAATATTTGTAAAAGCATGAGGATCAACTTCCTTGATAATTCGCTCCAAGTCAAATAATTCATATCTTGTTAAAACGATCATCAGCATATCCTTTGGTTCACTCGAAAAGGCTCCTTTTGCTGGAATCACCGTAATTCCTCTTACTAACTTGGAATGGATCGCACTTTTCAATTCATCTGCTTTTTTCGTTACAATCATCGCAGAAACCTTTACATGGCTTGTATGGACCGTATCAATAACCCTTGTTAAAACATATAGTGCAACGAGTGTGTACAAAGCCTTTTCCCATCCAAATAAGAAACCTGCAGTAAGAATGATAAGCCCATTTAGTGTAAAAATATAGGTTCCGATTGGCTTGTCCTTTGACCTTGATAATACGAGGGCAATAATATCCAGTCCGCCTGTTGAAGCACCCCATTTCAAGGTTAAGCCGATTCCAATTGCTTGAATAACAGCACCAAATACAGCATTAAGTAAAATATCATCGGAAATACGTTCAAGTGGAATAATCGTTAAGAATAATGAAGTCAGGGCAACAGAGACAAAGCTATACAGGGTAAATGACTTTCCTACCTTTTTCCATCCTAAAATAGCAACTGGAATGTTTAATAAAAGTAAAATAACTCCTGTTGAAACATGCAATGGTGTGTAATCACCTAAAATTCTAAACAATAGCTGTGATACACCAGTAAATCCTGATGAATAAACATCTGCTGGAATTAAAAATAAATTTAAGGCTACTGCATTTAGCAATGCACCCAACATTACGATAATTACTTTTTTTACTTCTCCAAACACCATTTACATAGTCCTCCTGGAACAACATTTTTCAATCCTGATAGTAAATAAGTTCTCATACAAAATTTTCCCACACTTGTTGTAATTTTATCCAATACTCGATACACTTACACTAGGCATGTTTTTAGTTTCATTCAGCAAAACCCATCTGAATAAAACTAAAGCCTCCGGCGGATGCCACGATTTTTCAGAGGAATCTTTTCGAGCTTGCTCGAAAAAAATCGGGCGCAAATACGCCATGGCGCATTTGATTTAATAACCTGACCATGAAAAGAGAAGGTGAGACTTTTGACCGTTAGAATTCTTACTGATAGCGGTAGTGACCTACCACTTCAATTTTTTGAAGAAAACAATGTAACCTTATTCTCCTTAGGAGTTCATCTAGATGGGCAAGATTATGAAGATATTGCTACGATTGAGCCCGCAAAAGTGTTTGAAGCGATGCGAAATGGGAGTTCTCCGAAAACATCCCAAGTTCCTCCTCACCGCTTTAAGGATGCCTTTACTGAAATTGCAAAAGAAAAGCAATCTGCTGTATACATTGCCTTTTCATCACAATTATCGGGTACCTACCAAACAGCTGTAATGATGAGCGAAGAGGTAAAAGAAGAATATCCTGACCTTGATTTAACAATTATTGACACAAAATGTGCTTCACTTGGACAAGGCCTAGTTGTGAAAGCAGCTGCTGAGCTAGCCGCCAAAGGTGCGTCAAAGGATGAAATCGTTCATCTTGCGAATTTCTATAGTACTCATATGGAGCATCTATTTACAGTTGATGATCTCGAATATTTAGCTCGCGGGGGACGTATTAGTAAAACTTCAGCCTTTGTCGGAGGATTATTAAATATTAAGCCTCTATTAAATGTAGAAGATGGAAAGCTAATACCTCTTGAAAAAATTCGCGGAAAAAAGAAAGTGTATAAACGTATTGTTGAGCTTATGGAAGAGCGCGGTGTGGATTTATCAAAACAGACAATTGGTATTAGCCACGGAGATGTCGAAAGTGAAGTACTTGAGTTGAAAAAGGTATTTGAGGAAAAACTCGGTTGTAAATCATTTTTCATTAATGCTATTGGTGCTGGGATAGGTTCACATGCAGGACCTGGAACCATTGCGATCTTCTTTTTAAACAAAATGCCAAATAGCTAATTTTACATAGTTTGAAAAACGACTGGATATCCTAATTCTGAAGTGATTGAAGGGAGTGTTCAATTATGCCGAGAACTAGTGATAATGATAAAAAGGCTCAAGATAACAACGCATTACGACATGAAAAAAATATGATGAGAGAAAAAAATCGTCAGGCTGGCAAACATCAATACTCAAAGAAAACAGATCATTTGTAAAAGCAAACGCATCGGTCTTTTTAGAACCGATGCGTTTTCCTTTACTATTCTTTTTTGAAATAGGTCCAGCCTTCTTCTTGGTATACTTTTCCTTCTTTCATTAGCTTTCCAAGTGCCCGTTTGAATGAAGCTTTACTCATCTCAAATCTGGCAGTAATGTCTTCCGGGCTGCTTTTATCCCCATATGGCATTGCTCCCCCACGGCCTTCCATATACTGATAAATTTTATCAGCATCATCTCCCATGATTTCATGACCTCTACCAAGTAAGGATACATTTACGGAACCATCTTCCTTAACATCAATAATTCTGCCTTGGACCTTTTCACCAACTCTTGGCTCCCTTGTCCGTTGACTTTCATGAATAAATCCAATGAAGCCTTCCTCTGAAATCATAAATGAACCGACCATTAATAATCGATAAATGGTCCCTGTTATATTTTTATTAAAATCTTTTCTTGTAGCTGGTTTTGAAATCGAACGAATGACGTCTTCTGTTGCTAGCTTACCAAAAAGCCGGCCATTTTTGTCTGTTCGTAGAGTTACATACAATCTGTCACCAGGCTCCGGCCAAAGGTCCCAAACTTCATGTAAATCGTCCTTTGAAACAAGAATATCTTTGTTAATCCCAATATTTACAAAAGCTCCTAGCTCATGTTTGATTTCAACTACCTCAGCCCAATCATAAGAACCGATTTGAACAGTCGGTATTGCCATGGAAGCTGAAAGTCTTCCCTGATGGTCTTGAAAAAGAAAAACAGTTACGTCCTCATCAGGGTCAAAGCCATCTATAATTTCATTTGTATGAAGCAAAACATCTTCTTCACCGTTTGTTAAAAAATAGCCAAACGGGGCATCTCTATCTACACGTAATGTGACAACCGTACCTGGTTCTAATGCATTCATTTATTAAAGCCCTCTTTCTTATGTTACTTAATGGTCATTACATAGTATAGACCGTTAAGACTCCAAATTACTAGTATAGTTTTGGAAAAAGTTGTTCAAATTGCTAAGATTGTCTATAATCAAGGCAAATATACTTTTTTGGAGGTTGGCAAATGGCAAAGGAAAGTTCATTCGATATTGTGTCAAAGGTTGATTTGCCTGAAGTAACAAATGCAATCAGTATTGCAAAAAAAGAGATCCAAACTCGCTATGATTTTAAAGGCAGTAAAAGTGACATTTCACTTGATAAGGAGGAACTGGTCTTAGTATCAGATGATGAGTACAAGCTTGAGCAATTGAAGGATGTCCTAATAAGTAAAATGATTAAGCGTGGGATAGCAACACGTAATATTGATTATGGAAAAATTGAAAATGCATCTGGAGGAACCGTTCGTCAACGTGCGAAACTGATCCAAGGAATTGACAAAGAGAACGCGAAGAAAATTAATACGATCATTAAAAATAGCGGACTTAAGGTAAAAAGCCAGGTTCAGGACGATCAAGTTCGTGTAACTGCTAAAAGCAGAGACGACCTACAACAAATTATTAATGCAATTCGCGAAGCAGATTTACCGATTGATGTTCAGTTTATTAATTATCGTTAAAAAGAATGCAGCGGAAAAAGTAAGCCCGCTGCATTTTTATTTATTCAAATATCTAACTCAACACGTCTAATGCTTGGTCAACTGTTTCAACGGTTACGTGACTTAGCCTTGTCTTTAATTTCCTCCCGCCAATTGTCATGAATTTGCCCAGCTAAATAAATTGTTAACTGCACAATACCCCTCCTCATGTCGTTTCTACTATCGTATCATAGAACGATGCTTATTTTACAAATTTATACATGATGATTTCATCTTCATAATGTGTATCACTAAATTTAACGAATTTAACTTTTCGTCCTTCCTCTATGAACCCAAATTTTTTATATAAGTGGATTGCTATTTTATTATGGGAGAAGACTTCTAGACATACTTTCTCGAGACCAGGTTCTGTTCGTGCCCACTCAAGTAAATATTCCATTAGTTTGCTTCCAATACCTTTATTGCAGTATGCCTCTTGAATACTTATCCCAAAATACCCTAAATGAGAAAGCCGCTTCCTTTTTGAGGTCTGGAAGCTTAAACTACCGACAATTTTACCGTCAATATCTGCTACAATGATTAAATTCCCTGGTTTCGAATATCCCTCTATCCATTTCTCCTCTGCCTCAACTGTGATATTAAATTCCTCAGGAGAAGTTAACATATATGTCGACTCATTCAGAACGATTTTGGTATGTTCGATTAGATGTAGTGCGTCCTCTTCATTTGCAGGCCTTATCTGTATATCCATATTAACCTCCAGCTAAATTTTTTCCTATTATCTATTTCTTTGAATTGAATGGATTTCCTTTTAATTTATCAAACTTTGTTGATATGAATTTTTTCCATGTTTCACAAAAATGATTGGGTTTTGGAAAATTGTGGGGATTATAATGACATAATCATTATTTACGGTTAGGGTTTTGGGTAATTATGGCAAACCTAATGGCATAAACATCATTTATTGTTAGACTTTTGGATAATTATGGATAACCCCATAGCATAAACATCATTTATGATTAGGCCTTTGGATGATTTTGGAAAACGATATGACATAAACATCATTTATGGTTACAAAATTGTAATAATATAGAAAATCAAATATATCAAATGCGAAATATAATACATTAAACAAACAAAAGACCCCCCCCATAGGAAAGTCTTCGGACAAAAGCTTAGTAAAACCCAACAGCCTGCAATATAATTACCCCTACAATCGATACGATACTCCCTGTTAGTAACACAATGAGAAGGTTTTTTAATTTCCTTGTATCTAGCCAGACAACCACTCCAACAACTATCGTAAACAGCAATCCAAAAAATAGTGATGCATACGGATTTGTTGGGGTGATCCAATCATTTACACTTAAGAAGTCCATTTTTCCAACTCCTTTCTATGATTGTATTGCCGGTGTACAAAAGAATACGGTTAGTCCTCCTGCAATTGCTAAAACCACTCCCACAGGGCTATATGACGACAAAAATATTCCTAAAGGGAAAACAACTGCACCAATAACAAATAAAACTTTCGCCAATTTCACTTTCTCACCTTCTATCTCAATATTGACTCCTTCACTCTATCGACCATCCAACGATTTCGTATTCTTTTCCCCCAACCTTCATTATTTTCTTTTAAGGTTTGGACTCTCCAGTACATTGGTGGATGAAGCATGAACTGAAATTCAATAAATCTCCATATTAAAGAATCCCGTTCAATCGATGACTTTGCCACATCTTTCTCTTCTTTAATAACCGTACTATATGAAAGTGATTTATTAATTGCCTCATCCTGTTTTTCCGATAAAGTGATTAAACTGCTCGACATTTGCTTACTACCACCACTAAGCAAGGATGCTCCCAGGTGATCCGCCCGGACTTCCATCCATTGTGAACTAAAAGATTGGATGATTGGGAATATAATCATTAAAAACCATATTGTTAAAAAAAGTGGGATTTTATATTCTTCAATGTTGGTTATATATTTTTGAATCAATAAAACTATACCGAACACAAGTATCAAATATACGAATCTCCAAAGCTGCCCCCAGAGCACATCCCGCTTTTTCACATGAATGGCTTCATGTGCGAGGATTCCCTCAATTGCCTCAACCGGCAACTTTAATGTAGCAGTTGTAATTGTTACCATCGATTTTCCAATATTCATACCTGTCGCAAGGCCGTTATACTCTGTACTTTCTGTTTCATACACACGGACATTTGGAATACCGGCTTTTTCAAAAACTCGCTGTGAAAGTTGAATTAATTCCAGGTTTTGGGTCTCCTCAGCATCCATTGCCACCTTTAAAACTTGGTCAGATATATAAAGGTTGAAGCCCCAAAATGCTAATGCGACAGTGACCATGATCCAAGACGGTACTTCAAAGTAATATAGAAGTAGAAGTAATCCCGTATAGGCAGATACACCTTTTACCGTTGATGCGAAATAGAGCTTTCCGATTAATCGTTTTATATTTTTCCGATGCCAAAACGGTAGGACCTCGTTTAGTTCCATCACTTTTTCCTCAACATTTATCTTTTCATCAATAATACTTTTCCATTTTTCTGCTTCACGAATGGTTATATAAACCGTCTCACCTGGCATATAAAGCCGTAAAACTGTCCGAAAGCTCGTAGTAAAATCTGCGTTTGACGAAAACATCGTTAATAATGGATGGAGCTTCAACAGGTCTACATTTGTTTCAAGTTTCACATCCTCTAAATCTTCAATTGGAATTTTTCGAGATTCAAAGTATGATACCAAATATAGTTGTTTTTCTTCTTTGTCATAAAAAACATTAACAGTTGCATAAATACCGATTCGCTTTATTACTTCTGTTCCAGTGCTTACAAGTCCAAAGACGATAATATATTTTAATAGACTATACTCTGGACCAAAAATGTAGAATAGAATTGCACCAATTACGACAAATCCGGTTATAAATATATCAGATGCAATCCGTTTAAAATCACGTCCTAAAGAGATTTTTTCTACTTTATTCTGACGTAATTCCTCTTGGAGCTCAATTCGTTTCTCATAGCCGGTAGTCAAAGAAATTGCTAGGAAATATCCGCTTGATATGAACGCAATATAGATAAAACCATCCATAAATGGAACTTGATAAAAGACAAACCCAATTGCAAGGAGGGCTAGAATGATTTCAATCGAGGATCCCAATCTTTTATTTACCTTCTCAACTATCATTCCGATTAATTGGATCCCTAAGCCTACTAAAATATATAATCCAATCTCATACCAATTTGGCAGCATCATTTCCACCTACATTTCATTATTCAGTACCATACGCTCCGTCATTTCAAGTACTTCTTCCATTTCAAGGTCCGGGTTTTGGATCAAAATTGTATAGCGCAGACCATTCTCATCCCAGCTTAAAGCATCAATAAAATCATCAAATTCTGCACCTTGACCACGAACTTGCCACTTTCCAGGTTTAATTTCCGTTCCTGCTTCCTCTGGAGTCGGGAATATTGAAACTAATAAGGAAGGGATCCCTTCATTTAAATAATAGACAGTGATCTCCGGGCGGTTGATTATACCCTGAAGAATGTCAATCTCCACATTCTCAACTGTAATGTCTTCACCTGTAAAAACCAGGAATGGCTGATCCAAAGCTGTTTGTGCCTCTTCTAATGATCCATAGTTAGGCTCAAGCTCTGAATCAATAGAGTTAATCGTTACATGTTCAGGTATATCTAAAGTAAAAGTATCCTCCTTAAAATCTGGTGAAAAATCAAGGGCTTTATATTCAACTTCAGATTTTGCATCCCCCACTTCAGATATGAGCTTCACCATAAACCATGTCTTTTGATCAATCCATAATTCAAAATCACCTAAAAAACTGGAGTCTGTATTTGGGGTGGCTTTTAAATGATAGACATTTAATTCTAACATTTTTTCTTCACCGACAATTTCATAATCATGGGTTTCTTTGATTGTGTCTAACATCATCATTAGTTGTTCTTTAGGTGATGCAGCGAATACAGGTAATCCTTCCTCCGACAAGTCAATGCTAAAAGCCGTTTCACTTTCTGGTTCATAGGAAAGAACCTGTTTCCCATCATTTAACGCATAGGATTCAAGATTGCTAGTAAGATCTGTGGTCATGATTTTCCGTTTACCATCCTCTGCCACATACTCTTTAAAACTCGCGTCTTGGGTGACCTCTCCATTTGTTGTAAGTTTCATGACACCTTCTCCATAATATGAAAGCTTGCTTTCCTTAGCAGACAAGACATTTGATATGATTTCTTCAGATGACACAGCCATATCCCCCTTACAGCCCGATAAAAAGCCCATTATTAGAATTGCAGTTAACATGAATAGATATTTTCTCACTTTACTCCCTACTTTCCTCAAGCCAGCAAGCAAGTAATGTTCCTTCTTTTTCTGCTGACCAGATTCTGATTTTTCCATTTTGTTGTTCCATTAACAATTTTGCAATACTCAATCCAAGCCCTGAACTGCCGCCATTGTTCCTTGCACCTTCTGCCTGATAAAAAGGCTGAAAAACTTTGTCCAGTTGTTCATTAGGAATTCCATTTCCTTCATTTTGAATTAGGATAACAGTACCTTCTTTTCTCCAGACCTCTACGTCTTCAAAAAAGTTTTTAAATACCCAGTCAGGTAGTTTTGTATTACTTGAAATAGCAGCTAGCCAAATCCGATTCCCTTTTTCCGTATGCCTAATCGCATTCCCCATGATGTTATCTACAATTCTCACCATATGCTTTGGATCGACCTTATAGGTTTCTTTTACTGATTGATCTACATGCAGTGAAATCCCTTTTCGATTACAAGGTTCGTCATATCCTGATATCAGCATGTCAAAATATTCTTCCCCGTCTACTTCCACCAGCTCAGTTTGTTGTGTAGAGGATTGTAATGCCGTGTGTATTGTCAAGTCATCAAGCATTCGTTTCATGTATTCAAGCTTCTCAAATAAAATGTCATTATATTCGGCCTTCTCTTGTTCTGAAAGAGTTTTATCATTCTGCAAAGCCTCGGTATATGCACGAATAACCGTTAATGGCGTTTTTAGATCATGTGATAATGAGGCGACAATGAATTCTTTTTCCTTTTGTTGAACAACAAGAGCCGCTTGTGTTTGTTCAATCTGTTCTTTCATTTTCCAAAAATGTTTGATTAACTCCCCTATTTCATCTTTTGAATCACAAATCTGATTTGGCAGTTTATCCCCATTTGCAAAAGCCGTCATTTGCGCCTGCAAGTGGCTTAATGGTCGATTTAATTTTCGATTTAATAGAATCACTACAACGATATAGAGTAGGATAACGAAGATACTGAAGTACACACCCAAATACATGTAGCGATTGTTTACCCCTTCTATCCAATCCTCTCTTGCAATCGAAATTTCAAAAATTCCAAGGACATCACCATTATTAACCACAGTCTTTTTTAGTGTGTAGGTACGGGAGTTCTTTTGAATCTCATTTAGATTTCTGTACACTTGATCAATATTTATTGTTGAAAATCCATATGAACCTTGACCTGGTAAACTAGAATAAACAACAACGCCATCAGGGCGGTATAATGTTATCTTGATTGATTCATTCTCTAATGCTTGAATATCCGCAAACTGTTCTTTCGGTTGGAGTTTATAAAATTTTGGATTCAAAAGCTTTGGTTCTATCTCCTCCATTTTATTGTTCATCTCAACAAACTCAACAAATGCTTGGCTCTCATCGAGATTACTTATACTGACATAGAGGAAATAAAGCGCGACCACAGGAAGCAACATCACGATAAAAAAGCTAACCATCAGCCATTGTTTGATTTTCATACGCTTTGTTCTCCTATAAAACGATAGCCGACACCCCAAACCGTTTGAATAAACTTTGCGGAGCGTGTATCATCCCCTAATTTCGAACGTAAACTTTTTATATGAACCGTGACCGTATTATTGCCATCCACATCCTCCTGCTGCCAAATATGCACATAAATTTCTGTTTTTGAAAAAGTTTGCAATGGATTTTTCGCTAACAAAAACAATAATTCCTTTTCTTTGGAACTTATTTGTACAACGCCGCCATTCAGATACACAAGCTCATTCGTAAAATCAATTGTTAATCCATTCATATAGTTGATTCGATTTTCATTTGATGTCTTTTTGTTATATCTTCTGAACCGTCTTAAATGAGAGCTGATTCTCGCACTCAGTTCCTCAAGACTAAATGGCTTTGTGATGTAGTCATCAGCTCCAAGATTCAATCCTCTTATTTTACTTTCATCCTCATTTCGTGCACTTAAAATGAGGAGTGGAATTTCGCTTTCCACTCGAATGGTTTTACATAATGTATACCCATCCATTTCCGGGAGCATTAAATCTATTAAAGCAAGGTCAAAATGATCACCTTTAAAATCCTCCCAGCCTTCTTTTCCCGTAGAAGCCCATGTTACGAAATAGCCTTCTTTCCGTAAATGATCACAAACAATACGGGCGATTTCCTTATCATCTTCAACAAGTAGAATTTTTTCAGGTCTTTCCATGGATAACCCCTCTTTCTATCTATTTCCATTATAAAGGAAGTTTTGTCGGGCTTATTGATTTTTTATAATTACTTAATAATTAACGAATAGGTATATTCAAACGCATTTTATTAAAAAGTAAGTAACGTACATTAATACTTTAAAGGGGTGTTATTATTGTCAAATAGTAAAGGGAAAAATATTTTGCCAGCGCAGCATCAAAATCACCAGCCTGGAACTGAGACTGAAATGGTACCAAGACCAGTCTCAGAGGATCATTCCTATCAAGGCAGCAATAAGTTAAAAAATAAGGTTGCTATTATTACTGGTGGGGATAGTGGAATTGGAAAAGCCGTCGCGATTCATTATGCGAAAGAAGGCGCAAATGTGGTCATCGTTTATTTGGAAGAGCATGAGGATGCTAAGGAAACGAAGCATCAGGTTGAAGAGGAAGGACAAAAATGCTTACTTCTTTCCGGGGATATTGGAAATGAAGAATTCTGTAAAGAGATTGTGAAGAAAACGGTTGATACGTTTGGACAATTAGATATTTTAGTTAATAATGCAGCCGAACAGCATCCCCAAAAAAGTATCTCGAACATCACAGCTGAACAGCTGGAAAAAACATTCAGAACCAATATTTTTTCTTATTTTTACTTAACAAAGGCAGCACTTCCTCACTTAAAGCAGGGAAGTTCCATCATCAATACGGCATCTGTTACAGCCTATAAAGGAAATGAGCAGCTCATTGATTATTCATCAACAAAAGGTGCAGTCGTTTCGTTTACAAGGTCACTCTCCTTGCAATTGGTTGGAAAAGGAATTCGCGTAAATGCAGTCGCTCCCGGGCCGATTTGGACACCGCTTATTCCTTCTACCTTTACAAGTGACCAAGTTGCGAAATTCGGCTCAACAACACCAATGAAACGACCAGGACAACCGGAGGAAGTGGCACCAAGCTATATTTTCCTTGCTAGTGATGACTCCTCCTATATGTCTGGGCAGATTCTTCACGTGAATGGCGGGGAAATTGTAAACGGGTAAAAGTAAAAAGCATCATCCTTTACATTGGATGATGCTTTACTGTTTATTCAGTTTCTTTATTACCATGACTTTTTTTATTAAGCAAAATGAATCCAATCATTAACACCGGTACAATAAATACCGCAATGAATAATGTATAATTAATTTTTGTCGTGTCCCGAGCCACAAACACTTCCGAGATATCACGATTGACAACAAGATGAAATTCATCATCGGTTGAACGAAAAAGATCCTCTGTAATCAATCCAAATAATTCCTTATCTTCCCCAACTTGGTCAGACGTTAAAGTAAAACTTTGTGTTTTCGTTGTATTATTAATTGCAACAAATGCTGTTTCTCCCTCATATTCCCGTTTAAAAACGAGCATTCCTGCATCATTTTTGACCAATTCGACTGTTCCTTTTGTTAAAGCAGGTACACCCGATCTGATCTTAGCGAGCAATGTAATATAGTCAACAAGCTCTTTGTCTGTTCGAAAGTCCATTAAACCGAGGTTGTCAGGTATCTCCGTGCCATTTAAAGCAATTTCTGTTCCATAGAAAATGACTGGGATTCCAGGTGTTGTATACAAATATGTCATTGCTGCCTTTAGGCGTGGTGCTGGATGCTCATTAGCTTCTGTAGCCAGATAAGTGAATCGAACCGTATTCGGATTATCGAAGAAATTAAGTAACGAATTCGGATTTTCAAAACCACGTGCTTGTTCCCAAATATTTTCGAAATCAGTAAAGGTTTGGTCTGGCGCACTAAAGCTTGTGATTCCTTCATAAGGTACCGTGTTAAACACAGAATCAAGTCCCGCTGCTTCAAACTCATGCAGGTTATCGCCACCAACAGGTTGTCCAATCACTAAAAAATTTTCTTTCTCTGATTTCAGTTCGCTTGATAATGTAGTGATAAATTGGGGTGTAACTCCATCAACAAGATCAAGCTTATATCCATCAATATCTGTCTCTTGAATCCACCATTTGGTATCTTCAACAATCTCATCATTTAAAGTCTCATTTGAAGTGATTCCGAGATCAAGAATAATTTTTATCCCTTTGTCATGCGCTTCTTTTACAAGCTCTTTTAAATCTTCAGAAGTCCCATAATGTGTATTGATTGCACGTCTGTCTTTTACCACATACGGATAAAAAGTATCCGCCTCATTTTCAAATATTGGTGATAATAAAATTGACGTAAATCCCATATCCTTCAAGTAATCAAGCCGACTTATGATCCCTGGGATGTCTCCCCCATAATAGGCATTGGGATTCGTAAGGTCCACTGCAAAATCATTTGCACTATCAGCATTATTAAAACGATCCACCATTATGTAATAAATACTTTCTTCCTCTATTGGTCGATTGTCAGCAGCCAAAGCGGGAATGCCCGACAAAAGTAACAATGGAATCAGTAAAGCCACTATACAGATCTTTTTCTTCATCACGAAACTCCTATCCTCTTAGTTCTTTCAATCTTTAAAGTAACCTTTTCCCTTCTCATAAGTCAAATATAACAAGTGTTTGTTCATATTTTGTACATATTTTTCGACCAATTTAATAATCCTTATTTCTTTAAAAGTGCCTATTCTTTCTTTCAACAATCTGTGATAAACTAATGTAGTTTTGCATTAAAGAAATAAAGGGAGTTGACAGCTTGGGAACTTCTATAAATACAAAAAAATTAACATTGTTTGCGTTAACATGGCCCATCTTCATTGAATTACTGTTACATATGTTAATGGGAAATGCCGATACCTTAATGCTCAGTTTGTATTCTGATAATTCAGTTGCAGCCGTTGGGGTCTCTAACCAAATCTTATCATTAATTATTGTTATGTTTGGGTTCGTTGCAACCGGTACGGCTGTTTTAGTGGCCCAGCATTTCGGTGCTAATAACGAAAAAAGTGCTGCTGAGGTTGCAGTGGTCTCTATCTTTGCAAACCTTGTATTCGGACTTATACTAAGTCTTGTCGTTTTTATTTGGAGCAAAAAGCTTCTGCTTCTAATGGACTTGCCTGTTGAATTATTAGACGAGGCGAATAGCTATCTTAAAATCGTAGGTGTTTTTTCCTTTCTTCAAGCACTAATCATGACAATTGGGGCAGTCATCCGAAGCTATGGTTTTACGAGAGACACGATGTACGTCACAATTGGAATGAATATCCTGAACGTCATCGGAAATTACATTTTTATCTTTGGTCCGTTTGGTTTACCGGTTCTAGGGGTTGAAGGGGTTGCAATATCAACATCATTTAGTAGATTAGTAGGCTTACTGATTATCACCTATCTTTTAATCAAACGAGTGAGTCACGGACTTCCATTTAAAAAGATATTCCGTTTACCGAAAGTCCATCTTCAAAATCTGCTTAAAATTGGTATTCCATCAGCTGGAGAACAGCTTTCCTATAACTCATCACAGATGTTTATTACTTATTTTATTACAATCATGGGAACTCAGGCTTTGACGACGAAGGTTTATGCCCAGAACCTAATGATGTTCATTTTCCTTTTTAGCATCGCGATAAGTCAAGGGACACAGATTTTAGTTGGACAGATGATTGGAGCACGTCAAATTAATGATGCTTTTAAGAGGGCATTAAAAAGCTTAAAGCTCGCGGTTATCATTTCGGCAGCAATGGCTATTGTATTTTCATTCTTTAAGGATCCTCTTTTATCAATCTTTACGGATAATCAAGAGATTATAGAAACAGGTGGTATCCTCATCCTTTTAACCATCATTCTTGAACCAGGTCGAGCTTTTAATCTTGTATTAATAAATGCATTAAGGGCAGCAGGCGATGTTAAATTACCGGTTTATATGGGAATCCTATCGATGTGGGGTATTTGTGTACCGATTGCGTATGTGCTCGGCATACACTTTGAACTCGGATTAGTTGGAGTTTGGATTTCTTTTATTGTCGATGAATGGGTCCGCGGTGTCGTTATGCTGTGGAGATGGCGTTCCCGAGCATGGGTGAAAAAATCGTTTGTTACACCAACTGAACATGCAAACATAACAGCCTGAAAAAGTTCAGGCTGTTATTTGTTGTTTCAATCCTTCCCTAAAATCCAGGTACAAACTCACCAAAATCCTTGTTATAAATTTCTGTTCTTTTGTCTAAAAAGAGGATAATACTACTTTCAAATAAACTGCACCGATGGATGGAGGATTTGCTTTGGATCTACAACAACGTCTTGGCAGCATAGCTGAACAAAAACGCTCTTTTATTACAGGTACAACAGAATCCATAAATGACCAATGGATCTTCTTTGATGCTGAAACAGATGAAGCATCCATGCTAGAAGAAATGATTGGCAAAGAAGTTGAAGTTTTCACTCTAAATAAATGGGAAAAAGGTATTTTTGTGGAAGATGGACTTATCCAAATGAGCGGATATTTTTATAAGCTCGATAATGGGGATTGCCTCCGTTTTCGTAAGAAATTAAGCCTTGCTTATAAAGAATGGCTTGAAGGCTTTTCGGAGGATCAATTTTTGCGCTTTACGTCTACTTTAAATAAGCTTTCGTTTTCCTTATATGATTGTTTACATTGTCATAATCAATTAATGTATCAAGATGAAAAGGATGAAAATGAAGGTGTTAATTTTATCACGTTTGATAATACCGAAATGCTATTATCTGTTCACCACCATTTTTCACGCGGAAAACTAAAAAAAGATCGATTTGAATTTACTTTAGCAAATGGAAAGAGGGCAATTCTATCAACCATTTGCAAATAAGAAAAGTGCAAGGCGCATGGAACTTGACATTGTAAGTTAGGGCTGTTCATATTTGAACAGCCCTTTTATTTTTACAATGCTTTTAGCTTTGCCAAACCCTCTTCGAAATCCTCACTTTTCATTGGACGATCAATGTAGAACCCTTGAGCATAATGACATTGAAGTTCCTTTAATAATGCAATTTGCTCATTGGTTTCAACACCTTCAGCGACCACTTTCACTGAAAGGCCATGTCCCATCGTAATGATCGCCTTCACAATCGCGATATCAGTGGTATTTACCTTAAGATTATTAATAAAAGTTTGGTCAATTTTTAACGTATTAATTGGTAAATCCTTGAGATAACTTAATGATGAATAGCCCGTTCCAAAATCATCTATGGACACCTTGACACCGAGCTTTTGGAGTTCTTTCATCACAATAACACTATGGGTAATATTTCTAAGCATTACTCCCTCGGTAAGCTCAAGTGTTAAATATTGCGGTGGAAGACCTGTTTCGAATAAAACCTCTTTCACCTCATCAATAAAGCTAATCTGTTGGAATTGGTTTGCTGATACATTAACGGAAATGGTTAAGTAATCATATCCCATATCATGCCATCTCTTGTTCTCCTGACAGGCCTTTTTCAAGACCCATTTGCCAATCTCATGAATAAGGCCTGTTTCCTCTGCCAAAGGGATAAACTCCCCGGGTGAGACGAGCCCTAGCTTTGGATGCTCCCAACGTATTAAAGCTTCGCTGCCGTAGACCTCACCTGAAGCTAGATCAATTAACGGTTGAAAGCATAAATGAAATTCTTTCTTTTCAAGAGCTCTTCGTAAATAGCCCTCAAGCTCAAGCTTATACAATACTTGCTGATTCATTTCTGTTGAATAGAATTTCATTTTATTGCCACCCTGCTGTTTTGCAAGGTTCATAGCCGTATCGGCATGTTTAAATAGTAACTCAGTAGTAATCCCGTCATTCGGGTAAAAACTACCCCCTATGCTTCCGGTTAAAAAAAATTCACGTGCTTCATACATAATGGGTTTCGCAATTTCATGCAATAATGTCTGACCAAGATCAACGATCTTTTCAACTTCAACATCCTCGGTTATCAAAATCGTAAATTTATCACCACTAAATCTGGCGTGATAACTCTTTTTAGGAAGCAGCAGTTGAATTCGTTTTGCAAGTTCCTTAAGTATAATATCCCCCGCATAATGCCCAACCGTATCATTTATCATTTTAAATCTGTCAAGATCAACAAATAGCACAGCTAATTTATTATGCTTCTTTTTCTTTGAATACCGTTGCACAAAATCCTCTACTTGCTTTGTAAAATGCAAACGATTCGGCAAACCGGTTTCTGCATCATAATAGGCAAGGCATGCAATCTTTTCCTCGGCCTTTTTTTCATAATAGGCTTCAATATTTTTATGTTTTTCGATCGTAAGTTGGTGTTGCTCTATTATTTCATTGATATCTTTCAACTGTTTAAATAAGAAGCTATAGGTTCTCAATACGAGATTCACCACTCTTTTTACTCATGAAGTATGTATCTATTCATAAAGATAGCATAATTTCATGTCGAAAAACACAGAAAAAAAAGAAAAAACTACCTTGAAAGGTAGCTTTTTCACATTTTTTTAGAAACGCCATAGACCAAGTGGAAGTTTCGCACCTAGCGCAATGGTTAAAACTAAGACAATGACAAACAATGCCCAGAATAATCCAGTTGATTTTCCTTTACTAGAACGTGCCAAAATCATTTCCATAAATCCAATTGTTAATATGCCAAGAATGGCTTTACCTATGTATTCACCATCAATTACTACGCCTCCAAATAAAAGTAGGAAACCTGTAGCTAAAATGAATAAATAAAATAAACGCAAAGTCATTTTAACAATTTTTTGGGATTTTTCTTTTCCGGCCTTATTCAGGATTGTTGCTGCTATAACAAATAGAATAATAGCAACTACCCAAGAAGTAATATGTGCATGAGTATTTACTGTCATGTACTACTTCCTCCTTTTTCTTTTTCATTCATGGATAATCATAGCATGTTTATGTTGAAAATAAAAAGATTCAATCAGTCCTTTTTCACTGTTGGCATAGTAATTATGGCGTTTTTGTGACGGATCGAACTTCAATGAATGGCTTCAGGCGCCTTATGCATTTCTTTTTATTCCTCGATTTTATTTCTTAATGTACCAAGCACATCAATCGTAATTTCTATAATATCCCCAGCCTTTAAATAGCGCGGCGGATTAAAGCCTTTTCCTACTCCTGCTGGTGTACCTGTTGCGATAATATCACCAGGCTCTAATGTCATTCCTTGAGAAATCACCGAAATAATTTTTTCTATCGGGAATATAAACTGACTTGTGTTCCCTGCCTGCCGAACCTCCCCATTTACTTCAGTTAATACGGATAATTGACTTGGATATGGAATTAGAGATTTATGTACAAGCGTTGGCCCCATTGGACACGTAGTATCTAAGCTTTTTCCAAGGAAAAATTGTTTATGTCTTGATTGTATATCACGTGCAGTAATATCGTTCACGATTGTATACCCAAATACATATTCCAAAGCTTCACTTTCTTTGATTCCACGACCAACTTTCCCGATTACAACTGCCAATTCCCCTTCGTAATCCAGTTGCTCCGTAATTTTTTTATGATTCATTACGATAGCATCAGGACCCACAACTGTCGTTGGTGCCTTTGTGAACATCATGACATGCTCAGGGATATCCTTAGCACTGCCCATTTCAATCACATGGTCTGCATAATTTTTGCCAACACAAAAAATATTTTTGCTTGGTTTTGGAATTGGTGCTTTTAATGTAATATCCTCAATTGGATATATGCCGTCTGATTCTGAATGTTTTAGTGTCCATTCTGTAATTTGATGTACCCTCTCTAGAAACTTTTCCCCCATGGCAATGGCTTCCATCATTGTTTCTGGTATGCTAATTATCTCGTCCATTTGCATTTCAACAGCCTTTAGATCGACAACATGATCTTGCTTTTCGTTTACCAACCCGATAAATTGTTTTCCATTCTTTTCAGCTGTTACAAACCTCATTATCATCACCTCTTATATAATCTCTTATTACATTCTACTTAAGGTTACGAATTTCCTTCTTCGACATTTTGTAGAAGATTGTATTATTTTGTAACATTTTAAGAGGTTTTATCGAACTTGTTTTAATCTTTGTAAGGGTAGGTATAATAATAGTACAAACATTGTATATACTACTTTAGTCTATGTTACGGATAGTAAGCGACTTAAAAAAAATGGAGAAATGAAAATGTTCATGTTGAAAATTGCAATTGAATTAAAGCGCCGTAAAATGACTACTTTAGCCGATAGGCATGGCTTTACTGCTTGGGAGACAGTAAAGTGTAGTCAGGAATTAGACCAATTATTAAATATTTATCAAAAAAACAAACAGAAAAAGCTAAAAATGGTGAACTAAAAAGACTATTCGAATTAACGAATAGTCTTTTTCCGTATATCCACCTTTTGGGCATAGGTGAATGTTCTCCAAACCCATTCGAATGGACCAAACCTGAATTTTTTTAACCATAGAGAGCTTAACAGAATTTGAATAATGAAAATAGCTATCGTAAGAAGGAATCCTATATAAAGTTCAACTTTTCCATATAATCCAAAACCATATCCATAAAACAATAGCGTGCAAACAATCGATTGGAATAAATAATTGCTTAATGAAAGGCGCCCAACCAACGCGAGCGGTGAGAGCAATTTCTTCCATAAAGGAAGTCTCATTATCAGGACAATTGATGTGGCATATAATATGGATGTGCCAGGTCCACCGATCGTATCCTGTAAATATTCAGTCGCAGCATTCTTCGATGTATAATATGGAAGTAATTTCATTGGAACCCCAATTACTAGAGAAATCAGCCATAAAATTTTTACTTTCTTTAGATCCTCCTCTCTTCCTTCAAACCATTTCTTCTTAGCGATGAAGGCTCCCAGAAGAAACATCGGCAACAATGTAACGGTTAATGCAAAGATCATGGAGGCATTATTTACATAATACCAATCATGGAATCTCTGAATCGTAATTTCCCAGAATCCACCTGTCGCATAAATTTCTGCGGATTTTAGAGCCAGTTGCTCATTAAACATGACAGCACCTAATTCTGGTTCGAACATTAAGGCTAGAAACATCATTCCACCAAGAAAAAGGTTTGGTACAAAGATAAGTACCAATGCCCAAATTAGTAAAGTGAGCGGTTTTGCCTTATGAAATAATAGCAAAATTGCCCCCGCAATAGCATATGTAATTAATATATCGCCATGCCACACAAAAAACGCATGTAAACACCCAAACAGCAAAAGCACGATTAATCTTCTTGTAATTAATGGATAAAATGAATATCCTTTCGCTACCGCTCTTTCCTTAAACAGGACCATACCAAATCCGAAAAGAAACGAAAACAGAGTATAAAAACTGGCTTGTGCAAAAATGTCGACAATCCAATATGTCCATTGATTTAAATCCCCGTTCCACCATGTGTTTGAATTTAAATACAGAACCGGAGAAAAAAACGAAGGCATATTTACGAAAAAAATACCGAATATCGCCAGCCCCCGAATCACATCGATGGAATGAATTCGCTCTGCTCCCATTACAGGATTTAATTGATTATTACCCATGCATACAACTCCTTAACATTTTCCTATTTCGATTATAAGAGAATTGAATTGGAAACACTAGGTAATTTTTAAAATACTAATCTCAATTTCACATGTACCCCTATGGATAAATCACATCTTCTGGGCATTATTCATAGAATAAAAAAACTGTTCTTTTACTGATTGATTGATATCTCTTTTAAAAAAATCGGTAACTTGTTTGTAAAAGGGTGTTTTTGTATGCCAGCAATCGTAGGAGCTATAAAAGTAAATAGTATTGGAAATAGCAGTGTCATGAATATTGGTGATGTCTTTCAAATTTCCCCGTCCAGCACAGCAAAGACATTTGCAGGTGCAGGCTCATTTAATACAGGGGATGGACTTTCAGTTTACAATAATCAAAGTGTCACTAACACTTACGATACAGATAAAATTGACCAAGTAATTGTTGGTAATGCATAAGGAGTGGTGCAAACATGAATTTTTATATTAACCAAAGTATTTGTATTCAAACCTTACGGGTCGGCAGTGTTAGTAATTCATCTGTTTTGCAAATTGGCAGTGCTGGCCTGATCAAACCATCTGCCCATCTTCATAATACTGGGGGCTTTACTGAACCAGCCCCTCAAATCGGAAATCAAACATCAACCCTTGATACTCATGCTGTTCCATTAGTTTCACCTTCTTAATCTAGGCATTCACCCATTTTACCGTTCATGCATAAGGTAATATACCAGCTTTACGGAAAGGGTGAATGCTTATGTACTCATATCCTTATGATATAACTGTTTATGTTCGGAGCCTTCATTATTATATTGAACAGCAAAATACACGAATTTCACATTTGGAAAAAATCCTCGAAAATATTGAAAAAGAACTTAAGGAAATCAAGAACAAACCAACAACCCATATCGATAAAATCGAATATAAATTTGATCAACTGAAGGTAGAGACATTGGAAGGTACATTAAACATTGGATTAAACCCTACGAACGGTGAACAGATTGAAGATTTTGCAGTTTCACAAAGTAAGATGAATATACCTGAGGTGAGACATTCCCACAAGGACCTCGTCCATCGTATTCAGAATGAGATCGATGCATACTTAAATAATGAATGTTCCGTTTATATTCAAAACATGTTAACAAATGAGAGATCGTCCCTACCAGTTGAACATGTCCAATTTATTGTGGAAGACATCCAGAAGCAAATCAATGAGCGAATTATCTTTTACCTAGAACAAAAGCAAGCTGAGCTTCAGGATCCTGCACGGTTACATGATATATTTGAAGCGACAGTTGATAGATTAAAATTAGATATTCAAAATTCTATCACAGCATATCTCAATAATCTCCCAGAAAACATGAAAGAAGGGAAAGATACGTGAACTTTACAGTTGTAAATAAGGAAATCCATGTTGGTCATGTGGATATTGTTGGTGTATCCACATCATCAGTATTTATTATTGGAGATGCAAAAACAATTTCGATGGCCTCTGCCTTTGATACACCAGCTGAATCACTTATTATCGGGCCATTTGTTCCATTGGCGCCTCAAGGGTGATGGAGGATGCAAAGGATTTCAGTTGTTGACTTTATTAAGATCAATTCATTATCTTTTAGTGGCATTCTAGAAGTCGGTGATTCAAAAAAAATCACCCCTGTTTCCCAGGCACTTGCCGTACAAAGAGAGGTTCCTGTGTTCTTTACGAATGAAGGAGACTTTTCCAAATATCCGATTTTCTCTAGGGAATTGCCAAAAGTGAAGGTAACAGAAACGGTTAATATGAATGTATTTAATCAAAACCCTATTATTAAAGTGGATTCCATCCGAGTGAATGGTGTATCGTCATCTGCTGTTGTACAGATAGGTTCAACTGAAACAATTCACGCCGAATCAAAGGTAAAGCATATCCGAAAGCTGCTTGATGAAAAATCGAAACACAATAAGTAACGAAATGCCTATTTTACTCATATGATTAAAAATAAAAAGAACTTTTAAAGGATGAACTAGTATGCCTTCAGTAGTTGGACCCATTAAAATAAACAGTGTCGGTGGTGGGGTTGTGAATTTTGGTGACTCCTTCTATGTTTCACCAAAGGATTCGGCTAAAACATATTCAGGATCAGGCTCATTTAATACAGGAGATTTTATCTGTACAAATAATGGCCTAAATGCTACAAATACAAATGATGAAGATTTTGCAGACCAACTCATAAAAGCGAATGCATAGTTGGAAAAGCGCAAGGCGCCTGCCTATCGGCTATCGGCGACATGCAAAAGACAAGTGCTGACAGAAGGCTCTCTTTGCCTTCCGAAGCGATTGGCTTGTGACCTCGAGCCGATGGCGCCTGGAGCTAGACAGAAAAAAAGGCCATTGTGGCCTTTTTTTCTATTTTCTTATAAAGTTTCCAATCTAAAAAATGTCCTCTTGCAAATGGTTTAGCTGGTTCAACAATTAAGCGTTTGGGCAATCTGGCCCTTAATTCCTGAACGTGGCTAATAACACCTACGTTCAAGCTCCGTACGTCTTTCTTCAAGCTCGTTGAAAACTTTAATTTTAACATAGAGGATGCCCTAGATTGATAGTGATAACTGGAAATTAACCAAAAAAAGTACTGCTCCAAATTAGGAGTAGTACTTTTTTATCTATACTTCTAACAAATACCCACCATCAAAAAAGTATAAATATCTTTCATTTAGTGGTTTTCGCCATATATATTCGATTGCTTTACTGTACAATTCAAGCTGCACTCGATAGCGATCTTCTAGTGCAGGCTTTGCATCCTCAAAGCTTTTAAACTTACCGGTAATGGTGTCGGTTTTATAATCAATTAGGACAATTCCATTTTCATCTTCAAAGATACAATCGATGACTCCTTGAATGAGAACATTTTCCTGTTGTTCATCCGACCAGTCTGCATAGGCTTCGACCGCAGGAATTGCAACACTAAAAGGTACCTCACGTCTAACATTTTCTGCTGCCAACATACGCAGTGCAATCCCCGATTCAAAAAATCCAAGAATGCTCATTACATCAATTACATCGGCTTGCTCTTGAATTAATAATTCGTTATGAACCATTTTTTGAATCTGCTCGCGAATCGAATTCTCACTGATTGGTTCATTTAAATTAATATGCTGCATGACCATATGCATCGCGGTTCCACGTTCTGCAGGTGTTAACGATTTTTGCTGCATGAACCTTGGGCGGTCTGCACTTGCTGCACGGAACTGTGGCAGAAAAGCTACATCACTTTGTTCATCCATACGTTCTCGTTGTCTTTTAATTTCAGAAACAGACTGTTTTGAGCGCTTATTTGCAGCTGACTTAAAAGGATATTGCCATGTTAATTGATGTTCAATCTGTTCAGAAGCATCACTGCTAACCGGAATTGGTTTTCCTTCCTTTAATGCCGCCTCAATTTGTTCATGCGTGCTTTCTTCCCCAACCTCAACCTTTTGCAATTCAACAGCAGGGATTGACCGAATTTCCCATTTTGCTGGATGATTTACAATGTCAGCTGGCAGTTGGTTGACTGTTTCGCCCCCCCGAAGCAGCTCAGCATCCTTATGTCTAATTAAACCAGGTCCAATCCAATCCAAATAAGACTTAGCTCCAGCCCTTGTATGGTCCGCAAGTAACCAGTCTTTATTTTGTAATGTTGCCTGCCATTTAATGAGCTGCTTATCTAAAACCTTTACAGTGCCTACTAGATAAAGTTTTTCCTTGGCTCTTGTGAGAGCAACATATAGAACACGCATTTCTTCTGAAATTAATTCAAGATGCATTTTTTTCTTAATCGCAAGCATCGGTAAAGTCGGATAGCTAATCCGAAGCGTAGGATTTACATATTTCGTACCAAAACCTAGCTCTTTATCTAATAAATACTTTTTATTTAAATCCATCATATTAAATTGCTTTGAAAGTCCGCCAACAAATACGACCGGGAATTCTAGTCCCTTACTTTTATGAATGGTCATAAGGCGAACAACATCTTCTTGTTCTCCAAGTGCTCTTGCCGTACCTAGATCATCGCCACGATCCTGCATACGCTCAATAAATCGCAAGAACCTGAATAAGCCCCTAAAGGAAGTGGCTTCATATTGCCTTGCACGATCATATAGGGCCCTGAGGTTTGCTTGCCGCTGCTTTCCGCCAGGCATGCCTCCTACAAAATCATAAAAATAAGTCTCACGGTACAATTGCCAAATCAAATCAGACAATGAACCTGTTCTTGCTCTTGTACGCCAGTTTTCTAATTTATGATAAAACTGCTCAACCTTCTCATGTGTTGCATCATCAGAAGATGTTTCCTTTAAGAATACCTTTAAAGCCTCATAGTAAGGGGTATTTTTTTCATATGTTCGAATTTTTGCCAACTCGTCTGCTTCAAGTCCAACAATCGGTGAACGTAAAACAGATGCTAACGGAATATCCTGAAACGGATTATCAATCACTTTTAATAATGACATCATAATGGCTACTTCTGTTGCATCAAAATAGCCTGTTGATAAATCAGCATAAATAGGGATTCCTTGCTGTTTGAATTCCTCCATAATTTGAGGAGCCCATGGCATCGAACGCATCAGAATGACAATATCCCGATACGTGATGCTTTTCATTCGATTTTCTTTTCGGTCGAATACTTGAAACCCGGAAGAGATCAAAATCTTAATTTGTTTTGCCATCGCACGTGCCTCGAGCTGTGCTGTTTCAAGTTCAGCTTCATCAAAAAGGACAATTTGCTCCTCATCATCGGAATCTTCATCTGGTACAAACTTCTCGGCTTCTTGGCCATTTTTATCAATTAATACTAATTCAGCAGCCATTTGATCGCTTTCGGGATAATCAGCGCCCAGCTTTAATTCAGCATCATCGTCATATTCGATCTCACCAACTGCTTCACCCATGATTTGTTTGAACAAATAATTCGTTCCATCCAAGACTTCTGCACGGCTCCGGAAGTTCTTCGACAAATCGATTCTTAACCCTGTATTTTGTCCGGACCCAGTAAACCGTTTGTATTTACTTAAAAATAACATGGGTTCTGCAAGACGGAAGCGATAAATCGACTGTTTCACATCCCCAACCATGAACATATTCCCGGTCGCTTCTCCAACTTTTGTAACAAGCTTTAAAATGGATTCCTGCACCATATTTGTGTCCTGGTATTCATCAACAAATGCTTCCTCAAACTGAACCCGGTATTCAAGGGCTGCTTCTGATGGCACAAAATCGTTTGATGCCGTTCCTTTTTTACGAAGAATTTCTAGACAAAAATGTTCCAAATCTGAAAAGTCGACAAGTCCTTTTTCTTCTTTCACCTTCTGAAATCTCTCGCCAAATTCTATTACAAGCTGAACCAGCATTTCAATGGAAGGCTGCATTTCTTTAATATTATCTAAATAGCTTTCAGGTGGTCGACTGAACAAATCTTCTTTTATTTTTTCAACCAGCTTTTTCGCGTCATCCCTTAGCTTTGTAACCTGATCTTTTAGATTTTCATCATACTCATCACCCTTAACAGGCTTTGCTCTTCCAAACACAAGAGTTTGCATTTCATGGTAGAGTGCCGTCCATGAATGGTTCTTCGCGTGTAAAAGACGGTGTATTTGCTCCAAATCAGCTTCGATATTTTCCGCTCGTGGTGCTGGCCCCCCAGGCATACGTATCAAATCCATCGCATGCTCTAAATTTGCTTTTGCCCCCTCTAGCTGAAGTGAAATATCAGCTAGCAAATATGGAATATATGGTGTTTGATCAAATGACTGATCATCGACACGGTAATCTTCTTCAATTTGCTTAAGCCATTCAACTGGCGTTGGATGGGCCAGTGAAAATTCATATAGTTTTCGAATCATATTTTGTAATTCGACATCGGTTCGGTCATTTGTAAAGCGGTCTACTAAATCAAAGAATTTCATGTTTTCTTGATCACTGTAATGTTTTTCAAACAGCTCCTCCATTACCTCGTCCCGTAAAGTTTCCGCTTCTGTCGAATCCGCTATTCGAAAACCTGGGTCAATATCGATTAAGTAATAAAACTTTCGAATGACTTCTAAGCAGAATGAGTGAATTGTAGAAATCGAAGCTCGATTTAGCAAGCTAAGCTGTCTTCTAACATGCAAGGAGGCCGGATCTTCTTTTAATGCTTTTTCCAGCGCTTCACCGATTCGATTGCGCATTTCAGCTGCTGATGCATTCGTAAAAGTCACAACCAGTAAACGGTCAACATCAACCGGATTTTCCTTCGCTAAAATCTTTCGAATGATCCGCTCAACAAGTACAGCTGTTTTACCGGACCCAGCCGCCGCAGCAACTAAAATATCTTGACCACTTGAGACGATGGCTTTCCATTGGTCATCTGTCCATTGGCTTCCTTCTGGCTTTAGTATGAGATTAGTCATGAATCTTCACACCTCCATTCCGAATTTTCCCGAGAATTACATCTTTACTCTCATTTGGCAGGACACGAAAATTATTTTCCTCTAAGCTTTGATCAAACTGACAAACAGACTTAAATGGACAGAACGTACAGGCTGTTTTATCCTTAAGCTTATATGGCGCAATATCAATTTCACCATTCGTAATCCTGTTACCAGTGTTTTTGAAGATACCACGTACATGATTACGAAGATAACCAAGCTCTTCTTCACTTGCTACCTGAGAATTAGAATAAAAGCTTCCGTCCTTCTTAATCGCAGCAGAGACTATTTGAGAATAGCCAGTCCCAAGGGATTGGTCCATTAAGCGAACCGATTCCTCATCCCCTAATAAGAGTCCCTTCATTTTAAATCTCTTAAAGATTTCCTCCTCAATTTTATCCTCAGGTAATACTTTATTAGAATGAATTAATGGATCATGGATATGAAAATATAGGACACCTGCAGGTTTTGCGGCGGTCCCAATCCAATCCTTAGAATGCGTAATAATGACATCCAAATAAGTTAACATTTGCAAAGCGAGTCCATAATATACCTCGGAAAGATTAAGTGCCTTTTGACTTGATTTATAGTCAATGACGCGCAATAAAACACCTTTCGAGCTCTCTGCTTTATCCACTCGGTCAATTCTGCCAACAAGCTCCATTGTACCGCCATTATCTAGAGTAAAACGGATTGGAGGGAGAGGTCCCTTCTTACCAAAACCTAATTCAATCCCTACTGGGGCAAAGCCACTTGCCTTAGCATGATCACTTAGTATCTTCGATGCCCGGCTGATAATTTTTTGCAGCTTATGCATGATATAGTGATAGCGATTTGAACTCAATAAAATTTCCTTCTGTAACCGTGGTGCTAATTCTTCTACTGCCTTTGCGGCAAGCATGTCACATTGCTCTTTTGTTAAGTCACGCCAGTCAATTCCATTGATTCTAAGAGAGTCAGCAATTTTCTTCAGGGCCGCATGGAATAAATCACCGATATCTGGTGATTCCAAGCGAAATACTTTACGTTCTTTTAACTGTAAACCATAACTTGCAAAGTGAGAGAACGCACATCCCTGGAAAACTTCCATTCGAGAGACACTGCCTTGAATATGGTCGCCGTATAGGGCTTCGGTTATTTCGTTTGATAACTTTTTGGGCCTATTTTTATAGAATAAACTGCTTAAAACAAGCTGACTTTTAAACTTCATTTCATCGTGGTTTGCGAAATAATTATAGACATCCCACCATAAATCCTGAATTGGATACTGCTTTTTCCATGCTTGCAATTGTGTTGCCAGAGAAGATAACGCGACATCCGGGTTGGCGATATATTCAAGCTGCTCTGCCATGGTGAGCTCTGACGGCTCATTCATATAAAACTTTTCTTCTAAATTTGGAAAGATATCCTTTAGACGCTTAATAATTGGTGATGGCAGCAATGATTTTCCTTCTTCATTTGCTAATGGATAGCTAATATATAATGCTTCCTCGGGACTTGTTAACGCACCGTAAATTAGGAAATTTTCATCTAGTAAAGTTTCTCTGCTTCCAGGGGCTAATTGTAGTCCCGCATCACCTAGGGCTTCCCGATCGGATTCTGAAAATACCCCTTCCTCATTTAGGCGAGCAGGTAAAACACCATCATTCGCACCGATAATAAAGGTACATTTGATGTTTGAAAATCGTGAACGCTCCAAACTTGCTACGAGCACTTGGTCAATCGCAGGTGGTACAAGCGCAAATCGCATGCTCTCTAAACCAGTTTCAATCATATCGCTGAACATCGTTAGCGATACTTTCTCGTCACCGATGATTTCGACATATTGGTCAAGCAATTCTAAAACCGCATTCCATACCTGGTCATTTTCTCTTGCTTCTGAAAGTCGTCCTGAAACTTCCGCGTTTAGCTTCATCTCTTCCACTTTTGCGGGGATTTCAAGATCCTCTAAATACAGGAAGAGCGCCTCACACATACTCCTGCCGTCCTTTGCCTTTTGGAGACGTTTCCCCAGAACTAATAATGGCTCTACAATCATCGTACGAAGTTCGTTAAGCCTGTCCTCATACTCTCGTTCTTTATCTGTTTGCGGTAGATCAGAATCCTCTAATCCTCTTATCCGCTTATACTTCCAACGCTTCCCGTTTGTCCATTTATAGCCTTGAATCCCATATTCAAGCACATAGTTTTCAAGCTTGTCCATATCCTCGCGAAGTGTGGAAATCTTCTCTCCAAACGGATATAAAAGATCTGTCTTGACACAGCGAAATACAGACTCATAGCGCCAGTTACTGCTAACAACTTCAAGACTTGAACGTATTAGTTCAATTAGCGGATGATTTAACATCGAACGCTTTTGGTCAATGAAAAATGGAATATGATAATCCTGAAAAATGGTTTCTATCATTTCATGATAATCGCTTGCATTCCGAATCATTATCGCGATATCACGAAAGCGGTAGTTTTTATCTCTTGCTAATTTTTGAATCTCACGGGCAATCCCTTCTATTTCTGCACGTCGATTCACAGCCTGGCCCAACGTGATTGACGCTCGATCCTGATATGGAACAGTTGGTCTTTCATCGAAATATCTTTCTAAATGAGCTAACGACGGTTCAGAGGAATACCGATACTGAGTTGTTAACAAAATCGGCTCTGAAACCTTAATTCCATTTTCATTCGCATACTGAATAATAGATTGATAGGTTTTTCCAGTCATTCGGAAAAGACTTAAATCATGTGGTGGAACATCATAAGCTTTATCAACCGTTAAAGCAATCGTTACTTTTTTAGAGACTTTCAGGAGCTGGCCAACTACTTCAAGCTCCTGTGGGGTAAAGCTATGAAAGCCATCAATTAGTATTTCCGCCTCTTTTATATAAGAAGATTGAGGTATTTTTTCAGCTAAAAGTCGTAAATAATCCTCGGAATCAACGTATTTCTCAAATAGATGTTTTTCTAATTCATCATATAAAAGCTGGAGGTCATGTAATTTATCAGAAAGTACTTTGTTTTCTGCTGCAACGGTTTGTTTTTGTTCCTCTAAGATTTCAGGAGTAACACAATACCGTTTAAACTCTGCAACCATTTCCTCCATTTGGGTGACGAATCCACTTTTAGCAGCCGCACGAGAGAAAACCTTAAGTTCCTGCTTTTTGGACTCAATGATTTTGCGCAGCAGCATATTCACTCCGACATTATTGACATGATAGCGGCTCATTCCCCCTGTTTCCTGAAGAACACGCCATGCCAAACGAGTAAAACTGAATACTTGTGCTCTCATCATCCCGCCAATTCCAGGGGAATTTATCAAATCATATTCAGATTGAAATGTCATTTGGTCCGGAACTAAATACACAATTGGAGAACCTGTTGGGTCTTGACGAAGCTTATTTCGTATCTCTTCAAGACATGTGTATGATTTCCCAGTACCAGCACGTCCTAAAATAAATTGTAAAGACATATTTTAACCTCCTAAAGAGAGTTTAAATCGAATCAAATTCTTATCTTCTAATTGTATCAAAAAATTTGTCGAACAGGTGAATTGTATGAACATCCAGATTCTAGAAATGTCAAAGAACGCTCACAATCCTTTATTTTTCGGAATGATATAATTTTTGTAAGGTACTTCCAATATAGTTCAATAAGAAGACTTTATTTTTTGAAAGAGGTGATGCAAATGTCACACTGGTATAAAAAATCAATATCGGAGGTAGAAACAGGACTTGCTACAAATATTGAAAATGGACTTACTGAGGCCGATGCCAACGAACGACTTCGCAGGTTTGGCCCTAACCGATTCGTAGATCATGAAAAAGCTTCGATTTTAGTAATGTTTTGGGATCAAATTAATAGCATGTTAATTTACATACTTATTGCAGCAGCTGTCATTTCGGCTTTAGTTGGCGAAATTGCCGATGCTTCCATTATTTTCATTGTAATCCTTCTCAATGCAATAATTGGGGTTGTTCAGGAATCAAAGGCTGAAAAAGCATTAGAAGAATTAAAAAAGATGTCCACACCAAAGGCGATTGTCAAAAGGAACGGAAGCCTAAGGGAAATTCCATCTGAAGAAATTGTCCCAGGTGATATTATCATTTTAGATGCTGGACGCTATGTCCCTGCTGATCTACGCCTTGTTGAAACAGCAAATTTACAAATCGAGGAATCTGCGTTAACGGGTGAATCTGTTCCAGTTGAAAAAGACGCATCTCTACTCTCGGGACGTGATGCTTCAATTGGTGATCAACGTAATATGGCTTTCATGACTACTCTTTCGACCTATGGAAGAGGAATTGGTGTTGCCGTAACTACAGGTATGGATACAGAAATTGGAAAGATCGCTAAAATGCTAGGTCAACAACAAAAGGAAACAACCCCACTTCAAAAGAAATTAGACGAACTCGGTAAATTTCTAGGTTTAGGAGCTATCATTGTTTCAATTGTCATCTTTTTCATAGGTTACTTTCAAGGTAGAGAACCATTAGACATGTTCCTTATTGCTGTTAGCTTGGCGGTTGCAGCCATTCCAGAAGGTCTGCTTGCAATTGTAACAATTGTCCTTGCCATGGGTGTTCAGCGGATGATTAAGCATCACGCAATCGTTCGCAAGCTTCCAGCAGTGGAAACGCTTGGTGCAGTCAGTGTGATTTGCTCGGATAAAACCGGTACGCTTACACAAAACAAAATGACAGTAACATCCTTATTTATGGATGATCGTGACAAGGAAATAGGTGACATTTCTCAAGAGCTCGCACAAAAGCATCCATTATTCCATGGGATTACATTATGTAATGATGCACAGGTTACGAAGGATCAAAGTACCGGAGATCCGACTGAGATCGCCCTTGTTCAAGCAGGCTTGAATAGCGGCTTACATAAAGAGGAGCTTGAAGATACCTTCAAGCGAATTTTCGAACTACCTTTTGACTCCGACCGAAAAATGATGACAACTGTTCATACAGATAAGGAAAGCTTTGTTTCATTTACGAAAGGGGCTTTGGAAAGCATTTTGCCAAGAGTAACAACCATTTATAAGAATGGATATATTATCTCCTTAACCGGTGAAGAAGAGGAAAAGATTCAGGAAGCAACAGGAAGAATGTCTGACAAGGCCTTGCGGGTTCTAGCTGTTGCAATGAAAAAGGTATCAAAAAATGAGAGCTTTGATTACAGTTTAGAAACGGAACTTATCTTCCTCGGATTGGTTGGGATGATCGATCCTCCTCGTGAGGAAGTCAAAGCATCAATTGCCTTTTGTAAAGATGCGGGAATTCAAACGGTTATGATTACTGGTGACCATCAAAAGACAGCACTTGCAATTGCAGCCGAGCTTGGTATAGCAAATGATGTGGCGCAGACTTTGACCGGCCAGCAACTTCATGCACTAAGTGACGTAGAGCTACAAGAAAAAGTTAAAAATGTTCGTGTTTTTGCACGGGTATCTCCTGAGCATAAGGTGCGAATCGTAAAAGCGTTAAAGGATAATGGTCATATCGCATCCATGACAGGTGACGGTGTGAATGATGCTCCGTCATTAAAACAGGCCGACGTAGGAGTAGCTATGGGTATCACAGGTACAGACGTCGCAAAAGGAGCAGCTGATATCATCCTTACTGATGATAACTTCGCCACGATTGTATCAGCTGTTGAACATGGTCGAAATATCTATCAAAATATTAAGAAATCCATTTTATTTTTACTCTCTTGTAATCTAGGAGAAATTACTGCTTTATTTATTGGTATTTTGCTTGGACTACCTGCTCCACTAACAGCCGTTCAAATTTTATGGGTAAATCTGATTACGGATGCCCTTCCCGCAATCGCATTAGGGATGGACCCAGATGACCCTGATGTGATGACGGAAAAACCGCGGGATCCAAAAGAAAGTATATTTGCTCAGGGAAATGGCAGTTTTGCGGTATTAAATGGTTTGCTCATTGGTTTTATCACATTGTTTGCATTTGTGGAGGGCCTTCGTTTCTATTCCGGAGCAAACTCTATCTTGTCAATCGATTATGGCAATATTACATCAGATGCTTTAATTCATGCTCAAACAATGGCTTTTATTACACTAAGTATTTCACAATTGTTCCACTCCCTTAACCTTAGAAGTCGTAGGAAATCAATCTTTAAGATTGGACTGTTTACAAACAAATACTTGATTGCAGCAATCTGTGTAGGCATTGCCATTCAAGTTGCACTTGTCTACATTCCGTTTTTTAACAATGTATTTGGTATTCATTTTCTTTCTGTTAATGATTGGCTACTCATTCTTGGACTATCAATCGTTCCAATTATAGGGAATGAATTTACGAAAGGGTGGAAAGGAATTTTCTCTAAGTAATTATTTACTCTTTATTTTTTCGACAATTTAGTTAACTCCCCACAAAAAATGTAAGGAAGATTTATAATTAAGGTAGAGATTGATTCTATGCATGTGGTAACTCGAACCACTTGTAAGTGGTCAATCCTACCAATTCAAAGGGGGTCTTTTTTCAATGACTAGATTTTTAGTACCTGTTGATGGCTCTACACATTCAATTAAGGCATTACAATTCGCTTTAAACCAAGCTGTTGAAAATAATTCAGAAATCATACTCCTAAATGTTCAACCAAGTTATAATACTCCTAATGTAAAACGTTTTGTTACACAAGAACAAATCCGTGCATATCAAAGTGAAGAAAGTAATGCTGCATTTGAAAAAGCATTGGCAGAAACGAAGAACTCTTCAGTTTCCGTGGAGACAAAAACAAGAGTCGGTGAACCTGGAATTGAAATCTGCACTGAAGCAAAAGAAAGCCAGGTAGCTCAAATCATAATGGGTTATAGGGGCCTGGGTGCAATTAAACGAACGGTCCTTGGAAGTGTAAGCTATAAGGTTATTCATGAAGCCCCATGCCCAGTGACTATTGTTCCTTAAACATAGAAAGTTCTAAGAAAAAATAGAACAGAGAGGATAACCAAAGTTATTTCTCTCTGTTTTATTTTTTCGATTCTTCTCAGAATCATTATGAAATCCAACGTCTTATTGACCAGACTTTGCAAGTACGCATATGTTACAAATGGGTGGTGGTCTGGTTGAAACGTTTATTTTTTGTAGCGTCATTACTTATTATTACGGGTGTGTTTGTTGCATCGAATATATACACATTTATTCCCCTTTATCAAAACATTGCAGACTCACTTCATATTTCCGTTGAGCAAGCAGTGATTGGAGGTAGTATTTTTTCCTTTTCTTATGCGTGCGGGTTATTATTCTTTGGACCTCTCTCCGAAAAAATAGGAAGAAAAACAGTCATTCTTCTAGGGTTAATCCTAGCTTTTTTTTTCACTGGATTAGTGGGATTTTCATTTGATGAAAAATCACTTTATTTGTTTAGAAGTCTTCAAGGTTTTGCCTTGGGAAGCTTTCCTCCAGTAGCATTTGCGTATATCTTTGATGCTTTTCCACTTAGACACCGCACCCTCGTGCTGGCCCTTATTAACTGTGGCTTCTTATTTGCAGGGATCCTCGGTCAACTTATTAGTTCGAGCATTACGTATTTCTATGGCTGGGAACATGTTTTTTATTGCTTTGCAATTATTTATCTTTTCCTCTTCATCTGTGGTTTGTTTTTCCTCCCAACTGTACCAGTCGCTAAACAAGCTACTACTTCGCTCTTTCAAGATCTCTTTATAATTATGAAAAATCCTTCATTAATCATATGCTACTTAATCACTTTTTCAGTTTTACTGACATTTATTTCGTTCTATGATGGAATAAGTCAATACTTATATGAAAATTATTCAATCGACCAACAGATAATATTTAAAATAAGGGCGCTCGGATTAGTTGGTGCATCTTTTTCATTATTAACAGGAAAATTGGTACGGCTGTTTGGTGATCGTCGAACATTATTAATGGGTCTATTTCTTGTAGTGTTAAGCCTGAGTAGTCTCCTTTTCATAAGAACACCTGGGATTATTGCTTTTATGTCCATACCCTTCATTGCCGCAATATCTCTTCTTTATCCCGCACTTATATCCATTATTGGTAAGCTTGGTGAACATGCAAGGGGCTCAGCAATTTCGGTATATTCATTTACACTGATGACTGGAGGAAGCCTTGGTGCATTACTTGCTTCTGCCTTAGACTTTCCGATTTTAATAGTAAGCCTTATTGGATTATTTACCTTTAGCATTGCTGTAAGTGTGCGATTAAAACTATGAAATGAAATGAAACAGGGTACAACTAGACAGTTATACCCTGCTTACTATTAACTCGCTCCATTACTATCCGGACAAATCGATCAAATCGATGTTCATCTATTCGTTGTGGCATTAGTTCAACTTTTAAAGTTGCTGCCAAGCTCGAATGCACATATAGCATATCGCGAAATTCATCTACAGCCCCACAAAATTGAGAATAGCATTGGTCTCCGGTACCAAATACGCCTGTTACAATGTCCTTTGGGGAACAGTCCTCAAACGCACGATAAAGCTTCATCATTTCATGCGGAATATCTCCGTTTCCCCAAGTATAGGTCCCGATGATAATCGCATCGTATGTATCCAATTCATAGTAAGGGAAATGTTCCACCCGATAGACATAGCAGCTACCTGTATACCTCCTCATATACTGGGTGATGATTTTCATTGCTTCCTCAGTATTCCCCGTAATCGATGTATACACAATTCCAACCTTCATAGTTATAGCTCATCAAACCCATTGGATTGGGATACTTTTGTGTAGGTCCGTGATTTTTGTTCGAAGAAATCTGATTTTGTGTCATTCATCATTTCATCACTAAACACCTGAATCCAAGGCATTGGGTTCTCCTTATCCTCATATAAATTTTGGAACCCAAGCTGGCGAAGCCTTTTGTTAGCAAGATATTCTACATATTCTTCAAATTCATTTAAATCAATTCCATCAATATCTTTCAAAATATAGTGTGCCCACTCTTTTTCAAGCTCCACCGCCTGTCCAATTGCCTTATAGACATAATCCTTGTTTTCGTCCGTATTGAGTTCCGGGTTTTCCGTTAAAAGAATTCTTACAAATTGAGCAATGAAATACGCATGCTGCATTTCATCCCTTTGAATATAGCTAATCATTGTACTAGTCTTAAGCATTTTTTGTTGTCTCGCAAGATTATAGAAAAAGGCGAAACCAGCATAAAAATAGATTCCTTCCAGATTAATAGAATTGATCGCAAGCTTAAACAGGTTTTCTGGTGTAGGAAGTTCCCTGAACCCCTCGTAAGACTCAAGAATAACCTGATTTCTTTTTCGTACAATCGGGTCATCCTTTGCCTGATTAAATCGTTCCTTTTGTTCATTTAATTGCACAAGTGAACTTAAAATATAGGAATAGGATTCATTATGTACGGCTTCTTGCTGTGAAATAACCGCGAAAATGGCTTTGAAGCTTGAGTCCGTAACATAGTCCATGACCTGATTCATCGTAGGTGTTTGCAAACTATCCAACGATGCGAGTTGAGTGTTGATTCGTAAAAAAACATCCTTTTCAGTAGGGCTTAAATGATCCCATTGCTTGATATCATCCTGCATATTAATTTCTTGTGCTTTCCAAAAATTCGAAAGCAAGGTTTGATACAAAGTATACATTTGGGGATAAGCAATATCATTCCAATTTAATAACCCCGACGTTTCCCCATTTATAATCCCTGTTGATTTGTTTGGAAACTCAGGATTAAATAATTTTATTTTCGTTATTGGCTGATTAGTTGTCATCTATTTTTTCCCCCTTAACTGTGGCAAAGTTCACATTCTTCAATTTCTGATTGTGACGTACTTCTGACATAATAAGTCGTTTTTAATCCTTGTTTCCATGCCTCTAGATGAAGCTGCAGAAGGTCCTTGGCTTTAATATCGTGTCTAACATAAAGATTAAAGCTAATCCCCTGGTCAATATGACGCTGACGTGCTGCATTTTGTTTAATACTCCAGATTTGATCCACTTCATGTCGTGCTTTTCGATAAAATTCATACGTCTTATGATTGATATCAGGAGCTGTTACCTTAAATTTAAAATTCTTTTTCTCCTCCGCATACTCAGCTGCGTAAATAGGATCAATTCCGTCAGTTGAGCCACCAATTTTAGCTGTCGATGAATTGGGGGCTACCGCCATTAGCCAGCCATTGCGCATTCCGTATTGATTCACTTTTTCTTGAAGCTTGTTCCACCGTTCAGCTGTATACTCTCTGCGAGTAAAATAAGCTCCTGTTTCCCACTCTGACCCCATAAATTTAGGATAAGCGCCTTTTTCCTTAGCAAGCTCCATTGAAGATTGAATCGCGTAATAGGCAATATCCTCATAGAGCCTATCCGCAAATTGTACAGCCTCTTCTGATTCCCAGTAAATACCGTTTAATGCTAAAAGGTGATGCCACCCAAATGTTCCTAATCCTACCGCGCGAAACTTTTTATTTGTGATATCAGCTTGCTTAACCGAAATAGTATTTAAATCAACTACATTATCGAGCATTCTAACCTGGATGCGAACTAATCGTTCAAGGACATCTTCCTGAACAGCTCTTGGCAGATTAATAGATGAAAGATTACAAACTACAAAATCACCCGCTTTACGAATGATCACAATATTTCCATCATCATCCACATACTCCTTAGTAATTGCAGTTACTGACATATTTTGAGCAATTTCAGTACATAAATTACTACAGAAAATCGCTGTTCGCCCTTTTCCTAGAAGATGTTTGTTTGGATTTTTGCGGTTTACTTCATCTCGGTAGAACATGTACGGTGTTCCTGTTTCTAACTGGGCAATCATGATTCGAGCCATAACATCCATTGCACGGTAAGTTTTACGTGGTAATAGTGGGTGATTGACAGCATCCATATATTTTTCGGTGAAGTATTTTTCATCTTCTTCATCATAAAAATCTTCAAGTCCTAATGGATTCCCTTTTTCATCCTTCCATCCCATGATTTGCTTTACTTCATGAGGACAAAAAGTGTGCCATTCTCCAATACTTCTGCCGTTTTCATCTACCTGTTGCAGTTTTTCCATAAATAGATCTGGTACGGAAACCCCTGTAAAAATATCATGAGCCTTACGACGTTCGTCCCCATTATTCGTCTTCAAATCGAGGAATCCATTCATTACATCTTTATGGAATAGATCAAGATAAATTGCAATCGCTCCTTGGCGTTGTCCCAATTGGTCAACACTGACAGCTGTATCATTAATGAGTCGAATCCATGGAACTACTCCGGAGGAATTTCCTTTGAATTTTTTTATGTCGGAGCCGAGCGCCCGAACCTTTCCATAGTAAACACCGATTCCGCCGCCGTCCTTTGATAACCTCGCAATATCCCAGTTATTTAAATAGATGCCATCTAGTGAGTCTTCTACTGTATCAATAAAACAAGAGGACAATTGACCAAAGCTTTTCCCCGCATTTGATAGAGTGGGAGTCGCAACAGTCATATATAAATGACTTAATGCCCAATAGGCTTCCTTCACAAGTTCCAAGCGAGTTTCTTTCTTCTCATGCTGCATTAATGTCATAGCGATAATCATGAAGCGTTCTTGCGGAAGCTCGAATATATTACGTTCATAGTCTCTCGCAAGATATCGATCTGCTAATAAAAATAGTCCGATGTATGTAAATAAGTGATCTTTAGCAGGGTCAATCAGTTTCCCTAGCTCTGTAATCTCATCCTTTGTATAGGAGTCTAGCAGATCTTTCGAATAAATTCCTCTTTTCGAAAGTTCCTCTAGCAATTCAAATAAATCCCCATATTTTTGAGAACTGTCGTAGTTTCTATTCGTTGCCGCTTTTTCATAAAGCTCATTTAAAAAGAGATGGGCCGCTAAATAAGTCCAATTGGGCTGATCCATGGCAATTTTGTTTAAGGAGTAAAAAAGTGCATGTTGGTTCGCCTCAGATGTTGAGAATTTCATACCTTGCAGTTTATTTCTTATTTCAGTTGTGTCAAGCTGATAGGTGCTTTCCGCATAATCAAGTGAGTGTAGAATCGAATCTAATTCCCCTTGTGTTGTGATATTCAATTTATTTCTCTCCCTTATCTATATTTCGCTAAACAGAAAAAATCCGCTCAAGTCAATTGAGCGGATGAAACGATAACATCAAGAGAGCATAAATTAAGAGCCCCACCTGTCGCCACCGTTTCATCTTCCCAATCCCCGAGGAAGGTGAAACATCTTAAGAAAAGACAGGTCTCCTGACTTATGCATCACTCTACTCTGAACCCTTCCCATATAAGTACCTACTAGAAGTTAGCTTATACAGTGGCCTGTTCATTTTGTCAGCATTTACAGTTGCGGGGGCAGTTCTGGATTTTCACCAGATTCCCTTTTAAGCCTAAACGGCATCTTTTTCACAAGGCAAAACACAATATGTAGTTTGAAATAATTAAAATCTATCAATATATGCTATTGTATTAATAATAAATGACTACTCCACTTTTAGCAAGACAAATTTTGACAATTATTTCTCGAGAAATAATACTAGTGGATAAGATATAGAAAAAATAGTAATTGCGCATTTGATATAAAGTATCTTGTGATATGGGTAATAAAATCAAGATGGTCTAACATTTCCGCCAAAATCAAATCCTTAGTCATGGATACGCAAAGGATAAGGATTGAAGCTGATACCTTCTAATGACGATAGAGTTAGACCACATTCTAATAAATTAAATAATTATCTTTTCATTCATATTAATTTGATATATGCTAAAAATAGCCCAGTCATATAGTAGCGCTTGTATCTAAGTAAGGAGGCTGTTTTTATTGAGCAAAATAGTAGATTTAGTACAGTCACAGGTTATTGCCTCTGTGAAGGAAGAGGCTGATGTTGAGAAAGCGATTAATAGTAAAGCAAACATTGTCTTTCTCTTAACAGGGAATCTAATTAATGTGAATGATTATCTAAAACGGTTACAAAAAGCAGATAAACAAGTTTTTATTCATATCGATTTTATTGATGGATTATCTAATACAAAAAGTGCAATCAAATATATCGCACACACTTGGAAGCCAACAGGAATCATTACGACAAAAAGCGCGTTAGTCAAATATGCAAAAGAGGAAAAACTAATGGCTATTCAACGGATATTTCTTATTGATGGAGCAGCGATATCAAAGGGAATTGAAATGAGCCTCTCATGTAAACCGGACGCAATTGAAGTTTTACCGGGACTAATGCCGACAATTATTGATCAATTAACTAAAAAGGTGAGATTACCAATAATCGCTGGGGGTTTAATAGCTTCAAAGGAAGATATATTGCAAGGATTAGAAGCCGGAGCACTCGCGATTTCTTCTGGAAACCCAGGACTATGGAATTTTGACCTATAAAAAATGAGGCTAACTCAAATGCAAGTTAGCCTTAGCCAATTACTTAACCATCTATTTCTGTACTATAAATGTTATCAATTCTTGAGACACCGTAATAAATATCTGGAGTAGTTTTTTTATAACTCGCTCTTACCTTTAAATCGACCAAATAGGATCCATCACGCAATTCCTTAATTCTAACATTTTCAATCTTAATATTGTCTTCCTGTATTTGTTTAATTACCACTTCTATGAACTCCCTATTTTTTAATATTAGCCTTAATGTAAGTTCTTTTGATCGTAGCTTCCAAAAACCAAGTAAGCTAATTAAAAATGGGATTACCTCTACACTAATTATGATGAGGACGACTCCCATAATTGCTGCAATATAAAAGCCGGCACCAGTAGCAATACCTATTCCTGCTGCTCCCCAAACCATTGCAGCAGTGGTTAAACCGGTAATCGTATCATCTTCTCTTCGCAAAATAACACCGGCACCTAAGAAACCAATTCCTGAAACGATTTGGGCTGCCAAACGTAAGGGATCCATCTGTATATTTATATACTCAGATCCGGGAAATAAATAGGCAGATTGGATAGACACAATCGTTAATAAGCAGCTTACAATTGAAATAACCAAACTTGTTTTTAATCCGAAAGGTTTTCGTTTCAACTCACGTTCAAGTCCAATCGTTAATCCTAATATTGCTGAAATGAGTAATTTCATTAGCATATCCATATCCATTGAATTTATCAATATATCTAACATCTTCATCATCCCTTTTTCATTCACCAACGATCTATGGATAAACCTTCTTATAAACCAAGCTATCTCTTATAAATTTACTATATCCTTAATACTATTTAGTACATATGTTGGCTTATAGACAGTCTTCTCTACCATATCGGCTGTTGAAACCCCAGTTAGCACGAGTACGGTATTCATGCCATTCTCAAACCCCATTCTTATATCGGTTTCTAAACGGTCCCCTACCATATAACATTGCTCAGGCTTTAAATTCAAAATTTCATTTACTACAAATTCAGCTGTTTGACGAGAGGGTTTTCCAATTACAGAATCAATTGGTTGCCCTGTTGCACCTTCCAAAGCACCGATAATTGCACCACAATCCGGTAACTGGCCACCCCCAAAGACCGGACATGTTCTATCAGGATTCGTAGCCAATATAGTTGCTTTATTCAACCATGATTGGTATGCAAGATTAAGCTTTTCATAATTGAACTGTCGATCCCATCCCAACACGACATAAGTAGCTTTTTTTGGGTCATTGGTAATCGAAATATTTTCTTCTCTAAGCTCCTCAAATAAAGGTTTCTCACCAATGACTAATACAGAATCCTGTTCGTTCATATGTTCTTTCAAATATTTTACGGCGATATAATTCGAATTAATAACCTCACTTAAATTTGCATGTATTCCAAGTTTATTAAGTTTCGTTACATAATCATTTCGAGTAGCAATTGATTTATTCGTTAAAAAGACCACTTTATTGCCGGCTTCTCTTAATCTATTTATTGTTTCTACTGCTCCATCAATTATTTGGTCATCCAAATAAACCGTACCATCTAAGTCAAAAATATAGCCTTTTACCATAGTGAGATCCTCCATGACGCATTGTTATAACTACTTATCTATCTTGACTTTCTATTACTCTCAAAATTTATAGTTGCCTATTTCCAAAAGTATTCCATTTCAAAAATATGTTGGCAGATGGCTTTAGCAACACCATCATTTTCGTTCGTATCTGTCGTACAAGCAGCCACTTCTTTAAGGTGGTTATTTGCATTTCCCATTACAACACCTAGTCCGGCAGATTTAATTAATTTCATATCATTATAACTATCCCCGATGGCCATTACTTGGTCCATTCCGATATCAAGCATTGTACAAACTTTCCGAATGCCATACTCCTTGGTAATCCCCTTTATAGAAATCTCCAAATTGTTCGAGCCAGATTGGGTCACCTCCAAATTCCCCCATTTGGTAATCACAGCTTTCATATCCTCAATCACAGCCATTTCTTGATTACTAAATCCAAACTTCATCCACCTTCTATCAAACATTTCCGGTGTCCATTCTTGTTTTCTTGTTAAGCTATCTGGACTATATCCCCAAAACAAGGAATTCGTTTCATTTGCCAAATGATAAAGCTTTTCAATATCTTTTTTATCGATAAAATGTCGTTCTATCAATTCTTCCGGTGATTTCCATATATCTGCACCATTCAATAAAACCATCGGTGAAGATAACCCAAGTTGGGTTCGATAATCCCCCGTATTTTGAACACCACGACCAGTAGCAAACGACACAACAACACCTTTATCCTTCGCCTTCTCTATCCAATACTTAGAAGCATTAGAAATTGTTTTATTATCTAACAATGTCGTTCCATCTAAATCCAGAGCCAGCAATCGATATTTAGACAAACCTATGAACTCCTTTCAAAATACTAAAAAACCCCAGCTATAAAAAACCTCAGATAGGTTTTAAATAGCCGGGATTTCTCTTCATCTCTTTCCCATGCATATACACTTATTTGTTGTATTCCTAATGTTTATGAAAAGTTTGAAGAAATTATACCTTATTTAAAGGTTAATGGGTAATTTGTGATAATTCCATCTACGCCCATGTTTCTATAGCTTTCTCCAACAGCCTTATCATTAATGGTATACGGAAAAACTTTAATACCTTTAGAATGTGCCTCCTCTAAAATTTCATCTGTTAGGTAAAAATGATTTGGATGTATACTATAAGGATTGATTGAGCTATTTTCAATATAATTAAACATGTCAATTAAATTCATGTGCAAAATAAACCCAATTTTGATAGTTGTATCTAAAGCCCTCAATCTCTTCAAACTTATATGATCGAAGGATGAAACTATAACCTTGTCCCCGAAATTATACTTATAAACTAATTCAAGAATTTTTTCCTCAAGGTTTACCGGAATGAATGGACCATTCTTTATTTCAATATTAAGAGTAAGATCATGATCGTATAGAAGTTCAAGGACTTCCTCCAACGTCGGAATACGTTCATGACTAAATTTAGGTGAGAACCAAGAACCAAAATCATATGTTTTTAGTTCAGCCAATGTTAGTTCGTGAATATATCCTTTTCCATTGCTTGTCCTATTTATTGTTGCATCATGAATTACAACAGGAATACCATCTTTGGTTAATCGAACATCCAATTCTATTCCTACTGATTTTTGATCTAATGCTGCTTTAAAAGCAGCCATTGTATTTTCTGGACAATAACCAGATACCCCTCTATGTGCAATGATAAGCATTATGACCTTCCTTTTTAACAAAAATATAATACTTTAAAATAATATCCTCTTACTTACCTGACGTTTTATTATAATTTTCAAGTGCCTTTGTTATTTTCCCAGCTGCTTCATCAAGTGCTTCTTTTGGTTTCATACTTCCATCTAGTACCTTCTCAATCTCATCTTCAATTGATGATCTCATTTCTGGGATAACACCAATTGCGGCACCTTGTGTTGCTGGAATTGACTTTGTATTATCTAATTGATCGACCGGAGTCTTAAATTGCGGATTCTTTTTATACGTTTCTACCAATACTTCATGATTGCGTGAATCACTACGGATTGGGAAGTAACCGGTGCTAGATGACCAAAATGCTTGGTTTTCTGCTGAAGAAAGGAATTTTATAAACTCCCATGCTGCTGCTTGTGATTCCCCAGATTGATTACCCATAATCCAATGTGAATTTCCACCTAATTGAGCACCTTGAGGCTCAACTCCATCCGCTACTGGTAGAAATGCCGTTCCTACCTCGAAAGATGAACTTTCAACCATATCAGCAATTGCTGCCGATGAATCCATTACCATCGCTACTTTGCCAGTTTTAAATGCGGTACGAGAGTCATCAAGTTTACGTCCATAGTTAGCACTAATTCCATCATTGTACATTTCTTGAATCCATGTCATTACATTGACTCCCTCTTCACTGTTAAAAACAGCTTCAGTTGGAGTATCACCCGTACGGCCATTGTCGTTATTAACCATTAACGCTCCTTGGTTTGCCATTAACTGTTCAAACAACCAAGCGTAAATAGGGAATGCAAATCCATATCTATCCGTTTGTGAACCATTTTTTAACGTAAGTTTTTCTGCTGCTTCTTTTACGTCACTAAAAGTCTTTGGTGGGTTTTCTGGGTCAAGTCCTACCTCACGGAATGCATCTTTATTATAGAACATAATTGCATTCGATGTACTAAAGGGCATTGAGTATATCTTGTCATTAAATGTATAGTACGCTAAAACATTTTCATTGATTCTACTAATATCATACTTTTCTTTTTCAATAAAATTACTAACTGGTACAATATCAGCTGTATCAATCATTTGTCTATTTCCAATACCAAATAATTGAACGACAGATGGTGCTTCTTTCGTTCCCTCTACTTGCTTTAGCTTATTTAGTGCATCATCATAAGAGCCCTGGTACAATGAATTTACCTGAACCTGGTCTTGGCTCTCATTGAATTTTACTACTAATTCATCTAAAGCTTTTCCGGACGCGCCACCCATAGCATGCCAATAGTCAATAACAATCTTTCCATCCTTTTTCACATCTTCTTTTTCCCCTGTATTACTTTTTGAATTACAACCAAACAGTGCAAATGCAACAATAATTGCAATAAATCCTATACCAAACTTTTTAAACTTCATTTTTCCAACTCCTTTTTTGATTTTTGATAAAACATAACTGATAAAGCAATTCCAAAAAGAAGATCACCCCTTTCAATTAAGCTTTATTTATTACCCTTTTAGTGAACCAGAGGTTAAGCCCTTTTGTAATTGTTTTTGGCCAATGAACAGTATGAGTAGGGTAGGTAGAATAACAAGAATTACTGCTGCCATAATCATTGGCCAGTTATTTGCTGTTTCCTCTGATTTCATCATCTTTAACCCAATCTGAATAGTACGAACATTGTTATTGTTAGTTACAAGTAACGGCCATAAATATTCATTCCATGCTGAAAGGAAAGTATAGATACCTAATGTAGCCAACATTGGTTTAGATACAGGTAGTACCATTCTTAAATAAAAACGGAAATTAGTACAACCATCCATTTGGGCAGCTTCATGTAATTCTTTTGGAATCGTTAAGAAATATTGTCTTAATAGAAATATCCCAAATGCTCCGGCAAATTTTGGTATGACTAGTCCTGTAAATGAGTTCAGCCACCCTAAATCCCTTACTGTCGCGAAATTCGGTATAATTGTTGCTTCCCAAGGAATCATCATTGTGGAAATGATAATAAAAAACACTACGTTTCTACCTTTAAATGGAACGAAGACAAAACCAAAGGCAGCTAAACTACAAGTAAAAATCATTCCAATGGTGATAAGCCCTGATTGAATGAAACTATTTAATAAAAAGCGCAACAATGGAACGGTTTGAAACGCATCAACATAATTTGTCATTGCAAAAGAGGAAGGGATAATAGCACCCGAGAACACTTCTTTCGAATCCATAAAACTAATTGAAAGTGCGTATAAAATTGGTCCAAATACTAAAAGTGTTGAGATTATAAGTAAACTATATATAAGTGTTTTTCGTAGCATTATTGATAATGCACCTTCCTCTCACCATACTTAAACTGAAGCAAGGTAAATAATAGAATGATAAAAAATAGTACCATCGCTTGAGCACTTGCTGAGCCTACATAATTATTTACAAATGCATCTTGGTAAATTGAATAAACAATTAAGTTTGTCGCACCAGCTGGGCCACCTTTTGTCATGATATCAATCTGTCCAAAGGATTGAAATGCGTTGATTACCGCTACTACTATAACAAAGAACAGTGTTGGTGATAACATTGGTATTGTGATATTACGGAATTGCTGAAGGAATCCCGCACCGTCTATTTTTGAACTTTCATATAAATCTTCCGGGATGCTTTGAAGGCCACCGAGTAAAATAATAAAATTAAATCCTAAGTGCATCCATATTGTTGTAACAGATACAGAGAATAATGCCCAACTTTTATCAGTAACCCATCCTATCCCTTGTATCCCAAATACTCCAAGCATATTATTGACAAAGCCAATACTTGGATCAAATAGGAATAACCAAATGACTGCCGCGGCTGCAGATGAAACACCTAGAGTTGAGGAAAAAGCTACTCTAAAAAATTGGGAACCCCTTAATTTTTCATTAGCAAGTACAGCTAAAAACAGGGAAATTATTATTGTCGGTATTACCGTATACAGAACAAATAATATACTGGCTTTTAAACTTAACAAAAATTCTTTTGATTGGAATATTTCCACGTAATTCTGGATTCCATTAAAGAAAACTGGATCGCCCTTTGTGTCGGTTAAAAAGAAGCTTAGATATAATGTTTTGAACATCGGATAAAAAAGAAAAACTGAAAATAGGACTAATGCTGGTAATAAATATAAAACCCCTGTAGGAAATTTTCTTTTCCTTTTACTTAATTTCTTATCACTCAAAGATAAGCACCCCTCTAAAGTTAGTTATATATATTAATTGCTATTAAATAAATAGCAAGGAAAAAAATAGAGAACCCCAAAAAGAATAATAGAATACGAACAAATACAGTTCAGTTATTCATTAATCCTTTTTTGGGGTTCTCTTATTCTCCACCCATTATTCAATTATTAAATAAACATTAATAATATTGAATACTACTTAAATTATTTCAATTTAAACTATGTGTATCCGCTTTCACGTATTATCTACTTTAAATTATATTAAATGTTCAGACATTTGTCAATCTACAAAACTTTTTTTCGAAGTTTCAGTACAAGGCTTTACTACTAGTTGTATTATATTTTACAATTTACTATTACCGCGAAGTGATCACTTGGAAAACTACCTTCGACACAATCATCAATAATCTTTATTGATTTTACCGATTGCACCCCCTTGGATAAAATCCAATCTATCCGACTATCTCCACCAGTTTTATCAATAAAATCATTCTTGGTACCAAGTGTTTTATTAACATGTTCTCGGGCTAAATCCCAAGTATCTTTAAATGACCCTAATTTTGTAAGAATATCGTAAGGCTCCGTATTAATATCTGTATTAAAGTCACCTGTTAAAAAAACAGGTAGATTGCTTTGAAATTCTTTTACCTTAGTCTGAATTAAGACTGCCGCCTTTTTCCTTGCTTCCTCACACAGATAATCAAGATGGGTATTCATATGATAAAATACATTCCCCGTTCTTCTATCTAAAAACTTTCCCCATGTTACCATTCTTGGTGTCTCGTTCCCAAATGTCATTGAACCAATAATTTCTGGGGTATCTGATAACCAAAAATGGTCATATTCCAAAAGTACAAAACGATCCTTCCTAAAATAAATTGTCATAAAATCACCATTACTCCCACCAAGTCGGCCAAGCCCTAACCATTCGTACTCTGGAAGCATTTCAATTATATCTCGAATCTGGGAATACAAACACTCTTGTGTACCAATAATATCAGGAGATTCACGCTCTATTAATTTCTTTATTAATTCCTTACGTTCTTCCCATTTATTTGCAGGGTTTTCATCAATATGAAGAACATTATAGGTCATAATCCTTATATCAATCACCAGTATAATCTCCTTTTCGAATATATTATTTTCCATAAGGTAGATGCTTTATTTTACCGCCGCTAACCAAGTATCAGCCAATAATTTATTCCCGGCATTATTCATATGCACACCATCTTTTGTAAGTATTTCACTAGACATGCCCGCTAAATGCTCGATAAACACCCGGTGAGTGGGTATTAAAATAGCATTGAATACTTTTGCTAGTTTCCTTACGATTTCTACATACGGTATAAGTTTTTGATTTCCTTCAGATTGTCTATCTTCTACAATAACAGTAGGTTCCATTAATATAATTTGAGATTGAGTCTCCTCGGATAGTTCAGTTAATAGTCGCGTATAAATTTCTTCAAATTTTTTCGGATACACCTGCTCCATTGTTGGTTGATCAATCTGCCTCCAAACATCATTGATACCAATAGAAACAGATACCCAATTAGGATTCAATTTGATTACATCTTCATTCCATCTTGAGGCTAAATCCGTTACCCTATTTCCACTAACACCTTTATTTATGACCTTAAGATTCAAATCACTCAAGTCCTTATAGAAATAGTCCCGAATTAGCCTTACATATCCTTGTCCAATCCCCTCTGGATCTACTAATCGTCCTGCGTCTGTTATGCTATCACCAATAAATAGGATTCGGTCATTCGTCTTGAAAAGCAATTTTATATTCACTCCCTTTTTATTTTCTGCACTACTTTATATGGTTAATAATACAGTACAATCGTAATTATTAAAACTATCAAAAAACCACGCCCCGTCTATTTTACCAATTAACAATGGAAAAACGAAGACGGACAAGGGAGTGGGCTCAATAACTTCCTCAAAATTCACCACGTGTAACATAAAAATTCATTCAAGATTTGGAGCCTATATACTCTTTTATACCAAACACTAAATAGCAAGGAAGCATTATAATGATGGGATGTGAGGAAAAATACAAAAATGTATGAACTTTATTTGAAATAGAAAACATAGTGGAGGGCTTTAGCAAATTTAAAAGGAAGTGTTTTAAGTATGAAAGGACAAGTAACACCGTATTTAATGTTTAATGGGAATGCACAGGAAGCTTTGGAATTTTATAAGGAAATATTTGATGGTGAAATTTTGGATGTCCAAACATATGCTAAGGCAGGTTATGAAACTCAATACCGGGCTAACGACCGACTTATTCATGGTAAATTCAAAAAGAATGATTTTCTGTTAATGGTATCAGATGACTCTCCAGACCAAAAAGTTAGTTTTGGAAACAATATCTCCCTCGTAATTGATTTCGAAAGTGAGGAAGAGATTACAAAAACCTTTAATAATTTAAAGGAAAAAGGAACAGTGTTCATGGAATTGCAGGATACCTTCTGGGGTGCAAAATATGCAAAAGTGAAGGATCAATTCGGGATTATTTGGGACTTAAATTTTGAAAAACTGTAAAATGGAATGTCCCACAGATAATCGTTTCTGGGGGACATTATTTTTATTTAATAGATTAAACGTAATCGTTTAATAAACTCCCTTGTTTCTATTTAGGGAGTAATTCTACATTTTTTATCATAATCCTTTCGAAATTAATTTTTTTCGAAAAATGAGGTTTGGCTGCCTAAATCGCCACCTTTTGTTAGATTACGAGGGATTTTATGTGTTTTTTCTAGAATGAGTGTATAGTTTCGATCTACTGCCTTTTTATACCGAATGAGTACAAGTGCAGTAACCAGGATTTGGAGGACAGATAAAGGGATGTAAAGAAAACTTTGTATGGAGTCTTTGAGTAAAACGATGACAAGCAAAATTCCAAGTTGGGTGAAGAATACTTTTTTTGATTTTAAAATAATCCCAAAAGCTAATGTAATAATCGCGATAACACCTAACATTAAATATTGTTCCATTATTTTCAACCTCCTTTGTTACTCTCATTATCATATGAAATCGTTCCATTAACTTTGACGTGAATCAAATTTTTTTGTAATTGGGATGAAAAAAGCAGTGAGGAGAAAACAATTGTTTTCTTCTCACTGCTGACTATTTTGGGACATTTTTTGTTTATATATTGCCTTTTGAAACTGTTTTTCTTCTGTTTAAATAAAGAAGACCAAAAGCAACAAGGATAAGCATAAGCCCGGTTACTAACATGTTTGCGGTATTAGTTGCTGTAATTGGAAGCTTTTTGCCTCCTTTTGAATCCTTCGCATTTGAATCCGCAGCAGGTGGATTATGGTTATTTGTATCTTTATCGTCAGTTACTGGAGTTTCCTTGCTACCTTCGACTTCTTCTAGCACACCAAATGTACTGAAATGGTCGGTAGTTGCAGTAATTTTACCATCTTTATATTCTCCGCCTACAAGTTCCCATTTCTTACTTTCCGGGTTCCAATAAAAGACCTTTACTTTATTCGGATCCTTTACTTTAGCAGGGTCAACCGAGAAGGTCATTGTGACTTTTTCGTTGAATTTGTGGAAGCCAGTGCCTTCTGATTTTATTGTAAAATCGTAAGCTACTAAAGCATCCTTTCGATTATCCTTCTGCACTTTAATTTCAACTTCACCATCTGGCAAAATAGATGCCGGGATTTGAAGTTCAACGAGGTTATTGGAAACAACTAAAGTTGCATTCGCTTTTTTAAGTTTCGCAATAGCATCTGAACTCAATGTTACAAAAATGGTATTATTCTTTTCAGGAACTTCAACTCTAACAGTCGCTCCATCTTTTAATTCACCTAAATCATCTGCATTGACTTCATATTTATTGCCGTTCACTACCTCTGGTTTGACAATTACAACCTGCTGTGGTTCTTCTTCACCAGGTGTTGAGGAGATATCCACGATTCTGCCTTCAGTTTTAGTTGGAATTCCTTCACTGCCAATGTTTATTAAATGGTCACGGAAGTTTTCCCAATCAGAAAGTCCGAGATCGGTTACACGGCCTTCCTCATAAGCTTTTGCAAATACGTCATAGCCGTCTCCACCTTTAGCGGTGAAAGCATTTGTTGCTACAGTATAGATATTATCATCTTGTACCTCTACATACTCCCCATTTTCATTTAGGTACGATATAGAGACAATACGTTCACCGGCAGGTTTAGTAGAGTCGAATTTAACTTTACCGCCTGCAACATGCAGGAATCCGCCATTTTCTCCTGGGTACTGGCTTACAGAGATTTCAAAAGCCTCTTTTAATTCAGCTCCGGTAACATCCATCGTGGCTAAGGTGTTTCCAAATGGAAGTACTGTAATTACCTCACCAGCAGTAATTGGTCCAGCATTAATTGCTGCACGGATACCACCGCCGTTTTGTAATGCCATTATGACATTTTTACCTGTGAAGGAATTTGCTTTTTCAAGCATTCCATCCGTAATCAAGTTTCCTAAGATTGTTTCATTTCTGCGTACGCTTGGTTTTGTATTATCGCCATTTGTACGTGGATTTTCTAATTCAATTGGAGTTGATACGCCAATTTCCTCTTTTGCTACTGCATCGACTTGTGTTTTAAATGGTGCTAATACTCTTTCTGCTTCAGGATCAGCTTGTTGATCGCCAATTTTAACTAACTCACCATCATGAGCTACTACAACACCATTTGGATCAAATTCAACATTTAGAACCCCTAAGTTGCTGTTTGCATTACCTGTTTGAACGATGATTGTTGGTGTTTCATCCTTTGCTACAACTACAGGTTCAGATAATGTTGTATGGCTATGTCCACCGACAATCACGTCAATGCCTTCCACTCGCTCAGCCAAGATTAAATCGTTATCTACTGCTGCATTATCATCAAATCCAATGTGAGTTAATGCAATGATTTTATTAACACCTTGTGTTTCGAAAGCTTTTACTGCCTTTTCTGCTTCACTTAGGTAGTTTTCAAACTCGATGGAACCTGGGCTCGAAATGTCTTCTGTTTCTTCTGTTGTTAAACCGAAGATACCCACTTTCTCGCCATTAACTTCTTTGATGATTCCATTGTAAATTTGACCATTATTATAGTTAGTTTCAATAGAATCATTGAAACTTCCAGAGAATTTTGCATCCTTCGAGAAATCAACATTGGCACTAACAAACGGGAAATTTGCTCCCTTGATGAAATTAACCAAAGCTTGATGACCTTCTGATGAAGAGCCTAAATCAAATTCATGATTACCAAATGTCATGGCATCAAAGCCCATTAACTTCATCATTGCCAAGTCTGCTTCACCTTGGAACTCATTGAAATACAAGGTTCCAGTAAATGCATCCCCCGCATGAAGAAGCAGCGCATCGGGTTTTGCTGCTCTTACCTCTTTCACAGCAGTTACTGTTTTCGGCATTTTATCTAGGGCTGCATGTGTATCATTTGTATGCATGATTGTTAGATCATAATCTTCTATAAGGTTAACTTGAACCAATACAGGATCATGATCACTTGCACGTCCTGCCATATCGGTAAAGTCCGCATTAATGTGTAAAATATCAATTTCAGTTCCGGGTACTAAGTTATTTGATACCACAATGTGGTCTAGCACTTGTGAATTCCCTTGGAACAAGTATGTGTAACGGTCACTCTGTTCAACATAATTAATCATGTTGGTCATTAATTGCCCCTCAAAAATTCCCATCGCTTCAGAGAATTGGAAATCATTGTAGTCCCCAACAGATACAATATTTGCATCGGGGTTATCCGTTTTTATTTCCTCTACAAAGTTATATACTATCTTTGCAATTTTTTTCCGCTGTTTTTCACTACCATATACAGGTGGTTGTGTTGAACCGAATAATGGAGTGTCTCCTGATTTAGAGTTCCAGTGGTTTGCGATAACAACAACATCTTCACCTTGGAAGGTAAATTGTGCAGCTAAAGGTTTACGACTGTTATCAAATGCAGGATTTGTTGGATCAATACGACCAGGGTTATGAGTTAATTTTCCATTTACATACCCAACTGCTGTTGTAGCATCACCAGCTTGAATGCCTTCTGGTAAGGATACACGTTTTGGATTATATAAGAATCCAACACGGATGTTTGCATTCGGTGCCCCACCGTCTTCATTATTAATAGGGTCAATATTTAAATATTCATATACAGGGCCGCCAGCAGCAGTGATTGCTTGTATCAGACGCTCATAACTTTCGTTTGCAGCTGCATCTCCTGCACTTTGCCCATTGTTATCTTGGACTTCAGTAACCCCGATAATGTCGGGACTGTTCATGTCTCTTACAAATGCTCTTGCTAGTTTTTGAGCTTTATCATTTGATGTTTCTTTTGTATTATTTGAAAAGTTTTCTAGATTGTAAGATGCAATTGTAAGCTTACTATCATCTTTAACAATCGTTGTTGTTTCAGGTTTTACATCCCCAATAACATGTGCAGATTCCATATCTTCTAAATCAACATAGATTTTATAGTTTTGGAACCCATAATTTACTACACCTGTAATCGGACCAGTAAATTTGTCTCCAGTTGCTACTTTGAAATCTCTTGCAGCATTGTTATCGTACATTTTGAATTGGATACGATCCGCATTAGCATTATCCTCAGTTAATAATAAGCCTCCGTGGATTGTATCAGTTTTTCTGTTTTCAAGTACAGTAATTAAATCCCCATGCTCCTGAGGTGCAACAGCCTTAACTATTCCTACTTCAACAAGCATCCCTTCAACGCTTTCCCAGAAATCAATTGCATCTTCTTCTGGATCAAATTCTGCAAAACTATCATTATCAATTACTTGATTTGGCAGATTTTTGCTAGTAATTTTTATTGTTTCAGGTAAATCGACTTTTTCCTCTACAACCGTTACAGCGCCGTTACGGTCATCTCTAGCATTAATTTGTGTTACAGCAAGGTCCGTTTTGTTTGCGTCACTATATCCATCGATATAATATTCATCGACCGTACCTGTTACACTTACTAGATTACCAACTTTCACATTTGCTTGGTTACCTGTATAAACGACAATACCTTCAGATGTCTTTGGATTGTCATCCTTTTGGTCATCTGGAGTTTGCATATGGAAGTAATTTCCGCCTTTTATGCTATAAGTATAGGTTACGACACCCTTAACATTATTAACAACTACGCCATCTAGCGGTGATTCATGTGACTCACCTTGAATATCGTGGATCTTAATATCTGCTGAATCATATACGTTATACGCAAATTCTTTTACAACACTAGCTGTTAAACCATCTTTAACAGCAATAGCTTTGATTGTTAGATTTTTATCAACTGTAATTGGCTCACTGTACTTTTGACCATTCTCAACTGTTGGTTCAATTGCATCAGTTGTAAAATAAATGTCAGCACCTTGAGTTGAAGTTGATAATGTCACCTTTGTACCAGCAAGGATTGTTCCTGATGGATGAGATGCACTAACTGGTTGAACTTTTGTAGCATCTTCTACAATATCTGCTTGTCCGCGAGGAATGATTTGCCAATCACTATTAAATTGTTGAACAATACCAGTGATCGAATCATAGGTTGTTCCTTGAGTTAATCCTAGGTTATTATTTTCATCACGAACAATAAATTCGTTCCCAGTTTCGTCTACTGCCTTATAGTTTGAAGGGTTTCCGGAAACTGTAACATTTTTTACAGAAACTAGTTCTGATTCATTCTCTTCATTTAAATCAGCACCAGTCACAACAGCTGGCTCTGGTACACCAACTTGAGTTGCTTCTCCTACAAGATTTGCGCTATTTAGTTGTAAAAGGCCATTATAATCACCTAATGTTCCAGTGACAGTGATTTTATCACCCAATTCAACAGCAAGGGAAGTTGGTCTTACAGCAATTGCAGCTGTGTCATCTTGAATGTGGATCGTATTTTTTAATTTTGCCGTCACTGTGCCTTTAACGGATACTGAACCAGTGGCTTGGGCACGGGCCTCAGCAATGCTGATTATGGTTGGTTGTTCTGGTTCTGGGTCTTGTTCGCCATCAAGAAATTCATAAGATGAGGCACTTTTCAATCCAGGAACAGTAAAATACGCTTCTAAACTACCCGTTATAGCTACCTTTCTTTGGAAGTTTTCAGGGTGATCTTTTAAGTTCAAATCTATACGAACATAATTATTTGGTAACTGTACTGGCAAGATCTTTGCCGGATCCTTTTCATTCGGATCATCTGCTAAAGCAAGATTTGTATTAACTTCAAATGGAGCCTCTTGATCATACTTTGGTCCATTCGCAACTGTCCCTACAATATATCCCTGTACAGTGGCATTTCCAGTGTTGTTTGCAATCACTTCTGCTACAGTTTTATAGGATGGTTGTTGTTCAGTTACACTTCCCTCCGACGCACTTACGGAAGGTGCAAAGTTTAATAGTGTAGTAGGCACTATTAAGCTAAAAACGAATAAAATCGATAGTAATTTCCTCGCTAGGCCTTTTTTCACAGTTTTCTCCCCTCACTTAATTAATAGTAGATTCTGGTTCGAATACATATTAATGGGTTATAAAATTTTATTCAATGAATTTTACGAAAATTATCTACATATTTACAAAATCTTTATCAAAATTAAAACGACTACACGATTTGTAGTCGTTTTTTACCATATTTCAAGATATTCAGACATAGTCCCATTTCCCTATAACTAAAATTGCCCTTAACCAACTAGATTTTCATACGTTTTTTGCAATTGGTTTTTATCGATCTTTCCAACATGTGTTTTAGGTATTTCATCTACAAAGATGAAGTCTTTGGGGACTTTATATTTCCCTATCTTTGTTTGACAGTACTCTTTTAATTCCCCCCTAGAAATTTGTTGGTCCGGCATTAATGAAACTACTGCGATCACCATTTCACCCCATTTTTCATGAGGGACACCGATAACAGCAACTTCGTTAATTACCGGGTGTTTGCTTATGCATTGCTCTACCTCTAACGGATAGACATTTTCTCCACCTGTAATGATCATTTCTTTCTTTCTTCCAACAATATAGTGATAGCCTTCCTCATCACATTTTGCTAAATCTCCGGTATGGAGCCAGCCATCATGATATGCTTCCTTTGTCGCACTTGGATTATTCCAATAATGATGGAATACATGCTTACCACGAATTAAAAGCTCTCCTACTTCCCCAGCCTTAGCATCTCTTCCATCAGAAGTAATGATTTTCACATCATTATAAAACATCGCCTTGCCAACAGATCCTCTCCGAAATCTTGAAATCTTGGGATCGATAAAGAAATTGTTTGGGCCAGCCTCGGTTAGACCATATCCTTCTTTAAAAGACAAACCCTTTTCTTCAAACGCCTGGTAGATTTCTAACGGACATGGAGCTCCTCCAGATAAGAATGTATGCATTGTTGGAAACTTTACATCTTTAAATGAGAGTGTTTTAATCATCATGTGATACATAGTCGGAACAAGTAATACCACTGTACAACCCTCTTGATTAATAATTTTGATTGCTCGATTGGGTTCAAAGTTTTTCGCTATGACAACCTTTCCCCCCATCATTAAAATTGGAATTGATAAAGCATTTAGCCCACCAGTATGGAACATCGGCATATAGGTCAATGTCACATCTTGGGCAGACAAATTCCAACTCACAATCGTATTTAACCCATTCCACATAATGGATTGATGGGAAAGAACCACACCCTTTGGTTTACCTGTTGTTCCACCTGTATAAATAATCGCTAATGGGTCATCTTCATGGACACATTCATCTGGATCACAAGATTTATTTAATACACTCGCAATTCGATGATACTCGTCTGAATCAATTTTTATAATTCCCATAGAGGTTTTGTCCTGCAATATGTGTTCCAATTTACTTGATAAAGCGATTAGCCTTGGTGATGAATTCGAAAGGATATAATCTATTTCCTCACTTGATAATCGCCAATTTAGCGGTACAAAGATTGCCCCTATTTTTCCACAGGCAAAAAGCAAATCGAAATAACAAATATCATTCGGAGAGAGCAGTGCAATCCGATCTCCCTTATTAATTCCGATAGTTTTAAAATAGCTGGCGATATTTTCCGCACGTTTATTTAATTCTTTAAATGTGAAACGGCTGCCCGTTTCCCCGTCTACAACAGCAATCGAATCAGGTGATAGTCGAGCCCGATTTGCGATCCAATCCAGTTCCCACCTCACAACTATCTCTCCTTACGTCTACTTAATTATTCTTACTATAAAAGACATAAGTTACATGGAAGTTACATGTGAAGGAATTTTGTAAGGGGTGTCTCCGTCTCGGATTAAGGGCAAAAAAAAATAAGGAGCCTGAAAATCAGAGCTCCTAGTGTAATCACATCATAATTCCACCATCAACATGTAAGGTTGTTCCGTTCACGTAATCAGATTCATCGGATGATAAAAATAAATAAGCATTGGCAATATCTGAAGGTTTTCCAAGTCTCTGAAGAGGAATCATTTGTTTCATTTGATTAATGACCTTTTCAGGTACTGCTGCTACCATTCCAGTTTCGATAAAACCTGGGGCAACCGCATTCACATTAATCCCTTTTCTACCTAACTCCTTTGCCCATGTTTTCGTCATTCCAACTACCGCCGCCTTTGATGCCGCATAATTGGTTTGACCAACATTTCCATACACTCCCGTTACAGACGAGGTACTGACGATTTTACCTTTTCCATTCGCAATCATATGTGGTACGACAGCTTGAGTGCAATTAAAAACACCTGTTAAATTTACGTCGATAACCTTTTGAAAATCCTCTTGAGAAAGCTTAGTCAACATCGAATCACGAGTTATCCCCGCATTATTTATTAAAATATCAATCTTTCCAAAACGCTCCATTACAGAGGAAACCATTTGATCAACGCTCTCTCTGCTCGCAACATCGACTTGAAAAAATTCAACATCTGCACCCTGTTCTTTCAATTCTTTTGCTCTTTGGGCCCCTTTTGTATCATAGTCTGTTAACGCAACCTTCGCACCCTCACGTACAAATGTGATTGCCGCTTCTAGCCCGAGCCCATTTGCCGCTCCAGTAATGATTGCTACCTTATCTTTTAATCTCATTTTGCTAGCTCCTTTTGCTTCATAAACTTGTGCATATGATTTAATAATAGTTCTAAGTTATCAATCAATGGAGAGTGTCCACAGTCTGGTAATTCAATAAATGTTCCTACTTCACCCAAGTCCTCAACGATTTCCTTTGTCATTTTATCGGTGATCACCAAGTCTCTATCCCCACGTAAAATCAAGACTGGGATTTTTATCTTTTTCACAAGACCGTTTCCGTCAACTAAACCGTTATGATATTCACTAATATTATATTTATTTAATGAATAATAGACTTCAGCCAGATTTCTTTGTGTGATCATATCATCTAAATATTCATCATAATGCTTCTCATCAGGCTGGTTATGCGTATATATTAAAGCATTCCAAATTGCTTTTAATACTTCCTTATTTCTAGTGTCATACGCATTTTGAATCGGAATAATTCTAAGTGGATCCTTTAAGAAATCCTCATACGTTTTAAGTCTCTTTGAATAATCTTCTTTCCCCTCTGAATTAACTTCATAAAGTGCAATGCCTCTCGTGGAGACAGAGTCCACCAATATCAACCTATTGCAATATCCTGGATAATCCGCCACAAATTGCATTCCTACAACCCCACCAGTTGACCATCCTGCAATTGCAAAATCTTTAATACCTAGTTGATCAACAAAAAGCTTAATATCATCTGAAAAATCCTTTATCATATGGACTGGTGTGTGATATGTCGAGATCCCAAATCCCCTCATATCAACAGCGATGATTTTGTAATCGTTATCAAATTTATCAATTAATATATCCCAGTGTTTGGATGATGTCATGTTTCCATGTATAAGTAAAAGGACTTTCTCCCCTCCTTCACGCTCCCGGTAGCCCAATGTTTCTCCATTTGCAAGATCAACTGTTTTTAGTTCAATTGCTGACATTAACAATCCCCCCATTTTATTGCAGTGGCACCCCATGCATATCCGATTCCAGCACTCACTAGAACAACAAGATCCCCTTCTTTTATTTTACCGTTTTTTTCCGCTAATTCCATAGAAAGTATTTGATCTATTTGACCAATATGACCATATTCTTTTAGATAAATGGATTGATCTTGGGTTAGACCTAATTCGTTTAACACATAATCATGGGCTGATTTTTTCATATGGAGAATACCTAGGTAATCGATGTCTGCTTCAGTATACCCGCTGTTTTTTACTGAATCTCGAATCACCTGAAGAAAATTTTGCATCGACTTTTCTTCAAGTCGCTGTTTCATTCCTTCAGGGTCAAGAACATCCAGCATATTTAATTTCTGCTCAAGCGCTTCCTTTGTCACCGGATTCTTTGTTCCCCCTGCTACTACAACGACATCCTCAGAAAATGAACCATCAGTTATAATTTTACTTGCCAGGACATGATTTTTAGCCAGCCCCTTTTGTAAAAGGATTGCGCCACCACCGGCACCTAAATTATACATAAAGCGAGTTCTAGGATTCTCATAATCAATCAAATCTACATTTCGATAGCCACCTGCTAGTAATACCGTTTTTATAGAGTCGTCAGATCTCATCAAATCCTTTGCAACCTTTAGCGCCATAATCGTCGTTCCACAACGCATTGCTACATCAAAGCCCCAGGCATTAAGTGCACCGAGCTCTTGTTGCATTTTAATTGCGGCAGTCCATAATGGATATTCCTTATGTTCTTCCCCGATATAGATAATTAAATCAATTTCCAGTGGATCAATGTTTGCCTTTTCAATTGCTTCTCTTGCCGCTTTAATTCCCATTTCACATGTATGGTCTTCAGATCCTGGAATAGGCTTTCTCGAAATTCCTAGCTTTGTTTCAACGATCCCCTTTGGAATCCCACTCTTTATTGAAATGTCCTCTGAAGTTAAATAATCTTTAGGAATGTATATTCCCGTACTTAAAATTCCGACTGATTGCAAAGTAGGTCACTCCTCTATTACACGTTTCATAAATTGAATAGCGTCTTCTAAATCTGTCACAACTACTTCATCTTCCCCCTGAACATGGCTGACCTTTATTCGCCATTGCTTTTTCATTGTCGCGTAATCTACGTCAACCAGCGCACAACGGACAACGAATGAGGTAATGGTTTGATTATCATTCATGGCCCTCACTCCTTAGCCAGCTATTTTTTCTTTTTCATAGTCCTTCGTTTTCTTCGTTCCTTTTCTTTTATAAAACCATGATTTTACAGTTCCAACGATTCCCATTGGAAAGAACATAACGGCTAAAATATATAAAATGCCAAAGAAAATCATCCATCGCTCAAAAATCCAGTGAACCTTTGCAAGTCCCGTTAGCCAGTGATGGGCAAATTCAATAAGCCCAGCTCCAATGATGGCCCCTACTAGCGTTCCGACTCCTCCAATAATCGTCATGAGAAGTGCATCGAGGGTTACATCGAGGGCAAATACTGATGTATTTACAAATCTTAGTGTTAAGACATACATGGATCCTGAAACACTCGCAATCACCCCCGCTACAATACTCGCAATGATTTTATAATGAATCACGTTGTATCCAAGTGACTCTGTCCGTGGTTCATTTTCACGAATCGCTTGGAGCACCCTGCCCAGCGGAGATTCTGTGAATCTCTTTAACACTAAAAAGATAACAATCATAAGAATTAATGTGACAAAATAAAGAGTCATTCGGTCTTTTAATATATCTGGAGTGCGGAAAGTAAATCCGTCATTACCTCGGGTTAACGACCTCCATTTTTCTGCTGCAACTAAAAACAAGCCTGAAAACGCCAATGTCAGCATGGCATAGAAATGGCTCTTTAACCGAAGTGAGAGCAAACCTACAATATAACTTAAAATAGCTGCCAGTATCATACCAACGAGTATTGACATGATAAACACCGCTAATGTTGGCTCAAATCGTTTTAATAGAACACCTGTCGAATAAGCACCAATTCCAAAAAACATTGCATGCCCAAATGAAACAATTCCCGTAAAACCTAGTAAAATATCATAGCTCATGGCAAAGACTGCAAAGATAAAAATTTGTGTAAATAAAATTAATATACTTCTAGTGTCATTAATAAATGGATAACATAGAAGGAATACCGCTGCTGCAATGTATATGATATTTACTTTTGAAGAATTAGTAAGAAGCTTCATTTCCTCACCCCTTTGCACCGAATAATCCTTGTGGTCTAAAAATTAATACAACGGCCATCAGCAGCATATTCACTGCTAGTGATAATTCAGGGACATAATAGGCCATGTAAGCCCCTGATAGCCCTACTAAAATTGCCGCAAATAGTGATCCTGTAATACTTCCCATGCCACCAATGACAACAACGATAAATGCGAGAATCGCAAATTCCATTCCCATCTCCGCATAAATTTGTCCGGAATATGGCCCAAGTAATACGCCACCAAGTGCTGCCATTGCAGCACCTACCATAAAAACAAGCATGAAAATCTTTTTAATATTGATACCTAATGATTGGACCATTTCTTTATTAATTACACCAGCTCGAACAATTAAGCCGATCTTTGTATTTTTCAAAATGTAATAAATAAGGAAGAACACTAAGAACCCTACTAGAATAATAAATAAGCGATATTTAATTAGAATAACTCCACCAAATTCCCAGCTCCCACTTAAATAAGATGGGGTTTTCGCGCTTAATTGGTGAGGTCCCCAAACAACCTTTAGCATTTCGGAAAGAACAATCATAACACCAAGCGTAATCAAAATTTGTTGAATATGATTTCCATAAACCGGGGTGACAATAAATTTTTCCATCAACAGGCCTAAGATTAAACCAGTAATCAGGGCTGTAATAATCCCAACTACAAAACTTCCGGTTTGCCCATACGTCCAAACACCAGCGTAGGCTCCCCAAGCAAATAAACCACCATGAGCAAAATTCAAGACATCCATAAGTCCAAAAATTAAAGTTAGCCCCGCTGCAAGCAGAAAGATCAACATGCCTGTCGCAAGTCCATTGATTGTTAAATTAATGATTGCATCCACAAAATATCCTCCTTTCAAAAGAAAAGCGCAAGGCGCCTAGAGCTAGACACCAAAACCTAGTAAATTTCCCGTTAGGCAATTCCTAGATATTGTTTGCGAAGTTGTTCATTTTCCTTTAATTCCTTCATTTCACCGTGATGAACGGTTCTTCCATCGTCAATTATGAAAAATTGGTCTCCGATTGTACTTGCCATAAAGAAGTTTTGTTCAACAAGCACAATCGATGTCTTTGATTTCATTTCCTGGATGGACTCCATCACTTTTTCAACCACAATTGGGGCTAGACCTTTACTTGGTTCATCAATCAGAAGTAAATCATTATTATTCACGTAAGCCCTTGCAATAGAGAGCATTTGCTTTTGCCCACCGCTGAGATTACCGCCTTTTCTTTTCCAAAACTTCTTCAGATCAGGAAATAAGTTCAAAATATAATCAAGACGTTCCTTTGTTTCATCGTTCTCTTTTTTTATGGCTACCTTCATATTTTCTTCTACTGTCAACTCTCCAAATATCCCTTGATCCTCTGGTACATAGCCAATCCCTTTAGACGCAATATGATAGGTGGCAAGACCTGCAATGTTTTCCCCATTAAATTCGATTGTTCCTTTAGCTGGCGGATTGAGTCCCATAATCGACCTAAGTGTAGTTGTTTTCCCTGCACCATTTCTGCCTAATAGAACGGTAACTTCACCTTTTTTCGCTTCAAATGAAACGCCTTGTAAAATATGAAATTGGTCAATATACGTTTCAATTCCCTCCACCTTAAGATGCAGTGTCATCGTACAAACCTCCTAAATACGCTGATTGGACTGTTTCATTGTTCATGATTTCTTCTGGTGTTCCATCTGCTAGCAATCTCCCATTAAATAAAACCATTACACTATCAGAAAGGTCGAGAATCATATCCATTTTGTGTTCAATTAAAATGATCGTTCGATTCCCTTCCGCTTTGATCTTCTTGATAACCTCAAGGATTGCAGGAACCTCCTCAAGTGACATTCCGGCAGTTGGTTCATCTAGGAGCAGAACCTCTGTCTCCAATGCCAAAAGCATGGCAATTTCCAACTTTCGTTTTTCGCCATGTGCCAGATTTTTTGCAATTGCATTTGCTTTATTATCAAGAAGAACAAGCGATAATATGTGGATTGCTTTTTCTTCGAAATGTCGATATTTACGGAAATGCTTAAACATCTGGTATCTGACTCCTGCCACAGATTGAACGGCTAATCGAACATTTTCTAATACAGTAAGATTTGGAAAAACATTTGTGATTTGAAAGGAACGCCCGATTCCTTTTCGTGTACGTGCGGTTGGAGATAGCTTTGTAATATCGTCACCTTTTAAGAAAACTTGGCCATTAGTCGGTAAGAGCTGGCCGCTTAATAGATTGAAAAATGTTGTTTTACCCGCACCATTTGGTCCGATGATTGATTTGAAGTGGTCCTGCGGAACCGTAAAATTAACCTTATCAACTGCAATATGCCCTCCAAATGTAATGGTTAAATCCTTTGTTTCAATAATGTTATTCACGTCACTTCACCTCTTTTTTCTAAAAGTAGGCTTCGGTAGAAATCCTACCGAAGCCTTTTAAAACGTTAATTACGAACTGGTGGAGCTGTTTCCTCAGGGCTTAACTCTCTCAATAAGACTGGAACTGGATAATCTACTCCATCAACCTTTTCTAAGCGAATCGCATATAAAGTTTGAAGTGCTTGATGATCCTCTTCACGGAACGTCATTTTACCCTTAGGTGTGTCAAAGCTCATGCCTTCCATTGCTTCAATAAGCTTTTCTGCATTCGTATCGCCATTTGTCTTTTTAATTGCTTCAACAATGGCTAGTGCAGCAGTCATACCACCTGGAGTAAATAGATCCGGAACCTCTCCATTGAACTTCTCTTTATGTTTTTCAACTAACCAATCATTAATATCATTTTTAGGTAGCTGATGATAGTAAACGGTGAATCCTTCCATTCCAACTAAAGCATCCATTGTAGCAAGTGCTGGAATATCTGGAGCACCTGTCGAGATTTTAATCCCATTATCTTGAACCTTCATATCTGCAATTTGATTCCAAGGTGAGTTTGCTCCCGCCCAAACAACGAATAAATAATCCGGCTTTGATTCAATGATTTTTTGAATATTAGATGTAAAGTCAGTTGCCGTAGGATCTGCATATTCCTCATGAATAATCTCAGCACCTAATTTTTCTGCTGCTTCCTTAAATGCTGCTACTCCATCACGGCCAAATGCATAATCAGGAGCAAGTGTTGCAATTTTCACACCTTCTTTTGCAATAGCCGCTGCACCTGCAACCGCATCCTGTGAAGAATTACGTGCCGTTCTAAAAATGTATTCATTCCAGTCTGCGCCTGTAATACTGTCAGCTGCAGCTGGTTCAACAATCATAATTTTTTCATATTCCTCTGCTAGCGGAAGAACGGCTAATGTATCAGCTGAACTTGAAGATCCAACTAGGAAATCAACTCCGTCTTCTTCAATTAACTTAGTTGCTTTTTGAATCGCAACCTCCGGTTTTGTTTCAGTGTCCTCTACGAAAAACTGAATTTTTTGTCCATTCACTTCCATTGTTCCGTCAGTAGCGTATTCAAGCCCTAACTCAAATCCTTGCGTTGATTGTTTTCCGTAGGATTCAAGTCCACCACTTAATGATGCAAGCACACCGATCTTGATTGGATCCTTTGCTTTTGTTTCTTCCGCTGGTTTGTCTGAATCACCAGAGCTTGGTGTCTCTTCTTCGGTAGTCGAAGATCCCGAACTACAAGCTGCTGCAACCACCATTAGCATGGCAAGCAAGCTTAAGAAAAGCATTTTACGAAATGAGAATTTCTTCATTTTTCCTTCCCCCTTTTTCATCATAAAAACTGTAAAACCTCCTGCGACAATCGTACTTGGTAATAGTTACATTCTAGTTACAGTAGATCATTTGTATATAATTCAGCTAGCCTTCCATTGTATAGCAGTGGCTGCCCATGTGTAACCTGTTCCAGCACTTACCGCTACGCAAATATCCCCATTTTTTAATTTTCCTTGTTCGTTAGCAAAATGGAGACCAATACAAGGGTCAAGAGCGGACATATGTCCATGATGATCTAAATAAACTGTGTTTTCTTCTGGTATTTGTAATGTTTGAAGTAATTCTCTAAACATGGAGCGTTTCGTATGAAGTGGGAGAAGAACTTTTATGTCTTGAGGTGAATATCCACTATTTTGTACTGCTTGCCGTATAACTCTTTCGAAATTTGGAATCGATACAGGGTCAAGCCGTTCTTTCATGCTGGACGGATCAAGAACGTCGATATAATGCTGTCTATTTTTTACTGTTTCCAAGCTTGGAAACAATTTGGAGCCTCCGGCCGGTACACGAACATCTTCATAGAATGAACCATCCGTGATGATCGAGCTTTCAAGAATTTCACTTGTGGTAGAATTTTTCGTTATTAATGCCGCCGTCCCGCCATCTCCAAAATTAAACATAAACCTAGAACGAGGATTATCATAATCTATAATTTGAGATTCCTTACAGCCTCCAACAAGGAGAATATTTTTGATTTTTTCATCAGATCGAAGCATATCCTTTGCTACTTTTAAAGCAATTGGAAAACAAGAGCTCACATTCATTAATTCAAACGCATAGGCATTTTTTGTCCCCAGCTCATATTGAAGTTTAGGTGCACATGACCAAACCAAGTAATCCTTATGAGGACTTCCAAAATAGATCACAATATCAATCGATAGAGGATCTATCTTTGATAGGATTTGTCTGGCTGCTTCGATTCCGAGGTCTGTTGCTTGCATTGAATCATCCGCCACATGCTTTTGATACAAACCGAATTTTTCAATTATAACCTGTTCAGAAATTCCAGTTTTTTTAGACAATTCCGTTGCTGTTTCAATTCCTTTTGGAAAATATACACCTGTTGCTTCAATTCCAATCTTATCTGTTCTCATGTTTTACCGTCCTTTCATAAATTCACTAGAAGGTTCTTTTGGATTTTTCCAGTCGCATTCCTAGGGAGTTGATCAATAAATTCTATTTTTTTCGGAATCTTGTATTTTGCTATAAATTGATTACAATATTGGATGATTTCTTCTTCTGTTACTAAACTCTCCTTCGTTTTTACAACAAAAGCTACCGGGACTTCTCCCCATTTCTGATCGACAACCCCAACAACAGCTACTTCTTCAACATCTGCTAGCTTCCCAATGATTTGTTCAACTTCTAATGGATATATATTTTCCCCGCCAGAAATAATCATTTCCTTTTTCCTTCCAACAATATACAAAAATCCTTCGTCATCAACCCTTGCTAAATCTCCGGTATACAACCATTCATCGCGAAGAGCCTCAGCTGTTGCTTCCGGTCTGTTCCAATATTTCTTCATCACATTTGGTCCCCGAACGATAAGCTCTCCAACATCGCCTTCTTTAACAACATTACCCTTTGAATCTATTAATTTGTACTCACAAAACAAAGCTGGCTTTCCAATTGAACCCATTTTTCGTTCGGCATCCTCTTTCAAAAGCATAAAGAGGGTAGGTGATGTTTCGGTCATCCCAAATCCTTGGCCAAATAATAACCCCTTATCAAAAAACGCTTTGATAATTTCAAGTGGACATGGGGCACCTCCATTGTAAAACCAGCGAACAGATTTCAAATTTGTTTTATCAAACGACGGACTATGTAAAATTGCCTGATGAATTGTAGGAACACCCATTACGATTGATGCCTGGTGCTGTTCAATCATCCTTAAGGCCCTCTCAGAATCAAATTTCCCCTCAGGTAGTATGATGGCCCCACCAGCATACAAAGTTGGAAATGCAAATAGGCCTATACCTCCTATATGAAAGAGCGGAAGTAATAAAAGGGAACGATCACTAGATGTGATATCAATTGCGAGCGAATTATTAATCGCATTCCAAAACATATTATTCTGTGTCAGAACCGCTCCCTTCGGTTTTCCAGTTGTTCCGGAGGTATAACAAATCAAATAGGGAGCGCTTTCATTAATTTCAACTGAAACCTTCTCATTTCCAACTTCTAGGCATCTTATTGTGTCAATGGATATGATTTCTTTCAGGCTAGTTTCCACTTCCAAAGCATTGGATGTTTGTTGATAGATGTCTTCTATAAAAAGTGTCTCTGACTCACTATCATTTATCTGATAAACAAGTTCATTTACTGTTAAACGAATATTAAGAGGGACCGCAATACATTCCAGCTTAGCGATAGCAAATAATAATACTATGTATTCATATCTATTTTGAGACAAGATTGCGATACGGTCCCCTCTTTTTATATCCAACTTAAGTTTTAAGTGTGAAGCTAAATGGTTTACATCTTGACTAAGCGTTTTATAGGTAATTTGTTCCTTTTCTGTGATAATGGCAATACGCCTCGGATGTAATTCAGCCCTTTTTTCAATCCAGTAAGCAATGCCCTGCATATTTTGTACTCTCCCTTCTATCCTTTTTTTAACCCTTCAAAAACAAGCGTCATTGCTGCCTCAAAAGCCTCTTCAGGAACGTCCTGCTGTTCCCAATACACCCATCTCATACCAAGAAACTGACCAATCGACATCAAGCAATAGGCAACCGTTTCTTGATCAATCTCTTTAAATTCTCCTACACCTATTCCAGCAGACAAACTTTTTGAGAATCCATTAGCAAGTTTATCGTAATACCAGCGATAAAGATCCTTATCCACAACTACCGCTTGTTGAACGATACTATATAGATTTCTACGGTCCTTGACCCAAGTAAAGAAGGCCTTAAATCCTTTCCGTTGTGCTTCCTCGAAGGTTTTAGCTTTACCCATTTCTTCTTTAATGGCCAAACGAAGCTCCCGGCTATATTGACGAATGAGTTCATCAAAAATATCTTTTTTGGATGGGAAATAATTATAAAAGGTCCCCTGTGCTACATTTGCTTCTTGTGAAATATTTACAATTGAAGTCTCATAGTATCCCTTTTGTCCAAATACCTCTTCTGCTGCTCGTAGTAGTTTCTCTCTTGTCTCTAAACCTTTAGGGGTCAATACTTTTTGATCTGAGTTTGTTGTTTCTGACACCTGAATCACCTCTCAATTTTTATTATATACATAATATCTGACTTTTCAATATGTTTTTAAAAATAAAAAAATAAACCATTCCAAGAGGATAATGGTTTATCAAAAAAGTAAAATTAAGTTAGGGCTGATGCTGAAGAACCATGTCGTACATTTGTTTAGTAGGTTGCATTGGGTCGACTCCTAACTCATCTTCCAATGCTGACACACATTTTTTGTACCATTTAATCGCTTGAGGTCGATTGTTTTTATGGTAGTAGCAAAACATCAATAAACGATAGGCTTCCTCCCACGTCCGGTCCTTAGCTAAAATTTGTTCGCACCAATAAATGGCTTCGTCAAACTCTTCCGATTGTACAAAGCTTTGTGCAATCCGTTCAGACCCTCGTAAAAACAATACTTGAAGGCGTTCTCTTTCACTTAAACACCAATCTTCATATCTGCGATTGGGTAAATAATCACCCTCATAATACTCCAGTGCCCGTCTTAAGCATTTTATAATCTGCTCGGAATCTTTCTCATGTAATCCTGCGTGGATCCATTCCTCAAACTCAATAATATCAAGCTGATAGCCTGCTTGTTGATTAAGTCCATAAGCTGAACCTATTCGCTGGATGAAAAAAGGTGTTGATCTTGCCACTCGGTTTGGCTCCAGTGCGTTATTTAATGCATTTAATGCCACCTTAAAGTCTCTAGCTGCCGCCGCCTCATCATGATCAGGCCATAGAGTCGCAAATATTTCTTCTCGGTCAATCATTGTATTTCGCAATGTAACAAAGAGCTCAAGCAGCTCCTTTGCCTTCCCGCGTTGCCAATCGGATTCTTCCACCTCTTGGCTGCCAAGCCACACTCGGAATCTACCTAATGTTTGAATGCGCAATGTGTAGCCAGGATGGGATGTAATATTTGAATAGCCCAAATTATTTAGGAGCTGATTGACATATGCAAGATGAATTCCTTCCTTTTGCGCATGGAGTAACAATGGAACAACATTATATAAATCCAGCGGACCGAATGTTGTGCGTTTTGTCAGGATAAAGTCATAGCCCCCAACCTGCATATTTTTTAGGAAACTAGAAATGACTTCATTAAATGTGACTTTGTCTTTTTGGTGATAATGGAGAAATGCTAACCAAAGCTGTGTTAAAACAATCCCGTATTGATCACCACAGTTTGTATACAAAGCTTCACATCTTTTCAGATATATGTTCGCGTCCTCGCATTTTTCATTATGGACAGATGAAATACCCATACATAGTAAAATAAGTGCGGATAGCCAAGCATCCTTTACCTTTTCTGTTTCCTTCAAGGCTTTATTACCAAATTCAATGGCACGATCATGCATTCCTCTATTTCCGTATAAAATACATAAACCCATTAAAGGCTCTGCTTTTCCTCTAGCCACATTTAATTCATCCATTATTTCAAGCGCTGTTTCATAGCACTGTGTTGCAAGTGAGGCATCATATTTATCCAGTAGCTGTACCGCATGTCCCATCCGCATCCAGCCACATGCTTCAACAAACGGTGCCTGAAATTGAACTCCCTGTTTAATTCCTGATTCCGCGAGTTCTTTGGCAGCTTGCCCATTACCCATAAATGCCTCAATTAACGATAACAACAAGTCTGTTTCACGGTGGGATTGCTGTAAATGTACCGTTTTTTGATTCTTTTCAACTACTTTCCGTTGAGACAGAATTTTTTTTGCCTCAACTAGCTTTCCAGTTCGCAAATATAATCTTGCTTCTAAGTTTCCATCTAAAAGTGGAATATTTAGCTCTCGTCCTTTTTCATACCATTTTTTCGCTTTATTCGCGTGTCCTGCATTAGCCAGATTTTCAGCCATTAATTGATATACTCTACTCTTATCTTCGCTTGAAGAAGCTTTATTCTCTTCAAGTGCTTCAATTGCCTGTAATAAATATCGCTCTGCTTTTCCCGGTTGGATTGTATCAAGATAAATTTTCGCTTGTCCTTCATAAGCCTTGCTTAATCCCACTAAATCTCGTGCAGATTTAGCAAAGCGAATAGTTTTTATGTAACAATCCTCGGCCTCGTTATAGGAACAACGGTATCTTAATGCTTCTCCTTTGTATAGCCACAGTAGATAATAATGATTCATCAGTGATTCGGGAATCTTTTTAATCCGATCAAGCAATCCTTCAAGCTGCCCATTTTGAATCATTTTCTCTCCATAGTGGTGGAGAATTTCTGCTATTCTTTCAAAGTCCTGGGTTGCCTCAAGATGGTAGATTGCTTGATTAAAATCTCCTATTCTTTGATAAAATCGAGCGGTTTGAATATGAAGATTATCGAAATGCCTCTGATTTGTTGAAAATAGACGCTGCTCCAGAAACTCTTTAAACAATGCATGGTAACGGTATTGACCTTCACCAATAGATAATAAAAAGAGATTATGGTCTGAAAGCTCCTTTAGCATTTCACCTGAGCTTCTAATTCCTAAAACTTCATCGCATACTTTTCCGTTTAATTCATCGAAAATACACGTATTCTCTAGAAATTGTTGAACCATTGGCGGCTGTTTCAAGAACACTTCCATTGCGAGAAAACGAAACAATTCATCAAGTGATTTCGATTTATTATTGAGAATCGCTTCTAATCCTCCACCCGAAGAGATCTGCCCCCGAATCATTCCAATCGCGATGATCCACCCTTCTGTTAATGAAAAGATTTTCTTAATATCCTGTTCAGTCAAATCCCCCTCATAAAAATCACTTAAGAGAACTTCTACTTCATCAAATGAAAACATAAGGTCGCGCTGTTTAAGCTCGAGGAGTTCCCCTTTCACCATCATTGAAGTTAGAAAGTCCCAGTTTGGTTTTATCCGACTTGAGATTACAAGATTTAAATTCATTGGAAGATGTTGTATCAACCATGTCATCCAATGGTCAATTGAGGAAGAGTGCTGAATTAAGTGATAGTCATCGATAATAAGCATGACATCCTTATTTAATACAGTTATCTCATTTATAAACAACGAACAAAGCGTTCTTATTTCTTCATCACGTACATATCGTTCAATATTTTCAGCAAAAAGAAGTAGTTCTGTTCCGAAACCTTGGTGATTCTTTCGAATTGCATAGACTACATATGTTAGAAAAGGAATAATATCATCATCATTTGTACCGACACTATACCAGCAGGACGTATTTTTCTGATCATGAATAAAGGATGCAAGTGCAGTTGTTTTTCCGTAACCTGCTCCAGAATGCAGGATGGTTAGCGGGTAGCGTGGAATCGTTTTCATTTTCTTCATTAACGACGGTCTACGTAATATGATATCCTTTAAATTTGGTGGAGTTATTTTAGTTTGTAGAACTTGTATTTTAGTCCCCATTTCAAAACCTCCCTTCCACTTTCACAATTTTGGTACTATTTTATCATATCCAAGCCAAAAAAGAACTCGAATTTCTGCTGAGCTCTTTGAAATTGTTATCGAATTTGAATTTTTTTAATATAATAATTCCATTTTGTCGAATGGCCAGTATTTAATATTTACCTTACCAACAACCTGTTCCATACTCACAAATCCGAAATGGCGGCTATCCCAGCTGTCTAAGCGATTATCTCCAATAACGAAAAGATGATTTTCTGGGACTGTTGACTCTCCTGCTACTTCCTCAAGGGTGAAGTCACCTGTTAATTGTCCTGTAATTAATCCTTCTTTAAATTTGTTTAGGAATGGTTCAGGAACACTTTTTCCATTTATATAAAGGACGTCATCCCTATATTCAATGGTGTCTCCAGGCAAACCGATGACTCGTTTTACAAAATCCTCTTCTTTATTTTTGTGAAATACAATAATATCAAAGCGGTCAAGCTCCCCAATTTTCATTCCAATTTTGTTCACCATTAAGAGGTTACCATCCTGAAGTGTTGGCATCATTGATTCGCCTTCAACTATATAGTTTGTAAAGAAAAAGGTCCGCAAAAACACAACGATGACGAGACTGACGCCTAAAGCTTTAATAAAAGAAAAGGTCTGCTTATTTTTCGCTGGGGTCTCCTCCATTCCAACTCCACCCTTCGTTTTAAAGTGTTAGTATTAGTGTTAAGCCTCATCCTCTTTAAGGAGCTTTGGCTTTACTTTTAACCATGCTTCAACTCTTTTCCCAACAATCCAAAGGACAAAAATAATAACGACAACGATAATCGTACGGACTGGCTGTTGAAAAAGAGCTCGTATATCATAGCCTATGAAGCTAATGGTGAATATCATTACTAATTTTCCACTTAAAACGGCTAAAACAAATTGAGGAATACTTACCCTCGATAGCCCTGCTACCAAATTAATCACCGCTGATGGGGTGAAAGGAAAGCATAATAAGAGAAATAATGGCCCAAACCCATGTCTTTCTACCCAGTTAACCAGATTCTTTACTTTTTGATGTCGACTGACAAATGAAAAGAATCGTTTTTGACCGTACTTACGAACCAGGAAGAAGACGAGCAAAGAACCACCAATGGCCCCTATCCAGGAATATAAAAATCCGAGCCAAAGCCCAAACGCATTTGCATTGGCCACAACAAATGCCACTAAAGGCAGAAACGGGAGAAACGCTTCTAGCATTGGAAGAAAAATTCCAGGCAAGGGACCAAATGACCGGTATTCCCCTAACAATTCTTCAATATTTTTCATTGTAATGAGTTCTTTGATTGTTTCAATATCCATACGTATCCCCTCGAAAAAATTCAATCCACTTTGCGGATTCATTTAATTTATCTTACTTCATATTGTACACCCATTTGGGCATTCCTACCAAAAAATTTCATAGAAAAAGACACTAGCTTACCACTAGTGCCTCTAAATCTTATATAAGATAATCTACAAACCAGTCTTTAATATGGTTAAGACGTGACAATCTTAATTTGGGATTACCGCTTCTTGATAATTCATGGTTACTTCCAGGGAAACGAACAAATTTAGTTGGTTTCTTTTGATGCTTTAATGCCACGTAGAACTGTTCAGCTTGTTCGATTGGACAACGGAAATCACGCTCACCATGGATAATTAATAAAGGCGTCTCCACATTACCCACATACTTTAGTGGTGAATGATTCCATAATTTTTCAGCATTCTCAAGAAGATTTCCTTTTAGCTCCCATTCAGTAAAGAAGTATCCAATATCACTTACCCCATAAAAGCTAAGCCAGTTTGAAATTGAACGTTGAGTAACTGCTGCTTTAAATCGATTTGTGTGACCAACAATCCAGTTTGTCATGAAACCGCCATAGCTGCCACCTGTGACACCAAGCTTTGTTTCATCGACAAAATCAAAATGTTCGACTGCATAATCAGTTGCTGCCATAACATCTAAATAATCCTTTCCACCATAGTCACCACGAACAGCATCAACAAATTGCTGACCATAACCATGACTGCCGCGAGGATTTGTGAAGACAACAACAAAACCTTTACCTGTTAACACCTGAAACTCATGGAAATATGTATCTGCATACATCGCATGAGGGCCGCCATGCACTTCAACAATAGTCGGATATTTTTTACCCTCTTCATAACCATATGGCTTCATAACCCAACCATTTATCTCCCAGCCATCTGGAGCGGTGAATGTAAAGCTCTCAGCCTCTGATAATTCAACGTCTTCCAAAAAGGCTTCATTTACATTTGTAAGTCGATTTAATTCACCGGTACTTAAATCCAAATGATAAAGGTCGCCTGGCTCTGTTGATTTACTTATTCCTACCACTGCCTTGTGATTATTTACCGTAAATGCGAATACATGTTGATTTTCAAATAACGATGGATACATCTCGCCTTCAATGGATCCATAATAAACTCCCGTATTTCCATGGTTAGATAATAGGAAATAGAAGCTCCTGCTATCGTCATTCCATATAACTCCTTGATTTGAACCACCTAATTGAAAGTCCGCAGCAACACAATCTCCAACATATGCATCTAGCTCACTGGTTAAGCAAGTTAACTCTGCGTTATCATTTGTATACAGCCAGATTTTCGGTAATGTTGCACCTGAAAATTCCTGTTCATGCCCAATAATCGCAATATATTTGCCATCTGGTGACCAAGATGGCAAGCCAAAGTTACCAGTACTAGCCGTAATCTTATGGTAGCTTTTATCTTCGACTGACATCACATATACATCAGAGATTAAATTATAATCTGAATCCTCACTTATATCACCCACGAATGTGATTTTCGTTCCATCTGGTGACCAATCGCCTGCGGCGTAATCAAATTCACCTGATGTAAGCTGCTCTACTTCACCAGAAACAACGTCAAGTACTGCGAGATGTTGATTCTTATTATCCAAAAAGCCTGCTGTATCTGATTTATAACGAATTCGCTCGACAACCAATGGTTCAAGCTTCTTTTCATCTTCATCCTTTTTCTTGTTTTCTTTATCTTTGATGCTTTCATCTGGAGCTAATGAGGTTGCAAATAAAATTTTTGAACCATCTGGAGACCAAATTGGATTTCTGGCACCATTCATACAATATGTAATTTGCTTCGGTTCTCCACCATTTGCATTCATAACAAAAATTTGCTGTTTTCCTGAACGATTTGATACGAACGCGACTGATTCTCCATCAGGTGACCAACGTGGCGATCCATCCCGAACATTCCCATAAGTCCACTGTGTAACCTTCCCATCAACTGTTCCAACATATAAGTGAGAATTATACTCATGTTTTTCTTTATTTATTTCTGTCTCCACAAACACGAATCTCTGCCCATCTGGAGAAAATTGCGGATCATTAACTGTTTTTAATTCATATAAATCCTCGGCAACGATTCCTCTACGCTTTTTCTCTGTCATCCTTCTCCCATCCTTTATCACAGAATTGTCAAAGTAGAATAGTACTACCTCATTATGCACTACAATTAAATATATTTCGACACTAGAAATATATTTCCCTTCATGTTTCTTGATTCTCCTAAAAAAATATTGTATTATATGTACAAACATATGTTCTTGAAAGAGGGATAATCATGACAAGAATACCCGAGGATGACCGTAATCTTTTTGAAAAAGCCATCTTTTTACCAATGGTTCTAACCATCCTTAATCGTGATCTTTCAGCAATAGAAACAGCTGGCCTTAAGTTAAAAAAGCCGTATCTCCATTTGCTTGAACATACAATGAAGAAAGTTCAAAAAGACCTCTACACAATTAAACAACAAATGAAAAAGAAAAATATGAAGGTATGGGAAAAACAGAGAGATGAGGCATTTACCTTATTTTCATTCATGTATCGAGGCTATGAAGAGGAGCATAACTACTTTAACCCACGGATTCGAAATGAAGTTCAACAACTGCTTGAATCTTATTTTATCGAAAAAAATACCAGTGAGTAATATTGGACAATTATAAAATAGGGAAAAATATTTATTGTTCTTTTTATTTTTTAGGATCAGATCTATTGAGTAGACTTTCATTGTTTTGAGGATTGATCACAAAATTAATGCGTTTATTTGGTTTATCCATTCGATTAGTAACAATCGTTCGCAGTTGTGCAGTTCTATGGAGTTGGTTTTGGAAGGACCCCTTCGAGATTTGAAGTTGAATCGCTTGCTTGTTTGTGAAGATAACGGTTGTTTTCTCATGCAGACTATACTCACACTCTGAGACATAATGATGTGAAAGCCATGCACAGTCATGTTTTGTTGGAGAAGCAGTCGGAAATAGAAAAATCTTATTAGATGCTTCCACAATAATTGGCGCCTTATGGGTAACCCCCATAATATCACGCGTTCCTTCTTGCCGTCCTTTAAGTGAGCTTCCAAAATAACGACAGCTTCGGTCAACGATTTCAGTAGGTTTCATAGCGACGACATATTCACCTTCTACCTCAATCACCCTAGAACAAGTATTATTCCCCATTTCAATTGGAAGTACCGCCATTGTGTCAGGGTTAATCTCATATTCCACTAAATAATTCGTAGTCTTCACTCCCATTCATTCATCCCCCTTCTAATTGTTTTAATTTTTAAACTAGTGGAAGCATTTTCATAATATCATTTCTAGGTATTTATAACTATACTGTTCACAAAATGTTCACAAAAAAAGTGGAATTCTTTTTAAAATGCTCTTTTCTATCCCAAGAGCGCTTTTAAAAGAAGTCCACTAAGGCATCTACTATGAATTTTCATTAATTTGACCCAGTTCTTTTTCCGCAAGATAGGCATTTGCTTGTTCTAATGTTGTATGCTCATCAATCGAATCACCAGCATAGGCAGATTCCGAAAGAAAAGGATTATTTGTATCAAGTACGTTTGACATCCCGAAAACTGGATTTAATGGTGTATTCATTGGGATATCGTTGTTTGAATGCTCATTTGGATTTTTCATTATTTCCACCTCCATTATTATCATGCATGTAAATCCAACATATCATACAAAAATTTCAATTATTCCAAATAAATTTTAAAAAAGTCTAAAAATTCAGTTGATTTTAAGTATCTCCCTAAATATACTAATAAAAAGGATTTAGGGGTGAGCTTTCATGAAAAACAGAAAAATATATTCAGAGGTCATGAAGTCACGAGAAACTAAAAACCGCAATTCACCTAGAGAAACGGTATTTGACATATATATTCAAATGATTATTGATGAGAGCCTATTCAAACGAAAAAAAGAGCTTTTGGAGACGAAGGTTAATCAAGCAATTGATACAAGAAATGAAGGATTATTTATGGAGGCATCGGCAGAATACCGGAGACTGTTTAGCAAAACATGATAAAATAAAACTTCGTAAAAAAACTGACTAACGAAAGTTAGCCAGTTTTTTCATGCCTCAATTACTTTGTAAATTGCGCTTCTTCTGTTGAACCCTTTAAAGCGGTTGTTGAAGAAGTCCCACCCGTAATGACTTGAGCAACTTCATCAAAGTAACCTGTTCCTACTTCACGTTGATGGCGAGTTGCTGTATAACCATGCTTTTCACTTGCAAATTCGGCTTGCTGAAGCTCTGAATATGCTCCCATTCCTCTTTCCTTATAGCCTCTAGCCAATTCAAACATGCTGTGGTTTAGAGCGTGGAATCCAGCTAATGTAACAAATTGGAATTTGTAACCCATCTTTCCGATTTCTTTTTGGAAGTTTTCAATCGTCTCTTCATCAAGCTTCTTTTTCCAGTTAAATGACGGAGAGCAATTATAGGCTAATAGCTTATCAGGGAACTTTGCATGAATGGCATCCGCAAAACGCTTGGCTTGCTGTAAGTCTGGCTCGGATGTTTCACACCAAATCAAATCTGCATATGGTGCATATGCTAGACCGCGTGCGATTGCTTGGTCAAGTCCCGCTTTCGTCCTGAAGAAGCCTTCAGGCGTTCTTTCACCTGTAATAAATTCCTGATCAACGGGGTCGATATCGCTTGTAATCAGGTCTGCTGCATCCGCATCTGTTCTAGCCACTAATATTGTTGGAACACCCATTACATCCGCTGCAAGTCGTGCTGAAATTAAATTTCGTACCGCTGTTTGAGTTGGCAATAACACCTTTCCACCTAAATGTCCGCATTTCTTTTCAGATGATAGCTGGTCTTCAAAATGGACACCAGCAGCGCCTGCTTCAATCATGCCCTTCATAAGCTCAAATACATTCAACTGCCCCCCGAATCCAGCCTCAGCATCTGCTACAATTGGGGCAAACCAATCTGTATCACCATCCCCTTCCAAATGATGAATTTGATCGGCACGTTGTAGAGCCTGGTTAATCCGCTTTACAACACTTGGAACGCTGTTTGCGGGGTACAAGCTTTGGTCCGGATACATATGTCCTGAAAGGTTTGCATCTGCCGCAACCTGCCAGCCACTTAAATAGATTGCCTTAAGACCTGCTTTTACTTGCTGAACTGCCTGATTTCCGGTTAATGCTCCCAGTGCATGAACATAATCCTCTGTTTGAAGAAGATTCCATAGCTTTTCAGACCCTCTACGTGCCAATGTATGCTCAATATCGATTGAACCTCGTAAGCGAATGACATCCTCAGCACTGTATGTTCTTTCTATTCCCTTCCATCTTGATTCCATTTCCCAGCTTTCTTGTAATTTTTGAATTCTTTCATTTGTCATTTTCTAATCCTCCTTTTAGTCTTGTAATCTATAAAATTTCATAACCAGGCAAAGTCAAAAATTCTATGAACTCATCATTTATCACTAATTCCTCAAATAGACTTGTGGCTTCCAAGAAACGACCAGCTTCGAATGCTTCTATCCCAATTTCTTGTTTAATTTTCTCAAGCTCTTCTGCTTTAAGTTGTTGAACAAGTTCAAGAGTCACCTTTCTTCCATCCTGTAAGATCCCTCTCGGATGGCGAATCCATTGCCATAATTGTGCTCTAGAGATTTCAGCCGTCGCCGCATCCTCCATAAGGTTATGAATCGGTGCAGCACCATGTCCGCGAAGCCATGATTCAATATATTGAATACCTACATTGATATTTGTACGTACACCTTGCTCTGTTATGCTACCATTAGGAACAGCGATAAGATCCTCGGCTGTCACTTGAACATCCTCACGTTTTTTATCAATTTGGTTAGATCCTAGCATGACAGTATTAAAAACCTGCCTCGCAATTGGCACAAGCCCCGGATGTGCAACCCATGTACCATCATGACCATTATTTGCTTCACGTTCTTTATCCGCACGCACCTTTTTATAGGCTTCATCATTTGCAAGTGGATTGTTTTTTACGGGTATCTGGGCGGCCATTCCACCAATTGCATGACATTCGCGCTTATGACACGTCTTAATGACATGCTGTGAATATGCATTCATAAATGGAGCTGTCATCGTGACTTCTGATCGATCAGGTAAAATTACATTCTCCACATTTCTAAATCTCTTTAAATAGCTAAAAATATAATCCCATCTCCCACAATTAAGCCCAGCAGAATGTTCCTTTAGTTCATATAAAATTTCATCCACTTCAAAGGCTGCAAGAATCGTTTCGATTAATACGGTAGCTTTAATCGTTCCTTGCGGGATGTCCAATTCGTTTTGTGAATAGACAAAAACATCATTCCACAGCCTTGCTTCCAGATGGCTTTCCATTTTTGGCAGATAAAAATAAGGCCCGCTTCCATTCCCAATTAAATATTTAGCATTATGATAAAAATAAAGTCCAAAATCTAGTAAACTTGCCGAAATTCTCTTTCCATCAAGTTCAATATGTTTCTCTTCTAAATGCCATCCTCGAGGACGAACAACAAGGGTTGCAATTTGATCGTTTAACTGATATTTTTTTCCCTTTGGATTTTCAAATGTAATGGTCCTTCTTACAGCATCCCGTAAATTAATTTGACCCTCGATTACGTTTTTCCAAGTTGGAGCATTAGCGTCCTCAAAATCCGCCATAAATACCTTTGCTCCAGAGTTCAGTGCATTAATAATCATTTTACGGTCAACAGGTCCAGTAATTTCAACTCGACGGTCCTGCAGGTCTTTCGGAATCGGTGCTACTGTCCAATCCCCTTTTCGAATTTGTTCTGTTTCAGTTAAAAATGTTGGCATGATCCCATTATCGATTTCTTCCTGCCTTTGCTGCCTCTTTTCCAATAGATGTTTTCTTCTTTCTCCGAAGTTCCGTTCTAGCTTCTCTATGAAGTTTAATGCTTGAGGTGTCAAGATTTTTTCAAACTGCTCATTCATTTTTCCTGTGATTTGAATTCCTGAGGTTTGAATCGACATTTTTTCGAAAACTCCTTTCACATTTTGTTATAATACAGTTTGTTGATACTAAAAGTATTATATAACAGACTTTCCAAAAATGGAACATTTTTCTGTAAATTTTTATATAACAATTATTAAATTTAACATTCTGTGCTACAACAACCTTAAAAATAAAAAAGCCTTGCGGCAGAAATCGTTCTGCAAACAAGGCTCCATGTGTTTATTTTTCACTCTTTTTAAACTCATTGGTATACGTAATTCGTTCAAGCATTGTTGGGTGACCATATCTAAAAATCTTTACTAGGAATGGAGGGTTTACTTGGCTAAGTCCTGCTCTTGATAATTCTTGGAATGACGATACTGCCGCTTTGTTATCCTCTGTCATTTCAAGCGCATATAGATCGGCTGCTTTTTCCTGATGTCTTGAAACAGCGTTTGAAACTGGATCCGAAACAAAGCTTAATACCGATATTAATAATAAAAACACTGGCAAAACTGCAATATCTTTGACACTTGAGATTTTAAACATATTGCCCCATTTCCGAATCATGAAGGTCATAAGTTTGCTAATAATAAATAGTCCCACTAAAGTTAAAATCAAATATCCAGCAATTCCAAAATAAATATGTTTCATCACGTAATGTCCCATTTCATGGGCCATAATGAATAATATTTCATTTTCATTTAGACGCTGAAGCGTCGTATCCCAAAGCACAATCCGAGAATTAGAGCCAATTCCTGTTACATATGCATTTAGCGCATTTGTCTTTTCAGACATGTTCACTTCAAATACATGGTCTGCCGGGATATCTGCACGGTCCGCCATCTCAAGAATTTTCGTTTCCAACTCTTTATCTGTTAATGGGAAAAAGTCATTATAGAGTGGGTCGATAATGACCGGCTGGACGAACATGAGAAACATTGAAAATGGAATCGACAGAAGCCATGCGTGAAACCACCATCTTTTTTCATTTCTTCGAATTAACCAGAATAAGACAGCTACAATTACAATCATTAATGCATAATTGACCCAAAAATCGATTAGAAGATCCTTCATCCAGCTTTGTGTAGATTGAATCGTTATATTGTACTTTTTTGAAAGATTATAGCTAATCCAAGAAAGTGGAAATGATAAAACTTCTACTAACAAGGATAACCAAAACAGATAAATTGCAGTTTGTAGGATTGAAAATTTCGCTGATACCTTTGACCAATCACGGAACTTTGCCGATATACCAATCGCAAGGACTAGAATATAAATTAGCCATTCAAATGGTATGGACAGGAAAAACAAAAGATTCCTAATTTGTGAATACTCTTCACTTAATAATAGCTCACGTTCATTCATGAACGTCTGTGGATCTGCCGGACTTCCTTTTAACTGGGCAGGGATGTCCGTATTTGCTCCAAAAAATAAATACCATGCTATAAATAAACCAAATACAAAATAAATTCCAAGTGACCAACCAATTACTTTTTTCACCAAGCTGTCCCCCTTCGTGTACAACCCCTATTACTAGTATTTTAGTTAAAAATAAGGCCAGTTAGAACACCTCTTTTAATATAATCCATTTTAGACAAGTTGAGCTTTGAAAAAACTTATTGATTTCTTTAGTGGAATCCGGTAATATGTATGGAATATATTTGAAATTCTATGATGAAGAGAGTAGTCCTGATGTAAGCCAATAGCGAGTTGGGGATGGTGGAAGCCCAATGGCGAAGTCAAGATGAACCGCACTTCTGAGAAGCCGCCTGAAAATATTTTTGTTGTTCAAAAAGGAGGATGAAATTCGATGTGTCATTTTCACCGGACTTTTTGGACTTCCTAAAGTAGGGTGTGCCGGGGGAACCCGTTACTTATTAAGAAGGTTCTTGATGGACAATTGGAGTGGTACCGCGGGTAAATCTCGTCTCTTTTTTAGAGACGGGATTTTTTTTATTTTATTTAGGAGGTTTTGAACATGAATGTCATAGAAATATATGCTGAAGCACTATCAAAATGCCTTCAAGATGCTTTAACTTATGATGAAGTATTACAGTTAATTGAAAAACCAAAATTTCAGGAACAAGGTGATCTCGCTTTCCCGTGCTTCACACTTGCGAAGCAATACCGAAAAGCCCCGGTGGTTATCGCTCAGGAAATAGCTCCGTCGATACAGGAACCACTTTTTGAAAAAGTTGTTGCAGAAGGGCCATATGTAAACTGTTTTCTTAACAAAGAAGAGGTGAGTAAACACATCCTTCAAAGCATTCTTACTAAAGGTTCTCAATATGGAAGCGAAGATATTGGTGAAGGTGGCGCCATTACCATTGATTTTTCCTCACCAAATATTGCAAAGCCTTTTTCAATGGGACATTTGCGCTCAACCGTCATTGGTAATGCTCTAGCTAATATTGTAGAGAAATGTGGCTATCAGCCAATTCGAATCAACCATCTTGGTGATTGGGGAACACAATTCGGAAAACTCATTGTCGCGTATAAGCTTTGGGGTAACAAGAAGGCGGTTCAAAAAAATCCAATCACCGAGTTGCTCCAGCTTTATGTGCGTTTCCACTCGGTAGCCGAGACGCAGCCTGAACTTGATGATGAAGCAAGGTTATGGTTCAAAAAACTCGAGGATGGAGACGAAGAAGCCTTATCTCTTTGGCGCTGGTTTAGAGTGGAGTCATTAAAAGAATTTTCACGGATTTACTCCTTACTTGGTGTAGTTTTCGACTCTTATAACGGTGAAGCATTTTACAATGATAAAATGGATGCGGCAATTGTATTGCTGAATGAAATTAATTTGCTGTCTGAATCAGATGGAGCCGAGGTGGTTGATTTATCGGAGGTTGGTCTTCCTCCATGCTTAATTAAGAAATCTGACGGAGCAACCCTTTATGCAACTCGGGATGTAACAGCCGCTATTTATCGTCAAGAAAATTACCATTTCAAGAAAGCAATCTATGTGGTTGGCCATGAACAAAGTCTGCATTTTAAACAAATCTTTCTAGTACTCGAAAAAATGGGATTTGGATGGGCAAAGAATATGGTTCATGTTCCGTTCGGCTTCATCCTAAAGGATGGAAAGAAAATGTCGACACGGAAAGGTAAAATTGTTCTTCTAGAACAAGTGATTGAAGAAGCCATTGACCTTGCTAAACGAAACATTAACGTCAAAAATCCTAACTTGGAAAATAAAGAAGAAATCGCGAAGAATGTCGGTGTTGGTGCCATCATTTTTCATGATTTAAAAAATGATAGACTCAATAATATCGAATTTTCCCTGGAGGAAATGCTGAAATTTGAAGGGTCGACTGGTCCTTATGTGCAATACACCCATGCGAGGGCTTGCTCGATTTTACGAAAGGCAGCGGTTTTGAATTTTCCGACAAAAGGACTATCTGATTCCCATAGCTGGTCGGTTGTGAAGCTACTCATTGAATTCCCAACTATGGTCCAAAGAAGCATGCAGTTGTATGAGCCATCTGTAATCGCAAAATATATGATTGAACTCGCTCAAGAATTTAACAAATATTATAGCCATGTAAAAGTCCTCCATAAAGACGACGAAATGAATGACCGGGTTGCATTGGTACGTTCCGTTACAATTGTTCTTAAAGAAGGACTCCGGTTACTAGGAGTAAAAGCACCGGAGGAGATGTAACAAGTGGGAGATCAAATTAGGCATCCTTTCAGATAGATAGAGGGAAAAAGTTCGCTTATTTAGCAAAAAACATAAAGGTTTGCTTAAATAGAGGGAAAAAATCCACCTATTGACCCGATAAACGTGAAAATGGGGGATTTTCCTTCGAATAAAAGGAAAAACCTCCCTTATATCCTCCAAGGCATGCCACATTCGGAATTTAGTGGAAAAATTTCCCCTTATTTTACCTTGCAATTCACTCTCATTATTATTTCAGCACGTAATTTTGAAAAGTACCCCAAAACGAACAGATTGGATTGTTCCGGGCCTTTTACTTAGGATGATACTGATATTTACTTAGTTCAACAGCACCATCAACAACCTCTACCCCTTCATCCTCAAGAAAAATTATCTGGGCATCGTGGGTTTCTTCATCACGGATAGCGATTTCCCCCTTAGAATTAATGACCCGAAACCAAGGTAGATTGTACTTTTTACTCATCGAATGAAGAACACGTACAACCTGTCTCGCACCACGAGGGCTCCCTGCAATTTTTGCAATCTGCCCATACGTCATCACCTTTCCAGGTGGTATTTGCTTAATAATTTGAATAACATTTTCGGTAAATGGCTTCATAGCGCCCCTTTAATTATTTCCCTTTAAAATTTGGTTTTCTTTTTTCATTAAAAGCAGCCAGTGCTTCGACTCTGTCCTCAGTAGGTATGATCACTTCATATGCTTTACGTTCTAATTTAAAGCCTGTATGTAAATCAGTATTCATCCCCTGTTTAATCGCAAATTTCGCTTGTTGTATAGCAAGTGGACCATTTTTCAGCATTTCATTTGCTAGCTTCATAGTAGCTTCCATTAATTCATCTCGGGCAACAACACTTGAAACAATTCCATATTCCTTCGCTTCATGTGCACTTAGGCGTTTAGCAGTTAAGATAAGCTCCAGTGCTTTTGTTTCACCAATTAGACGCGGAAGTCGTTGAGTTCCCCCAGCCCCAGGAATAATCGCCAGACTCGTTTCTGTTAGTCCCATAGATGTATCCACAGCTGATATCCGGAAATCACAGGCTAATGCAAGCTCCATACCGCCACCAAATGCATAGCCATTGATTGCGGCAATTGTCGGCTGTGGCAAATCTCCAATATTCGCAAAAACTTCACCTATTTTATATACATTTCTTCTAACCTGTTCATCATTTAATGTTTTTCGCTCCTTTAAATCAGCACCGACACTAAATGCTTTTTCACCTGAGCCAGTAATGATAACAACTCGAACTTCTGCATTTGTACGGATTTGTTCAGCAACTTCATTAAATTCTTTAAGCATCTCATAATTAAAACAGTTCAGTGCCTCTGGACGATTGAGTGTGACAGTCGCAACATGGTTTTCAACCCGGTATAAAACTGTAGTCATGGGTCCACCTCTTCAAAGTTTTTTATATCGCTTACATCCTATTTCGCTTTCAAAAGAAAAATTCCTTTAAAATTAGAAAAAAGAACAGGCCGAATTGACCTGCTCTCCCTCTTATTTTGACACTAAATCCTTTAAAGTACGACGCAAAATTTTACCGGTTGTATTTTTAGGTAATTCTTCTATGAATTCTATTTTACTGGGAAGCTTGTATTTAGCAAGATGTTCACCACAATATGCAATAAGATCTTCCTCTGTTAAACTCGCGTCTTTCTTCACCACATAACAGTGAACCGCCTCGCCCTGATTTGGATCAGGAACACCAACAACAGCAGCTTCGACTACTTCTGGATGAGCGTATAGAACTTCTTCAACCTCTCTTGGATAGACATTGTAACCACCAACAATCACCATATCCTTCTTCCGGTCGACGATATAAAAATAGCCTTCCTCGTCCATCTTCGCCAAATCGCCCGTGTATAGCCACCCATTTCGCAATGCTGCATCACTTTCTTCAGGCATTTTGTAATAGCCCTTCATTACATTTGGTCCACGAACAATCAGTTCCCCAACTTGTCCGGCCGGAACTTCGTCACCATTTTCGTCGACAACCTTATTTTCAACATTCACGATGTTTGTCCCAATTGAACCCGGCTTACGAGGACGATCTAACGGATTAAAGCATGTGACAGGTGATGCTTCAGAAAGACCGTACCCTTCGGAAACAAGAACATTAAACTTTTGTTCAAAGCTTTTTAGAAGGGCAACTGGCATTGCTGCGCCACCTGAAATACATAAGCGTAACGAACTTACATCCTCGGGATTTCCTTCTGGATACTGAAGAAGGAAATTATACATCGTCGGTACCCCTGCAAAAACAGTCGCCTTATGCTCCTTTGCAATTTTGAAAATTTCTTTTGGGCTAAACTTAGGCACAATCAACATTGTTCCACCATTCATTAATGGTGCATTTAACGCTACTGTTAAACAAAAAACATGGAACACCGGCAATGTAGTAATCACTCTATCCTGATCGGAAATCTTTAGATATTCCGCAACATCCCGAGCATTACTATACAAGTTCATATGAGTCAACATGGCCCCTTTTGGTTTACCCGTTGTACCGGATGTGTATAAGATTACAGCAACATCATCATCGTCCAAGGTTGGTCCAACAAATGAAAGTTCTCCTGAATCCACTATTTTTGTAAACGATTTCAACTTAGGGTAGACGGAAAGCTTTGAGACATCCAGCTCACTTTCTGCACCCTGTGGCGTTTCGCATACAATAAGATGTTCAACTTTTGGAAGGTGTTCATCCACTTTTTCAAAAAGTGGAACAAGTAAGTCTAACGTTATGATAGCCCTTACATCACCGTTATTAACAATGTATCCAATTTCATCAGGTGTATAAATTGGATTAATTGGTATAACTGTTGCTCCTAAACGAAGTGCACCATAAAAGCCAATCACAAAATGTGGAGTATTCCCCAAAACAAGTGCAATGTGATCACCCTCTTTGATTCCTAGCTTTTCTAAACCACTTGCAAATTTTGTTACTGCTCCATCTAATTCAGCATATGTACTTGCATTTCCTTGAAAAATATATGCTGGTTTTTCGAAGTATTTCTTTGCTGTTTCCCCTAGTCGTGATGATAAATTCAAAATTCTCCCTCCTTTAGTCAATCTAATGAATGAATAGTCATTCATTAGATTGTAAAAAATAATATTCTAAATATATTATATTGAAAGAAAGTTTTTCTATCAAGACGATATTATGCTTTTTTTAAAAAAAGTCAGGCAAGAATCTATACTAGATTACCCGCCTGCCTTATAAATTTAGTAAATTAAATTTATAAAATCTTCTTTGGTAATTTTTCCGAAATAATGCTGAATGTCGATATCTTCCAATGCTTTCTCTAATTCGGCTTTTTCATACTTTGTTCCGTTTAGTCGATTTTCGATGTCCCCGACATCACCGACTCCGAAGAAATCACCATAAATCTTACAATTTTCAATTAACCCTTTTTGAACCTCTAGGCGCACATCAATAGAACCGACTGGAAAACGGTGTGTATGCTTGTAATTAAATTTCGGCGATTTACCATAGTTCCAATCCCAATTTTGATAGCGTTCCTTCGAAATTTCGTTGATTTTCTCCCAATCTTTATCCGTTAATTTGTATTCGGGAATATCGCCTTCTGTATTAAAAATATAGCGAAGCAGCATTTCCCTAAATTCCTCAATGGAAATTTCTTCAGTTAGGAACTCACTTATATTTGCAACCCTGCTTCTGACAGATTTAATACCTTTTGATTCAATTTTGTCCTTTTTTACTTTTAGTGCTGAAACAACATGATCAATTTCAGAATCAAACATTAGAGTACCGTGGCTGAACATTTTACCTCTAGTTGAAAATTGGGCATTTCCCGAAATTTTTCTTCCTTCAACTTCGATATCGTTTCGACCGCTTAGCTGTGCATTTACACCTAGTTTTTTTAATGCTTCAATCACAGGTTCAGTGAATTTTTTATAGTTATGGAAGCTTTCTCCATCATCCTTTGTAATAAAACTAAAATTTAAGTTTCCTAAATCATGATAAACAGCTCCGCCACCCGATAAGCGACGCACGACTTTAATTCCATTATCTTCTACATATTGAGTATTAATTTCCTCGATCGTGTTTTGATTTTTCCCGATGATAATGGATGGACCATTAATATAGAACAATAGATATGTTTCATTGATATCCAAATTTTTAAGAGCGTATTCCTCTATGGCTAAGTTAATTTGTGGATCATTTATTCCTTTATTATCGATAAATAACATCGTTTTTTCACTCCCAAGTAAGTCCAGATTTTGCTAATTTAATCAGACCATTAAATTGTTCTGAAGCTTGTTTAACAAGGTCTTCATGATTGCCGTAATGAGGCAAATGTGTTATCCAAAGTTCCTTTACTTTAGATGCAGCTGCAAGCTTCCCAACCTCGGTACTATTCATATGCCCCATATTAGAACCATCCTGGTCCGCATATAGGTTACATTCACAAATAAACAGGTCTGCATCCTTCGCAAATGGAATAAACTCATTAATGTAGCTAGAATCAGCGGAAAATACAATCGTTTGTCCACCAGCAGAAATTCTCATGGCATAGCAAACAACAGGATGCTTTGTTTTCATAAATGAGATTGAAAACGGACCAATTTTGATGGCTTCATCCGGATTGTAAGCCATCGCCTTTGTATGCCCTTTGTGTTCCAATCTTGAAAAGCCTTCCTGGTCAGCTGTATGTCCATAGATTGGCAGTTCCTTTTGTTGATTATGTATGGCATTCGTCACTAGTCTTGCATATTGCATAGGACCAATATCTGCTACATGATCATGATGGTAATGAGATAAAATAATCGCATCAAGTTCATCAATTGTTATATAGTTTTGAAGCTGTGCTAGTACACCGCTACCGCAATCCACTAGGAGACGAAAACCTTCATGTTCAAATAAATAACCAGTTGTGGCTTCATTTGCTGCTGGAAAGCCACCCCAAAAACCTACTACTGTTACTTTCATAGGACCACCTTTCCCGTCATTTAAAACTTCTTTAAAAATAACAACTCTTAAATGGTTTACCCCATCCAATCTTACTATAATCGATACGAAAAAAAAATTCACTTTTTTGCTACTTTGTTACAAAACAGTTATTGACATATTTTCACCTGTTATAGTACACTATAAACAATATAAGAAACGGAGGGGTTAAAATGTTAGTTAAAAGTACAGAATTTTTCAAAAACCTACCAGCTAAAAAATGTGTGGAGTGTGGCCATGATATTGAGGAGCAGCATGAGTGCTACGGGAATAAATGTGACCACTGTAATGAAATCAAATAAAAGAGGAAGGCCGCGGCCTTCCTTTTTCTATTACACCAAAACAGGTGTTTTCATCTTTAAGTATTCAAGAACTTTTTTAACAGCTTCTTCGCCTTGGTCAATACAATCGGGCAGTCCAAGACCTTCATATGAGCTTCCCGCTAAAAAGACGCCAGGTAAATGTTCTCCAACATTGTTCTTCACATTTTCTACCCGGTCCTTATGACCAACCGTGTATTGAGGCATAGCATCTTTCCATCTTGTTACAATTGAAAACTCAGGCTGGTCTGTTATGTTCATCGTTTTATTCAAATCATCGAGTACCACTTTGGTAATTTCCTCGTCCGATTGATCAACGATGGCTTCGTCACCTGCTTTACCAACATAGCAACGGAGCAGCACTTTTCCATTAGGTGTTGTATGTGGCCACTTTTTATGAGTCCAAGTAACAGCTGTGATAATATAATCATTATTACGCGATACAACAAAGCCAGTTCCATCAATATCTTTCTTAATCGCTTCTTCCGGGAAGGCCATAGCAACAGTCGCAACAGATGTTGATGGCATCTCCTTGAAGGGATCGAAAAATGGATATTGATTAAAAATGGATTGTGTTACATGATGCGGTGTCGCAACGACTACACTATCAGCCGTAATTTCTTTTCCATTACTTAGCTTTAAAAGATACTCTTGGCTATGTTTTTCAAGACCTTCGACTTTAATTCCTTTAAATACTGTGCCAGGTTCTAGTTTTGCTTCAATCGCATCAATAAATGATTGCAATCCAGTGGTTACTGTTAAGAACTGCCCTTTTGGTGCGGACTTTGTTTCTCCACTTGGCTTTGGTTTCGGTGGTGTGGTTTGCTTCATACCTACGATTAAGCTCCGGTATTTTTGTTCAACTTGATAAAATTGTGGAAAAGTCGACATTAAGCTCAATCGGTCAATATCCCCTGCATAGATCCCTGAAAGCAATGGTTCGATAAGGTTTTCTACGACCTCATCACCAAGTCTTCTCCTAAAAAATTGGCCTAATGATTGATCACCTTTCCCAGTTGTACGTGGCAGTACAAAATCCATTGCCGCTCTAAGTTTACCAAACGGGGTAAATAATCCTGTTGTAATAAAGGGACCAATTTGAGTCGGTATTCCCATTATGGATCCACCAGGCATTGGATGAAGCTTTCCATTAGCAAGGACGTATGATTTACCAGCAGTATTGTTGACCAATTTATCCCCTAGACCTACCTCATTGACAAGCCGTGAGGCACTTTTTTTCCTGGCTAAAAAGGAATCTGGACCTCTTTCAATAACAAAACCATCGCGTTCGACTGTTTGTACTTTTCCACCTAGTCGATGGCTTGCTTCCAAAAGTGTACAATTTATATCTAAGCCCTTCTCCCTTGCCTCTTTCTGGAGATAATAAGCTACTGTTAAACCAGTAATCCCACCACCTATAACAACTACCTTTTGATTACTCACTTAACATCGCCTTCTTTGCTTTATTCATTCAATCATCCATTATTCGTTTAGTTCTTTTAAAACAACAGTTGCCAAGCAATCGATAAATTCTGGTTTTGCATTTGGCATTTCTGGACGGTAGTAGCTTACACCCAGTTCTTCCGTTACAACTTTACATTCATAGTCATTGTCATATAAAACCTCTAAGTGATCTGCAACAAAGCCCACTGGAATGTAAACAAATGCCTTGTATCCTTTTTCATGATATAGATCTCTTGTTAAATCCTGAACATCCGGACCTAACCATGGCTCAGGCGTATTTCCGGCACTCTGCCAACCAATTTCAACATTTTTTACACCAGCAGCTTCCGCAATTAAATCTGCTGTTTCTTGCAATTGACTTGGGTATGGGTCACCTGCTGCAATGATTTTTTCTGGAAGGCTATGAGCGGAAACGATTAATACTGCATTTTCCCGCTCTTCTTCAGGCATTGAAGCAAAAGTTTGTTTCACCTGGTTTGCCCAGTACTCGATAAACTTCGGCTCTTTATACCAGCTTTCTACCGAGTAAATAGTTGGTCCATCTAGTTTTTCCGCTTCTTCTTTAGCACGACCATTGTACGCTTTTACACTAAAAGTGGAAAAGTGAGGTGCCAGTACAAGGCTCACGGCATCCTCTATACCATCTTCATGCATTTGCGCAACAGCGTCCTCTATGAAAGGCTCTATATGCTTTAATCCTTGGTACATTTTAAACTCAATGTTATCTTGGATTTGATTTAAATGTTCCTCAAGTTTTTTCCCTTGGTCAGTTGTAATTTTTGCAAGGGGTGAAATTCCGCCGATTGCTTCATAACGACTGCGAAGGTCTTCAAGCATTTCTGGTGATGGCTTTCGGCCGTGACGAATATGTGTATAATACCGTTCAATATCCTCTTCTTGGTATGGAGTACCGTATGCCATTACGAGTAGTCCCATTTTCTTTTTTGTCATTTAAAACACCTCAAAAGCTAGATTAATTAGATAAATTTTGTTTTGAATATTCATGTATGAATGCAGTTAGACGCTTTAGTGTCTCGGGTTTCACATCAGGGAATACACCATGACCAAGGTTGAAGATATAGCCCGGCTGTTCCATTCCTTGGTCTAAAATTTCTTTTGCTCTTTCTTCAATGACTTCCCAAGGAGCTAATAAAATGGCCGGATCAAGATTTCCTTGAACTGTTTTTGTAATTCCAAGTTCTCTTGCCGTCATAATTGGCAAGCGCCAATCCAAACCAACTACGTCAAGTGGTAAGTCATTCCATTCTAATGCTAAATGGCTCGCCCCTACCCCGAACATTATTAGTGGCACGTTTTCCTCACGAAGTGCTGTAAATATGCGATGCATGACTGTTTTAATGAAGCGGCGGTAGTCAGCAACATTTAACGCGCCTACCCAAGAGTCAAAAATTTGTACAGCTTTTACTCCTGCAGCTATTTGTGACTTCACATATGTAATCGTCATCTCAGCTAATTTATCCATTAGAGCAAACCAAGCCTCTGGCTCTTGATACATGAAAGCCTTCGTTTTATTATAGTTTTTCGATGGTCCGCCTTCAATCATATAGCTTGCCAGAGTAAATGGTGCTCCTGCAAATCCAATCAAAGGTACTGAAAGCTGTTCTGTTGTTAAAAGCTTAATTGTATCAAGTACGTATGGAACATCTTCTTCCGGATGAATCTCTCCAAGCTTTTTAACGTCCTTAACAGAACGAATCGGATTGCTGATAACCGGGCCAACTCCGGCTTTGATTTCAACGTCTACACCAAGAGCTGGAAGTGGCGACATGATATCCTTATAAAGGATAGCAGCATCCACATCATATTGTTCAACTGGAAGTCTAGTGACATATGCACATAGTTCTGGTTGATGAGTTATTTCAAATAGACCGTATTTTTCCTTTATTTTTCGATATTCAGGTTGCGATCGTCCCGCTTGGCGCATATACCAAACGGGTACATGTTCGGTCTTCTCACCTCTTGCCGCCCTTAATAATGTATCGTTAAAACCATTTTGCATATGTATTTACCTTCCTTTCAACATCTTCACAATAGTTACCATAATAGCATAAGTATGTTTCATTCATTAAATATTTGTTTCATTTATCCTCACTAATCAACTATAATTGTTTCTACTATCCTTGTATACAAAACCGGGGCAAATGTCAAAAATTTGACGAACTTCAAGGGTGGTGAATTCACACACCACCCAATTAAGATTTTTATTTATTTGAGAAAAAGGTAGGTTTTACTGATTGTGAGTGTGTACCTTCTTCCTTTGTTTGTGAATTATACGGTACGATAAAGTAGGAAGGCATTGAAAATATATTTACATTTTCAATTTCATAGACCCCTGTACCCCTCACAGAACCCACATATTTAACAGTCTTCGAATTTTCTTCATAAATTCGATATTCCACCCGCTCATCACTAGAAGGAGTCCAATTTAGAGAGACCGTAAACAGTCCTAGCGGCTTAAACGTTAAATTAGCTTTCACATCATCAATTTCGGCTAGTCTTATCGGCGGCTCAAGCTCATCCACATCCTTTGGCGCTGAAAATGCTGTGGCTTTTTTTAGTTCTGATTGTTCGAGAATTTCCTTAAACAGTTTAGTTGGAGATGAACTGCCCCCTTTTAAATAATGGGTAGAATCAGTCGAATCATAGCCCATCCACAAAGCTCCTACTACTGAAGGAGTAAAGCCGACAAACCAAGCATCCTTAATTCCGTTTTCCACACTTGGAAGATTGGTTGTCCCAGTTTTTCCAGCAAGTGCCCCTGTATAATTTCCTACTCTTGCCGTACCATTATCGACAACACCTTCAAGCATTCTTGTCATATACCAAGCCGTCTGCTTTGAAAACGCCTCGCTCTCATGTGTAGATGCCTCTCCAATTACTTTTCCTTCCCGGTTTTCTATTTTGTTTATCACATGAGGTTCGATGACTTTTCCTTCACGTGCAAAGGCACGGTATGCCTTTGCCATTGCAATTGGCGAAATTCCTTCCTTCAGTCCGCCTAATGCAATTGATAGACCTTGATCCGGAATGGTTATTCCTGTTTTTGTTAAATATTCCTTTGCCGTATCAATTCCCAGTCTGTCGAGCATCCATACAGCAGGTGCATTTGCAGATTCGATTAAAGCATCATACATCGAGATTTTCCCTTTATAAATCCCGGATATATTGCTTGGTTCATATTCACCATATGATAGCTGTTTATCAACCAACATTGAATAGGGATCAAACTCTTCCTCCTCCAATGCTGGGCCATAGACCGCGAGCGGTTTTATTGTCGAGCCTGGCTGACGTTTAATCAAAACCCGATTAATACCTCGGCTTACATAATGCCTTCCTCCGATACCTGCTAAAACTCCACCTGTGTCATTGTCGAGTAACACGAAAGCACCTTCGACATTATCATCGATGCCTGGGAAATTCTTTTGATCTTTAAAAAGCTCGAATGCCGTTTTTTGAATTTCTAAATGAAGTGGAACTGTAATCGTATAGCCCCCTCTAAGTAATTCTTCATTTGATAATTTATAGCGTGATTTTGCCTCTTCGAACACCATATCAATATAGGTTAATAAAGCCTGGTCTCTTTCAAGCTCATGAATATCCAAAGCAAGCGTCCTGCCTTGGACCCTTACAGCCTCCTCAGCCTGTAAAAACCCTTTTTTCTCCATTAGGTTAATTACCAAATCACGTCTTTGTTTACTTTTTTCAGGATTCAAAATAGGAGAATAAATAGATGGTGCTTTTGGAATTGCTGCAAGCAGAGCTCCTTCTTCAACTGTAAGATCACTGACATTTTTATTAAAATAAAACTTTGATGCAGACTGAATGCCATAGGCACCGTGTCCAAAATAAATTTGATTCAAATACATTTCTAGAAGTTCCTGTTTGCTGTATTCCTCTTCTAAATTAATGGCGATGATTAATTCCTTTGTTTTTCGAAGAAACGTTTTTTCATTTGTAAGGAACACATTCTTTGCAAGCTGTTGTGTAATCGTACTTCCACCTTCTACCTTTCCCCCCGCAACAATATCCTTATAGATTGCCCTGCCAATCGCCTGAACGTCGATGCCATGATGTTTATAAAAACGAGTATCTTCCACAGCGATAAACGCCTGTTGGACATATTCCGGAATATCTTTAATTTGCACAATGTCGCGATTCTCATAGTATAGTTTCGTAATAAATCTTCCATCTTCATCAACTAGTTTTGTTGCAGAATTCATGACCAGCTTTTTATCATCAATGACATAGTCACCTGCATATATGATAAGCAAATACCCACACAATCCAAGGACAAACGAACCAACAATAACAAATAATGAGAGAAATAATTTCCTTTTCATACAATGACCTCCTTGGAATAATTACTCGATCTAATTGGTTATGTTATCTTTTAGTATAACTGTAAAAGATTCTCACTATGTATTACGTATAAATATAGGAGGAGTTACAATGAATTTTTACATTGCGTTTGGGACGATTGATTTTTTAGAAAAGCTTCATGAGAAGTATAAAAAAGAAAATATGACGGCATTTTACAATAACGAAACAGCCATCCTGCTTCATGAAACAACAAAGAAATCTGTTTTTGCCGCACCAAGAAAATATGAAGTCATTACCGGGGAAGGAAACCTGAACGATGCTGCATTTGCGGCATTCACATATGTTCCAGTGACCGATGAAGGCAAGCCACTTTTTGAGTACAACATCACACAAAGGAATTCACTATTTCAGAACACGTCTGGTTTTATTGCCTTTCGCGCGCTTCGGCCGATAAAAAGTGATACCTTTGTCATTGCAAGCTTTTGGTTGAAAGAATCTTATTATTTAGATTGGACTCGTTCGCAAGCCTTTGAGCAGCTTGAACAAGTAATTGAAAAAACGAAAGCAGGCTTAAGCCAAACTGTATTTACCGGGCCAGTTTATACGAAAACGTTCCACTCATCTAAAACCAATTAAAAATTTTTGCGCACTTCTCACACCTTATCCTCATCAACATATTCTGTATTACAAACATGGGTAAATGTGTAGTTAGCCTTGCTTGAATTCGGATTAGTTGAATGGGGGTTTTGCAATGCTAGTGGAATTAACCGCCCTGCATTGGATATATGTTTCATTTATCCTCTTGATCATCGGCTTTATGGTGATGAGGAGAGACACCTCGCTTATTTGTATTATCGGTATCTTTTTACTAGCCATTACTGCAACAGGTTCGATTAGTGCTTCGATAAGTGGTGTCTTCAATAGCTTTATTTATGCAATAACCGAGTTGCTCTCAACTATACTCGTTATATCGATTATTGTTTCGATGAGTAAGGCATTAACAGTTACGGGCATCAATGATGTAATGATTGCTCCTTTTACAAAATTGATACGTTCCCCAGCACTTGCTTATTGGACAATCGGAATTGTAATGATGGTGATTTCGTGGTTTTTCTGGCCTTCGCCAGCCGTTGCCTTAATCGGTGCTGTACTTTTACCAGTAGCGATGCGGGTCGGCTTGCCAGCATTAGGAGTTGCCATGGCCATGAATTTATTCGGTCATGGGATTGCATTGTCGAGTGATTTTATCATTCAAGCGGCTCCAAAGCTTACTGCCGATGCAGCAGGTCTTGAAGTATTGGAAGTTGTAAAAGCAAGTATTCCGTTAGTGTTGGTAATGGGGATTGTGACAACAGTCGCAGCCTACATTTTCCTTCGTCGGGACATGCGAAAAGGTAACCTTACTGTTGGGGGAGAATCAAATTATGCAAATCCATTAACCAATGACCTTACAGAAAAGGAAGTACAACAGCTAAGAAAATTATTATCTCCTTCCGCAAAACGCTTCTTCGCAATCTTAATCCCGATTCTTTTTGCCTTAGATGTAGCAGCCATGTCCGCATTAAATCTTTCAGGTGGGGATGCAACAGCCCTTGTCGGTGGCACATCGATTTTTATTCTTCTTCTCATTTCATTAGTTGCCCATAAAAATGCTGGCTTAGAAAAAACAACAACCTATTTAATTGAAGGCTTTCAATTTGGATTTAAAGTATTTGGTCCGGTTATTCCAATTGCTGCCTTTTTCTATCTTGGTGACTCCGGTTTTGCGAAAATTATTGGTGAGTTCTTACCTGAACATTCACAGGGAATCGTGAATGACCTTGGCGTTAGTCTTGCTTCTGTTGTACCATTAAATGCACCAACAGGAGCCATTACCTTAACAATTGTGGGTGCAATCACCGGATTAGATGGATCGGGTTTTTCGGGGATTTCGTTAGCAGGATCACTTGCTGCATTGTTCTCATCAGCAATCGGGGCAGGGGCCGCAACATTAACAGCTTTAGGTCAAATTGCAGGAATTTGGGTCGGTGGCGGAACTTTAGTCCCTTGGGCGCTAATTCCCGCAGCAGCCATTTGCGGAGTTGACCCGTTTGAACTTGCCAGGAAAAACTTACTTCCTGTCACCATCGGGTTGGTAGTCACAACGATTGTGGCAATGTTTTTGATCTAATGGAAATTTAACAAGTAGAATTGTCTTCAATCGTAAAAGCCCCTCTGAATGAGGGGCTTTTTCCGTACTTCTTCCTATAACTATTACAATTATATTACTTCTCAGTTAATACTGTTCTAGCAATTTCTGTATCTAATTTTTCGAAATCATAATAACTTATTGTTTCATAAAGGTCTTTTCGTGTTTGCATTCTATCTAGAAATTCCTTCTGGGTGCCTGTGTTTTTAATTTCAGTATAAACATCCTCAACAGCTCTCGCCGCTACTCGTAGTGAAGTAACCGGATAAATTACCATGCTATAACCAAATATTTCAAACTCATTTGCACTATAATATGGGGTTTTCCCAAACTCCGTCATATTGGCAAGTAATGGGGCTTTCACCATACTTTTTACTTTATTAAACTCTTCTTCTGAAGTTAAAGCTTCTGGAAAAATCGCATCAGCCCCGGCTTCAATATATAGATTTGCTCTCTCGATTGCACGATCAATCCCCTCAACAGCAACTGCATCTGTTCTAGCAATTATGATTAAGGATGGGGCCACTTCTTTGATAATTCTTATTTTTTGAGCCATATCCTCAGGACTTACAAGCTTTTTCCCATTTAAATGGCCGCATTTTTTCGGCAGATCCTGGTCTTCGATTTGTACCGCAGCTACCTTTGCTTCAACCATTTCTCTTGCTGTTCTCGCTGCATTAAGAACCCCGCCAAACCCAGTGTCAATATCGACTAAAAGCGGTAGGTTCGATGCACGAATTAAATCTTTTGCCCGGGAAGCAAGTTCCTCCGACGTCACGATCCCCAAATCTGGAAGCCCCCTACTAGCCGTGTATGCTGCTCCCGATAGATATAAAGCTTCAAACCCGCTCTTCTTTGCAAGAAGGGCACTTATTCCATCATGAGCGCCTGGGATTTGCATAATCTTAGTTTCTTCTATTTGTTTACGAAAATCCAAAGCTAGTTCTTCTTGACTTCGTTCTTTGTCAACAATCCAAGCCATTTCATTCACCTCATCTCGAACTTAAGTCTTTTAGATCACTAATTTCGCCATAAAATCATTCACATTCGTCTGCGAAAGTTTTTTTAGGTCTTTACATAATTCATAGATTTCATTCACTTGCTTTTGCGGAAACCGTGTTTCTAGATTTTCTACAAACTTTCTTTTTAATAATGGAATCCCTTCATCACGTCTGAAACGGTGCCCAAGAGGATATTCTCTTTCGACATTTGCAGTAGATGTTCCATCCTTGAAGAAAATTTGAATCGAATTCGCAATTGATCTCTTACTTGGGTCTAAGTAATCTTCACTATATTGTTTGTTTTCAACTACTTCCATTTTATCGCGTAAGGAATCTACTCTTGGATCCCTAGCAGTTTCATCTTCATAGTGATCCGCATTAATTGTTCCATATAATAAACCAATCGCTGTAATATATTGGAGACAATGATCTCGGTCAGCCGGATTATGCAATGGACCCGTTTTATCAATAATACGAATGGCTGATTCATGTGTTGTAATGACAATTTTATAAATGTCATCTAGTCGATTCATAATTTGCGGGTATAGTTCAACCGCACATTCTGCTGCTGTTTGGCCATGGAATTCAGCAGGATAAGAAATTTTAAATAGAATATTTTCAATTACATACGACTGTAAAGGTCTTTCCAATGTAATTTCCTCACCACCGAATAGAACATCTTGGAATCCCCAATTCGGTGCCGTAAGCGCTGTTTTATATCCCATTTCCCCATTCACTGCCATTAATGCAAGACGAACTGCACGACTTGTTGCATCTCCAGCAGCCCATGATTTACGAGAACCAGTATTAGGAAAATGACGATATGTGCGTAAGCTTGAATTATCAATCCATGCATTTGATAATGCATTCATGACTTCTTCTTTTGTTCCACCAAGCATTGCCGCAGCAACAGCAGCAGATGCAATTTTCACAAATAGAACATGATCTAAACCTTTACGATTTAAACTGTTCGTTAAAGCAAGAACACCTTGGATTTCATGAGCTTTTACAATCGCTTCTAGAACTGTTGCAATCTTAAGAGGCTCGTTTCCTTCAGCAATTTGCTTTCGGCTCATATAGTCTGCTACCGCTAGAATTGCACCTAAGTTATCTGATGGATGTCCCCATTCAGCCGCTAACCATGTGTCATTGTAATCCAACCAACGAATTGCGCAGCCGATATTAAAAGCTGCATGGACTGGATCTAATTCGAATTGAGTTCCAGGGACCCTACTTCCATTTGGAACTACTGTACCCGGTACGATTGGGCCCAAATGTTTCGTACACTCCGGATATCTAAGAGCTAAAAATCCACATCCTAGAGTATCCATCAGCACATACTTCGCAGTTTCAATTGCTAGTTCACTTTCAATCGGCTGATTTAACACATACTCAGCAATTTTTTCAATAATTTCGTCTGTCTTTATATTAGGATTTGTTTTAATATCTAGCATGATCTCTTCCTACCTTTCATTGTTTATACGTCAATTGTTGTATCTATTTTGTTTTTCTTTTTTCTGCTACGAAAGAATGGAACAATAAATGAGAGTGCAGCAATAAGTAAAAGCGCACATGAAATTGGTTTTTCAATAAAAATGAGTAAACTTCCATCAGAAATTGTTAAAGCCTGTCTGAGTGATTGTTCCATCATGCCACCTAGTATAAAAGCTAATAACATGGGTGCTGCTGGGAATTTAAAATATGCCATAAAATAACCTAGGATTCCGAAAATAACTAATAAAAATAAATCAAACGTCCTGAAGCTTATTCCATAAACACCGATTATACAAAAGATCACTACCAATGAAATAAGCATTGGACGTGGAATTTTCAATATTTTAGAGATATATGGGATTAATGGCAGATTCAGAATTAAGAGAATCACATTCCCGATATACATACTTGCAATTACACCCCAAAACACATCTGGGTGATCATTCATTAAAAGCGGGCCGGGTTGTACGCCCAATACAATTAACGCACCTAGCATGACAGCTGTTGTTCCTGACCCAGGTATCCCTAAACTTAATAGAGGTACGAAAGCACCGCTTGAGGCACCATTATTCGCAGCTTCAGGTGCTGCTAATCCAACAATGGATCCCTTACCAAATTCATGAGGTTTTTTTGAGAGCTTCTTTTCAGAAATATATCCTAAGAAGGATGCAATTGTTCCTCCCGCACCAGGTAAAACACCGATCAAAAAGCCCATTACGGACTGTCGTCCCATTGGAGCAGCCAATTCTTTATATTCTTGCTTCGACAAACGAAGACTTCCAAGTTTACTAGAATAATTCCCACTTTCTTTTCGTTCAAAAATAAGTGAACTAACCTCAGCTAAAGCAAATAACCCCAAAGCAATAACTAGAAAATCAATTCCTTCTAGTAAATTAACATTTCCAAATGTAAATCGTGTCGTACCAGTTTGGCCATCAATACCAATAGTTGCAACAATAAATCCAATAGTTGCAGAAATTAAAGCTTTTACTGTTGAGCCGTCTGCGAAGCTCGATACTGTCATCAGCCCCATAAGCATTAATGCAAAATATTCCGCAGGTCCAAATGAGATCGCTACATTTGCTAGTAAAGGAGCAAAGAGTGTTAATAGAACAACACTTATTGTTCCTCCAACAAACGAGGCAATCGCTGCGATGGCCAGCGCCTTACCTGCCTTACCTTGTTTCGCTAGAGGATACCCGTCAAAGGTTGTGGGTACGGACATTGATTCACCAGGAGCATTTAGTAGAATTGATGATGCAGCACCACCATATGCCGCCCCGTAATATACCCCAGCCATTAACAGTAACGCCATAGCTGGATCCATACCATAGGTAATTGGTATCATAACAGCAATCGCTGTGATTGGACCTAAACCTGGGATCATTCCAATTAAAGTCCCAATTACCGCACCTAAGAATACAAAGGTCAAACCTTGTAAACTTAACGCAACTTTAAAACCAGTTATAATTCCATCAAAAACGTCCATTGTGCTTCCCCCTTTTTAAAAAGGCAATATACCTTGTGGTAATGAGATTTGTAAGAATTTGCTAAATAAAAAATAGATTGCTAGAGGGATTGCTAGAGAAACGATTAAAATGCCTTTCCACTTTTTGTATCCCAAAAACCATGTGTTTCCAAAAATAAAGATTGCAGTTGTAATAATGAACCCTAAAAATTCAAGTAGAATGATAAATAGGAGTACAAAACCTAAAACCGTGAGGATTACTCTCTTTTCACCAGTTGGAATTTTTGTCTTACCTTGTGAATGATTGTCCTTTTGAAAAAAAAGTAGAATTGAAAGCAATAGTAATATAAAACCTAATGCAATAGGCACTGCATCTGAATCAACTGGAACATAAGGATATGCCGGTAAGCGGAAAGCTAATACTAAATAACCTATTGATACGAACGCCAGAATGAGTGATATTTTCTTATTTACAGTATTTAACATAAGTGCACCACCTTTTTTAAAAGGAGCCAATGAGTTTTTCCATCGGCTCCCTGAATGACAAATCTTATTTTCCTAAACCAAGTTCATCAAGAAGCGCTTTCATAGAATCTCTTTCTTCACTTAGGAACTTTTTGTATTCTTCGTGATTCATGTACATTGGAGCCCATCCATATTGTTTACGAATTTCTGCCCATGCTTGTGAATCACTCAATTCTTTAAATTTCTCTTCATAGTATTTCACTGCAGCCGGATCCATTTCTGGTGGTCCGAAGAAACCTCTCCAGTTTACAAAAGTTGCGTCAATTCCTTGCTCTAAGACAGTTGGGAAGTCTCCTAACACTTCACCTTCTAGACGTTCTTCAGAAGTAACACCTAGTACCTTAATTTTCCCTGCTTTAACCTGTTCAACAGTTTCAGCTACCCCTGTTGAGAAAACTTGTACACTTCCATTTAGAAGTTGTGTTAACGCTCCGCCATCCTGGTCAGAAACATATTTAATTTTTGTAATATCTACTCCTGCTGCCTTTGCAACCTTAATAAATTGGATATGGTCCATACTTCCTGGTGAAGAAGCTCCAACTACTGAAACGCTTGAAGGATCTTTCTTCATATCTTCAAATAATTCATTAAGATTATTCCACTTAGCATCTGCACGAACAGCAATCGCAGCATAATCAGCGATTACGTTTGCAAGTGGCGTGAAATCCTCAAAATCAAATTCGGATTGACCATTAAGTGGAACTAATAACATTGGTGGTGAAGTTACGAATAGGTTATAAGGACTATCCTTTTGTGAATGGATGTATGCCCAAGCAACTGCGCCTCCACCTCCAGGCTTATTAACTACCCCTAGCCCTTGCTCAATAATCTTTTCATCTTCAAAAACTTTTGCAGCCATACGTGCAGTTGTATCCCAACCGCCACCTGCTCCGGCTGGAGCCACAATTTCAATGGCTTTTTCAGGCGCCCAGCTTTCCGCAGCTTCATTATCTCCAGATTTTTCTGGCTCATTTCCTTTTTCACCCGAGTTATTTGATGTTGAGCTGTTGGAACAAGCTGCTACAAATAACACTAAAAGGATCGAAAGAATTGAAAGTATTTTCTTCATAAAAATCCCCCTTCTCTTTTTAATAAGTATTAAAGGTTATCCAATTCCTTTAATATAGAAATCATATCTGACATCTTCAAATTTGTAACCGTTTCCAATTTAATGAATTTAACATATTTTTTGAACATTAAGTTCATTTTGTTCACGATTACTTCATAATTGTCCATTACTCTTAAAACTGAAAAAGAACCTGAGGAGTTTCCCCTAGGTTCTTTGTGTTCATTCAACGTTTTTTATACCTTTGTACTAAATCACGAGAGAAGCCGATACTTTCTCTCTGGTCTGCCTACGATTCCATATTCTAATTCCGCCGTAGCCCCTCCAGTTGAGATGATATATTCTAAATACCGTCTAGCCGTTGTTCTAGAAGCACCCATTCTTTCACCCATCTCTTCTGCGGAAATACCTTCTACAACCGTTTTCATAATTTCGATTACTTTTTGCAGGGTTAAGGGATCGATACCTTTTGGCATACCCTCATTATGTTTAACCGTTTGTGCGGAGTGCCCGAAAACTGAATCTATTACATGTTGATTAACCTCAGATTCAACATCTAATAACTCTCTTCGCTTTTTATAATTTTCAAGTGTTGAAATAAATCGATCAAGTGTTACGGGTTTTATGATATAGTCGATAACTCCATTTCGTAAGGATCGTTCAACCAATTCTTTTTCCGTAGCTGCCGTAATCATGATGACATCTATATGCGGAAAATCTCTTCTAATAATAGGCAGTAAATCAGTTCCAAGTTGATCCTGCATATAAATGTCGAGGAGCAATAATTCTACATTTTCTTTTGCTAGTAGCTTAAGAGTTTCTTCTCCCGTCAATGTTTTACCTACTACTTGAACACCTTCGATTTTCATCAGAAATCTTTCATGAATCGATGCAACTCGGAAATCATCTTCTGCAATTGCAACTCTAATCACATTATTCACCCCTTAGCCAACATTTTTCATTTCCTTAGGAATAAAGATTGAAAAAACGGCTCCTCCACCATTCCCGTTATTTATTTCAATTGTCCCATTTAATTCAGTCACAACTTGCTTAACACTCGCTAAACCAAATCCCCGATTTTTTCCGTCTTTGGTCGAAAATCCTTTTGAAAAAATATTAGGCTGTTTTACAAAATCGATGCCATTTCCTGTATCTGCCACCTCAAAAACAATGTCATTGCCAATATCAGTTGTGAAAAAAGCTACCTCTTTTTTACCATTGTTTTTCATTACTTCTTCAAATGCGTTGTCAATAATATTTCCTAAAATCGTAATTAACTTAGATAAGTCAACATGTTTTGGAAGCGGTTTTAAAAAACTATTCGGATCGATTGTAAAGTTAATTTTATGCTCAGAAGCTTTCCCGATCTTACCGAGCAATATAGCTTGTACTTTATGATCAAGTATCTGTTCGAATAGAATTCTGCTTTGAATTTGGTGATTAGAGGATTCCAATTGAATAAACTCGATTGCCTCCTGATATTCACCTAACTGCAGTAAACCTGATAGCGCATACAACTTATTTGTAAATTCATGTGTTTGTGCACGTAAGTCCTCAGAATACTTTCGAACTTCCGATAGAGTATTGACCATTTTCGTAATTTCTGTTTTATCTCTAAAACTTGCAACTACTCCTACAATTCTATCTTTTTCAATAATCGGTGTCCTGTTTACAATGACAACTCTGTCCTTTAGAAGCATTTCCTGATCGCTTTCGAGCAATCCTGAATGTAAAACCCGATACATCTCAGTGTTTGGAACCACATCTTCAATAGGTTGATTAATAGAGTCATCTGTAATGCCGAGAAAATTTTTTGCAGTATTGTTTGTTAATGTTATTTTACCATATTCATCAACAGCGATTATCCCTTCTTTTATGGAATATAAAATGGCATTTCGCTCTCTATATAAGGAAGCAATTTGATGCGGCTCGAGCCCTAAAATATCTTTACGGATATTTTTTGCTAGGAGGACCCCTCCACCAATTCCAAGTAACAACACGAAAAAGGCAATCATGCTATATTTAATTAATCGGTTTGAGATGACTGCGCGTATATCTTCTTGCATGAATCCTACCGATACAATACCAATGATATTGCCTTCTTTATCAAAAACGGGTGCTTTTCCTCGTAAAGAAGGGCCTAAGGAGCCAATAGCCTTGGATGTATAATACTCACCATCTATTAAAGCTTCATCATTATCTCCGCCAACCATCTTTTTTCCTATTTTCCATTCTTGCGGATGGGAGTAACGAATGCTATCCTTATTTCCTACAATGATAAATTCTGCCCCTACTTCTTCGCGTATTTGTTCAACTATAGGTTGGATAATTTCTGAGGGATCTTCCAAATCAAATGCTTCTTGAATGTCTGGCATAAAAGAAACCGTAGTGGCGACCTGTAAAGCTAGCTGGCCCATATTATGCTCGGTTTGTTTTGACTCAAAATACGAAAAGATAACCGTTAAAAAAACAATAACAAATAATAGTAATGATATGATCAGTACAAGAAGTTTTGTTTGTAAAGTAACTCTCATGATGGATACATTCCCTTCTACCATCAATATAATAGGACCTTAATACCCATTTTATGCTGAATAGTCAGAATTAATCAAGAACATTGATAAACTATTTTTGAGATAAAAAATACCCTTTATGAATAAAAGGGTGTTAAACTGGTAACGGGTTCCGTTTCCTGTCGCAAAACCCGAAAATGTAGCCCATTTTGTACTGCTTCTTGTATCTGTTTTTGCAATTAAAAATAAGGTGGCTCAGTTCACCGAGCCATTTTTGATTGGAAAAGAGGTTAGGGGGGCAGCTTACGCACCGGATTTTAAAAAAATAGAGTGAGAAATTCCTCTTAATTTGTAAATAGGCTAAAAAATAGCGTAAATAAGAGGAGAAATTTCCCCTATTGACTCAAGTAACGTAAAAATTGGGGATTTTTCTTTGCATAAGCGGAAAATTTCCCCCTATAAACCCCGAAAAGAGCTCTAGTCTGTATTTAACGGAAATATCTCCGCTTATTTTAAATATCACTGGGTATTCAATTAAGGATAGGATTTCTTATGTTTCTAAGCACTTTTGTAAGATAAAATGTATGCCAAATTGGCACTCATTTTATCTTACATTTTTAATGTTTTGATAGTTAACAGGAACCCGTTATTAAACTGGGCTTCTATTTTATTTATGTAGTACCATTTAAAGGACAGCCATTCCATTAGAGCTAAATTACTGCGATGAATTCGCTCGCAGCTCTTCTGTCAAAACTGCTTTAAGCTTTTAATAAATGTGACAAATGCTTGTATAACATTTAATTCGAGTGCCTCATCATGGTAAAACATCCAAGTTTTACGAAGGAGTGGCAACCCATCTTGATCTTTCAGATTAATTTTATATATTCCTTCCATATCATTTAATATCATTCCTGGCATAATCGCATATCCTAACCCATTCGCCACCATTTCCTTACAGGTATCAACCTGATCCACCTCCATCGTAATCATCGGTGGTTTTGAGAAGTTCTCTGACCACCAATTATCAACGAGGGATTTTAGTAAATTATCAGTTTTGTAATCGATTCTTGGCAAATACGGAAGTTCTTCCACATTGACTTCGTTTTTTGAGGCAATACACAGTTGCTCCTCAAATAATAGCTGTTTTTGCCCTTGCCAATGATAATCTCCGCGTACAAATGCAATGTGCACATCCTTTTTATATAAGGCATTAAACATATCTCTGCTCCACCCGGTTGTAACCTGAAATTCAACATTGGGATACTGATTTTTAAAAAGCCTCAATAGCTTGGGAAGCTTATACTTTGTAAAATAACTAGAAACACCAAACTTAATCGTTCCTGCAACTTGATTGTCCATATTTGATATATTTTCTTTTATTTCTTGTAGTGTTCGAACCATCTCTTCTGCACACTTTGCCAGATATTCTCCTTGTGGTGTGAAATGGACTCCTCTTCTGCCTCTGTTAATAATTTTTGTACCAAATTCCTTTTCAATTTGTTGTATTCGGTTTGTAAGTGCTGGTTGAGAAAGATATAAGCTTTGAGCTGTTTTTGTAATATTTTTGTTTTCAAATAAAAACTTTAAGATTTCCCAATCCTGACTTCTCATAATATTCCCCTTAATTAGATATTGATTTTGATTATGGCTAACTATCAAAATACAGTATTTTACTTATATGTATCAGTATACTATATTTTTAATAAACGGCTTCTAAAGTATCGTTAATTTTTAAATTAACAGAGTGAGAGGGTAATCCAAATGGTTGTAAATGTTATTTTGTTAATCATTTTATTTTTTCAAACCGTAATGAATATGACTAGGGCGATTATCTCTTTGTATGCTACAGATATGGGTGCTTCAACATTCGATGTCGGGATGTTGACGGCTGTATATGCATTTTTCCCATTAATATTTGCGATTTATGCTGGAAGGGTTGCCGATAAGATTGGGGATCGATTACCAGTTATAATAGGACTGTTAGGGGTTGCAACTGGTTTGGCGATACCCTATTTCTTCCCGACCTTGTTTTCATTGTATATTTCTCAATTAATTGTAGGTGTCTCAACTATTTTCATAACGGTATCACTTCAAAATCTTTTAGGAAACATCTCTAATGAAAATAACCGGGACCGTTATTATAGTTATTTTGGAATGGCGGTTGCTTTTGGCTCTATGATTGGACCGGTAATTGCAGGCTACATGGGAGAGCATATTTCATATTCATCAGTATTCTTTGTCTCGATTTTTATCATTATCGTTCCGTTAGTAATGGCGGTTTTTATTCCAGTTATTAAGAGAAACAAAGATATTAAAAAGGTTAGCCTAAATGCATCAGTAAGCTTATTAAAAATCCCAATTTTACGTAAGGCATTAATTGCCAGTGCTCTGGTTTTATATTCCAAGGATATTTTCATTGCTTATTTTCCTCTCTTTGCAAAGCAGTATGGTATTTCTACATCCATGATTGGTTGGATTATCGCAGTTCAAGGCTTTGCAATTATATTTGTTCGATTTTTTTTACCAGCACTGACACTAAGATTTGGAAGGGACAGTGTATTAATTGCTTCCGTCTTTATGGCAGGAATTTCATTCTTATTAGTACCGTTTACCGGTAATGTGATTTTATTAGGTGCCTTAAGTGCCATCATGGGACTTGGACTCGGATGCGGCCAACCACTTTCAATGACAACTACCTATAATGCATCACCAAAATCTAGAACAGGTGAGGTTCTCGGATTACGGCTTGCTTCTAATCGATTGTCACAGTTGATTGCCCCAGTCTTTTTTGGTTTAGTAGGCTCTTGGGCTGGTATTTTTTCTGTTTTTTTTATTAGTGGTACGTTTTTAATTGGCGGTTTATTTGCTCTTAAGCCTGAAAAGAAAAGGAAACTAGTCTCATAGAATGTCAAAGCCTACAGTGTTAGCTGTAGGCTTTTTCCATTTATAGTTTAAATGATACAAATTTTAACTCAGTCATTTCCTCAGTAGAATATTTTATCCCTTCTTTGCCAACACCACTGTTTTTAACCCCACCATATGGCATATTATCTACTCTAAAGGTTGGAATATCATTAATTATAACTCCTCCCACCTCTAATCGATCGGCAGCTTCAAATGCCTTTTGAATATTTGTGGTGTAGACTCCCGCCTGTAAGCCATATTCGGAAGTATTTACAAGCTTAATAGCCTCATCCCATGATTTATAGGAATTAACAGACACAATCGGTCCGAATGCTTCATTACAGGAAACAGCTAGATTTTCAGCGGTATTCACTAATATCGTCGGCTGAAAAACAGAGCCTTCCCGCTTTCCACCGTGAACAACGATTGCTCCAGCTTCTTTAGCTTCTTTTACCCAGTCTTCAATTCGAACAGTTTCGTTTGGATGGATCAGAGCTGACATGTCTGTCTCCTCTGATTTTGGATCTCCAAGAACTAATCTGCTGGTGTAGTATTTTATTTTTTTGATAAAGTCTTCATATAATTCTTCGTTCACGTATACACGTTGAACAGAAATACAAACTTGGCCTGCAAAATTGAATGCTCCTTCTGCACAACGAGCAGCTACTGCATCCAGATCATCTGCACTATCAATAATAACAGCAGCATTGGAACCTAATTCCAATGTCACACGCTTAAGTCCCGCTTTTTCTTTAATTCGTGTTCCGACTGGTACACTTCCTGTGAAAGTAACCATTTTCACACGATGATCCTGAACAAGATGATCTCCTATGATCCTGCCCTTACCTGTTACTACATTAAGAGCTCCTTTTGGTAAGCCAGCTTCATCAAATAATTTAGCCGTCATAATGGCACTTAGGGGTGTTTGTGAAGCAGGCTTTAATACGACTGTATTACCTGCCGCAAAGGCTGGTCCAAGCTTATGCGCCACTAAATTAAAAGGAAAATTAAAGGGTGTGATAGCGGCAATAACACCGAGTGGATCTCTTTTGGTATAGCCAAATCGACCTTTCCCGCTTTTTGCGGCATCAAGTGGTACCGTTTCCCCGTGAAGTCGCTTAGCTTCCTCTGCTGCAAATTTATACGTTTCAGCAGTTCTGATGATTTCGGCTCTTGCAGCTTTTAATGGTTTTGCATTTTCTGCTGCTAGAATGAGAGCACATTCTTCTAATCTTTCGGTAAACAGGTCTGACACTTTTTCAAGGATTTGAGCGCGTTCGAATGTCGTTAAATTTCTCATGGTTTGTGTTGCTTGTTGCGCACTTTCAATTGCTTTCTCTACTTGTTCTTTCGTGGCTAATGGGATCATAGCGATTAATTCTTGATTATAGGGTGATCGTAATTCCTCGTGCTCGAACCCTTCCTCCCATTTTCCGTTAATAAATAATTTTTGTTTGTCCATCTATATAACCCTCCCGTCAACTCTATAATTTAATCATACTTTTTAAAAAGGCTTTTCACTACACATAAATTATATTATATTACTCATATCCTAAAAACTGTTATACAATATAAGTTCAGTATTCTAACGAATGGAGAAACAAGTATGAGGGGTTTATTTGAAAAAATAATGCCGTATATAAAACGAGTCTGGGATTCTATTAAACGATTTTGGCGTGAAAAGCATCTCACGAAAATTATATTGCTGACTATGTTAGTTTTTATTTTAGTATCGATGCTTTTCTTTGCTTTCATGGCAAGTCAAGCAAACGTTCAGTCACTGAAGGATGGTTTGCGGCAAGCAACTGTTATTTATGATAAAGACGATGCTGTTGCAACAAATATTGTGACCAATCGAACGGAAGGTGTATTAGTTGAAGAGCTTCCTGACCATGTAAAAAATGCAGTCGTTGCAATTGAGGATGAACGCTTTTATAGCCATAATGGCTTTGATGTAAAAGGAATCATGCGTGCCTTTTTCAATAATCTATTTGCAGGAAGAATTACAGGTGGAGGCAGTACAATTACTCAGCAGCTGACAAAAAATGCACTACTCTCACCTGAACAAACTTATAAGCGGAAAATTGAGGAGCTCTTTTTAGCATTAGAAATTGAAAAGCATTATTCCAAGGATGAAATACTGCAAATGTATTTGAATCAGGTATTCTTTGGAAATGGTTCATGGGGAATTAGCCAAGCCTCAAAAAAATATTTTAATAAAAATATTGAAAATGTAACGATAAGTGAGGCTGCAATGTTGGCTGGAGTTCTACAATCGCCTTCAGCATTAAATCCGTATAAAAATTATGACGGAGCTACTAAACGAAGAAATACTGTACTACTAAAAATGCATGAATTAAACATGATTTCTGATGAAGAATATGCCCAAGCAAAAAATGAAGAAATCAAGCTTGAGGATGGTGGCGGCAGTTATATTGAAAGGAGCTATCCTTATTATGTAGATGCCGTTCTTGATGAAGCCATTAAAAAATATGGCCTCACACAAGAGGAAATCCTGACACGCGGGTACCGAATCTATACAGAAATGGATCAACATATTCAAACCTCTCTTGAAGCAGTTTATAAAAAGGATTACCTTTTTCCAAAAGGCAGAGATGTGCTCGTGCAAAGTGGCGCTGTTTTGCTGCATCCCGAAACTGGGGGAGTGCTTGGTTTAGTTGGAGGTCGCGGTGATCATGTATTCCGCGGTTTTAATCGTGCGACCCATTTGCAAGCACAGCCTGGTTCAACGATTAAACCATTAGCCGTATATACCCCTGCACTTGAAGAAGGCTATGAGGTCACCTCAGTACTAGTTGATGAACTGAAAACATATGGAGACTACACACCAGAGAATTTTTCAAAAACATACCAAGGTGAAGTAAAAATGTATGAGGCACTCGAGCATTCCCTAAATGCACCGACAGTTTGGCTGTTAGACCAAATTGGTATCGAAAAAGGACTTAATTCTTTACAGAGATTTGGTATTCCTTATACAGAAGAAGATAAATACCTTGGAATTGGACTTGGCGGCATGCATAAAGGGATTTCACCATTACAGCTTGCCGAGGCCTATTCTACATTTGCAAATGATGGAAAACGGGCAGATGGACATTTGATTTCAAAAATTGTTGGGCCAACTGGAAATGTGATTGCAGAACATAAGCATAAAACAACACGAGTTACTTCTAAGAAAGTAGCCGATGATATGACCTCCATGCTCTTAAATGTTGTTGAAACGGGTTCAGGTAAGGGAACGAAAATCCCCGGGGTTGAATTAGCTGGAAAAACAGGTTCCACACAACTTCCTTATGCAGGTATTAATGGGACAAAGGATCAATGGTTTGTAGGATATACTCCTAATTTCGTTGGCGCTGTTTGGTTAGGATATGATAAAACAGACAAAGACCATTATTTACGCGGAAGCAGCTCGGACTATATTGTTCCATTATTTAAGGGAATTATGGATGAAATGCTCCCAACTATGGATGTAGATTCCTTTGATGTCGTCTCGGTAAATGCGAAGCTTTCCGGACAAAGGAACAGCAAAACAATCACGAAAGAAGAAATAAAAGAAAAAGCCGAAAAAGTTGAAGAAGCATTAAAAGAAGAAAGTGCAAAATGGAAGCTTGTATTAGATGAGGCGAAAAAGGACATTAGGGATGTAAGTCATAGAGTGAAAGAAAAAATTCGTGGATTACTTGGAAACTAGATTTAAAATTTACAAAGTAACAAAAAAAGCCCTACTTAGGGCTTTTTCCAATGACCTCAATAAAATGTTTAAGGATTCCGGCTGTTAAGCCCCAAATTACACGGTCTTGGTAATAATAGAAGCATTCATCCATACCCTTTACCTGCCAATTGTAATTTTCTCCGCCAATGATATCGTTGAATGGAAAGTTTTCCTCTGGCTCCACATGAAATTTCACTTTAAATATCTGTGGTGGATTTGACAGAAAAAATGACAGGGGTACAGTAAACACCTCGCCAACTTCAGCTGGATTTGGCCGGATTTCATCAGGATTGTTTATCATACCAACAAATGGATAAATAATCGTACCAAACGGTGATACAAAATAATCCAGTGGACTTACATCTGTAATCCCATTTTCTTTTACGCCTAGCTCCTCCATCGTTTCCCTTATTGCAGTATGCTTTTCATCTTTATCAGTTGGGTCCATTTTTCCCCCGGGGAAGCAAATTTCACCTGGCTGCCTTCTTAGTTGGTTTGAACGAACCTCAAAAAGAATATGAACATCATTATCTTTTTTTATCAAAGGAAGAAGAATAGAAAAGCGTTTAAATTCACCAAGGCCTAATATGGATGGAGTTCGATTTTGGACAACATTGACAATTTTATCGATTTCCAAAAGTCTCACCTCATATTTGCTTTAAACCTTTAAAAGCATTCATAAATTTAATAGGATCTTCTTTTATCTGATAGGAGAATACTCCTTGATTTGTGTGGAGATATAAAAAGCTTGTTCGGTGGGATACATCATACACATTGTCTAGTTGAAATTCATTTGCAGAAGAAAGAATTCTGTCTTCGAACAATCGCAGTTGATGCTGTGTTTCGATATATTTTTGTTCATTCCACTCAATTTTTCTCAATATCACAATATACGGATGGGATGTAATAAATTTCACAGATTCTCTCCCTTCTATTACTATATTGTACCAGAAAATTGCCATTAAAGTGTTCCCAGAACATGAAATAAAAAACCACAGTGATTACTTTTCACTGTGGTTGTCTTGCTTATTGTTGAACCAATTCTTTTTCTAAAGCTTGTAATCGCTCAGCAACTTCTTCCTGTGTTAAACCATTTTCTTCAATATAACGGTTACGCGGGTGAACACGACATTCATGTGTGCAGCCTCTTAAATATTTATGCTCATTTTCTTCAGAACATAGAATTTGTTCATTACAATCAGGGTTCGCACAGTTTACATAGCGTTCACATGGTTCACCAGTAAAATGGTCTTTCCCTACAATTACGTGTTCCTTTTGGTTTACCGGAACGGCAATTCTTTCGTCGAATACATATAATTGACCATCCCAAAGGTCACCTTGTACCTCAGGATCTTTTCCGTAAGTGGCGATACCGCCATGAAGCTGGCCAACATCCTCGAAGCCTTCTCTTACTAGCCAGCCAGAAAATTTTTCACATCGAATACCGCCAGTACAGTAAGTTAAAATCTTTTTACCTTCTAACATATCTTTGTTTTCACGTACCCATTGTGGCAGGTCACGGAAGGTTTCAACATCTGGTCTAATAGCTCCTCTGAAATGTCCTAAATCAAATTCATACGTATTTCTGGCATCCAGAATGATTGTATTCTGATCCTGCATTTTTTCATAAAACTCTTGTGGGCTTAAATATTTACCAGTTAATTCAAGTGGATTAATATCGTCCTCAAGGCTTAGGTTTACTAGCTCAGGGCGAGGTCTAACATGCATTTTCTTAAAAGCATGTCCATCTGCCTCATCAATTTTAAAAGGCATAGTTGCAAAACGAGAATCATTTCTCATTTTTTCGATATACTTGTCAGTTTGTTCAATTGTACCGGAAACCGTTCCATTAATCCCTTCAGTCGCTACTAAAATACGACCTTTTAAACCAATTTCTTTACAGACAGCAAGATGCTCTGCTGCGAATTCTGCTGGATTTTCAATTGTTACATACTGATAATAAAGTAATACTCGATAAGGTTTTGTTTCTGCCATTATTTTTCGACCACCTATCATTAATATTTGCAAGATATGAATGTGTTTAGGATCGAATTACACTTTTTCTCTTACATCAAAGTATTGTATCAAATTATTTATTACTAAATCAAACATTTATACCTTCCTTATATTGTAAACTCGATATTTTTCGACAAGAATATATCTATTCTTGACATTTGATATATAATAATACATGTCAAACTTTTTTTAGATGGGGGTTTCAAACATGAGTTTACCAAAAGCGTTAACAATTGCAGGTTCCGATAGTAGTGGTGGAGCTGGGCTTCAAGCTGACATAAAGACTTTCCAGGAGTACGGGGTTTTTGGAATGTCTGCCTTAACTGTAATTGTTGCAATGGATCCGAATAATCGTTGGAATCACCAAGTATTTCCGGTTGAAAAAGATATCATCAAAGCTCAATTGGCAACAATTCTTGATGGTATTGGTGTAGATGCGGCAAAGACTGGTATGCTTCCAACTGTTGATATTATTGAAATTGCTGCGGATGCAGCAAAAAAACATAATTTACAAAAATTCGTAGTAGACCCTGTAATGGTATGTAAAGGGGAAGATGAAGTCATGTTCCCAGACCATGCGGTTGCAATTAGAGAACTTCTTACACCTATTGCTACGGTCATTACTCCGAATCTTTTTGAAGCAGGACAGTTAAGTGGCATCGGTTCTATTACGACTGTTGATCAAATGAAAGAAGCTGCTGTAAAGATTCATGACCTTGGTGCAAAACATGTACTTATTAAAGGTGGCGGAAAGTTAAAGCATGAAAAAGCAGTTGATGTTTTATATGACGGAAATGAACTAGAGATTCTTGAAGGTGACCGTTTTGAAACAACATTTACACACGGTGCTGGCTGCACATCCTCAGCAGCAATCGCGGCTGGACTTGCAAAAGGTTTAGATGTGAAGGAAGCGATCTATGAAGCGAAAAAATTCATCACAGCTGCCATTCGTCATTCTTTCCAGCTAAATGAATATGTTGGCCCAACCAATCATGCTGCACGCCGACTATACGGAGATAACTAATAAAATATTGAAAAGCTGTAGATATGTTCTACAGCTTTTCTAATCCATAGGCAATGAAAAACCTGCCTAGACGAATTTTATATATGATGGTAATATTGTGAATATCATAGAATAATAGATTTTTAAGTCTTTTGTATTCACTTGTAAAATGCCATAGGTAAGGAGTGTGTAAAAATGCCTGGGATTAACAAAGATATCGTTAAATTTTTACGCAAAAGAAACAACATGACTCAACGTGATTTTGCTAAAGCTGTAAATTGCAGCTTTGCACTAATTGCCCTTGTCGAAGTTGGCAAACGCAGAATTACAAGCAACCTAGAAACGAAAATCAAAGAGTCTTTTAACTTAGACGATCAACAAATATCATCCATTGCATCCATCGTACAAGAAGTTGCAAAGGGCGTACATCCTTATATGTAACAAAAAAGCAATTGGACATGCAGCATTTAACTGCACCAATTGCTTTTTTTATTATAGTTCTAATAATTCAACGTGCTTGCCAATGTGCTTAACTAGTCCTTGGCGGAATTCATTTTCTCTTTCATTTAATGTTTGGAAGAATTCATCTTTAAAAATAAAGTTTCCATCTTCATCTTTCGCTGTTAATAATATACCGTATGTTACATGAATAACTTGTCTTGCCGCATCATTATTCATATATTCAGGAAGATCAGCATCTGAAACGGTATCAAGAGGAACAATCGTACTCATATCTGGAGTAATATGATAATACTTTAATGCCTCATCTAAATGTTCTAGTGCATATGCATGCATTCTTCTGTAAAGGTCAGGGTGTACCTCCGCAATTACACGAACCGCTTCCAGCCAGTTTGTTCCAGCTGTTTTCACGTGAAGAACGCCGTTTGTATATTTTGCGATAATTGGGAACGCAGTAAATTTATCACTGCCAGAGTGGATACTGAGTTTATAGCCAAAGTATTCTGCAATTAGCGCATGTTCGCGTAATTCTTTTTCAAATTGTTCGATATCTCCAATATAGTCGATTCCTTTTTGGAATTCGCCACAGAATCTTGGAGCAAGGCTTGTAACAGTTACCCCTCGGTTTTGAAGTTCATTTGCGACAAAAAAATGGGCTGCTGGTGATGTAACTGTTTCGGTTTCGTCAATTGAAATTTCAAAATCGATAGCGCGATCTGCTTTTACAATATATGTGTCATGAATATGAACCATATAGTCCAAAGCCTTTCCGTATAACAATGCGAATTTCTTCACTACTTTTTCTTCAAATACGATGTTGAGGCCGTTTACATCGAATTCTTTATTTACATATAGTCCATTATAATGATTCTTCGTTTCTTTTGGAAGGCCATCAAATTCAGAGCTGATTTCGTCTTCTGTCAAGCCTTCTACACGGTTTTGAATATGATCTGAGCAGTCTAGAGTAAGCATTGACATACCAAGTGACAAGGCCATTTTAATATCTTCTTCTTCTTTTAAGTGGTCGCCATCCGCACCAAAACCACCAGTATACCCTTCTTGGAAAACCGCAAAGCTAGCAGCATCAATAACATCATTCATTGTACGATTTGTCAATGTTAATTCACGAATACTTTGTTGAGCAAGAATCGGTTTCACGTTATGATCTCGAACGGTTTCAATATGTCCTGGAGAAGCAAGTCCTAGACGGTCACCTAGACCCATCGTTGCAATTTTTGTACCGAAAGCTCTCGGAACCGTATAGTCAAAATGACGATTTAATACAAGACGGTTTTCATGTGTTAGTGGGCATGCTTTTCCATTTTCTGCAATCACTGTACCCTCTAGTTCATCAAATAAAGCACCTTCACCTAATGCAAGGATCCATTTTTGTTGTTGGTCTCTTATCATGACAAGGCTTACATTGTCATGCTGTGTTAAAGATTTTTCATATACTTTCACATCTCCCGCATAATCGGAAACGTTGTCGTTTTTTAATGCTTCAACTAGTTGTTTTAAATGTTCCATGGATATAGCCTCCTAATATTATTGCCACTCTATTAAAATAATTCCTAATATATCAAACTTGTTAATATAAATATAATTTAATTCATAAATAAAACATTAAAAAGTTCTTTTGTTTTATCTATTTTTTTAGAATTTACTGGCACTCCCATTACCATATCTGAATCATCTATTGCCTCATTAAATAGTGGTACTGCTGAAATGTCAATTCCAGTTGTTTGATGCTTGGAATCAAAAAATAATAATTCTTCATCAATCGGAAGACTACCATCTACCAATTCATTTTGACTATAAAAATATTGGTCACGATTCATCATTTCAAACTGTTTTCGATCAATAAATAAAACATCCAAAGCTCCTGTTGAGATTTCCCCAGTAACCTTTTGTAAAGCAGCCATTACCATACTGAAATCTGCAGCGTCTGGTGCATATGGGATAACCTGAATCGAAACTTCATGTGTTTTTCTTTCCTCATCCGAAAGAATTTCTTCATTTAGCTTTTGGGCGATTTTATTTATCTCATCAGAATCTACTAAATCGCCTAAAACAAAAATTGAAAGTGCTGGCTCCTTCTTTTCCCCCATATCGTTTACTAGAAAGACAGTCACGATGACCACTAATAAAAAAGCAAATAGGTAATATCTATAATACTCCCAAATATACTTTGCTTTTTCAGCAGTACTCATTTCCAAAAATAATTCTTTTACCTTTCCTTTTTCCCTCAAAGCCTTTACGTCCCTTCAGCAAGATGTGAATTTTGGGAAAATTACCCCATACTAAGCATTTTCATACTTTTCTTGTAAAAATGCAATACTATCATCTATAAAAGGTTCTGTCGTGCTTTCTAGGAGAAATTGGATATGCGGTTTTTTGGGCTTAATTAACTCCATGACTAAGTCATAGTTTAATAGTCCCCTTTACCTGGAGATGCAAACTTCAACTTTCCTTCTTCGATCACAAAATCTTTACAATGAACAATGATGATTCGATCTCCAAAAAGTTCAATCGCTTCCCTGAAAATTTCATCCTGATGATTGTAATTTTCTGCTGTTAATAAATTGACTGGGTCAAAGATGATTTGCAGATTATTTGAATCAACTTCATCTAATAATCGTTTTAATAGGATTGGGCTATATACAGGATGATTGACTCCCGCCTCAATCCCGACAATGACACCAAATTTTTCAGCTTCCTTAACAAGCTCCTTCACGCTTTCGATGACATCCACAAATGGTTTCTCTTGAAAATTATCTACCGTAAAACCCATTTTTGCATTGATATTGCCCGTTTCTGTTCCGATGACACTACAACCAAAATCCTTTGCAAAACGGATATGCTCCTTAAAACGTTCCAATACTTTTTCGCGTTCGACTAGGTCTGGATGTATCATATTAATATAGCAGCCTAGTACGGCTATTTCGACTTGTTTTTGTTGAAAAGCCTTGCCAATATATATTCCCAAACCAGGTGAAAGACTGCCCAAACCTGTATTAAGATCTGGAAACGATTTTGCCAATGCTAATTGCACAGATGATAATCCTTTATCCGCAATTATTTGAACCAGTTCATCCAAGGAACTTGCTTTTATATCATGAGCTCGAATACCTAGATTAATCATTTAAGCACCTCATCCCGTTCGTCATCTTCATCTAAAACTAGGTTCGCTCTTTTCTTGTTTTACTTCAATTTTTCCGTTTACTTTTTCTTCAATTCTTGCAAATACTTTTAAAGAAAGCCACATGATAAGGTAGGCTAGTACACTTGCACTTAAGAATGGAATAAGTGATGGGACATAGGTGAATCCGACATAAAGTATGATAATTCCTATCACCATAGCAAACGTTACTAGTGGGTAGGATAATCCATACATCACTGCGTGTTTCAAATAGGTTTTTATATTTCCATTAAAGTGGACATAGATTGGAAAAATATAAAGTAGTATGACAATAAAAACTGAACAAATCGCGATTAATGCATATCGAACTACAATATATACTGTGCTTGTGGTCGGGAGAAACACAAGGTCAACATAAAGAATATATCCTGTTGCAAAAAGGGTCAGTCCCAAGAGGTTGGATTTTAAAAATTCCTTTTTATACACACTCCAAAAAGTTGAGAAAACACGAATATCCTCTTCTCCCTTTATCCACTTTCTAGTTACTGCAAATAAGGCCACAGTTGCAGGTACAAATCCTGCAACAACTAAACCCATTGCTGTAAAAAGCAGCCATAACAAATTCAAATAAACTAAACGTGATATAGCTCCACACCAACGATAAAATGGACTATCCAATCCTCCTAGCATAAATCTGTCCCCTTTCTAATGCTGTTTTTCTTATATTTGTCCTTGATAACTATTTAATAATTTTTCAATGGAAATTGGTTTATGTTCATTGGCGGATTTCCAAACCGCTTCTCCAAGTGCGATAGAATAAGCTCCTGCTTCAGCACCTGCTAATATTTCATAATGGCGGCGCGGATCAATTCCTTGGTAAAGATCGTGAATTAATACAGGATCCCCTCCTCCATGACCACCCGCTGTTTTAACAACATGAATGATTTCCTTTGAGCCAAATAACGGATAAAAATCGATTGTTTGTTCAGGAACTTCAAATGGAACCCTGCTTGGTGCATGGAACTCTTGTGTTTCAATTCTTCCTTTTGTTCCATTAATGGCTAAGCGATAACCTTCGAACGGAGTTGAGAAATTAATGGAATAGCTTAATAGAGCACCTTTATTATATTTTACTGTCGCCGCATACGTATCCTCAATGTTAATCTCGGAATCAAAAATACAAGCATCTGGACGGTAATTGGTGTAGTTATTTTCCTTATGTTCACCCATTAAATGATCATCTTCCACTGCCTCTGAAAATTCACGAGGATTCCATCTTTGATAATAATCACAATTGTCTCTTACATGACAGGTGCCACAGTATCGGTTATCTGTTGTAGGATCTGGGTTAAGTTCTCCGTTAGGTCCATAATAATGTAATGCACCATGTGCAAAAACCTCTTCGGGATATTGATCAATCCACCAATTTACAAGATCAAAATGATGTGTTGACTTATGGATAGATAGCCCGCCCGAGAATTCCCGCTTCCGATTCCAACGCTTGAAGTAACTTGCACCATGATAGGTGTCAATATACCAATTTAAATCAACTGAAGTTACACGGCCGATTTTTCCTTCTAATACTAGCTCTTTAATTTTCCTGTGGTATGGACTATATCGATAATTAAACGCTACAGTTACTTTGCCATTACTAGCTTTCTCTGCTTCAATCACTCTTGCTGCATCGATAGCAGTTGTAACCATTGGCTTCTCGGTAATGACATCCACATCATGTTCGAGTGCTTTTAAAATATAATCTATATGTGTATTGTCACGGCTTACAACAATCATACAATCCGGCTTCGTTTCCCTAATCATTTGATCGATTTGATCGGGCTGGTATGATGGTGTATCTGCCAAGACAGTAAATTTTTCCTTACATAATTTAACCCGATACTCATCACTATCTAATAAACCGACAATCTCACTTTGCTTTGCGAACTTTTCTACTAATGGTGGAATAAACATTTTTAATGCCCGGTTACTTAATCCACAAACCGCATATCTTTTCATTTATTACTTAACCCCCAGATGTTCAGTTTGCAATTTCTCCATTTCCATACTTGCCATGATAAAAGCACCTGCACCATGTAAGTCATTATGGCTTCGCTCACGATTAATATAATAATCATATACTCCAATTGAAGTACCGACTACAATATCATCAATAATAAGGCTGCCTTCTTCAGTTTCTTGGATTTTATATTTGAGCAACCCTTCATACGCTTTGAGAGCATGTGCAGCAAATTCCTCACCCACATATTTTTTTGAAACGGCTTTTGCAATAACATACACAAATAGACTAGAAGCTGAAGTCTCAAGCCAATTGCCTTCATGGTCTCCTTTATCAATGACTTGATACCATAAGCAGGTCTTCTCATCCTGATATTTCACAATGTCACGAACATAATCTTGAATAAATGCAATCCACTCTTCCTTATGCGGATGACCTTCTGGTAAAATATCAATCATGTCAATAACAGCTAATCCATACCAGCCAAGTGCACGTCCCCAAATTTCTGGTGCTTTTCCATCTGGACGCGCCCATGGCTGAACGCACTTTTCATCCCAACCATGATAATATAGGCCTGTTGCTTCACTCTTTGTATACTTACGCATTAATTTTTCCTGATGAATGACCATTTCAATTAATTCGGGCTCATTGAAATCTTGTGCAAAGTGAAGAGCAAACGGTCCACCCATATATAAACCATCTAGCCACATTTGATATGGATACTTGTCCTTGTGCCAAAATCCGCCTTCACTTGTAAGATTTAATGTCATAAAGATATTGCGCAAACGACTAGCTGCTAATTCATATTTTTTAAGACCGGTAGCCTTATATAATGGGAACAGTAATAATCCTGCTTGAATGGAGTCTAATTCATCTCTCGCAAATAATAAGTTCCCATTTTCGTCGATATTATGATCAACATATGCCTTTAAATAATCAAAATATTTTTCTTCCCCAGTTTTGTTATACACTAATTCCATTCCACATAAAAATACGCCTTGGTGATAGTGCCATCTTCCACCTGGAGGAAGTTCTTCAGGAATAAATTTTTTCATGAGCGTATCGCAGGTTTTTTGTGCAAAATATAATGGTGATTTTTCAACTTTTGTGTTATTCAAGAACGAACACCCTTTCTCACAGTCTAATTTAGTAAAATTTGAAAACGATAACAACTCTCCTGTTTTCATAATAGGATATTCATATGATAATAACTATAATCATTTAATTTACTCTTAGCTGGGACCATTATCCATTGAGTTTATAAGGAATTTCCTAATATTATGAATACAATGTGACATAATGATTATTCAATTTATATAAAACTACATCTATAATAGAAGAACATTCAAATATTACAGAGATATTACAAGGATGATAATCATACCATCACATTTGACTAGATTTGGAGTGATTACATGAAATTCAAATTGCCAGGAAGTTTCTTCCATAGAATGATTTTATTTGTAAGTATTTTAGCCATTATACCGGTTATCATTGTCGGAATATTTTCATTCATTCGTTCTACTTCTGCTGTCGAAAATTATGTTGCCAAGGAAAAAGAGCATAGCGTGTACCAAATCCAAACAAATGTCGAGCAGGTTATTAAGTCAGTTGATCAGTCGTTAACTCAATTAGCATCTTCGTCAAAAATAATTGAATCCTTAAGGGAGCCACTTACAACGAGACAGTTCCAACTTTATAACCAGTTAAGGGACGACCTTAGTCATCAGCAAACATTTGATACTCGATTAACAGATGTTGCACTAATAAGTGTCCAAAACAACTGGCTTGTTAATAATTATGGATTGCAGCGACTTTCTGAACCTCAGCTTCAGGAACTTTCAGATCGGTACCTTTCCCTAAAGACAAGCTCAGTTTGGCTATTAGAAAAGAACACGAAGGACCCTTTGTATAAACAAGTAGCCTCTCGTGCTTGCGGGTATAATTTAAATTTGATTAAGAAAATACCGGTTGTCTCATCTAATAAAACAGGAATGATTATTGCAAATATACCGACATGTAGTTTTCGTGATATTTTACACAAGGACGATTCATTGGAAACATTTTATATTCTGGATGAAAATGAAAACGTTGTCCTCCATAATGATACAGGGAAAATTGGACAAGCCTTCGAATATCATGATGTCCTAAACGAAAACACATCGATTAAAAACGACTCTGGTCAATTCAACATTACATCAGACAATACAGATTATCTATTTACCTATCGAAAATCGTTTTACAATGGCTGGGTCTACGTCTCCATCGTTGAGCTAAATGAGTTAACAGCTCAGTCCAGGTCAATCGGATGGTTGACACTTGCCATTACCCTGTTGATTGCTGGAATTTCCTTATTATTAGCTTTGTTTGGGAGTAAGATTATCTATCAACCTATTAAACAACTGCAAAATGTGATTTTACACTCCATCACCAATAAAGAAGAACAAAAAGACAGGAATGAATTCGTCTTTATCGAAAATCACGTTAAAGACATGTTAAAGCAAAACGATATTTTAGAAAAATCATTGCAAAACCAAATTAATCAGCTAAAACAATTTTTCACACACCGGCTGTTATCTGGTAAGGTGACCGAAGAAGAACTTGAAGGCAGAATGCAATATTTTGGATATAATTTAGATTTTAATTGGCTTAGTGTTCTTACGGTTCAAATCGATAGTTTTGAAGGTACTTCCTACAAGTCAAAGGAAGAAGACGTATTGCTATTTGTGATCAATGGACTTGTTGAAGAACTAATCCCTAGTGATGAGCGAATGATACCAATCGTAAATAAGCAAACACAGGTTACCCTATTATTAAGCAATATTGACTCGAAAATTGAGTTTAATCAGTATGTGAACGATATTGCCGAGAAAATCCAGAAAAAGGTGAAAGAAGAATACAGTGTCCCAGTAAGTATTGGGGTAAGTGAGCCATTTAGAAATGTTCTAGAGACAAGAACTGGTTATAAAGAAAGTCTTGAAGCACTTAAATATACACTTAAATTCGGTACTGAATCGATTATCTTTTTTGAAAATCTTGAAATTGGAAAAGGATTGCATACCTATTTCCCTAAACGAATTGAAAATGAACTTTTCGATTCTATCAAGGTAAATGACAAAGAGAAAGTATATGACTTACTCAATGAGTTAATTGATGAAATCTTCTCTGAGGATTTAAATCATGTTCAATATCAAATTTCATTAGTACGTTTTTTAAGTGATTTAATTGAGTTGATGCACACTTTAGCAATTAACGTTTTGGATTTAGAGGACAATCGCCCGATTTTTGAAACGATATATGAACAGAAATCTAGGGAAGATGTGAAGGAATGGTTTATTACAGTGGTGATTGACCCGCTTCTTCAACAAATTGAGGACCGAGCTGAATCACAATATAAGTCTATTTCAGAAAACATTGTTCATATTATCCATGAAGAATTTGAATCTAATATTACACTGGACATGATTGCAAATAGACTTCATTATAACCCGAACTATTTGAGCAGTATTTTTAGAAAAGAAATGAACATTTCGTTTAGTGAATATCTATCCATGTATCGTATCAATATGGCAAAAAAATGGCTTGTTGAAACAGATATCTCTGTTAAAGATATCTCAGATAAATTGAACTTTAACAACTCCCAGAATTTCATTCGCTCCTTTAAAAAAATCGAAGGAACGACGCCTGGTAAATACCGTGAATCCGTAAGAGCCCAGTAGAATTAATTTGGGAACAGAAAAGGAGATACACATATGCAAAAATTAGTCGTCTCTCAAAAGGGAGATGGGGATTTCACAACGATCCAAGCTGCAATTGATGCGGTTCGGGTCTTTCCATTAGAACCTGTAACGATCACTGTTAAAGAAGGTATATACGAGGAAATCATTACGGTACCTGAAAACAAACCTAATATCAGCATCATCGGTGCGGGAAAAAATAAAACAATTATTTCTGGAAGTAAATATGCCCGCATGAAAAATGAGAATGGCATTGAAATCGGGACATTTGAAACGGCTGTTTTCCATGCATTTGCAGATCTCTTTCAATTGGAACATCTAACGGTTCAGAATGTCGCTGGTTACGGTGATGAGATAGGTCAAGCACTTGCACTATATGCAGCTGGGGACAAATGTATGTTTAAGAATGTAAGGCTACTAGGAAACCAAGACACTCTTTACACATCTAAGGGCAGACATTATTTTTCACATTGTTATATAGAGGGACATGTCGATTTCATTTTTGGTTCAGGTGTTTCCGTATTTGAGGATTGTACGATTCATAGCCTGCGAAAGGGATATATTACCGCCGCTTCTACTTCAGAAGAAAATGAATTTGGCTTTTGTTTCATAAAATGCAAATTAACTGGAGCTCAAGAAGCTGCGGATGTTTATTTAGGGCGTCCATGGCGACCGTTTGCCCATACAGTATTTATTAACACTTGGATGGATCAGCATATTCATCCACATGGCTGGGATAATTGGCGAAATGAAGAAAATGAAAAAACTGCTCGATATTTAGAATTTGGCAGTACTGGACCTGGAAGCAACTCTAGTGAAAGGGTTACCTGGGCAAAGTCGTTAACCGAAGAACAAGCTGCCAATTACACGTTGGAAAATATATTCCATTCAAAAGATACATGGTTACCAAAATAAGCTCCCGATTGGGAGCTTATTGTTATTTATTCTAATCCAATGTATTCAAAATAATCAAAATCGGCATAGTTTGATGATAGGACGCCATTCGAGCTAGCATACATTCCCATATACGCTCCTGTAAATCCGCCAGCAACATCTGTACTTAAAATTCTGCCATCGACATTTTCCTCAAGGACTTTCCACTTTTCCGATTCTCTTGCGAAGTAAAAATGATAGGACTGACCATACGCTTCTACTTTAAAAAAGATCTGGTGATGCTGATAGGGTTGAACAGCGAGTATTTCTTCATGACCTGCTTCTCTTTTTATTAATCGGATCCCTGATTGTGTATGTTCAATTCGGTAGTGAAAATCCGAATTTTGCAGGAAGACTAATCCGGCAACCTCTCGCTCATTATTTGGTGTGAATTCCATTTTTGTTCGAGCAGCAAAATTGATATGACATTGCCTGCGTCCAATAAAAGCAGGGTTCACAGCATCTGTGATTGTTTCAGGCTTTAATCGTAAGCGTAAATGACCTGGACGTTCCTGTAATGACCAAAAATCCCCTCTTGGAGTACGGATAAAATTCCATTGCATCCATAACTCCGGATTGTCAAAATGGTCACAGGCTGGCACGGTTGGCCATCTTTTTTCTTCTAAAGTAGGTTTTACTCCTTCAGCTTCAACTATGCCTTTACCTGGATTGACAACTGGCCACCCATCTTCCCATTTGACTGGAACAAGAAAAGATTCTCTGCCTAGGTTGCGATACCCGCCATCGTATGGACGTGATCCCAAACAAACCATCCACCACTGGCCATCACTTGTTTCAACAAGATCCCCATGTCCTACATTTGCGATCGGATATTCTTTTCCCAAATGACGATGAGTCAGAATTGGATTAGTTTTGGCACCTTCATAGGGACCAATAATCGATTCACTGCGAGCAACTGTGATTGAATGAGTAAAGCCGGTGCCACCTTCCGCAATTAGTAAATAATACATTCCATCCACTTTATAAATATGTGGTGCTTCCTGGGCATGAATACACTTTAAGGCTCCGTCCCAAAGACTGTATTTCTCTCCAGTCAATTGCTTTGTTTCTAAATCTAATTCCTGAAGCCAAATTTCCATATGCTTTGGGTACAACTGACCTTCTGGTGGCCGTCGATTTGCCGTTACATATACTTTCCCGTCATCATCGAAAAATAAGGATGTATCGATGCCTGGACAGTCATCTAACCAATATGGGTCAGACCATGGACCTTCAGGGTTCTCTGCTGTTACAAAGAAATTTCTTCTGGCACCCGTTTGACTTTCCACAAAGGTGGTTATGACATAAAAGATTCCTTTATGATACCGGATGGTTGCAGCATAGATTCCCTTTGAATTCGGTGTCCCATCAAGGTTTAGTTGGCTTGATTGAGTGAGCACATGCCCGATTTGTCGCCAATTAACTAAGTCCTTGCTATGAAATATGGGGATTCCAGGAAAATATTCAAAAGTGGATGTGACTAAATAATAATCATCCTCGACCCGACAGATTGATGGGTCTGGATAAAATCCTGGTATAATTGGATTTTTAAAAGTTGTAGCCATTAAAATTCACCTCTTTTAGTTGTGAACTGAAAAATAGTCGAATTCTGCATAACCTTTGCTATTTTCATGTTCACTGTTATAACAGTAGATTCCAATTTGTGCACCTACCCATTTGCCTGGAACAGCTTCAAATATCTTATTTGCCTTCACAAAGTTGACCCCATCCTCACTATAACTAAAGCTGCAAATCGCTCCCTTTTTTACTTCGATACTTAGAGAAAGGTCATTTCCATTTAAATATCCGACAAGGACCTCGTCTTGTAGCTTCTCCTCATCCCCAGTAATATAAAAAACACCTAACCTTTTATCAACTTGTTTAATTTTAATAGAGGCGTATTGTCTTCCTAAAATGACTAATCCGGTTTGATCATATTCCGATTCAGGTGTGATTCTGAGTTTTGTTGTCACATTAAAGGTTTCAGCAGGAAATTTCTGTGTCATGATATTTGGAATATGGTACAGATTGGTTTCACCTGGATGGCCAATTGCGTGTAATCGAAGTATTTGCCCCGTTAATTCATACCAATGAGATTTACGATTTGCTTGCCATTGCCATTGAAGCCCCAATTGATTTGAGCCAAAATCATCACTCATGTCAGGAACAATAATCTCCGAAGAAATTTTCGATTTTGGCTTTTTCCATTGAAGTACTGGTTCACCTATACCTTTATCATTGTGGTTATGACCCATTAATGGCCAATCATCTTCCCAACTCATTGGCTGGAGATGGACAATTCGTCCGTAAGCCTCCTTATCCTGAAAATGAAGAAACCATGATTCTCCAGTTTCTGTCTCAACCCACTAAATCGGCTTGCCAAACATTCCGAACGGCAAGACTTTTTTCAACTTCCGTCATGTACTATTCAACTCCAAAATGTCGTTTGATTGTGAGGTTACTATTTTTTAGCATTAAAAATTGAACATAACCACTCAAAAGATTGGTCCCCACATATTTCATGTCCACCCTCAAATAGCTGCCAATTTACAAGATATTCCACATTACGCTTAGAATAGATGTTTTTAATCAGTTTAATTGCTTTTTCTGTTTCTTTCACAGGAAAAAGGTGATCCATTTTTCCTGACTCAACAAATAAAGGGCGTGGCACCATTAAGGCGAGTAATTCAGGCATCTCCGTGTATTGGAGTATCCCTGGTACATAATTGTCTAAACAATGCCTTCTGTTCATAATGCTTCCTTTGAATGTATTTGTATAGCCAGATATGACAGTCGCCTGAATTCGTTTATCAAGTACAGATGTGAAGGCGGCAATAAGTCCGCCACCTGAAATTCCCATACTCCCGATTCGTGAAGCATCAATTTCCTCAAATTCTTCCATAAAATCTAAAACCCTTTGACATTCAAAAACTCGAAGTCCTGCAAGTGTCTTACCATAAAGGAGCAATTGGCTTGCCAATGAATAACAAGAATTATCTGATGGTGCTTTGCGCAAATCGTTTGAATAGGTTCGCTCTCCAAACCCAATTAATTCCGGTGCCACCACGACAAATCCACGTTTCACAAGCTCAACAGCAAAATCTTTATATATCCCGGGGTCGCCTTTTCGGTCATTTCCATTAACGTCTAGCCCCACAATATCTTTGTTACCATATCCATGACCATGCAATGCGAGAATGGCTGGAGCTTTTTTACCATTTAGATTGTTTGGAACTAGGATATACATCTGCAATCTAAGTTGAGGTAATGTCGTAATTTCAATACTATACCTTGTAAACTGTTCATAAACCTGTTGTTCGACAATTTCAGCTTGAAGTGGTTCCACACTCTTAAAAGTACCTATTAACTCTTGAAATTTTGAAGTTAAAGATGATTGCCATTCTTCATCATAGTTTGTAGGTTTGTTTTTTACTGTATCCTCATATAATTCATCCAAAAATTGATGGATGACCCACATATAAATCCCTCCATTATATTTAGCAGTCCGAACAAAGTTATAAATCCTGTTTTAAAATATTCAAAGGCTCTTCAAATTTTAAATACTTATTGCCATCAATATTTTTATTTTGGACATTTTGTAAAATGACTGTTGGTGTAGCGTCATGTTGGTTTCTCATTGAAAAATGATCAATATTAACATACTCGCTATCCTCTATTTGCAGTCCTGCACCTTGGCGAGTCTCTACGCGTACATGATGGATATCCAAATTGGATATATATTTTCCGAAGATTCCTGCTCCAGCCATTACTAATTCTTCTTGAACCATGTCCGGTTCTCCACCCTCTTCATTCGGGTCTAGGGTCATTTCAATTTGAGAATGATGAATTGAAATATCGCGGATCGGCTGTTCAGGCAAACCGTAGATAAACCCAGCAGCTGCCAGGCAGTTTTTAGCTGTGATATTACTAATTTGGATATGTTCAATTTCTGGTGTCTTTTCTGTGATTGGCTGTTTCTTAAGACTATTTACTGCCGGGTCTTTCTCATTCACACCATGCCTATAAAACGAATTAATAGCAATTGGACATAATACATCTTCCATATAAATATTGTTCACAAGGATATTTTTCACGTATCCGCCGCGCTCACGGTTTGTTTTTATACGTACCCCACGGTCTGTTCCTATAAATGTACAATTGGATATCGTGACATTTTTTATTCCACCAGACATCTCGGATCCTAGAACGATTCCTCCATGCCCATGATGCATTGTACAGTTTGTTACAACTACATTTTCCGTTGGTTTTCCTACTCTTCTTCCGTCTTCATTAATTCCCGATTTTAAGACAAGACAGTCATCTCCAACAGCGAAGTGGCAATCAGAAACACGTACATTTGAACAAGAATCGATGTCAAATCCGTCACCATTTGGGGTGTCTGCCGGATTTTCAAAGGTTACATTATGAACGGTGACATGGTCGCAATATACGAGATGTGTATTCCAAAATGGTGAATTTTTTAAGGTGACACCTTCAATTGTGACATGCTTACAATTTAACAATTGGAATAAAGGTGGACGTAAGAATTGTGAATCCCATTCAACTAGATTGGTTTCAAGGGGTTCCATGAAATCTTGATTAAGTACGCCAATTCGTTCAGTCGTTTTTGAAGAGTAGGCTGTACTATTTTTACGGAGCTGTCTATTAATCAACCACCATGCTTTTCCTTGCCCATCAAAGGAACCCTCTCCCTTAATTGCGACATTGTGGAGATTTTCTCCAAAAAGTAATGGTGAATAACCATAGCATTCATACCCAGACCAGCGAGTTTTAACCGGTTGGTAACGATCAAATTCATCATAAAACCTAATTGTTGCACCTGCTTCTAGGTAAAGGGTGATATTGCTTTTAAGCACGATCGGTCCTGTTAGATACGTTCCAGCCGGTATAAAAACAGTTCCCCCTCCATTTTCGGCCGTCCTATTAATTGCTTGAGCAAAAATCTCTGTATGATCTGTCCTGTTATCTCCATTTGCTCCTAATTGTGTGATGTCTAAAAACGCCATTCCAATCCCTCCAACAATTATTTGCTATTTTTCTTGTAATTTACTTTCTACGAGTTCATAAAAATTCTCTGAGCCCTTAATGGGAATTGCCGTTTTTCCAGCTAATTTATGTAATTGCAATCGAATCAAGGTTGCCTGAGTACCGGCATTCATATCCCCTTCGTATAAGCCCTTACCTAAAGGAACGGCAACAGGCATATTAGGATAAAACTCATCAGATTTAACCTGTGCGACATTTGGTGCTGTCGGTGAATTCTTAATTTCCCTTGAAAAACCACCATCAGTGCGTTTTAGTTTTTCGATATTATCTACCGTAATTTGAATAATTTCTTCAAGTTCGTGATTCGGTATTTTCAGATTGATATAGGATAATAAATCAATCGGATTTCGAATGTAACACATATCTTTAGCTGTTTCTGTACGTAAACAGTGAAGAATACTTTGATACATCTTATCAACTCGCGGCATCGGTTCTCCGAACTTATGATAGAAGGTATGAAGCTTAAAGGTCCCTGAGATCCGGACATACATGCTTCCTTCACCCCAAAGACCTGTTTGTGGATCTTGAATACCTTCAAGGTACTCTACAGCCCTTTTAACCATTTTTTCCTGTTTCTCTTGATTCATCTGCCCAATATACATACATGATGATGCTAATAAATCACAGCCACGCCAACTATTTACCAAGCTAATGCTTTTCCACTTCTCTACATATTCTTCTTCAGAATTTACGAAATGGGGTGCTTGATGAAGTTCAACAGGTGATTGATATAAAGGTGAACCACCTAAACGGGATAAAGAGTTAAAAGAATAATTGAAGGCTCTGCTTACCATTACTTCATCATCTTTCATATGTGGGTTTTCATCTAGAAAAAACCCTGTTTCCGGGTCTTGTTTTCGTTGAAAAAAAGAAATAAATTTTGCCCGTAATTCTACGGGCATTTTAGTAAGTAATTCATTTCGCGATAAAATGTTTATGGCTTGAGCAGTTGATTCGATATCAGGTGTAAAGGAGCTATCAGAAACAGAGCTATTTGCATAATAGAAACCGCCTGTAATCGGATCATATTGACCTGCCAGCCATTCAAAAAATCCATTAAATAGAGAATCTAATTTCTCAAAGGAATTGGTAAAATCCATCTGCAGCTCTCCTCCCTATTTCATTTTTCCTATAATCCTATAAAACTACTCCTTCATTGAGCCAAGCATAGCCCCTTTTGTGAAGTATTTTTGCAGGAATGGATATACCATTAATACAGGAATTGTGGCAACAACGATTACTGCCATTTTGATTGTAATATCTGGCGGCGGAATATTGGTGAATTCTGAGCTATCGTAGCTAAGTCCACTCGCAAGGACAACAATTTGCCTAAGTAAAACTTGAATTGGCCATTTTGCTGCATCATTGATATATAGGATTGCATGCATATATGTGTTCCAGTATGCAACTGCATAGAATAAGGATACGGTTGCTAAGGCTGGCTTTGAAATAGGCATAACAATTCTAAATAGAACTCCAAAGTCGTTACAGCCATCAATTTTAGCTGACTCTATTAATCCTTCAGGTAATCCCATGATAAAGCTTCGTAATATGATCATATTAAATACGTTAATTGTGACTGGTACAATTAATGCTGCATAGCTATCTAGTAAACCAGTTTCTTTGACAATTAAGAAAGTAGGAATCATTCCACCACTAAATAGCATGGTGAATACGAATAAAAACAAGATTTGTCTTCTGCCAATTAGGTCCTTACGTGACAACCCATAAGCTGTTAATAATGAAATGAACATACTCCATAATGTACCGATGAGTGTAACTCCAATTGAAACGAATAATGCCTTAAATATTGTATTTGTTGAGAAAATATATTTATAGGCATCTAAACTAAATACAGTTGGAAATAAGACAAAACGTTTATCAGCTAACTCTGCACTAGTAGTAAATGAGGCTGCGATAACATGTATAAATGGAAGAACCATTGTAAGTGCTATCAAAACAAGTAATAAATTATTTCCTAAACGGAAGAAGCGGCTTCCGAACTGTTTTTCTCCAACCATACTCTCACTCCCTTTCTTATCTTAATAAATACCTTCTTCTCCAAATTTCTTAGCCATTCTATTTGCAAATACAACAAGGATTAAACCAACAAGTCCCTTAAATAAGCCGACAGCTGTACTATAGCTGTACTGCCCTTGTAATAATCCAGTTACATACACATACGTATCAAAAATTTCAGCAACCCTTCGGTTTGAAGCATTTAATAATAGATAGACATGCTCGAAACCTAGTTCCAAAACATCACCGATTTTTAAGATAAGAAGAACGATGATAACTGGTCGAATTGCAGGTAATGTAATATGCCAAATTTGACGTAATTTACTTGCTCCGTCCATTTTCGCTGCTTCATATAACCCTGGGTCAACTCCAGAGATAGCGGCTAAATAAATGATTGTTCCCCAACCTGCACTTTGCCAAACAACTTGTATGATATAAACCGGTCTAAACCAATCAGAATTCATTAAGAAGTTAATTTTATCCATTCCTAGACTCACTAATAGTTCATTGATCAATCCGCCGTCCATTGTTAATAGAACAAAGCTGATCGAAACAATAATTACCCAGCTCATAAAGTGTGGAATATAGATAAGCGATTGCACTGTCCGTTTAAAGAAAAGATTTTTAACCTCATTAAGCATCAATGCTAGAATAATCGGAATTGGAAATGCTATAAAAATATGCAAACCAAAAAGTACAAGTGTATTTTTAAAAATCATCCAGAAGTCCGAATCCGTAAAGAGGCGTGTAAAGTGTTCAAAACCTACCCAATCACTTCCTAAAATCCCCTGGTATGGTTTGTAATCCTGGAATGAGATCACTAGACCCAGCATTGGAACGTATTTGTAAATAAGTAAGTACAATAAACCTGGCAGGATCATCAAATATAATAACTTATTTTTGAATAAGCGCCTTTTTATTTCGGCTTTAAAGCTTCGCTGCAAATCATTACTAATAACTGCCTTTTGTTTTGATACATGACTGTTTTGTTCAATAATTGTTTCTGACTTCAACCTCATCATCCCCTTCATCTTTTATTTTGGTATACTTGTATTTTGTAAATCTTTTTATATATTGTAAATAATCAATGTTTCATATACTTAGTGATTTATGCAGTGTAAAAGGCTTTAAGCGATTATCTTAGATTATGATTATACCGACCACTTCTATTTTTAGTGGTTAAAGATTGTTTATTTGCAGCTAAATATGGGATGAACCATTGTACGACCGCTAATGCAAAAAGAACGAATGGAATACTCTCTGCTTCAATACCATTTACAAAAATCAAGAAAATGATTATCCCAAAGCCTCTACCTAAATTAATAATCGTTTCCCGCAATACAACTGCTTCTGTCCTGAAATTTGATTTTAATGGAAGTTCGCCAATCATGTTATAATAAAAAGCTTCATATGAATTCCCTTGTAATGGCTTAAAAATCGAGTAGATGGACATAAACAAAATAACTGTTAGTGCTGACAGATCTGTTAGTAGAAATACTGCCGAAAACGTAAAACCTGCAGCTGAAAGTTGCAAGTACTTCACGGTCCCTTCAGACTGAGCGAATCTTGAAATTAAATAGCTTGATACAATGGATAACGACAGGAAAACGATATTTAAATTGGCAACTGTTTGTTCTTTTAGAAAGATCTCATATAATAAGATTGATGGAATAAATGATAATATTCCGTGTGGAAACCCTAATATAAACCATCCAAACATGGACTTCTTAAACCTGGGTTCCCTTTTGAAAATTAAAGGGAGATATTTCATGTAATAGGAGGTATGATGATTTTCCTCTTTTTTCAGCCTCATGCTTCCAACTGCTGCAATCGCAAACATTACAAATGCTGCACCGAAGACAATCATATAGCCTTGAAATCCTGAATATAAACCGATGATAAATCCAGCAATTGCTGGTCCCGACAGATTTGTACCATTCATTACAATTGTATTTAATCCTAAAACCCGGAGTCGATTTTGATCTGTTGACACTTCATGGACAATCGTAAAATAGCCCAACCAATATAAGGCTTGAGACAAACCTTTCATAATGGCAAATCCAATATAGAACGTCACAATTTCTTCTTGGGCAATTAAAATTAAAAGATAAAAGAGGGCGGTGATAAAAATACCTAATCGATATGAGAGCAGCTTTCCTTTCCTCTTTGCGAATTTACCGATTGAGAATGTTGTGATAGCCTGTGCAAGTAGTGCTATTAAATTGAAGACGGCATTGATAAATAAACTGTTTGTTAATCTCCATAGATAAATATTGAGAAAGATTAGCGACATGGAATTTCCAAATTGGTAAATTGCATGATTAACAAGGGAAATGACGGCTTGCTGATTTAATCTTCTTGCCTTTTCAATGTGGAACATTTAGGACACATCCCTGAAATACAAATAATAGATTATTAGATTTCGTTAAATTTGTTGTTATGAACTAAATAAAAGGCTGCATTAGTACAGCCTTTTATTTTTTAGCATCAAAGATTCATGGATTATTTAGACTTTTTATTAGACTCGTTAAATTCTTTAATTACATCGTCTCCACCAGACTTCTTCCAATCATTAATGACTTTCTCAAAGCCAGCTTTATCAAGATCACCTAAGATATATTGATAAGTTGCATCAGTAATTTTTTGGTTAAGAAGCTCGCCTTTTTCTGCAAAGGTTTCAGAGTCAAGTGCAACTGTTGGGTCATGGATTAAGTAATTTTCATTATCAAGGATTAAGTTTTCGGCTTTTTCCTTGGCAGGTAATGTAAATACTCCTTCATATCTTCCGTTTGTCTTTGGTTCGCCAATTTCAAGAGCTTGATATGGTTTCACTTCACGGTTTGTTAAATCTTGGTCCTCAAAGGCTAGAGCTCTACCATCTTGAACTTCATAGTGCTCACCTTCGATACCCCAGAAAATGAGGTTAGAAACTTCAGGAGTCATTAATTTATCAAAGAAACCAAGAATTCCTTTTAACTGCGCCTCATCTTTAACAGCAGATTTAGGGAATAACACAACGTTTCCGTAACCAGGGATAGCCCATACCCCAAATTCGCCATTAGGTCCCTTAATCATGTTATGAACGTCATACTCAATGTCGGGGTTTAATTGAACTGCGTCCTTATGCAAGCTTACTACGTCCGCCATTGAACCGATATACATTCCAGCTGTACCATTTTTAAAGAATGCTTGTTGATCTTCTTTACTTGTTACCGGGAAGTCTTGGTTAATATATCCGTTATCACGTAGCTCTTTAAAGAAATCCATTGTTTGGAAAAATTCATCGAACATAAATCTTGGTTGTAACTCGCCGTCTTTCTCTCCCCATCCATTTGGAGACCCAAACCATGATGCGACAGTATCAAATGCACCATAAGCTAAATCGGCGCGGTCAGTAAGACCAAATGTATCGTCTTTTCCGTTTCCGTCAGGATCCTCTTCAGTAAACGCTTTAGCCATCGCATAGATATCTTCAGTTGTTTCAGGAGTACCTAAACCTAATTTTTCTGCCCAGTCTTTTCTATAAATTAAACCTTGGCGTGATAGAGGTCTTCCTTGATAAATTGAATAGATTTTTCCATCAACCGCTGTGTTTGCTAAAATTTGTTCATTTAATTTGCTTAGATTTGGAAACTCGTCTAAGTATGGTCCGATTTCCCAGAATTGCCCATCACGAATTGCTTCTTTAAATTGAATAAAAGTGGTTTGGTTTTTCAAAAATACTGCTTCTGGTAATGTTTCTGTTGCAAATGCTGTGTTCAGTTTTTCCTCATAGCTAGTATCTGGGGTCCACTGAATCTTTAGATCAACACCTGTTTTTTCCTCTAATAGCTTCTCAATTTTGTCAGATGGAACTTCAGGTGTATGAAGGTTAGCCATAATTGTAAAACTAACTTTCTCCTCTTTTTGCTCTTTTGGCTTTTCAGAATCCTTGTTCCCTGAAGCGCTTTCATTAGAACAAGCTGCAAGGCCGCCAATCCCTAACATTAAAGCTAGGGATAAGCCTAAAAACTTTTTACTTTTCTTCAAAGTAATTCCCCCTATTTATTTTTTGTGGTGCACCTTAAATTTATCTCCATGATATGATGATGTGAATAATCAAATTCTCACATATCCCCTTTAACAACGGCTTTGAAAGCACTTTCAATGGTGGTTGTAAGAAAATGATTATCACATTTACGAAAAGTTTCAAATCTTTCGTTAAGTGACAAACCGCTAAAAGGGTGAAGACAATTAAACGCCTCCACCCTTTTAGAAGGTGCTTTCTTATTTCGTTTTTTGATATGACTCATTAAATTCTTTAATTACGTCATTCCCACCTGATTTCTTCCAATCTTCAATCACTTTTTCAAAACCAGCTATGTCCAGGTCACCTAGTATATATTGATAGGTTGCATCATTTATTTTCTGGTTTAAGAGTTCTCCTCTTTCGGCAAATGTTGCAGAATCAAGCGGAACAGTAGGATCGTGAATTAAATAATTTTCATTGTCTAGAATTAATTTTTCAGCCTTTTCCTTAGCAGGCAATGTGAAGACACCTTCATATCTGCCATTTGTCTTAGGTTCACCGATTTCCAAAGACTGATATGGTTTTACCTCTCTAGTTGTTAATTCAGTATCTTCTGAAGTAAGTGCCCTACCCTCTTGAACCGTATAATGCTCACCTTCAATTCCCCAGAAAATCAAGTTTGCGATTTCTGGAGTTGCCAGTTTATCAAAGAATCCAAGGATTTCTTTTAATTGTTCTTCAGATTTCACAGCAGATTTAGGGAACAATACGACATTTCCGTACCCCGGGATTGCCCAAATTCCATATTCACCATTCGGCCCTGCAATTTTATTATGAACATCAAACTCGATATCTGGATTTAGTGTTACTGCATCCTTATGAAGACTTACTACATCAGCCATTGAGCCAATATACATCCCGGCAGTTCCATTTTTAAAAAATGCTTGTTGATCTTCTTTACTTGTTACAGGGAAATCCTGATTAATATAGCCATTGTCACGTAACTTTTTAATATAATCCATTGTGTCCGTATACTCTTTAAACATAAATTCTGGAAGAAGTTGTCCATCTTTTTCTCCCCAGCCGTTTGGAGTTCCAAACCATGATGCTACTGTTTTAAATGCACCATAGGATAGATCTGCACGATCTGTGATTCCGAATGTATCGTTTTTCCCGTTTCCATCAGGGTCTTCTTCGGTAAAGGCTCGAGCCATTTCATACACATCATCAATTGATTTTGGGGCTTCAAAGCCTAAATTATCCGCCCAATCTTTACGATAAATTAACCCTTGGCGAGATAATGGTCTTCCTTGATATAAGGAATAGACTTTCCCATCGACTGCGGTATTTTCAATAATTTGTTCATTTAACTTGCTTAAATTCGGAAATTCACTTAAATAGGGACCGATTTCCCAGAATTGTTCATCGCGTATTGCCTCTTTAAATTGAATAAAGGTTGTTTGGTTCTTAAGGAATACTGCCTCGGGTAAGGTTTCCGTTGCAAATGCTGTGTTTAGTTTCTCTTCATAACTCGTATCCGGTGTCCATTGAATGGTTATATCAACACCTGTCTTCTCTTCAAGCAACTTTTCCAGCTTATCAGATGGCACTTCTGGGGTATAAAGATTTGCCATAATTGTAAATCTCGATTTCCCTGCTGAATCTATTTTTTCTGAAGCATCTGAGCTTGCACAACCAGCTAATCCACCAGCTCCAAGCAATAATGCAAGAGACAAACCTAAAAGCTTCCTTTTACTATTTTTCAAAACTAAATACCTCCTATTCGTATTGCCTCCTAATCTATTTCAATTTCAAAGTTCCGTAAATAATCAAAATCTTAGATACTCCTATTATACTAGGGTTTATCAATGTTTACGAGATACGAGTGTAAGAAATTGATTACCTATTTATTGGATAAAAATATTATTCTAGTCTACATTTTACATACAAAAAAGTAGCCACAATCGAAAACGATGCGACTACTTTCTGCTCCTTATTCCATTTCTTTAAATGCTAAATCTGCTAGCTTAGCAATTGTCATATCATCCATTGGCGGATTATGAAGCCCAGCTCTCACATCCCGATAATAGCGTTGAAGCGGATTTGATTTCTGCAGACTTTTCGCACCCACTACCCGCATGGCCTTATCGACTACTGAAATGGCACTATTTGTTGCAATATATTTAGCAAGACCTAATTCCGGCCCAAGTTGACTGCGGTCTTCGGTTCGATCCCATTTATCAGCAATTGAATAAAGGACATGACGAGCTTGTAGTAGCTCAGCCTCCATTTCCCCTACGACACGCCTGACATTAGGAATCGTTTTGATCGGTCCTGCTATACTATTTGGTGAATATTCATTTGCAAATTTCACGGCCTCATTTCTCGCTGCAATCGCAATTCCCAGGTAACAGGCTGGTATATGCAGCATCCAACCACTTGGGTTTGCTTTTAATTCAGGTGTCAATATTTCAACCAAGGCATTTTCCTCAAGCTCAACATTCGTAAGAACTAGGTCATGACTTCCTGTACCTCTCATTGAAATCGTGTTCCAGGTTTCTTCGATTGCCACTCCAGCTTTGGACCGTTCGACCAAAAACTCACCTACCTGATCAGTTCCTTCGATTGAAGCGATAACACCAATATAATCAAGAACAGGCACCATTGTTGTAAAAGATTTTCTTCCTGAAAGAATCCATTTATTCCCTTCCTTTTTGGCCATTGTTTGAGGTTTTCCTCCTCTTGTAGGACTGCCTGTTTGTGGTTCAGTTGCTGCACGATTGTATAATGCACCATGTAGAACTTCTTTTGCATATAATGAGAGTTTTTCTTCGTCCCACCGCTTTTTCTCAAATAGATCCATCGTTGCACCAAGATGCCATCCGATTGATAAAGCAGTTGAGCCATCTCCTATTGCAAGTGTTTCCTGAAGTAAAACGAAGTCATATAAGGAAAGGCCTTCTTTCCCGCCATATTCCTTTGGTACAGAAAGGCTCGTATAGCCAGACTTTTTTAAATCTTCCATATTTAATGAAGGGAATTCACCTGTTTCATCATATTCCGGTGCTCTCTCATGAAATTGTCCTGCTAATTCACTTGCAAGCTTAAATAGATGTTCTTGTTTTTCTGTTTTAATAAATGATATGGGCATTTTCACCTCTCCTTTTATGAATACTCTTAAATTCATCAATATTTATATTATACTATTCCTATTTGAATTAATAAAAAAGGATGCCCGAACCTGATGATGTGACACCCTATGAGATCATGATTATTGAAAAAAAAAAAAAAAAAACTAGACAAAACAGAAATTGTTTTACCTAGCTTTTTCAATTTTAATCGTGATCCTTATGATCTTCATCATCTTTGTGTTTTTTATGATGATGCATTGGAATATATCCATGTTCTTTTATTTTTTGGTAATGATCATCTAACCAGTTAAGCTTTTTATCGGCTTTCTCTTTAGGCAGAACACCATATTCAACGTACTTGTTAATAATCGCCTTTTTCGTTTCCAAAAGGTCAAGATAAAGCTTATCAAGCTCCTGCTTTTGCTTATCAGTAAGCTCTACTTTCGGTTGATCTGTATCCTTCTCCATTTCAGCAGATGCATGGATTCCGCCTATAAGAAAGAAACTTAACAGTAAAATAAAACCAGTCGTTCTTTTCATATAAATACTTCCTTTCCTCGTTATGTACCAAATTCATTTTTAGTATCCATAATTATCCAAGAATTATGCATCATTTTTAACCTAAAAAGGCGGCCTTAGATTGGCCACCTTTCGTTTATGAAGCTTTTTGTTTTTCATCTATTGACTTTGCTTTTGTTTTCTTCATCTTTGTTCCAATTAGCACAACAGCGATAATAACTAGCGCTTCAAATGTATATCTGAACCAAGGATTTTCAAAGAAATCTTGTAGGAATGGTTCCCCTACAATCATTTTCGCTGCTGTCCAGGCAAGGACGGCTGCACCGATTGTAACAATGATTGGAAAACGATCAATTAATTTAATGAACAGCGTGCTTCCCCACACCATGATAGGAACCGAGATAATCAACCCGATGACAACTAATAAAAAGTGACCATGAGCAGCTCCCGCGACTCCTAGGACATTATCAAGTCCCATTAGCGCATCAGCTACAATAATGGTTCTGATTGCCGCTCCAAAGGAACCTTTGGCCTCAATTTCATGCTCATCTTGATCATCTGTGAGAAGCTTAAAAGCAATCCATATTAGGAGAATTCCCCCAATAAGATGTAATCCAGGAAGCTCAAGGAGCCAAACAACAGCTAATGTTGCAGCAGCACGAATAATAATTGCTCCGACAGTTCCCCAGATAATTGCTTTTTTTTGCAGTTCTTTTGGTAAATTTCTTGCGGCTAAACCGATTACGATCGCATTATCGCCCGCTAAGACGAGATCAATTACTACAATTGCAAGTAGAGCTGAAAAAAACTCTGCTGAAAACAATTCCATAAGTAATTCACCTCGAGATTAGGTTTCCCTAAATTACGTTTATCTTTTATATAATTGTTCATTAAATATTGGTATCATTAAGGGAAAAATATATTATAATCGTTACAACGATTTAACAATTTAACATATAGTACTAGTAGGTTTTTATTTTTCCTTAGGAAATGGGGAGTATTCAATGAAGAAGCTGATTCCATTTGGTTACTTTGCTTCGATTGTTTTGGTTTTATCTGGTATACTTTACTTTTTTGCTGCGAATTGGCCAACATTTTCACGGTTTGAAAAACTGGCTCTTTCAGTTGCTGCAATGCTTTTATTTTATTTGTTATCAGTCTTTTCCACAAAACTTCTTTCGCATCAAGTATTTTTAGGGAAATGGCTATTGGTCGCTGGTGCGATATCCTTCGGATTATGTGTTGGATTAGTTGGTCAAATTTACAACTCTCATGCAGACAGCTATGTACTTTTTCTAATTTGGCTAGTACCTGTGTTACTGCTTGCAATAACCACACGATATGCTCCTTTGTCTATTTTGAGCTTTGTTCTCTTTCATCTTGCCTATTGGTTCTATATGAATCCCTCTTCCTACTTCATCGTTCGAACAGACTTTCAGGAGTGGCTCATATTTCTCGTTATTGCTGTTATAAATTTAATCCTTTTTTTCCTTACATTTACCCCTCTTATGGCTAATAAATCGATTCGCTATATGTCATATACAATGACACATATCATGTTAATTGGAATGAGTATTTTCGAATTGTATGAGCCCTTTAGTGGGTGGACAAATGTATTATATATTGCGTTTGCTGTCATTTCTTATTTCTATTTAGTTACGAAGAAAATTGATAAGTATATTTCAATAATTTTATTTACAATGGTCAGTATTTACGTGTGTACGAAAATTGTTGAAATCCCTTTTTTATTCGGTGAGACAATTGGATATCTTGGATTACAAATACTAGGATCAATTGCATCGATTGCCCTTATTATTGGCGGCGTTCTGCTGGCAAGGCATTTATCGTCTAAGCATACCGAAACCCCCATCGGCCAGACAATGAAAGGCATCTTAATTGTGATTGTCACACTTATTGGTTCATTCATGTTTTCAATTAGCTTTGGAGGGGTTCTATTCCTGCTATTTTCTAGTTTTTATGCCACTGTTGTGTTAAGTATCTTGTTTATAAGCATTGGATTATTCGTAAAAAAACTGGGACCATACGTTCGAAATACATTGCTATTTATCGGTTTCTTTTCCGGTCTGCTCGAAGCATTTTTCCTATCGACTTCAATCACTATTTTCTTTTTATTGCTATCGATCGTTGTGACAATAATCATGAAGGATGGATTGATTCGATTTTTAAGTTATACAACAATCATAGGTTGTTCTTTGAACCTTATCTTAGATGAATTGGGGCTATGGGTACACTCAGAGCTTGTATTAATAGGATTTGCTCTATTAAATGCAATCATCTATTATTTTGTTCAATCCGAAACAACATTAAAAAGAATTAGCTCGTTCTATTCCCTACTCTTTTTCTATGCACTAACTTTTTTAGATCATTTGTTATGGCAGGAAATTCTATATAGTCTGCTGTTCTTTATCATTACGACGTCATTAGTTTTTCTTTTCTCACGCAATGACGATGTTTTTATGTTACGTATGACTTTCGTATTTTGGATAGCGTTATTTATTTCAACGTATTATGATCTGATTTGGTCTCTTGTCCATAAATCTCTATCATTGCTGATTATCGGGCTTGTCTTCTTTGGAATCACCCAGTTCTTTGATCGTAGGTCTGGAATAAAAGTAATAGCAAATAATAAGTTCTTTACTATGAAGCAATGGAGTCTAATTGGACTCATCCTCCTTCTCCAGGTGGCCTTTGTTGGATACCAAATTGGAAGCAATGAATCACTTTTAAAAAATGGAACAGAAATTACACTTGAATTGGCCCCCGTTGACCCTCGTTCAATGATACAAGGGGATTATGTCATATTGCGATATGAGATTGCAAAGGTGAATGAACTTAAGGATGTTCAATCTGGAAATCGGGTCTACATCCTTGCAAAAAAAGGGAAAGATGGGGTCTATCAACGTGAAAAGATACTTACCTCAATAGATCCTAACTCATATCAACTTACTGAAGATGAGGTTCTTATTGCTGGCAAATACAATGGATATAACGGGATTATTCTTGGAATCGAGAGTTATTTTGTGAAGGAAGGAACTGGTTTAGACATTCAGCGTAACGCCAAACATGCCAAAGTACGAATATCGAAAAACGGTAATGCATTATTGGAAACCATTTATTAAGGGGCAGAATTGCCTCCTTTTTTTTATGAAAAGCAATAAAAATCTAAATAGTCATGATATAATTTACTCGTATTATAAAGAAGGGAGATTGAAGAAATGTTACATAACCTATATGATGCGCTAGATAAAAAGTACGTTGAAATGGTCGATATCCGCCGTTATTTACATCAACATCCAGAAGTATCTTTTAAAGAATATAAAACAGCAGAATACATTGCAAATTACTATAAAAACATTGGGGTAGAGGTTCGCACAAATGTTGGAGGAAATGGAATTGTTGCAAAAATTCAAGGAAGCAAGCCTGGCGCTACGGTTGCATTAAGAGCTGACTTCGATGCACTGCCAATTCAAGATGAAAAGGATGTTCCATATAAATCTACAGTTCCTGGTGTCATGCACGCTTGCGGCCATGACGGGCATACCGCTACATTGCTTGTACTAGCAAAAACACTTCATGAAATGAAGGATCAGCTTGCAGGTACTGTTGTCCTTATCCACCAACATGCAGAGGAATTTGCTCCTGGCGGTGCAATTGCTATGATAGAGGATGGCTGTCTTGATGGGGTAGACGTTATTTTTGGCACCCATTTATGGGCAACTACGCCAACTGGAACGATTGAATACCGTGTTGGTCCAATTATGGCCGCAGCCGACCGTTTTGAAATAAAGGTTCAAGGATCTGGAGGACATGGTGCACATCCGCATACAACAAAGGATGCAATTGTAATCGGATCCCAGCTTGTAATGAATTTGCAGCAAATTGTGAGCAGACGAGTTGATCCAATTGAATCAGCTGTCGTAACACTTGGCTCTTTCGTTGCAGAAAATCCATTTAATGTGATAGCTGACTCAGCCAAACTTGAGGGGACTGTAAGAACATTTAGTGAAGATGTACGCACTCAAATTGAGGGGGAAATCGAGCGCATTGTCAAAGGAACTTGTATCGCATCTGATTCCTCATACACATATGCCTTTCACCGCGGCTACCCTGCTGTCGTCAATCATAAGGAAGAAACTGATTTTCTTGTGGAGGCAGCAGAGAACATACCAGGAATTGTGGAGGTAAAAGAAACTGAACCACAAATGGGTGGCGAGGATTTTGCTTATTATTTACAGCATGTGCCGGGAACCTTTTTCTTTACAGGAGCAATGCCAGTTGATGAATTAACTGCTTATCCACACCACCATCCTAAATTTGATATCGATGAAGAAGCCATGCTTATTGCCGCCAAAACATTAGGGACTGCAACGTTAAAATACTTATCAGTAGAAAAGTCCGAAACGGCTACTGTTTAAAAAAGAACGCAAGAATGTTGTTTTTTGGCATTCTTGCGCTTTTATTAGGTTAAGATTCGTAATCGATAACAATTTTTCGCAGTTTCACCTAGATGATCAAGAAGATTATAGTTGGCATATGCACCTACTACGGCGCCAATACCAGGCAACAGTTGAAGCATTTTTACAAAATCAATATAATCTCGATACTCTTGCTGGAATACTCGCCAATCCAATTCTACTAGTCGATGTCTTTCTTCCTCCCAATTTTCTATTAGGTGCAATGTTCTCTTTTTATGCTCATCGCTTGAGAAAGCTAGTTGGAACACTTGCAACAAGAAAAGGCGTTCTTCATAGTCCTTTGTATCAAACCCATGAATGGCAGCCACTTCAAATAAAAACTTCATTTTGATTGATAGAAGCAATGGGAAATCTGCCAGGGATAATAGAAACCCTCCTGCCCCAGTTCCCGCTCCCTCTGCCGCAGCAGTACGTCTATAAACAGTTAGCTTATCTTCAATCAGTTTTTCTTTTACCTGTAATGTCATCCCTTGAGGATAGTTTGCCTTAGTCGTATATTCCGAACCGGCTAAAGTGGCTTGAACCATTTTTTTAATACTTTCCGTGATGACCGTATGCGCTTTTTCAGGTATTAGTCCATTCACTTTCGTTTGTGCTTTTTTCGAAACACGCTGAAGCATATTAGACTTTTTAATCAGCTTTTTACGCCATTGAAATAATTCCTCTTCTACATTAAACATATAGGAATCGCTCATGCACCTCTACCCTTCTTTTTGTTTAGTCGTTCTACGTGCGAACAAAAGAAAAGGTTTCATTTATCCATACATTCGGTCAAGCTTCTGTACCTTCCCTTTCGTGTATACAAACACAAATAGATAGACAAACACTAAAGCCGCAACTAAAAAAATGATAGCTGTTGTGATTTTTGCAGTTAATAGCATGGTTATCGTAAATAAAATCGACTGGACAACAAGCAGCTGGAATAAAAACTGTAAAAAAGAAGCTAGCTTTGCAAATTCACTTACTGGGTATAAACGAACCCAAATTTTTAAACTATGATGTCTCCATAAAGTAATTAGCTGGTAGCCCGTCAAGTAAAGGAATAAAATCGTGACAAAGGCTTTTCCGTAATCAAATGGGACGAAATAAATGAGTAGATCTCCAATTATCGTTAGCCTGACATACATCCCTAAATAATCACTTGTCCTAAGGAAGGTCCTTGTAAACAAATAACGAAACGTATTTTTCTTTGAATATGAAATAAACCCTGTAACCCAGTTAAGACATGCTCTCTTTTTCACTCGCTCCTTCAGTTTCGGAACATCGGTGAACAAATTCGCAATTCTGTAAAATGTCAGCATTTTTTTCGACTCTAACTCGATTAATGTATTCCACTTGAGCCCTTTATTTTCGACTGCCTTATGAAAATAAAGGAGCAAACCGATCATTATGACAGCTACACAACCGATATAAAGGATCGATGCGCCGGAAAATAGCAAATAAATCAATACGATATTTAATATAAGGCGAATCACAATGTCAATATAATACGTAGAGCTTTCAGTGTAATGTTGGGTAAACCATGTCATTAGAAGATTCCATGCTTTACATAGTAAAACAATCACAAAGATGCCCGCTAGAGACGAAAAGGTTTTATCTGTAACTGCGAGATACAATGGTGCTGCAACCGCAAAAACAATCAATAATAAATAAATTTGAGAGAACAAACTATACCAAAATGCCTTTTGAAAATAAGGAGTTAGCTTTTTTTCGATAGGCAATAAGAAAACGAGGTCCGGTTCCTTCACCAAGGTTTGTATACGGCTGCTTGTTAAAATAAGCCCTAAGACGATTGCAATAATAATTGCATAAGGAAAATCCTTTGGAATATCCTGTAACCAATGATTATAAAAAACCGCCCCTCCTCCTCCTAAAAATAGGAGAGCAATCAATAAATGATCATTTAACATATACCGTAAATATCGGCTGATTTCCTTAAAATGTTGGGCTTGACGCTTACTCCATAATTCTTTGATATCAATCATGTTCTTCTTCCTTTGTCAGGCTGATATATATATCATCAAGTGTGGCGTTCTCCATATTAAATTGCTGTCTAAGATCGTCTAAGGTTCCCGAAGCTCTTACCTTACCATTATGTAAAATAATAAATGAATCACAATATCTTTCAGCTGTCGCTAAAATATGAGTTGACATTAAAATGCCTGCGCCATTATTTTTCATTTTATTCATTAATTCCAATAGGGATTGAATACCAAGCGGATCTAATCCAACAAAAGGTTCGTCAATGATATAAAGGTCAGGTTCCACTAGAAAGGCACACATTATCATTACCTTTTGCTTCATTCCCTTTGAAAAATGGGAAGGGAAAAACTTCACCTTTTTTTCCATTCGAAATTCTTTTAATAAAGGTTGTATTCTTTCTTCAAATGCTTTTTTGTCTAAACCATAGGCCATTGCCGTTAGCTCAAGATGTTCATAAAGAGTCAATTCATCATAAAGAATTGGTGTTTCGGGAATAAAGCTAAACATAGAGCGATAAGCTTCCATATCCTCTTGAATCGTTTTTCCATTGATATGGACGGACCCTTTTTTCGGTTCCATGAGACCTATGACATGTTTAATTGTCGTACTTTTCCCCGCACCGTTTAACCCGATTAATCCTACAATTTCATTTTGTTTGACTTGGAAGGAAACATCTTTTAAAACTGGATTTTGTGTATATCCACCTGTTAGATTTTTTATCTCTAATAGTGCCATGTAAAGCTCCCTTCTAACTCTCATTACGTTTTTTCGTTGTCTAGCTTCAGGCGCCATCGGCTCGAGGTCTTAAGCCAATCGCTTCCGAAGGTATAAGGCACCTTCTGTCAGCGCTCGTCTTAAGCATGTCGCCGATTAGCAGGCGCCTTACGCTTTTCTTTTTATCATATCAAAAATTGCCAATTTAACATAGTTAAAAAAGTTGGTATATATCCATTTGAAAAGGCCATACTAATTTTTGAAGAGGGCAAGAAAAAAGCCTTGATGTTAATCATCTACCTGGAATGAGGTGTTTGTTAAAGACAATATCCTTGTTTTAGACGACAGCTTTTTATACCTGTTATAAGGGGATGGTTGCTTTGGGAAATGTGAGGGAAAACCAGTTCGAAACAAATAACCACTAACACAAAATATCATTATTTTGTAAATGAGGTGTTTGTTAAAGGCTACCTAGTCGAAATATAAGTCGTAAAAAAACTTATATCAAAAAGACAAGGGGATGGTTCGTTTGGGCCACGGATTTGACTCACTCCATTAGATAAAGACATTCATTCCTAAAAAAATGAGGTGTTTATCGCAGATACCATAAACCTTTTAACTTAGCCTTCTTCAAGAACAGGATGCATCCTTTGCGATCGCATCCTGTTTCTTCATTTTAACAGGATGAAAATTTTTACATCTTTGGAACCTGTGATAAAATATGATTTATTACGTGAATTTTGAAAGGAATGGACATACATGAGTGATTGTATTTTTTGTAAAATAATCAATGGAGAAATTCCAAGCGCAAAAGTATTCGAAAATGAACACGTCTACGCGTTCTTAGACATCAGTCAAGTCTCAAAAGGACACACACTTATCATCCCAAAAGTACATAAAGAAAACGTCTATGAACTGACACCCGAACTTGCACAACATATCTTTGAAGTGGCTCCATCCATTGCAAATGCAATCAAAAAAGAATTCAATCCAATCGGGATGAACCTTTTACAAAATAATGGTGAACAAGCAGGACAATCTGTCTTCCACTTCCACCTCCACCTCATTCCACGTTATGGAAAAGGCGATGGATTTGGCATCGTATGGAAGTCTCATGAAAATCAATATTCAGGCGAGGATTTACAAAATATTGCTTCAAGCATCTCAAAAGCAATCCAAAATTAAACATTACAGGCAGGACTTCAGGTCCTGTTCTTTTTTTTCATATTGTCAGCGTTTTCTTCACACTTTTCAAAAAAATTCACTTTTTTTTTCATGAAAACGTGATAAGATAGCTTTATTCAACTAAAGCAATTAGAAAAGTGCAAGGCGCCCGTTTATCGGCGACTAGCATAAGACGAGCGCTGGCAGAAGGTGCATTTTACCTTCCGAAGCGATTGGCTTAGACCAAAGAGCCGATGGCGCCTGGAACTAGACATGAAAATAGGAGGAATCAACCATGCAACGAGCATACAATTTTAATGCCGGTCCTTCCGCTTTGCCGCTTGAAGTATTAAACCGTGCCCAAGCTGAGCTGCTCAATTTCAAAGGAACTGGTATGTCTGTAATGGAATTAAGCCATCGCAGCAAAGAATATGATCAAGTTCACCAACAAGCAATAGCTGATTTACGTGCGCTATTACGTATTCCAGACGATTACCAGGTGTTGTTTTTGCAAGGTGGCGCTAGCCTGCAATTTACAATGATTCCAATGAATTTTTTAACACCAGAAAAAACAGCTGACTACATATTAACAGGTTCTTGGTCTCAAAAGGCACTTGATGAAGCAAATAAGCTAGGAAAGACAAATATAATTGCATCAAGCAAAGAGGAAAAATATAACTATATCCCTGAAGTAAATGCGGACAACCATTCGGCTAATTCTGCATATGTTCACATTACCTCTAATAACACGATTTACGGAACACAATGGGAGAATTACCCAACCTTTAAGGATGTTCCACTTATTGCAGATATGTCTAGCGATATTTTATGCAGAGAAATCAATGTGGATCAGTTTGGGATGATCTATGCAGGTGCGCAAAAAAATCTTGGTCCTTCAGGAGTAACTGTTGCAATCATTAAGGATTCCCTATTAAAACAAAGTAACAGCAATCTGCCAACCATGTTGGATTACAATACACATGCTAAATCAGATTCTCTTTATAATACTCCACCAACTTTTTCAATTTACATGCTATCACTTGTCCTAGAATGGGTGAAGGAACAAGGTGGAGTGCCTGCAATTGAAGCAAAAAACAATGAAAAGGCAGCTCTTTTGTACAATACGATTGACGGGTCAGACGGCTTCTATAAAGCACATGCTAAAGAAGGCAGTCGTTCTATTATGAACGTGTCTTACACACTTCCAAGTGATGAGCTTACGAAAAAGTTCTTGGCACAAGCAAAGGAAAAAGGTTTTGTTGGATTAAATGGACATCGCTCAATTGGCGGCTGCCGTGCTTCCATCTACAATGCAGTTCCATATGAGTCTGTTGAGGCACTTACCTCATTTATGAAGGCTTTTAAATCAGAAAATTAACTTCAAAATAGGGTAATAGTCTGATATACTTATAGATAAGATTTTCGCAATGGGCAATGAGTGCACTATTGGAGAATCCCAAAAATATAGCTTAGAAAAGCTGAGGAGAGATGAGAAATGAATACAAAGGTTTTAGTATTTTTATCATTATTAGTTGGAATGGGTGCTGTTCTGCACACAGTTATACCTCCGATTTATCTAGGTATGAAGCCAGACTTAATGTTGATTATGATGTTTTTAGGAATCATGTTATTTCCTGAAAAGAAATACGTTTTGCTTGTTGCAATTGTCGCTGGTGTCATTTCAGCATTAACTACGAATTTCCCAGGTGGTCAAATTGCGAACCCAGTCGATAAGCTAGTATCAGCATTCGTATTTTATGGCATATTTTTGGCTGCAAGAAAGCACACTCAATCACTTGTAATGGTATGTACTGTTACCGCAGTAGGAATTTTAGTTTCTGGAACTGTTTTCTTAACCACTGCACTGTTTATTGCTGGTCTGCCTGGAACATTCATTGGATTGTTCATTGGTGTAGTCATTCCAGCAACTGTAATGGGTACAATTGCAATGGCTATTATTCATCCAGTTGCACATCAAATTATTAAACGTACAAACTTTACAGTTAGTGCATAATTAGATTTTGAAGGGGTGTCCGACACATGTGTTGTCGGGCACCCTTTTTCTAATTTCTAGTGATATCTAGTTCATTTTCGTCATATAGTAGTAAAAAGTGGGACAAGGAGTGATTTGCGATGTTATCAGTACCATGGTTTGTATATGTAGCGTTATTTGGAGTACTTTTTAGTGCATATATGGTGATCCGAACATCAAGAGAGGAAAAGATGATTGATGACACCTATATTGAGCAGGAAGGCAATGTATACATCGAACGAATGAATGATGAAAAAGAAAGACGATCAAAACGAATGAATAAACCGGAAGCAATGTAAAATAGACAATTAGAAAAGGACCGCTTCCCATAAGAGCGGTCCTTTTCCTATATTTACGTACTGCTTATTCAGCAGCCGCTTCAGTTTTAAATAAATCCTTAAACTCTTTATCCTTCACTTTAACATCTGCATCCTTAACTGCTTTATCTAAAGCTTTTTGAAGGGTAGTTCCAGTTTGGTCTGCTTGAAGTAAAGCTTTGCGGACTTCATCTTTCTTCTCTTGGTCCATCTTATCGAAATCTTCAACTGTGCCTGTTACCTTAATGATATGGTAACCATATTGTGATTCGATAATTTCACTTGTTTGGTCTTCTTTAAGTCCAAATGCAGCTTCTTCGAATTCAGGAACCATACGTCCTTTTCCGAACCAGCCTAAGTCCCCGCCATTTTGGGCAGAGCTGTCATCAGAGAATTCCTTAGCTACATCTTCAAACTTTTCACCGCTATCAAGCTTAGCCTTTGCTTCGTCAATTTTCTTCTTAGCTGCTGCTTTTTGTTCTTCTGTTACTTCGGCAGTTGGGTTATCAGAAAACTTTGCTAAGATGTGGCTTGCCTTTACCACTTCTCCTGCTTTCACTTCAACTTCATCCAATGCTGCTTTTTCTTTTAGCATGTCAGATTTTAATAGTTCGCGGACAAAATCTTCGCCGTTTTGTTCAACGATTGCATCAAATTGAGCACCTAACGCAGCTTGCATTTCCTTATATTTTGCATCTAATTCTTTATCTGTAATTTCATATTTCTCAGATAACACTTTTGTATAAACTAAATCTTTAAGGATAACAGCTCCTGCTTGATCCTTCATTGCATCGTATAATTCTTCTTTTGTTACATTTCCAGCTTTTGATTCGACAAGCACTGCTGAATCGTCGGCATTGTTACATGCACTTAAGCCAAAAATACCTACTGCCGCCGTTAAAGCAATTATTGATTTCTTCATTACACACACTCCTACTATGTACATTTTTTGATATATGATTTGTCCAAGGGTACAAAAATTACTATAACATACTTTCAAAAGATAAAGAAAACATTTTCTTTAAAGTTTTATATAAATATGGGACATTCGCACAATCAGTTAGGCTTTTTGGGAATAGGATATAGTGAACTGAATAATAAAGGCTTTAGCCTTCAAAGGTTCAAAACCTCAGATTATTTAAAAAAGAATTCCTAAAGGCGTGACAACAGCCTATTCGTTCACAAATGATTTCGCATAAAATACCGTATTAAGAAAAATGGAGGTGTTACCATGAGCGGAGGATACGCAGGTGGATTTGCGCTAATCGTAGTGTTATTCATCCTATTAATCATCGTCGGTGCTGCTTGGTTCTAAGAAATACTCTCGGATAAAAAGAAAAAGGATGACCCAACTTCGGTCATCCTTTTTCCATTCTTATGTAAACAAAACCTCTACATAAGACGAAATCAGTAAAATGGTAATTAAAATATTAATAGTTCGATATACTTTTGGCTGGCGGTCATCAGGAATTTCTTTTTGCTCACATAGCCGGAAAGTCATTTGATTAATGTAAAACAAAATAAAAGCAGCAAATGGAATATAAAATAAGATCACTCCCAATCCCCCCATCTTCAAGTGCGTCTTGGCATATAAAACCTTAATCTGCTCCGGTCTTTAGGTTTATTTTAACACCCATGGTAATCAAATACGCACTTGCGTATTTGCGCCCGATTTTTTTAGGCCCACACGAGGTGGGTCACAAAGACGTTGCCACAGGAAGTGGCGTTCTTAGTCTTTGATCTTATGCTCGAAAAATTTCCTTTGAAAAATCGTGGCATCCGCCGGAGGCATTTACTTTATTCAGTCGGGATGGTTCCCTCCACAAAATTTGTTCTCTTTATAAAATTATCCCCACTTTTAGAAGTAGGGTCGTGCTGAATAAAGTAAAAGCTTAATTGTGGATTAAAATATCATAGCCGTCTTCTATTTCTTCAACCGTACAAGATTTTGGCGCTTTTATAAACTGCCCCAAATGAATAAAGTCAGGAACACATAAACCAAAATTGATTGCTGAAATAATAGAAAAATAATGAATATAGCCTGGAAATACAAGACACGCCCCAAGCATAATTGCTGTAATAAGTAAAAATGGTGTTCCCATTACAATAAGGATAAACGGTTTAGAAAGTGAATGTTTTGATCGTTTTGAAACAATTGGAATGATTCCGTACATCCTTTTAATTGATACTGTAAGCTTCTTACCAGTAATCCAGAAAGGTAATACATGCAACATGGCGTGTATCGGATAAATCAATAATAAGGCTAATAAAAAATAAGTTGATCCATCTGCACTAAGTCGAATCGAAGAGTACATGAGATTCATTGGTAAATAAAAGATAATAAATGCTATGAACATTGATATCAAGGATATCAAGTTAATTCGATGGAATCCATAATCCTTTGAAAGATTAATGGTTTTCCAACAAGTCATACTAAATCACCATCCGCATTCATAAGAAGTTAAAATAAGTAGACATCATATCCAAAGTTTTTTGTTTAAATTAGATACTCTAAACTTACTAAATTACTTTACTTTGTTTCTCACAAAAATGCAATAGGTATCCAAAAGAACGATAAAATACGTGGTTTTTCGACTTTTTTCGCGATTATCCGTAAAAATCGTGAAGAATTGAGCATATTTTCAAAAAATAAAAAGCGGAGGGATTTGTTAGTTTCACGCCGCTTTTACATAATCGATTACATTTCTAATTTTTCTTCAACTCGTTTGTAAAGCTTTCCATCTACCTCAATAAAATCATCTTCAAAATTTTTGAAGGATTTTTCGAAGATTTCCATATAATCATCCCCGTAAATATTGCGGACAATGCTCATTACTTCAACGATTTCCGGAAACTTCCCGTAAAGTTTCTTAAGTGGAATTGCACCTTCCAATACCCCATTTTTAGTAGGATTATAGGCTTCAACAATTTTCAAAAAGATTGCTTCTCCATCTGGAGTCAATTCGATATATGTGTTACGCTTATCGTTTTCTTTTTTTGAAAATTGTAGCAGTCCACGTTCCTCTAACTTTTTAGAAAAGTTAAATGCTGTCGAAACATGCATAACTCCAAATTTAGCAATCTCTGAAATAGAAGCACCTTTCAAATGATACGCTATCCAAATAATGTGATGCTCATTAATATTTAAGTCATAAGGCTTGATCCATTGCTGCCAGTCCTTTTCAATAGACTTCCATAATGCCTTACTTAGTTGTGCGATTCTTTGACTAAAAAGGAGCGCTTCTTTGATGGAGGCCATTTTTTCTTCATGTTTCATAGATTCACCCACTTTTCTATTTTCTCTTATTACTATTATGCCAATAAAATAAAAATTAATAAAGATGTAAATTTACGAAATTTTTCAATTAGGCTAAAAAATTTTATATTTACTTGGTTGTCAGCGTTTTTTCGAGGTTTTCTAAAGCGCTCTCTATTTCTGAAAGCTCTTTTTGAATATTTTTTTGATTATCCTCAATTTCTTTTTTCCAATGATTAAATGAATGCTTTAACTCCCCAGAAACTTCGGTTATTGTAGTGACCGCTTGTTTAGTTGACTTTGAAACTTGATCGGTAAGAGATTTCCCTTCATAAATTACTTGAGATAGGGAATCTTTTATATGTTTTTGATTATTCTTTAAATTATTTCTAAATTCTTTTCCAGAAGATGGCGTACTTAAAAGGACTGAAACACCACCGATAATACTCCCGATTAACACTCCATAAAGCAAAGGTTTAGTTGACGTCATTTTAATCACTCCTATACGAAAACATTATTTACAGAATTCAACAAAAAACAGAAAAACCCTTTTATAATTTCATACTTGCCCAAAAATTAGAGTTGTTTGTGTAATTCATTTTGTTGGATATACCAACGGTCAACAATACTGTTACGAACTAAGACGAAAACGATTTGTATTCGTTCCTTCCCTTGATCCCGAAAAATTTCGACCTCAACAGGGATTTCCATACTTAAAAGTCCCTTTAAATCACTTAATGGCAAATAGGAGATATTTGTGATTGAAAATATCGTAATTTGATTTAAGTTTTTGAAAAGCTTCTTGTTTTTTGCATTCGGGAGAAATGTTTGTTTAATAATCTTCTGATCTGTTTGATTAACTCCGGTTGCAAATATTTCAATAAGTTGATAAGGGTCAGCATTACTTATATATTCATCAAGCTTTCCACCCGCTTTTAATAACATTAGCTTATGAGCCAAATCTGGCTCTTTTGATCGATGGGTCGTACTTCCTAAGAAATGAACACAAAAATGACCAGGAAAGCCATTTTTTAATGCACCACCCCCATGTGGCATTCCATGCATTGATGCTGCAATCATTTGGTCACCGTACTTCACGATAATTGCTCTACGTTTCCAGCTCCATTTCCCACCGTAGATTTTTTTCATTATTTTTGTATCATCTATTGTAAGTGGTTGAACATCCGCATGTCTGCTGCCCGCCCTTCTTTGCACACGAAATTGAAGGCCGGTTTCAACATCAATAATTGTAAAAAAGGATTTTCTAGGAAGAATTTCATTAACCATTTCCCAAGGAACCAATTCAACTTTAAAGCTTAATGGGCTGTCTTTTTCATCAAATTCAGTTGTGGCCTCAACATTCAAATACTCTATTGAAAAGAAAAAAAGAAAAAACAGAAGTAAAACTTTTACCATTTTTCAATACCTCTTTTTTTACATAGCTTTCCATAAAATAAAAAATTCTATTAAAAAAACTCGACTCAGTAAAAATGATGAGTCGAGTTTATCGCTTATTGGCTTATTTATGAAAAGTTGGCTTATAAAAGCTTCTATTATCTAAAGCAAAGACCCGATCTGAAAATTCACCTGGTTTCACTCGTTCTAAGGCACGATCCAACATGTTCATTTTAGCATCCAGATTATCAATATAATGAAGAATCTCTGCCTCCTTAATCATAGGTGGCTTAGGGCTGCCCCATTCAGCCTTTCCATGGTGGCTTAGAATGATATGCTGAAGGATTGTCACTTCTTCTCCTTCAATACCAAGTTCTTTTGCTGCCTGTCCGATTTCATTAACCATTATAGAAATATGCCCTAATAGATTTCCTTCTACTGTATACGTCGTTGAAATTGGTCCAGATAGCTCGGTTACCTTTCCTAAATCATGAAGGATGATTCCAGCGTATAATAAATCCGTATCAAGTGACGGATAAAGGTGGGCAATTGATTTTGCCAAGTCAAGCATTGATACAACATGGTAGGCAAGACCAGACACAAATTCATGGTGGTTCTTCGTTGCTGCAGGATATTCAAAAAAGGCAGCTTGATGTTTTTTTAGTAGATGTCTCGTAATTCTTTGGATATTGGAATTCTTCATCTCAAAAATATACTGTGTAACTTTTGAAGACATTTCATCTTGTGGTATCGGTGCAACCGCTAGGAAATCAGAAATCGTAACCCCGTCTAGATCTGTGGCTGGGCGGATGTTTCGGATTTTCAGCTGATTTCGACCACGGTAACTATTAATTTCCCCTGCGAGTCTTACTATATTTTGGGCTGCATAATGATTTTCATCTTCAGATGTTGCATCCCAAAGCTTTGCTTCAATTTCTCCACTTTTATCCTGGAATATGAGCGTCAGAAATGGTTTTCCGTTACTTGCTATCCCTTTAGTTGAAGATTTAATAAATAAAAATACATCCACTTGCTGACCAACATCATAATGCATAATGCCTTTAACCATATATTCTCCCCCTGTTTCTTATCAAATATCTTCTAAGATCTGTCTCTCTTTATCTATCAAAAATTATAGCACACTTTTATGGTTTTCCTTGATTACTTTAGTACCTAATTCAATCGGTTTTACATCTCCAAATCCTTCCATAACATGTTGATGACATGTAAATAATAGAATCTGATTGTCTTTTGATAGCTCTTTCATTAAGTGAATAGCGCTTGATAATCGGTATGAATCAAAATTGACAAAGCTATCATCAATTACAAATGGATAGGATTGATTCGGATGCATCGTATTAGCAAGTGAAAAACGAATAGCTATATATAATTGCTCGGAGGTAGCTTGGCTAAGTTCATTTGGTTTATAACGAAGGCCACTCTCATCCTCAACGATAAAACCATCTGCATCATTATCCAAATAGATTTTTTTGTATTTTTTATCAGTTAAGATTGAAAAATAATGTTCTGCTTTTTCAATAACCTTTGGAAGCCGGAGTTTTCGATACTGCTCAACTGACATAGAAAGAATATCCTTAGCTACGGCAAGTGTTGCCCATTGTTTTGCATGATCCTTAACCAATGATTTATTTGCCTTGTATGAATGAAGCAAATCGGCATAGGTTCCACCTTCTTCAAGCTCTTGCACCCGATGATGAGTAGCCGACAACCGGCGTTGCTCCTCTTTTTCAACTGTTTGAAGTTGAGTGATTTCGGCTGATATTTCTTCAATTCGTTTCTCATAATCCGTTTCAACATTGCAATTGGGCACTAACTCTCCAAATCGTTTGAGATGGGCGTGAAGGAGGCTCATTCGTTCCTTAATTTCCTTGCCTTGAGCATTTGCCTGCCCCTTTGCCCGAAAGCTTTCTTCATTTGATACTTCAGCCAGCTCCCACAAAACGGAACATTCCTTTTGAAGGTAAGCAATTTCTAATTCAAGTTTTGCGATCTGATCAGTTGCATCCTTTATTTTTGCTTCATTCTGTAGCATCAGCTCATTGTTCTTTTTTTCTTCCTGCAATCGGATTGCAAGTTGATCGATTTTGATTTGATCTTGTTCCCGTATATTTAACTGATTTGCTACCGAATTCAATTTATACTGGAAAGCAGAAATCTCTGCTTGGAGTTCATTCTTTTGCTCCAAAAGATTTTGTTTTCTCAAGGCGTTATCCCGGATTGCCTCAAGGATTTGAAAGGTATCCATTAACCGTTCATTCGATACTTGCTGTGGGAGCCCATATGTTTTCTTAATGTTTGCAACCTTTTCCTCAATCAGAAAACCCGCTTTCTCCCATTCTTCAAAGCCCGAAAGCACTTTATCGTACCCACTTTCATTTCGCCGAAGGGCTGCATGTTCCATTGCGATTTGCTGCCTAACATGCTGATCATGAATGAGCTTTGATGTTATTTCCTCTTCATCTAAAGGATTGTGGTTTTTAAGTTTTTCTTTAATTGAACCCTGCTTTTTCAAAAGGCGTTCTTTATCAACCTTAAGTTCATGGATGATTGAGGATGACATCTGTGTGGTGACCATTTTCCCAATTGACAGTATGAGCAGGGCTATAACGGATAAAATTCCTCCTGTTATCCATTCCTGTGAGAAATAAAAATAAACCGATACGAGAATTAGTGCTAAACCAATTCCATAAAACACACGAGTTAGCTTCGTCTTATTTTCGGTTTCTTTTGCTGATACCCTTGTGATTTGTTGATTAATTCTCTCGATTTCCACATCAATTAAAACTTTTTCCTTTTCCAAGCTTTCTTTAGCTGTATATTGACCTTTCTTTTTCTCAAGAACTTCTCTTTCCTCATTAGATAGCATTTGCTGCTTAAGTTCCTTGAGTTTGTGCTCACTTGTTTCTAATACATCCTTTGCCCGAGTAAAGCTATCATCCAGAAAATGCTTTTGCTGTTTATGCCGAGCTGTCTCAGACACAAGTTCTGAAAATAGATCTTTCGCCGCAATACTAAGATCTAATTCTTGAACTTTTTCTATTGGAAATGATAAATTGAGTCTTCCTTTTAAATGTTGCATTTCTGTCTCAACCTGCTGAAGCTCTCTCGAAATAATGTTGAATCTATTTTCTTTTTCAGCAAATAAGCTCTTATTTTCAACCAATTCCATAATTTGCTGCTCGTTTTCAAGATATTCTAGTGATACTTGGATAGAGCTTTTTTCCCTGTGCAATTCCGCTAGTTTTGCTAAAAACGTTTTTAGCTGAGCTTCATATGGTTTAATCAGTGCCTGCAATTGTTCGAAACGCTTCAACCCATCCTCCGGGTATGGCTCAAATGCATGTAATCCTGTCAATTGATAGTCTAAGGTTTGATACTCCTCTAATATTGGCTGGATCGATTGGAGTTTTTCCGACTCTTGAATTTTTTCCTTTAGATATTGGATTCTAATGTCTAGGTTTTTTAGTTCATTTTCAATTCGATGCTGTTCTTCTAAAAGTTCCTCATATTCATTGTTTTTTTCCTGCCAGTTTGAAATTTTTGCATACTGCTCCTTAAGCTGATTCAATTCCTTATTTAAAGGTGGATTCTTCCCTTTTGGCTTATATAAACTATCCATATCCTTCGTTAATTTATTCTGTAATTCTAGCAAGGCGTCTGTTCCAACAGTTCCAGCAGAAAATAGAAATCTCCCCACATCCTCACTCTTTAAGTTATGTACACCTTGCAGCCCATGGATGTTAAAGGAATATATATTTTGGTATAGGTTCTTATCCATTCCCTTAAAAATCTCAGAAATATAATCTTCTCCTCTAACGGTTCCATCTGGTAAGTAGACCTTTACATCCCCGGTTGCTTTTCCAGGCAATCTCTCAATCATAACTGTTCCAAATTCATTTGTTTGGAGAATAAGCTTTCCGCCATATTTTGTTCCGGTTTTTGGAATATAGCGCTGTTCATTTTGTTGTTTCGTTGGAAACCCAAATAAAATGCTATGAATAAATGACATAAGTGTCGATTTCCCCGCTTCATTTTGTCCATAAAAAACTTGAAGATTAGGGGATAAATTACCAAATTCAACATTTTCCAGCTTTCCATATCCATAAATCTGAATCCCAATGATTCGCATATCATCACCTCAATCTGAATGGTAGAGTTTCCGGAGGATGATCTTTTCAGCATCCTGAAGTATTTCCTGAAGTTCTTCATTTGTAAAAGTGTCGACATACCTGCGGTAGCCTTGGTGGCTTCGTAAAGGAAGCATTGCCTGGTTAAAATCTTGATATGTCTCCATGTTTTCTATCAAATCTCCAATAAAATTCGATTCCTGCTTTACCTTTTCGCGATCAATTAGCAATTGTGCCGTTTGTTTCAGTTCCACTACGTACACAAAGTTCCTTCCTGTTATATCATCATTTAAAATGGACAACAGATCTTCTTGCATTCCTTTTTCCTGCAACTGATCATATAGTGGACCCGTTCCTATATATTCGATTGATAAAAACAAACCCTGATTTTCCATTTTACGAAGATCATCGATATGAGAAAGTGTCAGATCGACGAGTTGGTCAAAGCTAGCAGTCTCGGAAATATCAATCGATGTATTTTCCCAGATTAGGTCGGATGTCGGGAAAAAAGTAAAATTGACTCCAGTCTTTGAAAGCTTTACAAGGTACCCGCCTTTTTCACCTGTTTCTTTTTTATGCCTTCCTTGAATATTTCCAGGATAAATAATAGGTGGATCCTCTGACAGAATCTCTCTTGTGTGAATATGCCCCAGAGCCCAGTAATCAAATCCTTTTTGCTGAAGATCAGATAGCAAGAATGGGGCATAGCGACTATGAGCACTCTCTCCCTCTTTACTTCCATGTAATATGCCTATATGGTAGGGTGCGTTTTCTTTTTTCTGATAGGCTGAGGTTTTGTTTTCAAGCACGGCTCTCTTGGCATAGCTAAACCCGTATATATTCGCAATAATTTCTCCATTTTTTATAAAGGGAATTACTTCGACATTTTCATTTTGAAACACATGGACATTGTTTGGCCAATTAAATTGTGGCCAATTCCCACCAAGATGGTCATGATTCCCGTGGACGACAAAAGCCTCAATGTCATTTTCCTTTAGTCGTTCCATTTCATTTCGAAACCGGGACTGTGCACGCAGACTGCGGTCTTCGCCATCAAATAAATCACCAGCAATTACCACGAAATCTACCCTTTTCTCGATTGCAATCGAGATTAATCTGGTCAGGGATATAAATGTACTTTCTTGTACATGCTTAAATAATTCTGTCGGCAGGTTCGCTAACCCTGAAAAAGGGCTGTCCAAATGCAAATCGGCGATATGTAAAAATGTAATTGAATTCAACTAAGGCGCCCCCTTTGATCTGTTACCTTTATTCTACCACCACAACAATACGAATGCACGTTCTTGTTTTGTAGAATTTAAAAAACCGAGGGGGCATCCCCTCGGTTGAATTTGAACCAGCAGATCTGTCCCACTGGTACCTTATTTATCCTTCTTTGTTAGTTGTAGAGCTTTCTTAATGTCCTTGAAAGAGGATGACTTACCATACATTAGTACTCCTCCACGGTAAACTCGTGCTCCGAAAATGGCTAATAGTGTAATGGATAGCACTAGAATTCCGATTGATAATGCGATCTCCCATACTGGAAGTGTTAACATTCCAACACGAAGGAACATGATCATTGGTGCAAAGAATGGAATATATGAAGTAATCGTAATCACGGATGATTCCGGTTTTGTTAGACCAAACATTGCAATCATAAAAGCGGCTACTATTAATAAAGTCATCGGGGTAATCATTTGTTGAACATCTTCAATTCGACTTACCAATGATCCTAAAAAGGCAGCAAGTGTTGCAAATAGGAAATACCCTAAAATGAAGAATACTCCAGCATATACAAACGTTGAAACCGGCAGATCGCCAAAGCCAAACACTTCAAAAAATCCGCCTTCCATTCCACTCATGCTCTGCTTTAAAGAGCCATAACCAACTGCTAAAATGACAGCGAATTGGGTTAAACTTAGTAACGCTATACCCAAAATCTTACCGAACATTTGCTTAATCGGCGAAACACTTGAAATGAGAATTTCCATCACTCGAGAAGATTTTTCAGTTGCAACCTCCATCGCAATCATATTCGCATACATAATGACTGCAAAATAGATAACAAATAATAGAACATAAACTAAACCACGTGCTTGATTTAGTTCCTCCTCAGATTTTGCATTTTCCTGAAGAGCTTGTTTGTCAAAGTGAACAGGTGCATACAGTTCATTAATCTGCTCAGCAGATAATCCAGCTTTTGTAGTTGCGATTGTTACCTTCAATTGCTGAAGGGCTTGTTCAAGTTGCCCAGTAATTTCCGAATCAGTAATCGATGGGGCTTTGTACATCGCTTCCGGAAGTCCTTCAGGTGTTTCTGTCAAAATGAGATATCCTGAAATCTCTTCAGCTGTAACACGCTCTTTTGCTTCCGCTTCAGTTCCGTCCATCTTTTCTAGAATTATGTCTTTAGTCATCGGTGTTAATACCTGTTCATATGCTTGATAAAGTTCTTCAGACTCAGTTAAAACAGCAACATGACTTGTTTCATCTTTATCAAATTTTTCAATGATGGTTTGGATATTTGCGAGACCAAAAATAATAAGTGCTGTGATTAGCGTGGTGATAATAAAGGATTTCGTCTTTAATTTACTCACATATGTGTGAAATAAAATAATCCAAAATTTACTCATAGGAAGCACCTACCTTTTCGATAAAAATATCATTTAAGGAAGGTTCCTCTAATACAAACTTTCGGACAAATCCTTTTCCTGCAATTGCATCAAGGATTTTTTGTGAAATAGCTTCACTTTCAACTTGCAAATGAAGTCCCTCCGCTGTTTCCTTAGCCTTTGTAACTCCTGCTAATGTTTTTAAATGACTAATATCAAAATCAGCATGGACAATAACGTTTTTCTTTCCAAACGAGCGCTTTATTTCCTTGAGCGATCCGTGCACAACTGGTTTCCCATGATGCATGATACATAAATGCTCACATAATTCCTCAACATGCTCCATGCGGTGACTTGAAAACACAATTGAAGTTCCTGCATTTTTCAAATCCACGACCGCGCCTTTTAAAATCTCCACATTCACAGGGTCTAATCCACTGAATGGTTCATCAAGAATAAGAAGCTTTGGCTGATGAATTACGGAAGCAATAAACTGTATTTTTTGCTGATTTCCTTTTGACAGCTCCTCGACCTTTTTTGTTGCATATTCAGGAACCTTAAATCGCTCTAGCCAATAATCAATTTGTTTTAAAATATCCTGTTTCTGCATACCTCTTAGTCTTGCAAGATACACAAGCTGATCACGCACCTTCATTTTCGGATATAAGCCTCTTTCCTCTGGCAAATATCCAATTATGTGGCTCGTATCATAATTAATTTTCTTTCCATCCCAACTAATTTTTCCATCACTGACATCCAATAATCCTAAGATCATTCGAAATGTTGTCGTCTTCCCCGCGCCATTCGCACCAAGAAACCCGAACATTTCTCGTTCAGGGATTTCTATTGATAAATTGTCAACAGCCGTGAAGCTACCGAATCTTTTTGTAACATTTTCTAGCTGTAATGCCATATCGACTCCTCCTTCTCCAGTTGTTTCTACGATTATGATAGGGAAAAAGTTTCATAAAAGTATCATAACACATAATTAAATTGATTTTTGGTTGCATGAAGACTAGCTATCCACTACACTTTAAGTATCAGAATTTTTAACTTATTATGGGGGAATCTGACATGAAATACGTATTAACTGTGTTTGATAAAACTGGTGAAAAACTAGTCGAGGAATCATTTGAAGCGGCTACTGAAAAGGAAGCAAAAGAAACTGGGGAAAAAATTCTTAAAGAAAAAAATTATTTAGAAACAACCCACCGTTGCACAAGCTCCGCTGGAAAATTGGTGTTGTTCCATCGATAAGCAGGTACTCCACTTTGAAGTACATTTTTTACGTAAAAAGCCCCGCCGTTCTTCCGGCGGGACTTTCATCATTATTCCCCAGTAAAAGATGGTTTTCTTTTTTCTAAAAAGGCTTGAATGCCTTCACGGTGGTCCTTTGTATTTCGCATTGCTTTCTGACCTTGTTTTTCTAAATCCAGTATTTTTTCCAGCTCTGGTAAGTGCATTTGATTATAAATGGATTTAGATTGAATAATAGCGAGTATTGGTCTCTTCTTCCACTTATTCACCTTATGAAGTACTGCTGTTTGCAGTTCTTCCTCTGCAACCTCGTCAATCAAACCGATGTGCAAAGCTTCCCCTGGTGACAAACGCTTTCCTTCCCAAATTACATGCTTTGCTTTTGCTTCACCAAGTCTTTTTTCAAGGAAGAAATGTGCACCTCCATCCGGAATCAAACCAATCCGGATAAAATTCATGGCTATACTTGATAGTCGGTCAGCAATAATATAGTCAGCACCTAGTGCAAAGCTTAAACCAAGTCCTGCTGCTGGTCCATGAATCGCGCTGATTACTAATTTTGGTAATAAATATAGCGTTTTTATAATTTCGGAAATAAGTTCCATTATAGGTTCAAATTCTGGATCTTCTGCCCCGTTCAACATTGTTTTTATGTCCCCGCCAGCAGAAAAACCAGTTCCACTTCCTGCCAATACAAGGATATCCACTTCATCATTGGCAGCTACCTCTTTTAAACTATGTAAAATTTGATTTAACATGTCAACATCCATTGCATTTAGTGACTTAGGTCGATTTAGAGTAAGATATGCTACTCGATCATCCATATGTAGTAATACTTTTTCTACTTGCTCGGTTGTCATTCATATGCCCCCTTAGTGGTGTTTCTACTATTATACAATTATATCAATATAAAAGAAACCGTTTTCAAAAATTAAACCATCCAAAATCGCTTGGATGGTTTAGCAAATTTATTTTACCTGTGACAGATGGTTCTGCAATTGATCTCTTAATGCTCTCTTTAAAAACTTGCCTACTGATGTTTTTGGAATTTCATCCATAAAGATGATATCATCTGGTAACCACCATTTTGCGAATTGTGGCTTTAGAAACTCGTATAGCTCTTCTTTTGTGGTTTTCCCCTTTGCCGCATCCTTTAACACAACACATGCCACCGGACGTTCCTGCCATCTTTCATGTGGTACTGCGATAACGGCTGCTTCAAATACAGCTTCATGGGCCATGAGTGCATTTTCAATATCAACTGAGGAAATCCATTCCCCGCCACTCTTGATCATGTCTTTCGTTCTGTCAACAATCTTCACAACACCTTCTTCATCAACTGTGACAACATCTCCGGTATGAAGCCATCCATCACGGAATCCCTCATTTGTACGCTCATCCTTATAATACTCATCAGCAATCCAATTTCCTCTTAACAAGAGCTCTCCCATTTCTTTGCCATCATTGGCAACCTCCCCATTTGCCCCAACGACCTTCATCTCGACTAAAGGCACGAGAGACCCTTGTTTTGCGCGAATCTCTAATTTTTCTTCATCTGAAAGATCACTCTGGTAGCTTTTTAGTCGGGATAAAACAACCAGCGGGGTTGTTTCTGTCATCCCATATGCATGGATAAATGGGATTTTGTATTTTGATTCAAAGGCTTTAATAAGCCCTTTTGGTGCTGCTGATCCACCACATAAGATACGGGTTAAACTGCTTGTATCGTAATTTCCTTGCTCTAATTCATTAAGAAGTCCCAGCCAGATTGTGGGTACTCCTGCAGTTGTTGTTACCTTCTCAGAATCGATTAACTCAGCTAATATCTTTGGAGTAAAATAAGGTCCTGGCATAACAAGTGTTGTACCAAACCACACCGCGGCAAACGGTATTCCCCATGCATTTACATGAAACATTGGAACAACCGGCATGGCAATATCGCTTTCCGATAACCCAGCGCTATCGGTAAGACCAAGCGCCATACTATGCAACACAACGCCACGGTTAGAATAGATTACCCCTTTCGGATTTCCTGTAGTTGCGGATGTGTAACACATTCCGACCGGATCGTTTTCATCTAAATCCTTTCTAAATTCAAATGCAGGATTTCCTTCATTTATCATTTTTTCATAATGATAAAGAGGTTCTAAGTTTGATTCAGGTAATTCATCTTTATCGGTCATGAGAACATAAGCTTTAACTGTTTTAAGTTGGTCCTTTACTTTCTCCAATAGTGGAAGCAGGTCCTCGTCAAATAGTAAAACCTGATCTTCAGCATGATTGATAATGTAGATAATATGCGCTGGTGAAAGGCGAATATTAATTGTATGCAAGACTGCACCAATTCCAGGTATGGCAAAATAAGCTTCAAGATGGCGATGATGATTCCAAGCTAGCGTTCCAACACGGTCTCCTTTGTTCACGCCTATTTTTTCTAAGGCACTTGATAATTTTCTTGTTCGCTCACCGATTTCCTTATAAGTATGGGTTACCATTCCAGATGAAGTTCTCGAAACAACTGTTTTCTTTGGAAAATACCTTTCCGCGCGTTCGAGCATTGAAGAAACTAGCAATGGAATATTCATCATAATTGATTCCTCCACTTCAAATTTTATATTGTTTAATCTTATAGCCCCAGATTTTTGACAATTATTGTTTTCATAATTTCGTTTGTTCCTGCATATATTGCCGATACTGGTGTGTCGCGGTACCTTCTAGCAATCTCGTATTCCTCCATATATCCATAACCGCCATGGAGGTGCATACATTCGGCTGCTACTTTTTTTGCCAAATCGGTTAGCCACCATTTTGCCATTGAAACCTTTGTCACCACATCCTTTCCAGCGATATGTTGGTCAATTAAATCATCTAAAAATGTTCTCCCAATCTCAATTTCTGTTGCCATCTCTGCAAGTTTAAATTGAATATGTTGGAATTTACTAATCGATTTGCCAAAAGCCTCCCGCTCTTTTACATATTTCATAGTCAGCTTTAACATCGTCTCGGCCGCAATTTGTGCCGATATTGCAACAATCAGGCGCTCCTGCTGAAGCTGCTGCATTAAGTAATAAAAGCCCTTGCCTTCGATTCCGATGAGGTTTTCAGCAGATACGATTGCATCTTCAAAAATAAGTTCTGCCGTATCTTGGGCATGAAGCCCTACCTTATCAAGCTTCCTCCCTCTTGAAAATCCAGGTGTATCTTTTTCAATTACTAATAAACTAATTCCTTTATGTTTTGCTTTCGGATCTGTTTTACATACAACAACGACCAGATCTGCATGGATGCCATTTGTAATAAAGGTTTTCTGACCATTGACAATATAATGGTCACCCTTTTTTACAGCAGTTGTTTTAATTCCAGCTAAATCAGAACCAGCCCCCGGCTCTGTCATCGCAATCGCTGAAATGATTTCGCCCGTGATACATTTTGGCAGCCATTTTTGTTTTTGTTCTTCTGAACCATATTCATTCAAATATGGAACAACAATGTCACTATGAAGGCCGATACCAATCATGCTTGCACCAACTCGTTCAAGCTCTTCATTTATGACCACTGAATATGCAAAATCAGCGTTGAAACCACCATACTCTTCATCGACCCACGGGCAGAGAAATCCATTTTCCCCCATTTTTGTCCAAAAGGAACGTGGTATCATCCTGTCTTTTTCCCAGTCGTTATAAAAAGGGTAGGCTTCTTTATCAAGAAACTTCCGAAAAGCATCTCGAAACATATGATGTTCACTTTGTAAATAACGCGCTGTCATCACTATCCCTCCTAATTTAAGGGTTCTCTCTCAAAATATATATGTATGATATTGGGTAAATATATTTAGGTAGGCACTTGAAGTCTATAATTCTGGAAAGCGTTTACATTTTATTAAAAAAGAAGTTTGTTAATCTTTATGAGGTCCAACACTTGAATAATTCCACATTTAAAAGAAAAATCCTTTAAATTATTTATTATTTTAAAAAGAAGGAGTATAGAATCTATACCCCTTTAGCCACTCCAAAAAGCTCGTTTAAAATATCAATTTTTTTATTCGTATATTCCATAAAACTATCATTGTAGGATTTTGGATCCTTCGGGTTTGCAAACTGATTAATTTTACCTGTTATGGGATCAACAAATTTACTAGCTGCCCCACAGCCAAGGCCGATGATTGTTTGCATTTCTTCCATAATCATAATATTGTAGATGCTTTCTTGACCAGGAAGTGAATAACCTACATTTTCCAGGTTTCCGAGAATATTCTTCATTCGATATAAATAGTAAGGTACATAGCCATGTTCTTTCGTCCAAGTAGAAGCATTGTTCATCATTTCGGTTATTTCTTCACGGCCAGCAACCTTATACTTGTTCTTGTTTCGTGTCATTTCGGAGGCACGCTTAAAAGATAGAGTATGAACGGTTAATGACTCCGGCATTAGCTTTTCAGTTTCAGAAAGTGTATAGTTAAACTCTTCCACCCCTTCGCCAGGAAGGCCAATGATTAAGTCCATATTGATATTGTTCATTCCCATGTTTCGCGCTAGATGGAATTTATCAATTGTTTCCTCTACTGTGTGATGACGGCCAATTGCCTTTAAAGTTTCCTGAATATAGGACTGTGGATTGATACTGATTCTGTCAATATTCCACTTTTTTAAAACTTCCAGTTTTTCAGGTGTAATCGTGTCAGGTCTTCCCGCTTCTACGGTGATTTCCCGGATATCTTTCACATCTGGGAAGGACTGATACATTTCTTCATATAACATATCCATTTCTTCAGCTGTAATGCTAGTTGGGGTCCCCCCACCGTAATAGACAGTGGTAATTTTTATATTATTTTCCTTTAGCCAATGCCCTATCTCGCGCATCTCGTAATGAAGGCCCCCAAGGAAGGAATCTACTGAACCTTGTCTGCCATTAATTGCGTAAGCAGGGAATGTGCAATAAGCACATTTTGTTGGGCAGAAAGGAATTCCAATATAAATACTCACTTCATTTTGAAGTTGATATAAATCTGGAACCATTGTAAGTTGACGTTCGACAATTTGTTGCATTAATTCAAGTTTTTCATCAGTAATTAAATAATCTTCTTTTAATTGTTGGTGAGCTGCCTCTGGAGATACTCCCTCTTGATTCTTTTTGTGTAAAAGCTTTGTCGGGCGGATGCCAGTAAGCATTCCCCACGGCTGTATAAACCCTGTATAGTCTTGCATTACAATGACATACACATGTGAAACAGCATTTTTTATCTTTTTAAAAAGCTCTTTTTCATTTTCAAACGGCGGAAACTCCTTGCTAAAGCTTCCTTTGTAAACATTCCCCGTCTTCAAATCAGTCAGCTTTGCATATGCGGTAATAATCGGATTGTTATATTCATATTGAAAATCTACTACAAGCCTGGGATCTTCTAGCTCAGTAAGGGAAATTTCACTTTCCTCGAAAAATAGATTCGTGATGAGCTGCAGAGGTCGATTAAAACGTTCATCCAGTGGCCCTTTAAATAAAATACGCATGATTTGCCTCACCTTTTCAAAAAATTAGCTCCTATTAGTGTACAGAATGAACGTTTTTTAATCAATATAAGAGTTTTCCAAACAAAGAACCCCCACAATTTGTGGAGGCAGTATCCAGCTTTATTTTTCAATTTTAATTTGCTTTAAGAAATCAATTCTTTGCTGCTTTCGGAAATGCTCTTTGATCATATAAGAGACGCCATTCATATTGTTGGAACGGGTCACCCAGTCGGCTGCAAATTTGACTTCCTTCGGCGCATTCCACATTGCCACCCCTAACCCAGCAGTTTGAATCATTTCAGTATCATCCGATGAATCACCGATTACTACTGTTTCGTGCAATGGGATATTTAAGTGATTAGCTAAAGTTTTTAACCCATTAAGCTTAGAAACTCCTAATGGTGTGATTTCTAGCTTATGTGGTTCAGTTAAATCAACTTGGATATCCTGGAAGTGCTCATTGATCGTTTCTTTGATCGTCCCCAATTCATCTTCACTTTGTGAATAGACCTCAATTTTAGGCGGTGCCACTGGATTGTCTGTTAAATGGTCACCAAGTGAATCGACGAACTGCATTGGATAAAAGAGTGGATCGCCTGATCCAAACATCGCTTTTGCGATAAGGTTTCCAGGGAACCTCATCCGATTACCGATTGAAAACTTCTCATGCTGAAGGCGAATGCTGCACTTAAAGTTTTCCAATACCTGAACAATGTTAAATGTTTTCTCTTCAGAAATTCGTTTTACATAAAGAGGATTATCTAGATCGTCACCGATGAATCCCCCATTATGTGTAATTAGCAATGAGTCTAGCTTTAACGCTTTTGCTATTTTTTTCGTCGATGCGAAGTGACGCCTTGTTACAAGAGTCACATACACTTCCTTTGCACGGACATAATCAATGGCTTCCTTCGTTCCACTTTGAAGCCGACCATTTGGACGCAGTAATGTTCCATCGACATTAATTGCTAGTAACCTATACATAAGGCAGGCCCTCCTTCTCGCTGTTGCTGTCCCTATATATATGGTTATGAAAAAATGAAACTGATTAGAACATTTGGTTTCTACATGAATGAACGAAAAAAAGAACCCTCGCCAATTTCGCGTAGGGTTCATCCAATCCTTATTGTTGGTCCATGCTGCCATAAAGTTCTTCAAGTGGCTTAAGCATGATTTGGTTTAGTTCTCCGATGACAACACTCATGCGCTGTTCAGCTTCCATAAGCTTTGCGATTGTATCATGTTGTTGTACAAGAGCTACTTGCTTTTGAGCTTGCTCAACTTCTTCTTGTGAAATATCTTCACCCATCATTTGTTTCTGCTGAAGGGATAATTGTACGTTTCTAAAAGCTTCAAATAATTTCTTTGCACCTTCGTCATTGTTGACTTGATCGTATAATTGCTTTAGTTGTTTAAACTCATCGCTCTCACGAATCGCTTTTTCAACTCCATATGCAACATCATATAAATTTACTCCCATTTTTACCGACCTCCTTTTCCAGATTTATTACGAGGGAAAAATGGTTCTTTTCCACTATACCAAAGATTTCCACAGAATTCATCCCAATTAGAAAAACTGTGCAATAATCCCTTGGAAAATACCGATGATTCCACCCAGCAATGCCCCTAGATAGGTAATCATCTTGAATTCACGTTTTGAGATGCCTAACACCATTTCCTCCAAGCGCTCCACTGAAAACGTTCCAACCTGATCCCTCACTATTTCCTCTAACTTCAGGCTCTTCATCATTTTATCAATGCGGTTTGCTAAAAAAAAGCCTGCCACTTCAATTCCTTTAGGGACAAAATCTTCAATTATTCGTTCTTTGTATGGTTGTAATACCACATTCGCAGGAGTTGCAAGATACTTCTTAACAGGGAAGATGTGTAAAGTCTGTTCTTTCGCGAAGGAAAGAATTTTATCTGAACCTACCTGCTCGACAACTTTATTAACTTCCCAAGCTTTTACCTTCATCCACTCTTTTTCAATTAAAGAATGTAAAAGCTCCTTTGTTCCTGGGTTTCTTAAGAACTTAACGATTTCCGGCTGAATTTTATCAATTAAGCTTGTGTTCCCTAAGAACATTTGCACCATATTCCCAAGCATTCCTCTGGTTGATAGAAAATCGTCGATCATTCTCTTTAGTCGGAGTTTTCCTTCCTCACTTTCGAAATACTCCACGCCTTTTTCTGTAATAAATTCTGCTGCTTCAGGAATCTTCATTTCTATTTGCGACAGAAGTCCCTCGGGAAGGACATGTCCAATTTCCTTCGTTCCGAACTCATTTAAAAGATTTACATATTTCTTTTCAATCAAGTTAATCAGTTTTTCCTCTGCCACTTCATTAAGATTATGTATTCCTATATATTCAGCAAGTTCATTGAGATTTTTTTCAGTCTCAAGTAGTTTAGCTGTCTCTTCCTTTGCCCAGTCTTCGATTGTACTGACAAATTTTTCGTCCTTAAGCTTATTCTTTAGACTTTCAGGTGTTAAAAGATGTTCTACTACGGTTCTTCCCATTTGATATGCCAGCTCATCTCTTCGTCTCGGGATTAACCCAGGAGTAAATGGAAGTCGCTTTCCACCAATATAGATCGCTTTATATGGACGAAAAAGCATTTTAATTGCGAGATGATTCGTTACTCCTCCAATGAGGGCTCCAACCACCATCATAAATACGATCATTAAAAATACATTCATACAATCACCCTTTAAAATTGAACTTTATTAAGTAACAGTTTCACCTATTTTTTCATACGATACGTTACAAGACATTCGCCTAATTTTATAACTGAATCGAATTTCCAAATTGAGTACCACCTAATCAATTATAGTGTTTAAACGTCAGTTTTCGCAAATGGGGTTATCAAGGTGACGGAAAAAATTCTAATTGAGGTGATACCTGTTTCAAACAAGCAGGATTCCTCTTTACAAATAAAAATGAGTGACATGATCTTCAAGGAGCTTGGCCTGCAAAACCAACAGAAAATTGAATTATCATGCAGCAGGAATAGTGTCATCGTTGAAATCGTATCTATAAATGAGAGCGAGCCTGTGATTCAGTGTAATGACTTGATATTGCAGGAATTACAGCTTCCTGCTGAGAATTTTCCAATTACTCTATTCAAGAGGTCAAATCAGATACTTGAAATCGGTCCAGTTGTCGGACTATTAACAGAGGTAAGCGATAAAAACAATCAAGTATCACTTGGTTCAATCAAGGAATTTTGCGAGGAATTATCGTTGTATGCAAACGAAATCGGGGTATTTTTTTATGTATTTTCATTAAATACATTTTATATCAATAGTGGTTACACCTATGTTGATGGAACCTGGAAAAAGTCGATTGTACCGTACCCTCAGGTGGTCCATAATCGAATTCACTCACGCAAACGCGAACAATCCAGAAGGTTTCTCGATTTTACAGATGAATTGGAAATGAACAATATTCCCTATTTTAATGATCATTTTCTAAATAAATGGGAAGTACATGAAATCCTCAACGAGCAGGAGCATCTCCATTCCTATCTTCCTGATACCGAGCTGTTAACGAGTAAAGAAGTTCTCTTTAAAATGCTCGAGAAATATGAATGCGTTTTTGTAAAACCGGTCCACGGTAGTCAAGGAAGGAATATTTTTCGTATCCATAAATCGGATAAGGATCAATATTTATTGGATTATACAACTTTCTCAGGTGACATTGAGACTGTCCATCAAAGCTTTGCATCCTTATTTCAATCCTTATTTTCAAGATTGAAGCAACATACTTTTATTGTTCAACAATGTATTTCCCTTCTCCAATATAAAGAAAAACCACTTGATTTTCGCGTGCTTTGTCAAAAGCAATTGAGTGAAAAATGGCAGCTAACCTCGGCTATTGCTCGAGTTTCGTCAAAGGATCAATTTGTTTCAAACCTTGCAAGAGGCGGAGAAATTCAAAAGGTCAATAATGTCCTGTTTGACAACTTTGATTCAAAACAAATTCCTCATATAAAAAGGTTAATAAAAGAGTTAGCCCTTGAGGTTGCGGAGATTATCGATGGGACGGCTGAAGGAATTTTTGCTGAGTTAGGAATCGACTTAGCGCTCGATGAAACTGGTAAACCAACGATTATTGAAGTCAATACAAAACCATCGAAAAACCAGGAGCAATATCAATTATCAACTAAAATCCGTCCTAGTGCAAAAGCGATTTTACACCATTGTGTCTATCTATCCAACTTAGATTAATAAATTATTAATAAGAAAGGAGAGGGTCTTATGATTTCACTGGGTTTTATTACTCTTTATCCGAACCAGGAACTAGCTTACGCAACAGAACTTGCCAAACTAGCCCCTGAATTTGGGATAGAGCTTTTCCGATTTACTCCTACATCGATTGAACCAACCACTGAAATGGCTCGTGGAGAAAAATATAATCACACGACAAATACGTGGGAACAAAGCATGTTCGATGTTCCATTGTATTTATATGACCGCTGCTTCTATTCAAATGATGAGGTCTCTAAAAAAAGTCAGCCAATCATGAACTGGTTAAAGCTACGTCCAACAAATGTTTTTCTCGGTCACGGTCTTCCAAATAAATGGGAAATTTACAATACTTTACGTCAAGATAAGGAATTATCACCTTATCTCCCTTCTACTGAACAAGCTCTCTCCTCTTCTGCCATCCTGCGAACCTTAATGAAAAAGCATCAAATCATCTTAAAACCGGAGAAAGGTTCAATGGGAAAAGGGATTATCGGTCTTTTTCTTCATCAAAATTATGTAGAGGCAGTCTATAAAGATGCAAATCTTCTTAAAAGGGATCATTTTGCAACAAGAGCGGATTTAAAAAAGTGGATTGACTCCGTGATTACGAGTCAACCGTATTTATTACAAACATATTTACCACTGCATGATGAAGGAAATCGTCCTTTTGATATTCGAATTTTACTTCAAAAAGACGGCCAAGGAAAATGGATTGAGCAAGGTCGTGGGATTCGTCTTGGATTGCCGGATCATCTCATTTCAAATCTGGGTGGCGGCGGTGAAACTCATTCTTTTGAAAGCTGGACTGAAAATATGTCTTTTACTCAAAAGCAATTACTTTCGGATAACATTCATACAATTATTAGTAGACTGCCAGATACGCTAGAAGTACACTTTGAACCTTTGTTTGAAATAGGAGTTGACTTAGGTCTTACAAATGACGGTGCCATCTGGATTTTAGATACCAATTCAAAGCCAGGTAGAAAGGTTATTTTAGAAACCAGTCCAGAAAAAGAAGATGCACTATACACGACATTATTACAATATTGCCTCCATCTTCATTCAAAACAATCTGCCAAATAAGGAGCTGAAAAAAGTGAGAACACCACTGCCACTTAAAATTACGCAAAAAGAAAACGGAAAAGTGTATATTCCTAAAACCATCCATTTAAAAACACCTATCAAGTATATTCTTTTCGGAACATCCTCTTGTGATTGTGAGGTTATCCAATCGGAAAATCAGGAAATCAAAATATCCGAGGATCTATTTTTATCGTTAAATATCCCATACACAAGTACAACACAGGTGTTTATCCATGAAGATAATCTTTACATTGGCCCACTAGTTGGGATTTTCACAGCCGGTTTTGGCGAGTCGATGATTCGTCCAATCGGAGAACGAACCTTGTTCTTTGCAAAACTTTTAGCCCAAGAAAAAGCAGTCGGAGCCTATGTGTTTATTTTTGGTGCAAAACATATCGATTGGGATAAGGGAACCATTCATGGACTTTTTCATAATCACAATGGCTGGGAAACGATTGAAGTCCCCTTTCCTAATGTGGTCTATGACCGCCTCCCAAACCGCCGAACTGAAAACCATAAATCCTTACGCGAAATCAAACAGCGTTTACATCATGAGTACTTAATTCCATGGTTTAATCCAGGATTTTTTGATAAATGGGAAATTCACCAGCTTTTAGAGGGTGACCACCGTGTTGCAACGTATTTACCAGAAACTCATAAAAATCCTACATTTACATTAATTGAACGGATGCTCTCTAAATATCAGCATGTATATATTAAACCTGCGAACGGCAGTCTTGGTTTAGGTATTTATCAAGTTCTTTTTGACCGTGAAACTGATGATTATTATTGCCGTTATCGTGATCAGGATGGGAAAAATCGTCTGCAGCGGTTTTCATCGATTGAATCATTTATCAACACTCACTTTCGTAACAAACGATTAGAACATTATATTGTCCAGCAAGGAATTCATTTGATTCGAAGCGATCATAAATCGATTGATTTCAGGATTCATACAAATAAAGATGAAAAAGGCAAATGGCAAGTTAGTGTGATGGCGGGTAAAATCTCTGGACGCGGCAGTGTGACGACACATCTAAACAACGGAGGCGTCGTTCGTACAATCACAGAAATTTTTCCAGATGTCGCAGAATGCAAGAAAATGACCGATTCCCTTAAACAATCCGCACTAACGCTAAGTGAAGTCATTGATTCAAGACAAAAAGGAAATATTGGGGAACTTGGCTTTGATTTAGGTGTTGATAAAAATGGCAGTGTGTGGCTGTTCGAGGCAAACTCAAAACCAGGCAGATCCATATTCTCACATCCTAAGCTCAGGAAATATGATAAGCTCTCAAGCAGGCTTCCATTGCAATATGCCGTTTACTTAACTGAAACGACAATTAAAACCCCTGAGGAAGTTTTCAAATGACCACTATTTATTATCACATTGAAAAACAGAAGTGGTTTCAATGTGAAGTAGAGAATGGATTAAACTTTGGGAAGACCGACACAATCGTACCTTTTGTAGGGAGCAGCCCAGAGCAAGGGCTCCCTTTTTCTGTTAAAAAAGACGGAAATAAGGTAGGTCCTATTATTGGGATTTTAACAGGTTCCTCAAAAGACAACACCTTTATCGGAAATCTCGCGGGACTAAAACGAATTTTATTATCCTTACAGCAAAATGGTGCCCTAGGAATCGTCATTACTCCATTATCAATACGGGAATGGTCAGTGGAAGCTTTTACTTTTTATCAACCATTACAAACATGGATCAAATTAAGAACTCCACTTCCAAGTGCTGTGTATAATCGTATTCCTTACCGTCACATGGAGGAATCGCAGGATTTTATGGATGTCGTTTCTTTCTGTAAAACGAATGATATCCCCTTTTTTAATCCGTACTTTTTTTCAAAATGGGAGGTTTATCAAATGTTAAAGGAGAATGATGTTATTCATCCATTTCTGCCAGAGACCACTCTTCTCAAAGATAAAAATGATCTCAATGAAATGTTAATAAAACATCAAATCCTTTATTTGAAAAGCTCAACCGGACATAAAGGAATTGATCTTTATAGAATAAAGGCATTTAAACATGGAGTAATTGTAGAAACACCACATGGAAAACAAAGCTACCCTACCCTAACTTCATTTTGGGAGAAGTACAAAGATGGCCTTGTGAAAACTGACTATCTCTTACAGAAGGCCGTACAAGCGGACACCTATGAGGGTAAGCGTTATGATTTGCGTCTTTTATGTCATTATCATAAAAATGGACATTTCATCAGTGGCATCGGAGTAAGAGTTGAAGGTGAAAACGGGGTAACTACACATGTCCCAAATGGAGGGTCAATTATCCCTTTTGAGTTGGTTCGTGATCGTTTTGACAAAGCTACTTTGCAAACACTCGTGTATGAAATCGGAAAATCGCTTATGAACAAAACAGGTGAATTTATCGGCGAATACTCGGTTGACCTTGGTCGCTCTGAAGATGGTCATATTTTCATTTACGAAATTAATTCAAAGCCGATGGTATTTGATGAGCCTCAAATTCGGGAAAAAGGACTTGAAAATTTAACCAAACTGCTTATAATGAAAGCAAAGACAACCTAAGGGGAGCTTACAATGATCTCACATTTTCAATGGAAACCTTTATATAAAAGCAGCAAAATTCCCGGGTGGAGTTTTTCATTTTACTTCCAAGGAACAAAATATAATGGAATTTATAATAAGGATGGAAGCATTGATTGGCAAGGAAACCATCCGGAACTGAAAGTCATCAATGACATTACAAAACAAATTCATGAATTAATGCTTTTTCATGTCTACGAATAAGAATGATTTCCACACCTCCTTCACAAACTAGATGACAAAGGAGGATTTTTTATGTCAAAAAAGGGAAAAGAGCGTAAGGACCTTCAGTATGAAGGAAAAAATGAAGTATTTATGGATGTAGATCGCTTTATAAATGAGGGAATGGCTGGTGGCAGCGTCCACCGTTATCACGATCAAACGAATATAGAGGAAGCTCGTGATTTCGAGAAAGAAGAACCACCACATATAATTGAATAACAAATTAGAAACTTGGTCTCCTTCTGTTATAATAGAGGGAGACTTTTTCGATTTATTTAAAGGAGTATTTACATGATTGAAAATTTAAAGATGCATTATAAAGAAGCTTTGATTACAGCTGAATCACCTTTTAAAACAGATGTATATTCGTGGTTTTTAACTGAAGCGGAAACTTTTTTTGGAATTAAAAAGGATCACCTTTCCGAAAAGGAGACATCCCTTTTATCTTCCCTTTTCACTCCATATGGCACTCATCTAAATGATATGACCGACACCCAGGCATTTTGGTATAACCTGTTGTTTTTACAACAAGGCAGCTTATCACCTGATCAATTTTCTTTTTCAGAGTGTAGGTTTATTCAATTTTATGCTGACCAACCGATTACCGACCGACTTGAATTCCAGGAAGCCATTCAGGCACTTTTACCAAGAGATACGATCTTTTTATGGGAAAGTGACTCAAGCGGCGTTCTCATTGAAACGATTAATGAGGAAATGGCAGAGGATGTCTTCTACGATGAAATCACTGTTACGTTAACAAGTGATTTTTATACGGATATGCGCTTGTTCATTGGGCAAACCCATCCCCTTTCTGAAAATCTGGGCTCACTTTTTCATACTGAAAGAGAATGGTTTCAAAAAGGAATCCATTTTTTACATAAACAAAAGGTTTATCAATTACATGATATTTTACCAATCCTTTTACTTGAAGATATGAATGCGGATTTTCGTAACCAGCTTAAAAATGTCATTCCGGTAGAACTGCAAGCTGATCGTGAACTACTTGAAACATTAAAGGTTTACTTTGAAAGTGATTTAAATGTCTCGAATGCCGCAAAGCGTCTATATATGCACCGTAATAGTTTGCAGTATCGAATTGAGAAGTTTATTGAAAAGTCGGGAATTGATATTAAGCATTTTCACGGCGCAGTTACAACCTATTTAGCCATTCTGGACCTTGAACATTTTCCAGATTCGTAGACATGCACGAAAACCTTTTCATCGTTTTGTGCAATTTACACATTTACGCATTTCTCTCTTTAAAGTAAACTTTACTTATCGAAAACGTTTACACTAGGAGGAGAAATAATGGCTGAATTAGTATTAGATCATATTTATAAAGTATACGACAATAAAGTAACTGCAGTAGAAGATTTTAACCTTCATATTCAAGATAAGGAGTTTATCGTATTCGTAGGTCCATCTGGTTGTGGTAAATCAACTACATTACGTATGATTGCTGGATTAGAAGAAATTTCTCAAGGGGATTTCTTTATTGATGAAAAACGCGTGAATGATGTTGCTCCGAAAGATCGTGACATCGCGATGGTATTCCAAAACTATGCATTATACCCACATATGAGTGTATATGATAACATGGCATTCGGTTTAAAGCTTCGTAAATTTCCGAAGGATGAAATCGATCGTCGCGTAAAGGATGCTGCTAAAATTCTAGGCCTAGAAGAATACTTAACCCGTAAGCCTAAAGCATTATCAGGTGGTCAACGTCAGCGTGTTGCATTAGGACGTGCAATCGTTCGAGACGCTAAGGTATTCCTAATGGACGAACCTTTATCAAACCTTGATGCAAAGCTTCGTGTGCAAATGCGTGCTGAAATTTCCAAGCTTCACCAACGTCTGCAAACAACTACTATTTACGTAACGCATGACCAAACAGAAGCGATGACAATGGCTACTCGTCTTGTTGTTATGAAAGATGGTATTATCCAACAGGTTGGAGCACCAAAAGAAGTTTATGACAATCCAGAAAACGTATTCGTTGCTGGTTTCATCGGATCACCTGCAATGAACTTCTTCCCTGGTAAATTACAGGAGGGTACATTCACAATCGGTGACGTTAAAATCGCTGTTCCTGAAGGAAAAATGAAGGTTCTTCGTGAACAAGGTTACGTAAATAAAGATATCATTCTTGGAGTACGTCCAGAGGATATTCATGACGAGCCTGTATTTATTGAATCTGCTCAAGGTTCTAAAATCAATGCACTTATTGAAGTATCTGAATTAACTGGTGCTGAAACAATGCTTTATTCACAGCTTGCTGGTACTGACTTTGTTGCTCGTGTTGATTCACGTACTCAAGCAAAACCAGGTGAAACAATTGAACTTGCATTTGACATGAACAAATGCCATTTCTTCGACGCAGACAATGAAAAGAGAATTCGCTAATCAGAAATGTAAAAGTCGCCCAGCTATTGTTGGGCGACTTTTTTTGTGCGATCAATGAGGGGGTTTTAGCTGTTTTACAAAAAATAGGAAAACACAGGAACCGTCCCTTTGTTTTTCCTGTTTTTTTCTATTCCTTGATTACCTTCACCTCTTGGTTATGGCAATTTCTACAATAGAAGAGATGGCCACATTCATTGTTTTGTAAGGTGGTTTGGATGCCATCTATTTTTTTCATGTCATCAATTTGCATGTATGCACTATAATCATCAAAGTAATCAATAATACGTCCAGAATCCTCTAGGGAATTTCCACATTGTGCACATGAGAAGCTAACTTTGTTAAAGCCATTACATAATGGACAAATAGGCATGTTCTTCTCTCCTACTCTTAATCATTTTTAGTTATAAGTAGTTTTCGATGAAACATGACTGTTATGCTTTCTTTTCGTTAGGAATTAATTGGCAAAGTTAATTTCGAATATAATACTCACTTCGTCACATAATACTTAGTACAAACACAGCAACACACAACTCACCAGCGACACCGCATTAACTTTTAAAATTAACGGGTTAGCCTAGAGGCTAAGGAAACCCTTATATCCGGTGCAATTCCGGAGTAACCCACCAAAAAAAATCAGTTTAAGGAGATGAAGGAAAAATGGCAAACAACAATAGCAACAACAGTAACCAATTACTAGTACCAGGTGCAGAACAAGCTATCGACCAAATGAAGTATGAAATTGCTCAAGAATTTGGTGTTAACTTAGGTGCTGACACTACATCTCGCGCAAACGGATCAGTTGGTGGAGAAATTACAAAGCGTTTAGTATCTTTCGCTCAACAATCTATGGGTGGTCGTCAAGGTTAATAACAATTAAATATTTTGGCTAAAGGGGCACCCTTAATGGGTGTCTCTTGTTTTTTCTTGATATTACTCTTCCCAACTTTTGACTTGATTTATTACATAATGTTGTTGGAATACTAAGGCTTGAAGATACTATTTGTAGGAGGAATTGCGATGAAAGAGAAATTGCAAAACAGTACCGAAGGATTAGCTGCAAGACATTACCAACCAGAAGATTACAAAAAAAACGATGAATTATCCTCAGGACTTGCTACTACACATGAACAAGTAAGTGATTCCTATATGGAAGGTGAAATTCAAGCATCGGTTAATCAAACAAATGGTAAAAAAAATAAGGAAACATTGAATGAGGGCTACCAAGATTATTATTCGTAATTTAGGAGAGATCCGAATTGAGTGAAGTCAATCAATTTATTCGGGATATAAAATCAAAAGCAAAAGAAACATTTACTACTACATCCCAAATGGTAAAAGAAAAAATAAATAATGTTTTGCAAAGACCAATGGCAACAATAGATGACCTAGCACAATATATTGCAACTCACCCAGACACGAGCTTTGACACAAAAGAATTTCTTGGGTTTCAGTATCATTTTTACCATCTTACTTTAGCGGATACTGCTTTTTACCTCGAAACAAAGGGTGACCATGGTGATTATATTCTAGACCTGTCGGTGTCTTCACCCGAAGGTATCCTTTTTGAATACCACTCTTTCGAAAAGAAATTAAAAGTCGATGATAAGGTCCCAATCCCTGCAAATTTGGCCAATATTATTCAATAAATGATAAATATAAGGGGGACGGTTCCATAAGAAACCGTCCCCTTAGCTATCATTATTCGACTTCTAAGATTGGTTGATTAACTTCAACATTTACTTTTCTGATACGGCGGTTTTCTACTTCTGTAACCGTTAGAGTGAGATGCAAGTAATCAAAGGTGTCACCGGAAACTGGAATTTTTTCAAATGATTCAAAAATCCAACCCCCAACTGAATGGTGTGAGCTTTCCGGTTCTTCAATTCCGATGATTTCCGAAAAATCATCTAATGGCATATCCGCATTTATTTCATACGTGTTTTCATCTATTTGTGTAATGTATTTTATTTTTTCATCATGTTCATCCCAAATCTCACCGACGATTTCTTCGATGATATCCTCTAATGTAATCAAACCTGAAGTTCCACCAAATTCATCAACGACAATCGCCAAATGAGTTTTACTTTTTTGAAGCTCCGGAAGCAAGGTTGAGATCTTCATTGACTCCACGACGAAAAATGGTTTGCGAACGATTGAACGTACATTTATTTTCTTTTGTTGAACGAGAAGACTTAAAAATTCACGTTCCGATAAAATCCCAATGATATTATCGGTATTGTCTTCGTAAACTGGTACACGGGAATAGCGTTCTTCTAAGAACATATCTCTAATTTTTTCAATCGGTTCATTTACTTCCACCGCAACCATATCAATACGCGGTGTTAAAATCTCACCAACTAAAATATCATTGAAATCCAAGGATCGGTGTACTAATTCTTTTTCTTTATTATCAATAACTCCTTCTTCCTCACTCAGATCAACCATTACTTTGATTTCTTCTTCAGTAAAGGACGGAGTATCATTATTACTGGTGATGAGCTTAGCTGCTAATGCTTTTAGTAATCCAAATAAGTAGGTAATTGGTGTCAGTATCTTCATTAAGATAAATAATACTCCGGAAACTTTTAATGAAAAGCTTTCTGCATGTTCTTTTGCAAAAGATTTTGGAAGAACTTCTCCAAATATTAAAATAAGCAATGTCATCACAAACGTACTTATAACGAGACCGGTATTTCCTCCAAGAAGATCTGAAGCTAGTTTTGAAGCAATTGATGCAGCAGCAATATTTACTACATTATTTCCAACTAGAATGGTGGAAAGGGCGTTATCAAAGTGTTCGGTAATGTAATATGCTTTCTTACTTCCACGTCGCTTTTCATCTACGTAATTCTTCAATCTTATTCGGTTTACACTTGAATAGGCTGTTTCACTTGCAGAGAAAAACGCTGATAACATGATTAGAACGAGTAACAAAATGATGGTACTCAGTGGCAAATCGTCCACGTAAATTTCACACTCCTAAAATTGTAATTGACTTTGTTTTTGTTTATGATGGAGATAATAAGGGGAAAGTCAAAATTTTTATTCGATTGATTATTTTTATAATAACAAACATTCTTTAATATGGGAATGATTATCTAATCAAATGCGCCTAGTCGTATTGGAGCTTCAACTGAATATAGTTTGGTGTGATTTATATCACACCTAGTTATTTGTAGTATTGATATAGTACTAATAAATAAATTTATGTGGCGGTGATATCATGGACTATAAATTAAATACCTTATATGAAGAAATTGGCGGCGCTGAGACAATCCAAGATTTAGTGAATACGTTTTATCCTAAAGTATATGCAGATCCGGATTTAGCTCCTTTATTTGAAGGTGATATAGAGGAGATTAAAAGAAAGCAATATATGTTCTTAACGCAATTTACAGGTGGACCCTTATTATATAGTAACGAATTTGGACCTCCGGCAATGAGACATCGTCATTTGCCTTTTGAGGTTACTCCAACCCGTGCAAGGGCTTGGCTCCGTTGTATGAAAGAAGCATTCGAGGAAAATGAACTTACTAGTGATGCAGCGAAAAGCTTCTATGCGCGTCTTCAACAAGTTGCAGGCATTATGGTAAATACTGCTGATTAATTGGAAAAGCGCAGGCTCTGAAGCTATTCATTAAAAAATCCACGAGAAGACCCGTGGATTTTTCTTATGATTCGATGATAATTACGCCGATAAAGAATACTAGTACTAAAGCTGCCGCAATGTTAAATGTAATTGATAATTCTTCCACAATGAACTCCCCCATTATCTCTTCTATGGTTTAAGAGTATCATTAATTGTAGAAAAATCAGATTCAGTTTTAAGGCAGTTTTTTGTCGAAGGTATGAACATTCTGTGAAACTGCAGTTTCGAAATGCAATCTGAAAAAATCATCCTAAATACCGATGATACAGGCTTTTCGCTTCTAACAGATCCTTTGTTCCATGGATAAGAACGCGACCGTCTTTGAAGACCACCATTCTGTTTGGACCCTTTGTAAACGAGAGTAAGTATGGATTTTTATCAACTTTGCCACCTTGTGCAGTTAAAAGAATGGCAAGTGAATCTAAATCTCTTTCCATTCGTTCGCTTGGTCGGATTTGAACTGAATCCCTCCCACATAAAACGGCTGTCTTTGTTTGATTCTTGAAGGACAAAAATGGATAGGTGGGATTAGTTCCACAGGATAGACAGTCTTCTTTTTTTATACGGTTTACCTTAATAGCAGTATGTTGATTTTTCCATAAATCAAATGAAACGAGACTTTTTCGAAGCGCATCATAATCCTCAACCAATATTTTAAGTGCCTCTGTTACCTGATATGCAACCACCATTTGAACAGCTGGACTAATAATTCCGACCGTATCACATGTTAGTCCTCCCATAGGTACCGTTTCTAAGAGGCAATGCAGACAAGGTGTCTTGCCTGGAAGTATGGCATAACTAATTCCATAGCTTCCAACACATGCTCCATAAATCCATGGGATGTTGTATTTTTGTGATGCGTCATTTAAGATCATTCTTATGTCAAAATTGTCTGTTGCATCGATTATTAGATCTACGCCCTCAATGAGCTTTTCAATCTCCTGTATCGAAACATCCATTACATATGCCTTGATTTCAACGTCCGAATTAATTTTTTTCAAGCGTTCCTTGGCTGCAATCGCTTTTGGTAGCCGGTTGGCAGCATCTTCTTCACTATATAATTGTTGTCTTTGTAGGTTTGTCCATTCTACATAGTCACGGTCAACTATTGTCAGCATTCCGATGCCTGCACGGACAAGTGCCTCAGCACTTACCGTACCAAGCGCACCAGCCCCCACTATAAGAACATGTTTACTTCTAATCTTTTCTTGCCCTTTTACTCCAATTGGAGTAAATAGCTCTTGACGAGAGTAGCGTTCAGTCAACTCGGATTCCTTCCTTCCAATATAGTTCCTTTTGCTATCGTACCACAGGAAGGACCATTAGATAAAAGAAAAAGCTAGGAAAGAATATCAATCCTAGCTGGAAAGCGATTATTCTACGTATACAGCTGTTCCGTATGCAATAATTTCGGATGCATTTTGCATGACCGATGAGGTTTGCAGGCGTAACCCGATAACTGCATTTGCACCTTTTGCACTTGCATCTTCCACCAATCGGCCAATTGCTTTTTGACGAGCTTCCTCTAGCATTTCGGTATAATCGGAAATTTCTCCCCCAACGATTGTTTTTAAACCTGCCATGATATCTTTTCCGATATGCTTAGATTGGACAGTACCTCCCCGTACAAACCCCTTTAGTTCTTTTACTTCTTTACCAGGTACATAATCAGTAGTCACGATAATCATTTTCGCCATCCTCCTCTTTCTCACGTTTTCGCTCCCAAACCAATAAGGCAAATAATAAAACAATGGCAACCATGTAAAACACATAGAACGTCAGTGCCTTTGAAATATCAATAAACAAAAATACAATTCCTACGATTTGTCCAACAATGGCTATCATCAATACAATATATTTCGCGATAGTTCTCATCATTCCCTATCTGCTCCGCGTCGATAAATTTTTCTTGCAAATATAAGATATAAAATAAGTGGCAATGGTGTTTGGATTAATCCCCATATCCCCCAAAACCAATAATTATGTCCCCGTTTTCTTGCATCTAAAAATAACCACAAACCTTGAATAAGTACGATGATCACTACAACTATAAAAAGTAGATCATGATTCGTATTCATTTACACTCACCCGTTTTCGATATCGAAAAAAACTATAGACTGGCAAACTAATTGTGGCGACACCTTGAATGATGATAAAGGCAAACGGAAGTTGGAAAAAAGCTGTAATTAAACCTGTCATAATTAATAAAGCAATCAATATAAATGATGTTAAATCCCGCCTAAATTTCTTCTTTTGTTTTTGTTGTTCAACTGCTACCATTTGTTCAAAAGCTCGCAAATCAGGAGTGAAAACCGAATAATGATAATCAATTTTAGATAGTGCTTCATTTATATCTTGAATCGTTTCTAAGTCTTCTTCATGTTGTTGTTCGTTCTTTAGTAGGATTAGCTTGTTTTTCTTCATTGGGTCTCAACTCCTTTCTCACTGTTTGGATTCCATTATGTATTCTTGATTTAACAGTACCAATTGCAATATGAAGCATATCCGCTATTTCTTCATATGAATACCCATAGTAATGTTTGAGTACAATTGGAATCCGAATTTCATCCGAAAGCCTTCCTAAAGCATTCAGCACATCACTCCAATCCTCAGACTGGTTATCAAATTGCCACTTCATTTTACGCAATGCTTGTTCCTGTTGCTGATAATTATGCTCGCGTTTCTTTTTTCGAAGATCATCAATGTATAAGTTTGTTGCAATTGTTATGAGCCATGAGGAGAATTTTGCTTTACCGTTATACATTTTGATTTTTTCCATGCTTTTCAGCATGGCTTCCTGTGCCAGGTCTTCGGCAATATCAGGCTTCATTGTAACCTTTATTAGATATTTTACTAAAAAAGGGTAATGCTCCTTAAAAAGCATTGCAAACGCGATTGTGTCACCACGCTTCGCACTGCGAATTAGTTCCTTTTCATCCATGCAGTGAATTCTCCCCCAAGAAAATTTTCTTATCTTTATATTTTCGTTCATAATACGACTATGGCCAATAAATAGTTCACTTGAATTTATATTTTTTTTTGCTTTTTCCCTAGTTTAACCCAAAAAAGAAGCCAGAACCAATGGTCTGGCTTCTCTTTATACGGTTTTTATTCGTTATCAGTTGATGCAGGTTTTCTTGTCTGAGCTAATTCCTCAGTTAAGTTATCGATAGAGTTTCTAACATTCCCTTTTCCTGAGAGGTTTTCGATAATTTCTTTTACATCGATACCAGAGGATGCTTTCAACGATTCTTGTAGGGTAGACATTAAGTTTGTTGCATACCCAGTTACCTTATTAGCACCGCTATTTTCCCCGCTGCTTCCAGTATCCACAACTGTAATTTTATCAATATTTGATAATGGTGCAGCCACTTCTTTTGCATATTGAGGTAGCATTTTAATAACCATATCGAGGATAGCCGCTTTTCCATATTGCTCGAACGCTTCGGCAATTTTTTGTTTTGCTTCGGCTTCTGCTAGACCTGTTAAGCGGATAATATCTGCTTCTGCTTCCCCCTGTGCACGTTGGGCTTCAGCTTTAGCAAGACCATCGATACGGATTTTCTCGGCTTCTGCTTTCGCCATTGCTTCAATTCGATATTTATTTGCATCTGCTTCAGCCAACTGCTTCGCTTTTTCCGCTTCCGCTGCTTGAACAACTGAATAGCGATCAGCATCTGCTTTTTTCTTAACCTCTGAGTCGTATTGCTTTTCACGACGTAAGATTTCTTTTTCTTCGAGTTCAATTTGCTTCTGTCTTTCAATAATCTGGACTTGCATTTGTTGCTCGGTAACCTCTTGTTTTGCTCTTGCTTCTTCTAGGTGGTAGGCTTGGTCAGCACGTGCTTTCGCAATATCTTGCTCTCTGCGGTACTCAGCCATTTTTAATTGGTTTATTTTTGCTGCTTCTGCTACTTCTGTTGCGCGTTCTAATTCAGATTTTTGGGCTTCTTTATCTGCCTCGGCACGTTTAATTCTAGTTTCTTTGTCTGCTTCAGCAGTCGCAATATCTGCATCACGTTTTACTTGAGCAATTCTTGGCTTACCTAATGAATCGAGGTAACCATTCTTATCACGAACATCCTTGATGGTAAACGATACAATGATAAGACCCATTTTTGCTAAATCCTGTGATGCAACGCGTTGTACTTCCTGTGAAAACTTTTCACGATTTTTATAGATTTCTTCAACGGTCATCGAACCTAGGATTGAACGAAGATGACCTTCTAATACTTCTCTTGCTTCATTTTCTCTATCTTCTTTTCGCTTACCTAAAAATTGTTCAGCTGCGGTTGCAATTTCAGAAATCGAACCTCCGATTTTAATAATAGCAGTTCCATCGGCCATAACCGGTACACCTTGCTCTGTATATACTTCAGGTGTTTGAACATCCAGTTTACTCGATAAGAGACTTAGTGGCTCAGCCTGTTGGAAGACTGGAAGCACGAATGTACCGCCACCGCGGACAATTTTGATGCGATTTCCAGATTCATCGACATGTACATTTTTCCCGCCTAAATAACTTCCTGTTACAATTAAGGCTTCGTCAGGCCCCGCTGTTCTGTACTTTGTAACAAATACCCCAATAAGTGCAAGCAGTAAAAATGCGACAACTCCAATTACAATCCAAATTCCTGTTGTCATAGTTCATTTCCCCCTTTAATCTTCATGTTTTGGTAAGGTAAGACGTACACGACGCCTTCTTTAATATCTATAATAAGAACCTTTTCATCATAAGGAATGGGTTCATTATTAAAGCTTTTTGCTGATTTAGCGATTGTTCCACTGATTCCTTCAATGACTACTTCACCGAATCCATCAACCGGAATTGAAGTGATAACCTTGCCAATTCGTCCCTTCAAATCCTCTTCTTTGTAAACCATTGATTCTTCTGCTGAAGACAATGGAATCAATACGAATACATTCAATAATGTAACTAAAATTAGTGCTAATACGAGTGATATAACAAAAATTAAGAAACTATGAAAGGAAAGCAATTTTTCAAAAATGTAACCAGATGCACTTAAAAATGTGAGGAAAGAAAAAATGAGTGTTGGGCTCAAAAAACTTTCTGGGAAGATCCCTTCTAAAAAGTCACCAAATAAGATAAAGAGTAGGGTACCAATTCCGCTTACAACTAAGCCGATCAAATAGATAGTTTGAATGTCATAACCAAATAACTCCATAGCCTCACCTCCAACCACTTTTTACATTTTCTTTACATTCCATTTACGAAAGAAAGCGACAAAAGGTTTCACATTTACATGAAATTTTTTCAAAATATTTTTTTACCCCCATAAAAGAGGAAGCTCCCTATTTGTAAGGGAGCTTCCTCTTTAGTCATCACCTTTGTCTTTCTTTTTTTCTTCTTTTTTCCGCTTTTTCTCTTTATCTTTATGCTTTTTTTCTTCTTCCTTCTTCTTCTTTTTTTCCTCTTTCCAATTCCCCTTATTATTACCCTGCCCATTGTTTTCTTTCCACTCATTCTCTTGCTTTTTTACAGGAGGCTGATAGGCTGGGAGATTGAATGAACTTGGCGCTACATTAGTTAATGATTGCTGAATAATCTCTCTAAAAATGGCCGCGGCAGTAGAACTTGTATTGGTTAGGTAATGATTCTCATCTGTCTTGTCATATCCAAGCCATACTGCACCAACAACTTCTGGCGTATATCCAACCATCCAAATATCCTTTGCTCCATTAATTCCCTTGATGGGAACCTGGGTAGAACCGGTCTTCCCTGCCACTTCTCTTCCTTCAATTTTAGCATGGCGACCAGAGCCGTTTTCAACCACACCCTTCAGCATAAATGTCATTCTCTTAGCAACCTCGGGAGTTGTAATTTGTACTGGCTCTTCATTCCACTCGGCAATCATTTCTCCATTCGCATCGACAATTTTTGAAATGGCATGTGCCTTCGTCTTTTTCCCTTCATTCGGAAAGGTTGTAAAGGCTTCGGCCATATGAATCGGAGCAACCCCTTCATCAAGGCCGCCAAGAGCAATACTTAAGTTTTGATCATTTTCTGTTATTGGAAGTCCAAATTCTTTTACCGAATCAATCCCTGTTTTTAGTCCAATTTTATTTAAAAGCCATACCGCTGGAACATTATCTGAGTCCCTTACCGCATCGTATATGGTCACACTGCCTTTAAATTTTCCGGAAACATTTGATGGCTGATAGCCGTTAAAACTCATTGGCTGGTCCGGTAATACATCATAAATGCTGTAACCGTGCTCAAGTGCTGGTGTATACACAGCGAGTGGTTTAATCGTTGAACCTGGCTGTCTTTTTAATTGGGTCGCATGATTGAAACCTCGAAACACATGCTTACCTCGTCCGCCAACCAAGGCGCTAATTCCACCGGTCTTAGGATCTACTAAAATGGCGCCGCTTTGAAGCAATTGATCTTCACTGCTAGCAGGAAATAAACTGTCATTTTGATAGATATTTTCTACCGTTTCCTGCATGTGAGGATCAAGCTCCGTATAGATTTCTAAGCCACCTGACATGACTTCATTTTGCGTTAGACCATATTTTTCGATCGCTTCCTCAATAATATGATCAACATAGTATGGATACTTTCCTTCATACGGATCAAGCTGGCGCCCCTTAAATACCATTTCTTGTGCTTTTGCTTCCTTCATTTGATTAGAAGTAAGGTATCCTTGCTCCTCCATCATTGCTAAGACAAGATCTCTTCTGGCAAATGATTTTTCTTGGTCGATTAAAGGGTTCATTCGGGAGGGTGATTTAATTAAACCTGCAAGAATAGCCCCCTCACTAACCGTTAATTCCTTAACCTCTTTACCAAAATACGTCCTTGCAGCATTTTTTATCCCCCATGCCCCTTCACCAAAGTAAATCTGATTTAAGTACATTTCCATGATTTTCTCTTTTGAAAAAGTACGTTCAATTTTTTGGGCAAGGAAGAATTCCTCTATTTTTCGTTTCAATGTTTGTTCATGAGTCAGAAATACATTTTTCGTTAATTGCTGAGTAATCGTACTACCACCCTCTACGATTTCCCCTGCTTTTAAATTCCGGAAAAGTGCACGAAAGATCCCAATATAATCCACACCGGGATGTTTGTAAAATCTCCTATCCTCAATAGCGACAACTGCATGAATAACATGCGGCGGGATTTTTTCATAGCTGACCCCTTCCATTTTAGGTCCAGGTACCTTGCTCGCAATTTCCCCATTTTTATCATAAATAATGGTTGGTTCTGGTAATGGATTATTTAAAGCAGTAACATCCCGAGATTTGATATACATGTTGAGTCCAATTGCCACGAATAAAATAAAAAGCAGTCCCACCAACAGGATGATTTTTACTTTTCCAACCTCGGAAAAAGTCTTGATGAATTTTTTTCCCATTCGAGTCTCCTCCAGATGCAATACGTTGTTAAATTTGCATTACATATATTGATTCGAATGGGAATTTATTTTTTGGGGATATCGATCATTTATTTAGCAGACAATTAAGCAAGACGGCGAACTTCTTCCAGAATATCCGTGTACATTCTTGAATGGTAATACATGCCAAATTGTAAGCCACGTTCAATGATTTGCTTTTGGTCTCCATCATAGCTTAGTGCCACGACTTCATAAATTTCGTTTGCATGCTGAACATCCAATACTTCATGATCAGTGAAGTGAACAAGTGATTTATTTTCACTTCCATAATTACTTTTCGCAAATTGTCCAACCAATGGGGATACACGAGCAACAATCTCTTCGATAACACCCAATGCAGCAAGCCCCTCTAAATAGTGATAATGAAGGCATAGGTCGGTCAATCCGCGATTATAGGCAATAACAGCGATGCTCGGCTTGCTCTCCTTAATTTCCTCTTCTGAAACACCAATCCCTGTTAAAAACTCCTTGTACGTTTCACTATGAACATATTTTTCATTCATTTTTCCATGCTCTTCAAACAAATTTTCCACAAGGGGCATTCTCATACGGTAATCAGACATATTTGTTAAAATCGCCGATAAAAAACGCGGAAAATACAGAACAACATGATATATTTGAAGGGCGATTTCCTTTCGTTGTTCATCCGAGAAATCGCCATTATTTATAGCCATAAACAAAGGATGCTCTTCTATTTTCTTTTCTTGAAACAAACGATCTGTCACTTTCTTTAACTCTACAAATTTCTCCATGATAAAATCCCCCTAAATAAGTGTTAATTCATGAAAATCCATTGAAAGGTTTGCCGGAATATCTCCATACGCAAATGTCGTTGAAGATAGCTTTACAAAAAAAAGATTGCTTCGGAAATTTTGGGCTTCCACACTCGATACTCCAAAAAACAAATAGCTATATTTTTGCCTAAACTCCTTTTGAATAAAAGAGATAAATTCCTTTTGATAGGTTTGTGGCGTTTCCTTTGCTGCGAAAAACGCCAAGTAAGCATGTCGAAATTCCTCACCCTGATTTGGGAGTGGTGGGCAGCCTGCAATCCTGCAAAATAAATTTACTAATTTAAACGTAAAAGGAAGTTTCTTAGAAAGCCTAAGTTTTCGAGCTTGGGATTGGTCTACAAGCTTGCAAATGGCAAGATCTGCATTTGAGTCATCCCTCAAACTTAAAAATACACCATTTTCTTTTAAAAACATTTGTTTTCCACATGGAGCAAATGCTTGAAACCTTGCTAATTTTTTATAAATCCCCCATGCTTCATCCCCGCTAATTTCAGATACATGCAGTCCGTTACTCCTGTATTTCAGAAACAAAGGTACACCAATATGAACGGTATTTCCAATTTCAATTCCACCCGGAAGGAGCCCTTTACCTTTAGTCATTGTAGCTTTGTTGGTGTTACTATCAAGTACAGTGGAAAACATCCATTTCACGTTTCCTTCGTTTCGATAGTGAGTTAATAATTGCTCTGCTAAGCGATAAAAGGCAAACGTTCGATGATAATCAGGATGAATTCTTAAATCATTTAAGTAATACACTTTTTGGCATGTTTTATTGACTACCCGCATCTGCTCACTAACAGCAATACAGCCGATTAATTCATTTTCCTTGAACAAACCAAAATTTCTTGTCGTCCCGAATTCCACTGGCAAGTGAAAAAAATTGGGAGAACGGTCAACATAGAAAAGATCGCTTCCCGTATTTGTTGTCTTTGCCAATTGAAGTAGTTGTAGGTTTTGAGATTCATTTAGCTCCAAAAATTCATAGGTCATACAAACTGACCTACGGTTATTTTTTGATATAGCATAGAACGTTCTAATTTTTCACAACGCATAGACAAATCAACATCATGAATAAATTGCTTCATAAAGACATCAGGCAATTGACTGGTACTGAGCATATTTCGGAACAGCACGACAGCCTTATCCGATTTGGCTTGTAGAATTCCGTTGCAAATTGCTCCTTTGCTATTTACATCCGCCCAATCAAATGCATTCGACAAATAAAAAGCATCAATAGAATCTTCCTTACTTAATAGCTCTTGGATACTCAAAGGATTTATTGAAAGTTTATCAATATTCCTTTTCGCCGCTTCGTACCCTTCTTCAGATAAATAAAACGGAACTCCCTCGTTTTGGTTATACAAATAGGAAGAAAATAAAATCTGAGTTAAAAAATAATTATTGTGGATCGGCTTTGTTTTTACTTCCTTCTCAAACTGACTTATGAAGAATGTTGCGAAATCATTTTCGCTTGCATTAGCAAACATAAAGCTTGGGAAGAATTGAAGATGTGTTGTTTTGCTTAGCAATATTTTTGCAGCTGTTCTCCACTCAGCTGTGGTCATGTATTTTCCGTAAAAATCCGCCTGCTCTTCTAAATTCTTCGCAGTGAATAATTCTCTCCAAACCGTTTCATCATAAATATTTCTGCAAATATTTTCTCCAATGAATCGATAAAAGCGTTCATTTACACCGCAGTGATTGATACCGAATTCGATCTGATGAAGATGCTGTTGCCAATATTCTCTCGCATATTCAGGTAAGTCCTTTGCTATTTTTTCATACAAGAGGACACGATTATCGGTTGCACTTTCCCCAATAAAAGCAAGAAACTCCTTCAACGAAAAATGCCGGATAGCCACTTTTTTTAACTCAATCAACGCACATTGTGCTGGATTAATATCGACACAGAGTACTTGATCAACTGAGTCATTTAGAATGGAAAATGCCGTGCATCCTCCAGAGCCAATGACTAAAACTTTCTTTGGTATTCTAATTTTCGTAATCTCTCTTTCTACTAAACTATCCTCTCTAATTGTGAAAAAAAGATATCAGACATTGCTTACAATCCCCCCTTTAAATAAGGTTAGCACTTCTTGTTTTCCTTCCTTCCAGTTGGTCATCCGGTTTCCCCCACGTTCCAGCTGCCGCTTAAAATTTTCACGGTCATTTGATTCGGCTGGCACATATGAATACAAAACGACATTCATTCCTTGTGAAAAATCTATGTTTCTTGAATGAAGCCAATTCTCTATTTCTGCTGGGTGAATAGACTGCTTATAATATAGATTGTCAGTTGATTTAGTGGTCATCGTTTCAACATCAAGGTCATGGATATGGGAAAGCTTCCCGGAATATATTCGAACGTTTTCCTTAATTTCTTCTGGAACCCGATTTTCGTGGAATTTTGGATAAGCAAGATCCTCAAATAATGCTTTAAAAAACACCAATACCTCTGGATTCTCGATTTCAGCGAGAAGATGAATCTTCCGACCTTTATTCTCTTGCATTACCACTTGCATATAGTTTAAAAAAAGGTCAAGAAAACAACTCATTCTCGAAAACAAAGGTCCAAAATAGACAAATTTTTCACCCTTCTGTTCAAAGGTTTGAACAAGTTGAAACCCATGAAGCTTTTGATTACGCCTTAAGCAAATTACCTGATCGTATATTTTAAATCTAGAGAGAAGATATTCTTCCCTAACTTTACTCACCTTTTTTGAGAGCGATCTCATTTCTTCCTTGAGATTCGTAGGCAATTGCTTTGTATCGATTCTTTGAATATTCAATAAATGTGCCACACATCCCACCAACCAATTCCTCTAGTGTAAAATTACACCATATGCTATTTAGTGTAATTTTACACTATTATAGATAAATTTCAAGTATATTTCCTTAATTTTCTATAGATAATAAGATAATTGAGTTCATTCTTTCATTATTCAAAACACAAATGTACGTTCAAAAAAGACAACTAGTTCTTTTAATATTACATTTTTGTAAACTTTGTTAATTTTTCATTGTAAATTCGACAAATTTAGGCGAAAATCTACATTGTGCTTATTTTAATCTCATTATTGGAGGAACAATATTATGTTCGCAAAAAAGAAAAAAGATGTGTTCTTTGACGCACTTACATCAATCTCGGCAAATGTAAAGGAAGCCGCAGACTATTTTGTACAGTTTAAAATTAAAAATGTAAGTGATCTTAAAGAGTTTTCAATTGAAATGAAAAATTATGAGAAAAAAGGCGATGATGTCATTCATGGTTTAATTACTGAACTAAATAAATCGTTTATTACTCCGATTGAACGTGAGGATATTCTTCAACTAGCAATGAAAATGGATGATGTATTAGATGGAATGGAACAATGTGCAGCACGTTTCGAAATGTATTCATTGACACATACTGACGAATATATGACCACATACTCTGACCTCATCCAAAAAAGCACGGTTGAGATCTACCATGCCATTGAACTTCTTTCAAGTAAGAAGCTTTTAGATATGCGTAAACATGCAATCAAAATTAATGATTATGAATCTGAATGTGATGAATTATTGAGGGTTTCAATCAAACAACTGTTCCAAACAGAAAAAGATCCAATTAAAATTATTCAGTTAAAGGAGATTTATGAGATTCTTGAAGGCATTTCGGACTACTGTGAAGATGTTGCGGATACGCTTGAAACCATTATTATGAGAAATGCATAAGGGAGAATCTTTTAAATGGACACTTTACTAATATTAACAGTTTTAATTGTTTTCTTTGCATTGGCATTTGATTTTATTAATGGATTCCATGATACAGCTAATGCAATTGCTACAAGTGTTTCAACGAAGGCACTAAAGCCAAGGCATGCCATTATCCTTGCAGCATCGATGAACTTTATCGGTGCAATAACCTTCACAGGTGTGGCCAAAACGATTACGAAGGATATTGTCGATCCATTTGCCATTCAAAATGGATCAGTAGTCATCCTTGCAGCACTCCTTTCGGCAATTGCGTGGAACTTAATTACTTGGTACTACGGAATTCCTAGTAGTTCATCCCATGCATTAATTGGCTCCATTGCAGGTGCAGCTATTTCTGCTGCGGGTTTTGGAATTTTGAATTATGGTGGTTTTATTAAAATACTGGAAGCACTTATTCTTTCACCATTTATTGCTTTAGCAGTTGGTTTTCTCATGATGAGCCTATTTAAAATCCTATTTCAGAATTCCAGTCTTTATAAAACAAATAAAGGTTTTCGTACCTTTCAAATTTTCACTGCTGCTCTTCAATCTTTTACACATGGAACGAATGATGCCCAAAAAGCAATGGGTATTATCACAATGGCATTGATTGCTGGCGGATTCACAACATCAACCGATATACCATTATGGGTCAGATTTGCAGCCGCAACAGCGATGGGGATAGGTACCTCAATTGGAGGATGGAAGATTATTAAAACAGTCGGTGGTAAAATTATGAAAATCCGTCCAATCAATGGAGCTGCAGCGGATCTTTCTTCCGCACTTATCATTTTCAGTGCGACATTCATCCATTTACCTGTAAGTACAACCCATGTTATTTCTTCAGCGATTATGGGGGTTGGTTCAGCTCAACGGGTAAAAGGGGTAAAATGGGGCGTTGCTCGAAAAATCGTCTTTACTTGGATTATTACCCTTCCAATTTCTGCAGCTTTAGCTGCAATTATTTACCAAATTATTAACATATTTTTATAAAAGGTGGCTATTGCCACCTTTTTGTATTTGTTATAATTATCTTGTAAGCAAATGAAGTTGGGAGGCAACCCTATGGCATATTCACTAAAAAAGAACAGGTCTATTTATATTTTTATGGTCCTTGCCCTTTTAATTCTTAGTTCGAATTATACTGTGATGATCATTCAACCATTTGAACCTGTTACAGATACATTGATACTTGCATCCTTATTTGATTTGACAATCGTCTTACCACTCTTTTTCTATTTATTTGTGGTTCGAAACCGCCTTTCTTTGATTACCCTTCTCCCAGTTGTGATTGGTGGCTTTTGGTTTGCTTACTTCATTGTTCCTCATCATGACTTAGTGATCTTTGACTATGTAAAATACGGGATATTTGGACTTGAAGGCCTCTTTATTATAGTTGAACTTTTTCTTGCGGCCTTATTATTACGTAAAATTCCTACTCTCTCTCGCAATTATAAAAACCAAAAGGAAATCGAGTACTTTTACCCTCCAGCAATGCGTACAGCACTAACTCAAACGTTTGGAAAGAAAAAGCTGATTGATATTCTCGTCTATGATTTTTCAATCTTCTATTATGGCTTCTTTTCATGGAAGAAAAAATGGGAGTCTAAAAATCATATTCGTTCCTTTACAATACACATAAATTCGGGATATTTCGGGCTATTTATCATGCTCGTCCATGCAATGGTTATAGAAGTAATTGGAGTTCACTTTTTAATCGCACACTTCTGGAGTCCAACTGCTGCTTGGATTTTTACGGCATTAGATTTATATGCACTGCTTTGGATTATTGCAGACTATCATGCTGTACGTCTTTCACCAATTGTAATAAAGGATGGTAAGTTTTTTGCACAGGTTGGAATAAGACGTGAAATTGTAGTTAATTTAAAAACCATTAAATCGATTCAGCCAACCATTACAGGTAAAAAAGAAAGGGCTCAAGAAAAGCATAGTTTTGCAATCACGTTACCAAATCTTTTTGAAGAAGATCCACAATTTGAGATTAAATTATCTGAACCTGCTTTGGCTAATCTCCCATTTGGATTAAAACGAGAAATGACCAAACTTTATGTAACAGTTGATGACAAAGAGGGCTTTTTACAGGAATTGAATAGCTATCTTGAAAAAAAAACCATAAATGAATAGTAACATAGCCCTAACTTGGCGAAGTTTTGCCGGGTTTTATTTTTTGGTAAAAAGGCATATCGGGAGGCTAGTCTATTCCTCCGATTTCATAATATATATATATATATATATATAAAAGCTGGCTTTAAGGATGTGAGTATGATGAAATCGTTCATACATCGAAGGAAGACCCTGTACCGGGCGCTGATCTTTATGGTTGTGTATCTTAATACATTATTAACATTTGCGATTATATATATTTTGTTAGACTTGCTAGATTTAGGAGCCGTGCATGATCATTACGCGTCTGTTTCTCATCAGGAGCAATCGCTGGATGTTGTAACTAGATCCTTGTATTTTAGTGCGATTACACTTCTATCGGTAGGGTATGGGGATGTGACACCATTTGGAATTTCAAGAGCAGTTGCAATTGCAGAGGCACTGATTGGTTATTTGTTACCTGTGGTGATCGTGATTCAATTTCTACCTCCTTTCCGAAACACAGAAGGAGAAAATTTTCCGTATGATTAAAAATGAGCTAGCCTATTCAGGTTAGCTCAAAACGTTTAGAAAGGTTGTTCATCTTGGGCCATTTCGACCAAGTGTCCGGCTTTTTCTATTTTTGTCTTTAAATATTTACGATTATAATCGGACACATCTCCCCAGATAGGCATCCTCTCGGAAACATTCATTCCAGAGTCTTTTAAGGCGTTCATTTTTTTCGGATTATTCGTTATTAAAGAAACAGGTTTGGACCGCAATGTTTTTAATACGCGAATGGCATCATCATAATTTCTAGCATCATCCTTAAAGCCCAACTGGATATTTGCTTCTACTGTATCCAAGCCATTTTCCTGAAGAATATAGGCCATCGCTTTACTGAATAACCCGATCCCGCGTCCTTCATGATTTGCTAAGTAAAACAAAGCTCCAGCCCCGTGATCTACAATAATTCTCATCGATTGTTTTAGCTGATATCCACAATCACAACGCTTGCTTCCAAAAATATCACCTGTATGACAAATACTGTGCATCCTTATTAAAGCCTCTTCCGCATTTTCGAAATCCCCATAAACTAAAACACTTGATTGCTGCCTTTCAGCAAGATTTGTAGAGGATAGCTTTTCAATAATTCGATTAGCATCAACAGTTACCTCATCACATAACAGCCAACAATACCAGTTAAAAAGAACTGTCTCTCCATCCAAATTGACTGGAAGCATGATTGGTCCAACTAAGTAAATTGCTTTATCTTCTCTTTCAATGAGTGTTATCTTCTCTTGTAAAATGGAAAGAATCTCTTTTGAAATCAAGTAAAATCCCCCTAGGTTTAGTAGATGTTTGTAGTATTTGATTTTCAAGTGATTTTATCCTATTATAAAAACCCGATTACGCCTTTTTGAGGGTAATCGGGTTTACATATTATGCTGAAATGTTCATGTCTTCAGATTGCTTTTTCCCACTTACTAAGAATACGCTTAAAGCGAGAACAGCAAAAATAGCGAAGTAAATAAAGAGTATTCCAATGTTTGCCCACATAAAGCTGGTATCATTAAGTGAAATAATCGACTTAAATCCAGCATTTGTATACGTTAACGGTAAGAATTGACTTAGATTTCGTAAGTTTTCTGGTAGCATTTCGACCGGTAGATTAGCGCCTGTAATTGATAATTGCAGAACAATAAATGCTAATGCTGCAAATCGACCAAGGTTACCACCCACTGCCACAAGGAAGAAAATAATTGTCATAAATGTCATACTCACGAAAATCGTAAACAAGATAAACGAAAACGCATTTCCTACCTGTAATTGCAGGAATAGTAATGCAAAAATTGATACGAGTAATGCCTGTCCAATTGCATAAATAGATAGCTGCATATACTTACTAGCAAACCAGCTTAACTTGGAACTTGGTTCTTCTGCTGGCTTCTTAAAGTCAACAATAAATGACATAATAAGCATACCAACAAATAATGCTAAAGAGATAATATATGGTGCTGTTGAATCACGATAATATTGATAGCTATTCACTTTTTCACCAACTGTTTTAACAGGAGAGGAGAACATTGCAATATTCGCATCTGATGCATTGATACCTCCTGTTTTTTCAGCACCCTCACCAAGACCCGAAGCCAGCTCTTCACTACCGTCTTTAATTTTGCCTACCCCATCATTGATTTGAGTAGCACCATTTGTTAAATCGCCCCAGCCAGTTTTGACAGTTTGTGTACCGTCACTCACTTGCTTCATACCATTATGGATTTTACCTGCTCCAGCAGATAGCTGTGTCCAGCCCTTGTTAACGTCGGCATTTCCTGCAGCGATTTGTGAAGTACCGGCTTGAAGTGTAGTTACACCAGCAGTTAGTGTTTGCCAGCCCGTGTTAACTGTTTGGTTTCCAGTTGCAATTTGGGAAGCTCCATTATACATTACTGGGATTTTTTCGAGCATTTCTAGCCAAGAGTTGTTTAGAACTTCAGTTCCTCCAGATAGTTGTTTAAAGCCAGGAATTAATTCCTTATTTACTTTATCATGTACGATTGTTTGACCTGCAAGTAAAGCAGCTACTCCGTTTCTTAAGGTTTTTGGATTAGAAGGGTCATCCGACTCATGATAAATTCCATTTGCAAGAGCTTCAACCCCAGGTTTTAATTCTCCATCGACCTTCTTTACCATCTCTGTAATACCACCGCTTATACCCTGGCTAAGCAACACCAGCTGCTGAAATACTGGATCATTAGCTAATGCAGGATGTGCAGCGTATCCACTTAAACCATTAGCAAGTTGTGATGATAAACCCGATAACTGTGTCGTGCTTGTACTTAGTAATCCTACTCCAGCACTAAGTTTTACGCTCCCTGGATACAATAGAGTTTCAACACTTCCATTTAAGTTTTGTAGCCCTATTAAAATTCTATCTGTCCCATCTTTTAATAATGGACTTGATTCATCTAACCTTTTTGCACCTTCATATAGTTGAGTTATTCCAGGTGCTCCACCTTTTATTTTAATGAGAAGTTCTTCAACACCAGTCTCAAGATCCGCAGACCCCTTAGCAAGTGCTGCAATATCCGCTGACTTTCCTTTTAAATTACTAAGGATCTCAGCTGTACCATCATTAGCAGCTTTGGCACCCGCGGCTAGTTTTGCAATATCACCTTTCTTTCCAGTGAGATTGTTCAGTAATTCTCCTGTTCCAACTTCAAGTTCCTCAGCTCCAGCTGCAAGCTTATCAATATCTGGAGCTTTTTCCTCTAAGGAATCCACCATTGTAGTGGTACCCTCGTGAAGTTCTGTTGAACCAGTATGGATTTGCTCAGAACCATCTGCTGCTGATTTGAAACCGGTTGCAATTTCTCCTAGTTGTGTAAATAAATTTTTCGCATAGGTTTCTGTTATTTGATTTCCTAATTGCTCACGAATTCTTTCAGTTGCACTATTTGTTACCTGGGATGCCATGAAGTTGAGTCCTTCATTTTGGATATAGCGCAGCTCCGGGATTTGTGGACTTTCATCCAATACAGTTGTAATCTTCTCTGAAAAATCTTCAGGAATCTCAATAACCATGTAGAAATCTTGATTTTCAAGACCCGAATCTGCTTTTTCTTTGCTGACAAATTGGAAACCTAATGTCATAGATTCCTTCATACTTGCAACAAGATCTTCCCCAACATTAATTGGCTCATCGCCCGATACCGCACCTTTATCAAGGTTTACAACAGCTACTGGCAGATTCGAAAGATTGTCATACGGTGACCATGTTGCAGAGAGTAGTATTGCTGCATATACAATTGGTATGAGCAACACAGCTATGACTGACAGTAGTACCCCCCTTTTCCTAGTAAGTTTAACTAGGTCTGCCTTTAGTAATAAAAATGCATTCATTCGGAAACCTCCTTCTATTTTTTTAGTCGCAATGAATGAATACTCATTCATATAATATCCATTTTATTCCGACTTTTCTTTATATTCTTATCAGTCTGTTAAAATTCCTTCCTAAATCCAAATTGTCGAAAAATTTATTTTCTGTCGAATATTCCCCCCCTAATCTTCCCCTTGCTTTTTAATATAAATAGCTATATAGTTACCTAGGTAACTAATTTATGAAGATATGTGCATTGGGGTGATTTTATGCAAACAGGTCATAGCTTATTTCACGCAGTGCATCAGTTGTCACGTCAGCTTACGAAACAAATAAACGAAACATTGGAACCCTTCGGACTATTTAGCGCACAATGGTCCGTTTTATTTGTTTTAAAAACAAAAGGGACTTTAACACAATCTGAGCTATGTGATTATTTAACTGTTGAAGCGCCACCTATGACAAGAAACATTCAAAAGCTTGTGAAGCTCGGGCTTGTCAGACAAGTCCAAGGAACTGACAAGCGGATGAAACATATTGAATTAACGGAAATGGCATTAGCTGAATATCCGAATTGGGAACAGGCTGTAATCGAAATGAATCAAAGACTAGTAGAGAATTTTCCAATTGAATTACAGGAGCAGCTTACTGGACTTTTAAATCAATGGTTCCATCAGATCAAATAACAACAGGAGGAGACATAATGGGGCAACAGAAGCTTTGGACGAAAGATTTTCTCAACCTTTCTTTGAGTAATTTCTTCGTTTTTTTAACATTTTATTTTTTATTGGTAACACTGCCGGTTTACACATTAAATGATTTAGGTGGAAATGAATTAGAAGCAGGGCTTATGATTACTGTATTTTTATTCTCCGCAATCATCATCCGCCCATTTGCAGGACAATGGTTAAATACGATTGGAAGAAAGAAAGTCCTCTCTCTTTCCTTGCTTATTTTTATGATTTCATCACTTTTTTACTTCTTTACACCTTCCATTTATTCCGTTTTACTCTTACGTTTGTTTCACGGAATTGGATTCGGAATGGCTACAACCGCTGCTGGTGGGATTGTTGCAGACATTATCCCAGATTCACGCAAGGGTGAAGGTATGGGATACTTTATCATGTCTAACAACCTGGCTATGGTTATTGGTCCGTTTTTAGGATTAACATTAATGAATCAATCAGGAATGAACAGTGTGTTTATCTTTGGAGCGATTTGTGCCATCCTTGCATTACTGACAGGTTATTTTGTAAAAGTACCTGCAAGCGCACAAGAAACTCAAGAAGTTGCAAAAACAAAATTATCTTTTTCGGATCTCTTTGAGGTTCCGGCTATTAAAATCTCTATTGTAGGTGGGCTATTAGGGATTGTATACTCATCCCTCTTATCTTTCGTTTCTGTATATGCTCAGGAAATTGGGCTATTAGAGGCTTCAAGTTTCTTCTTTGTTGTATATGCAGTTGTACTTCTCGTTTCAAGACCTTTCACTGGAAGATGGTTTGATGAATACGGGGCCAACAAAATCATCTACCCATCGATTGTGGTGTTTGCAATCGGTATGCTTCTCCTTGGAATTGCGTCAACTGCGATTATGTTTTTACTAGCTGCTGCCTTAATCGGATTAGGCTGGGGAACTTTATTTCCTAGCTTCCAAACGATTGCTGTACAAGCTGCTGCGCCAAGAAGAAGAGGTACAGCAACAGCTACATTTTTATCCATCTATGACACTGGAATTGGCTTAGGATCGGCTGTTGTCGGCCTTCTTAGTTCGAAAATTGGACTAGGTACTTTTTATTTCTTTAGTGGCTTTTATGTGTTACTTGGAATCGTACTTTATTATTTTCTTCATGATCGGATCACTAAACCGGTTGTTCAAACAAAACAAACCTATAACGAAACATCAGAGACAATGTAGAATAAAAAGGGTTTCCTTTTTATCCTTTTTTAAAGCAAAAAATTAGATTGGCATGATAGAAATGGGTATAATTATCATTGAATACATACTATTTTTACATAAGGAGTGATTTAGGAATGTTTGATGTTGTGATTGTAGGAGCTGGTCCTGCTGGGGCAAGTGCTGCATTATTTACTGCAAAAGCGGGAAAGAAAACTTTACTTTTAGATAGTGATAAAGGTATGACGAAGCGTGCTTGGGTTGAAAACCATTATGGTGTCATGGAAATTGAAGGTCCGGAATTAGTGGAGATTGGGCAAAAACAAGCAGCAAAATTTGGTGCGGAAGTTGTTCAACAAGCGGTTACTTCAGTAGAAAAAACTGAAAATGGTTTCAAGGTTGTAACTGAAAATGGCGAGCACGAAGGTAAATACGTTATTTTTGCAACAGGAGCTTTAACAGATGTAGCAGCAACAGCAGGAGTTGCGACTAAGGATGGCACTGAGCCGCGTATTAAAACAGTTCTTGATGTTGATGCATCTGGTAAAACAAATGTAGAGGGCATCTGGGCTGCTGGTACATGTGCTGGTGTAAGTGTACACACAATTATTACTGCTGGCGACGGTGCGAAAGTTGCAATTAATGTAATCAGTGAAATGAATGGCGAACGTTATGTTGACCATGACGTACTAAAAAAATAAATCAATCATATGTGAGCCAGGTGTAATATTCACCTGGCTTTTTTATGTATTAATCATAATCCCAATATAAGCGGATATGGTACAGAAAATTGTTGAAGCCACTATATAAAGGATTGCCTGTTTTCCTTTCTTCGAAAGAAGTAATTGAAGGGCTTCATATCCAAAAGTAGAAAACGTCGTGAATGCCCCACAAAACCCTACTCCTACCAGCAACCAACACCACTCTGGTATGGAGTGATTTAGTTTCATTCCCGCTAAGATTCCTAACAAGAATGATCCTGCAATGTTAATGAACATGGTGGGGTATGGGAATTGAGTTCCAGTCCTCTTGCCAATCCATATTCCAACAAGGTACCTGCTTGTCGCTCCCAATGCTCCTCCAATTCCTGCTAATAACATCATGATGCCTCACCCAATTTTCGCAAATTAGCCAATTGATAACCCAAGAAAGAAAGCAGGATTCCTGCAAATAGGCTCGATATGACATATACAAAGGCGAGTCCAACATTGCCTCTTTCCATTAAATGAACTACTTCAACTGAAAAAGTAGAAAATGTCGTAAACGACCCAATAAAACCTGTGCCGAATAACAAAGATATTTTGGGATACCTATTTTTTTGATTAGCGATAAAGGATAATAACCATCCTAAACAGAAACAACCTATTAAATTTACGGTTAAGGTTCCAATCGGAAAACCATTGGGTGCTGGCACCAATTCGCCAACTAAATAGCGACAACAAGCCCCAAGAAATCCTCCGATCATGACAAAAAGTATATTCATCCAATCACTGCCCTAATCATAGTTAGAATATTATACCACTTTCATGATGATCCTGTATTATTTGAAACTATTTTAACATCCAATCGTATTACCCATAACGGATTAAAAAAGAAAGAGGAGTGCTTATGGAGTCCAAACAACTACTCGAAAGTGAATTAGCGAAGATAGAGGCTTGGGAAAAAAGTCAAAATGGATTATGGTTTTGGGAACGGATTGGTCGAATCCCTTTTAAAATTTTAGATAAGCTGACACCAAAGTTTATTCATGAAAAAATAGGCATACTCCTTGATGAAATCGGCAGCTATATACAAACCGGCGGCAAATATCTCATCCAAGAAAAAGCGATTTTAAGTCTCGTTGAACGCAAAAGCAATACACAGATTGACAGTATCTCAGATATTGAACAAATTCCGCTGCAATCAATGATTGATGCCAGTCATGAGCATGCTAAGAAATGGGCGAAGGTGGCCACGCTGCAAGGTGCAACTACAGGAATCGGTGGAATATTTACACTGGCAGTTGATATTCCTGCTTTGCTTGGAATATCGTTAAAAACACTTCAAGAAATAGCCATTATTCATGGTTTTGACCCCAAGGATAAAAATGAACGTATTTTTATCATTAAATGCTTGCAGTTTTCATCCGCAGATGTAGTTGGAAAGCAGGCGATCCTAAAGGAACTTTCCAGCTTTTATCAAGGCAGAAATTCCCCAAATGAAATGATGTCCCAACTACAAGGATGGCGTGAAGTTGTGTATACATATCGTGATCAATTTGGCTGGAAGAAGCTTCTACAGATGATCCCAATCGCGGGCATTGTTTTTGGAGCCATCTCAAATCGTTCAATGATTCAGGATCTTACTGAAGTTGGAAATATGTTATACCGAAAAAGAAGGATTTTAGAAAGATTACAGGATGAATCAACAGCATCCTTGCCGCCCCATTCATAGGGGCTTTTTTTATTTGTACAACCTAATGCTTAATCTTTCACGTTTTATTAAAAAATCGAATAAGATACAAAGAGACTACTAAAAGGAGTTATCAGTGATGAAATGGAAAAATTACGGATTATGGGTCTCTCTTGCATCGATATTGTATATGGTGTTTAAAGATTTAGGCTTGCAAATAGATTTAACAACATGGGAAACATATGTGACGGCTATTATCGGTCTTCTTGCCGCATTAGGGATTATTTCTAACCCTGACAAAGGTAAAGGATTTTTCGATAAGATTCCGAACTCTCCTGCTGAAGCGATAACACAGGTGGCGGAACAACTACAATATCAAGATGAATCATCTAATGGTCAACAAGAAATGCCACCACAAAATCAAAATCCAGGTAAAGTACAGCAATTCCAAGAATATCCTCCACAACAAAACCAATCACAACCTGATCAAAATATTCAACAAAACAACTTAAACACAACAAACTCTGAACACAATAAGTATCAAGACTACACTAATGGTATGCAAAATAATTTAAATCATAACGGTCCCCCCTTTTCGCAGGAAGTCGAACCTACTCAGATTCAACCAGGAATTAATGTACAAGTAGATCAATATACAGAAACACCATCACGAAAGCAAACACCAAGCAACACATCCTTTGACAGAACCAGTATCCACGGGATGCCAGCACCCCCTAATGAGCATATGTAGCTTTCAAAATGAGGCACCTGATCTTCAGGTGCTTTATTCCATAAAAATAAATGAATAATTAACTGGGAAATATAAGAAAATAGGGTTATAGAAACGATAAGAGTGGTGGTAAAACGAATGTGAAGGCAGTAGAGCGTATTTTTTGGAGTATTGCATTACCAGGGTTCGGACAATTATTAAATAAGCAATATGTGAAAGGACTTACTTTTATATTCTTAGAGTTCTTGGTCAATACCTGTGCAAACTTTAATGAGGCAATCATGCTAAGCTTCTTAGGTGAAACAGGGCAAGCTCTAACATCAATTGATTATGGGTGGCTCATGTTTTACCCCTGTCTTTACTTTTTTGCCATGTGGGATGCTTTTAAAGAAGCTGGTGGTGGAAAAGCCCCCTATTCCTTTCTGCCATTTGCCTTCTGTGCTTATTGTGTGACAGTCGGTTTAATGGTTTCACCGAAAGCAATCTTTTTTGGAATCACTTTTGGGCCAGTCTTTTTCCCAATGATTTGTGTCATTCCAGGGATTGTAATTGGGTTACTTATCAGAAAGATTATCCTAGCCTTTGGTAAAAAAGACGCTTTGGCGTAAATTACATAAACCAAAAGGTTGCTGAGAAACAGCAACCTTTGTCATTATTTAACCTTTTTATATTTTTTGTCTTTTACCTAATCTTCGTAAAAAACCTTTAAAAACATCCCTTCCAAAATTCTTACTTCCTTACATATGTAAAAGATACTACTGAGTTATCAGTAGTATCTGTTTATAATCACAGTTTTTACCGAAACACCGAGGAAGGTACATCAAAGATAAACCAGAGGAATAGGACAAATATAAACGAGGCAACCCAGGCACGAAACGGTCGCACATGATGCAACCGAAGAATGGAAAACATCACGAGATTGAATAGAATCGACCACCAAATGTTCCAGCCATTATCATATTTTATCAGTCCAAAATATGAGTCAAATGCTTCGTTGACTGCATAAATGCCACTCCATATAAAAATATAGCCCATTTGCTTAAGCCATGTTTTTTCCTCAGGATATCTACCTAAAAAAATTAGTATGGTTGCAGGATATTTAATGGCCATGATTGAAAGGCTGATATGTGTATTAGTTAATCCTATGTCTTGGTCAAGGCCCTGAGGAACATAAGTCCACATAGGATAATAATCTGACAAAAAATATAAATAGAGAAAATCACCCATAAGCAAAAAGAGGTACGTTGGATAGTATTTTTTAAAATTTCTCCAATCACCCCAAATAAATAATGCAGCTATCCACACTAAACCATACAATGCATTCACAAAAGGCACCTCGTTGTTCCAACTGTAAAAATTTTGAAATTCTCTATTATTCTATCCCATTCAATCTTGAAATAGACAAAAAACACGCTATCACAATGACAGCGTGTTTTCATAAATTATTGACCCACAGCTTTTTCAAGACCTTCTTGTGTCTTGTAAACAGCGAGTTTTTCAACTAATTGATTACTTTCAGTGTTTAACCCTTTAATGTTTACTTTAGTTCCATTTTGATGATATTTTAAGACGATTTTATCAATTGCACCCACCGCCGAATCATCCCAAAGGTGAGCTTTTGATAAATCTAAATCAATTTCTTTTACATCCTCTTTGAAATCAAAGCTATTTACAAAATCAGTAACCGATGCAAAAAACAGCTGACCTGATACATGGTACACTTTTTTATATGAATCCTTTGCAATAAGACTTGTTACTTTCACTTTTGAAATCTTTGAAGCAAAGAAAAGCGCACTTAAAATGATACCAACTAAAACACCTTTTGAAAGGTCATGGGTTAGTACTACCGTAATAACCGTTACAACCATAACAATTGTATCCGTGATTGGAACCTTATGAAGGGTACGTAATGAAGACCAGTCAAACGTTCCGATACAAACCATGAACATAACCCCGACAAGGGCTGCCATTGGAATTTGTACTAAGAAATCTTTTAATAATAATATTAAGACCATTAAAAACGTACCGGCAACAAACGCAGAAAGTCTTCCGCGTCCACCTGATTTTACGTTAATTACAGATTGCCCAATCATCGCACAACCAGCCATCGCTCCAAAGAATCCAGAGACAATATTCGCAATCCCTTGTCCACGTGCTTCTTTATTCTTATCACTTTCGGTATCTGTCATATCGTCAACAATCGAAGCCGTTAATAAGGATTCAACTAATCCAACAATAGCGATGGATAGTGAGTAAGGGAAAATAATTTTTAATGTTTCAAAATTCAACGGAATATCAGGCAGTAAAAAGATTGGTAATGTTGATGGGAGTTCGCCCATATCCCCTATCGTACGGACTCCACTATTTGTCATAACCGCGATAATTGTCATGACAATAATTGCAACTAATGGCGATGGGACCACCTTTGTAAAACGCGGGAATATATAGATAATCGCTAAAGCCCCCGCTACCATTGCATACATTGGCCACGATTCACCTGCAAAATGCGGCAATTGAGCAGCAAAAATAAGGATTGCTAGTGAATTCACGAATCCAATCATAACAGAACGTGGAACAAATTTCATGAGCCTTCCTAGCTTTAACACACCCATGATAATTTGAATAATCCCTGTCAAAATTGTCGCGGCAAGTAAATATTGCAGGCCGTGATCAGCAACTAATGTTACCATTAACAATGCAGTCGCACCTGTTGCCGCAGAAATCATGCCAGGTCTTCCCCCGAAAAATGCGATTGTGACCGCAATACAGAATGAGGCATAAAGGCCTATCATTGGGTCAACCCCTGCAATAATTGAAAAGGCAATTGCCTCGGGAATAAGTGCAAGTGCAACCACAATCCCAGCTAGGATATCTCCTCTCACATTACCAAACCATTCATTTTTATATGTTGATAAATTCAACTCAGCACCTCTTTCTATCTGGAATAATTTTGTCTTAGACTTTCAACTCTTATGAAAGTCGGGTCCGTCTTGAACAAATCATAGTATATCGGATTGTTGCAGTTCTGTTAATTCACTATGTAAGCGCAAACATCAGGTTTTATCTTTCCTTCCTTCCTCTTTCCTCTCATTTTCACTATGATATTATAAAAAAATAAATGTTTAATGGTAGTTTTTAGACAAAACAAAAGGCAGTTAGTCCCTTTCATCGAAAGTCTAACTGCCTTACTCTTTTCTAATTACTTGTTAGTTCCAAAATCTGATTGTAGGCATTTTGGGTAAGTGCTGGATCCGGATCCACATGCTGTTTTTTCGGAACCTCAAAATTTGTTAAGACAAAATGATGCTTTGCTTCAAGATCATGTCTTGCCAAAATATGTTTACAGCAGGCTAGAGGACATCCATCGATCGCAATTATATCTCGGCCTGATTTTGCCGTTTTAACAAGTGGTTTGACATCCCCACCTACCCCAGCTATACAAGACATTTCAGCAACATTTTCTCGATCCATTTTTATTGCAATTGAATTTGCGGTTTGTGCTGCTGATGAACACCCTGAACACGAGTACACGATAGGTAAATTCTTTCTTTCCACATTCATTCCCCTCCCGATATGTTTGACATCAATTGTAAGTTATTTCTTTTTTTAATTCTGTGAAGAATCTCACCTTTTTTCAGAATTTTTTATGAATAATTAACTGAATTTTTGTAGAGTGGAAAATCCCTCCATAAGCCCCAGGTCCTAGAAAAAGTTAATCCTATGGCTCAATGTTTTAAAGGTTCTCTTTTCCTAAAATGATAAAGGAGTATAACAAATGGGAAAAGAGGGAAAATTATGAAAATAGTTCAAATTCATTAACCATCGGAAAATACAAACAAGATTTATCGTATTTCGGTATAAAAATTATTATTTTAAAGAGGTGACTGATCAGTGTCGTTCATAACGAAGTGGGCATTTGGCAATAAGGCTGCAGTTGCATTAATGACCATCTTAATTTTAATTATTGGTGTTGTTAGTTATTTTAGGCTGCCAATGGAGTTTTTACCTGAAGCTGATAATCCACAAGTAACAATTATTGCAATGGGACATGGGACGGATTCAAAAACAATGGAAACTGAAGTAACCATCCCAGTAGAAAGAGCTGTAAATAGTGTAAATGGAAAAACATCCGTCTACTCGACGACTGGAGATGGATTTTCAAAAATTGATCTATATTTTGAATCAGGTTCGAACATGAAGCAGGCGAAACAAGAAGTACTAGATGCACTTAATATTGTTGTATTGCCACCAAACATATCAAAGCCTACCGTTACTCAGCTTAATACTTCAATGATCCCGATCGTAAACATTGCTGTAACTTTTGAAGATGGAATGACCGCGGAAAATATGGCATTTGCACGTGAAAAGCTGCAACCTCTTTTTCAGGATATTAAAGGAGTCGCAAGTGCTGATGTGTATGGAATTACTGATTCTATCGTGTCCGTAAAAATTGAGAATGACATATTATCCGAAAAACAAGTTTCACTTCAATCAGTTATGAGTGTACTACAAGGTCAAAACACCGCCCTATCTGTCGGAGAGAAAATAATTGATGGCAAATCTAGTAATATTAAGGTGATTGGTGACGTATCAAGTTTAGAAAAACTAAAAGGTTTATATGTATCTCCTGATGTTACGCTTGGAGACATCGCAACGATTGAAGAAACAACAAATGCGAATTTCATTAGCCGTTTTAATGGGAAAGATAGTTTAGATATTAGCATCACGAAAGACAGCCAATCTAATGCTGTAACAGTCAGCAAAGAAGTTGAAAAAGTTACAAAGGAAATCAACGAAAAGTATGATCAGCAGGAGTCAGTCGTTTATGTATCATCTGCTGATATGGTTGAGACTTCTGTCCAAACAATGATGAAGGAAGTCCTTCTCGGAGCTTTATTTGCTACCATTGTCATTATGGTATTTTTACGAAATATCAGATCGACTTTTATTACGATTGTTTCAATCCCGCTTTCCCTTTGTTTTACATTATTCCTCCTTTCATGGTCTGGAATTACATTGAATATTTTAACTTTAGGCGGAGTTGCAGTTGCAGTTGGACGCCTTGTAGATGACAGTATTGTTGTTATTGAAAACATTTTCCGCAAAATGCAAACGGAGAAGTTTTCTGTTCAAATGGTGATTGACGCTACAAAACAAGTAGGGGTAGCCATAACTTCCTCTACACTAACAACAGTAGCCGTTTTCTTGCCGATGAGCTTGTTAAATGGCGGACTGCAAGAATTTCTTTTACCATTCGCATTAACGGTTACGTATTCCTTGCTGGCTTCCTTACTTGTTGCATTGACTCTTGTACCTTTAATGAGTGCCGGTTTATTGAAAAATACAAAGCTTCCCGAGCATAAACCTGCTGTTCGTTTTCCAAAAGTGGTTACATGGTCATTAAATCATAAATGGATTATTTTCACGATTTCATTCTTGCTATTTGCCGGTTCTATCGGAACATACTTTGCCATACCAAAGGGTTCTGTTGACAACTCTTCGGCTGACTATGTTGTTGCCACTCTGAGCTATCCGAATGATACTCCAATTGAAGTGGTAAAGGAAAAAACGATTGAACTTGAATCCTCCATTCGAAAAATGGATGAAGTTAAATATTTGTTTTCTCAAGTGGGATCTCCCGCCGAAGCGGCTCAATTCGGTCATGTTGGCTCACCTACGGAAGCAAGCTTCAGTATTTTACTAAACGATACAGAAGACACGGACAAAGTAATTGAAGCGGTTGAAAAGAAAAAGGATCAATATCCCGATGCCCAGTTTGAAGTATTTGCATCCTCATTCATGATGGGTGGAGCTAGTGCTGCGATAACAATTGATGTAGTTGGGGAAAACATCTCCGATCTTGAAACAGTTGCGAACAAGATAAAAGAAAAAGTGGAAGACATTGATGGTGTCGAAAAAGTAACAACGAATCAGGATGAAAAGAAAACTATTTATTCATTAAAAGTTGATCCTTTGAAAGGAAATACAGAACAAATAGCTGGGCAAATAGGTATGATGATTAATCAAACACCGATTGGAACCATTACTTTAGATGGTAAACAAACACCTGTCGTTCTAGAACCTGTCATTGATACAAAAACACCGGATGACTTAGGGAATACTCCTGTCTTAACGGATGGCGGTCTAGTACCAGTTTCAACTATTGCATCTTTACAAAGTGAAGAGCGTTCAACAAATCAGTTCCATAAAGATGGAGAGGCCTACCTTCGTGTCACAGCTGATGTTGATTCTGCTAAGCTGTCTGACATATCTAACAAGGTGAATTTCAAAATATTTGGAGACAAAAAGGATAATGAAGGGATCCAGCTTCCAGATAATGTTGAAGTTCTTGTTGGAGGGTCCAGCACGCAACAGACAGAGGATTTTACTGATTTATTTCTCACTATGCTTGTTTCAATTGGGATAGTATTTTTAATCATGGTTATTACGTTTAAATCAATAAAAGCGCCAATAGCGATACTATTCTCACTTCCGCTAGCTGCAATTGGAGCTATATTAGGAATTGTCGTAAGCGGGATTTCAGTTGATATAACGGCACTTCTTGGAGCTCTCATGCTCATTGGAATTGTCGTCACGAATGCGATTGTTCTTCTCGATCGGGTTAAACAAAATGAACAAAAAATGACGATCCGTGAAGCACTCATCGAAGCAACAGCTACTAGAATGAGACCGATTTTTATGACTGCTGTCGCAACTATTTGTGCCATGCTGCCGCTTTTATTTAAGCAAACTGAAACAGGCAGTTTAGTCTCACAAAGTCTAGCAGTCGTTGTTATTGGTGGTCTAGCTATGGCTACATTACTGACCCTAATCGTCATTCCTTGCATATATGAGCTGCTATATTTTAGAAAGTCTAAGAAACAGCGTTCTATTCAAACTATTGAACAAGATATTACTTTATAAACAAAGAACAGTCCTCGTATAGGGACTGTTCTTGGTCTTCTATATATATTTCCGATGCACCGTCTTCCCATCATACGTAAACACAACTATTTTATTCTCGAGCACAGTTTCCATATGCACGGGTCTGCCCCAAAGCTGGTGAAGGTAAGGCAGCACTTTTTCAAGATATTTTAAGTCTAACTCAATATCTTCATACCAGTGTTTTAAGTAGAGCTCACCACTTTTTAGGTAATCCCCATCATTAACAGTGATATACGGGAAGCCCCCATTTACACGCATATTGACAAGTTGGTCACGGACTTGGGTCCATTGTTTATCAATAATTTTATAGTCCCTGCCTTGTTTTTGGAACAGATACATATCTTCACGAAAAACTAAATCCTTCGTTAAATAATTTCGAATAAATGAAATATCGGATTCGACTTCACGTACTTCAAAGATTTTTTCGCGACCAGAACCAGGTTTTACACCTCGCTCTAACATATCTTTTGAAGGGTTATCATAGCGTTCCTCAATGTCTTCAAAGATCTTTAAACCTAAATAATATGGATTAATGCTTGTTTTTGATGGCTGAACAACACCTGCATTAAGCTTTGCAAACTCAATTGCCTCATCAGAGGTTAAATCCATTTCTCGTAAAATACGCTGGTGCCAATACGAAGCCCAGCCTTCGTTCATGATTTTGGTTTCTAGCTGAGGCCAGAAGTACAGCATTTCCTCACGCATCATCGTCAAAATATCACGTTGCCAATCCTCAAGCTCACGGCTGTATTGTTCAATAAACAACAGAATATCTTTTTCAGGCTGTGGCGGGAATCTCTTTTTCTTTCGAGTAACCGGCTTCTCATTTGCCTGTTTTTTATCCAAATTCCATAAATCATCATATGGTGAAGTCTTGCGTATGACTTCTTCCTCTTCATCATCCTCAAGACTCCATGCAAGCTTTGGCCTCATAAGAGACGGGTCGATATGCTCTTGGATCGCCAGTACTGCATCTAAAAACGTCTCTACTTCATGTTTACCGTATAAATGTTCATAATGTTTTACACGCTCAGCTGTGGCTGCCATGCTTTCAACCATGTCTCGTTTTGTATTACTAAAACGAAAGTTATTCTTGAAAAAATCGCAATGCGCAAGCACGTGAGCAACAATTAATTTGTTTTGAATAAGTGCATTGGAATCGAGCAAAAACGCATAACAAGGGTCCGAATTAATGACAAGCTCGTAGATCTTACTTAATCCTAAATCATACTGCAGCTTCATCCGATAAAATTGCTTTCCAAAGCTCCAATGGGAAAAACGAGTTGGCATCCCGTAAGCACCAAATGTATAAATGATATCCGCAGGACATATTTCGTATCTCATTGGGTAAAAATCAAGCCCAAAACCTTCTGCAATTTCTGTAATTTCATCAATTGCATACTGAAGCGCCTGACGGTCTGAATCTCTCACAGTTGATCTCCCCCTTTTCGTCCTTATCACAATTTATGAGTAATTGGTCAAAATGATGAATGGGGGAATCCAATGTTATTCTTTTTTAACATGAAAAGGCCACAATTTGTGGCCTTAAATGGTTATTTTACCTCTTCAATACTTAAAGATAAAAGCGATTCTGTTTGCGGATTAAACAGGATCATTACCTTTGCAGTAAGCGTACGATCTTTTGTTTGAATGGTTAATTCAAATGTATCCTTTGATTGCTTATCCGTAATTTCTTCCCGGCCTTTGTATTGATAATCACTAATTTTACTGTCCGGGTAATTTAACTTCGCCACATCAACTGCAATCTTACCCCATTTTTCATAATCTGTTGGAAGCTGTTGTCCCTGTTGTGGTGGTTTTTGAGGCGGCTTCTGTTGTGCACTTACAAGGCCGCCTCCCAAGAGAAACATACTGCATAAAACTGGAATGAATAAGCGTTTAACCAATGACATTACCTCCTATGTAAAAATCAATTGTATTTTGCACTTTTACAAGTGATATTAGTCATTTTATTTTTTCCAGAAAATTTTAAACGGCCCTCATTTATGTATTCAAAATTATTTTGGCTTCTTGTCCAAGATTTACACCGAGAAAATTCTTGTTTTCTCCACAAACTATAATCAACTCCTAAGAAGGAGGGAATAGCAGTGAATACTGTAGATTATGACAAAGCACTTTACTACACGCATCGTTCCCAATGGGATAACCTACTTATTCTTATGGTTCGTACAAAGGATGATTTCCTTTCGAAAAAAATTGAACACTTTCTACATGCATATAATTTTGAAAAAGATTATTCAGTTATCGAACGACAGTTATATTCTTTGCTCCGCTATATCGATCATGCATCCACGGAAAGCATGGAAGAATTAGCTGCTCATATGTAACTAATGCGGAAGCGCCTTGAACAGCCCCGACAAGCACAAGACGAGCTGGCTAGTAGGTTGTTCTTTGACCTTCTTGACAGATTGGCTTGTGACCTCGAGGGGCTAGGCGCTGAAGCTGGATGTAGAAAGACTTATTTACATAAAAAAACAAGACCCGAGGGCCTTGTTTTATTTTAAGGTTTTATGAACTTGTTCCATGACATCCGATGAAATTTCTTTTAACACATTTTGGCTGTCTTCGAGCGAATTTCCTTTTACACCAAAATAGAATTTTACTTTTGGCTCTGTTCCAGATGGACGCAGGCAGAACCATGAACCATCTTCAAGGAAGTATTTTAAGACATTTGATTTAGGAAGCTTAATTTCTTCTTTGTGAGCTTCCTCAACATTAGTGCGAACACTTTCTTTATAATCCTCAATACGTGTTACCTTACGACCAGCAACAACAGTTGGAGGCTGGCTGCGGAAGCTTGCAAGAAGACTGTTGATTTGCTCTGCCCCTTCTTTTCCTTTTAATGTTAAGGATTCAAGCCCTTCACGATAATAACCATATTTCTCGAATATCTCCATCAAGCCTTCATACATTGTCATGCCTTTATTTTTATAATAGGCGCAAACCTCAACGGCTAATAACGCCGCTTGGACAGCATCCTTATCACGAGCAAAATCCCCGATTAAGTAGCCATAGCTTTCTTCATAGCCAAATTGGAATTTATATTCAGCAGACTTTTCAAATTCCTTGATTTTTTCACCAATAAATTTAAAGCCAGTCAGCGTATCAATTGTGTCAAGACCAAATGATTTAGCGATTTCTCGTCCAATTTCAGATGTAACGATTGTCTTAAGAACGACGCCATTTCCAGGAAGAATGCCTTGCTTTTTCTTTTCTGACAAAATGTAGTGAAGTAAAATCGCCCCTGTTTGGTTACCTGTCAAAACGACATATTCACCTATGTCATCTTTTACAGCTACTCCTAAACGGTCTGCATCCGGGTCGGTTGCGATTAAAATGTCAGCATCGATCTTCTTACCCTCTTCAATTGCAAGTTCAAATGCTGCGTGCTCTTCCGGGTTTGGTGATTTAACTGTTGAGAAATTTGGATCTGGAAGTTCTTGTTCTTTCACGACTGTAACGTTCTCGTATCCAAATGCTTTTAAACCATTACGAACTGGCTTATTAGCTGTTCCATGAAGTGGTGTAAATACAACCTTTACACCAGTCTGCGAAAGCTCAGGATTAATCGAGATTGTTTTTAGTTTTTCTGTATATGCATTATCAATTTCAGTTCCAATGATTTGAATGAGTCCAGCAGCCTTTAATTCTTCTTCGCTGCCAACTGTTAATTCAAGTTCGTTCTCAATGGCATTTACTTTTTCAATCACAGTATCAGCAGCTTCAGGCGGCAGTTGTCCACCATCGGAGCCGTATACTTTATAGCCATTATATTCTGGAGGGTTATGGCTTGCTGTCACTACAATTCCAGAAAAAGCATTTAAATGACGAACCGCATATGAAAGTTCTGGTGTAGGTCGAAGTTCATCAAAGACATAGGTTTGAATCCCATGTGTAGCAAGGGTTTTCGCAGCTTCCATTGCAAATTCAGGTGATTTATGACGGGAGTCAAATGCAATTGCAACTCCGCGACGCTTTGCTTCTTCACCGTAAGACTCAATAAAAGCAGCAAGCCCAGCAGACGCTTTACGGATCGTATATATATTCATACGGTTTGTACCTGGTCCAATTTCCCCACGCATTCCACCAGTTCCAAACTCGAGATTTTTATAAAAACATTCTTCAAGTTCCTTATGATTTTCTTTCTTTTCAAGTAATGCATTTTTGATTTCTTGATCTAACCCCGGCGCATTCAGCCATTGGTTATACTTATCCATCCAGCTCATGTACGATGAACCTCCCGTTTTAGTTGTAAAATGATGTCTAGTTTATCTTCTATATATTCTATATAAAATCCTGTTCATTTCCAATTATTTTACCATAGATTGTACGATTTCAAATGAAAATGAGGAAAAAGACACGATTACTGACCGTATGTACTGAAATTATAAAACTCTTCACCATTATATCACTAATTGCTTTTTCCACTTCTGATATACCGCTAATCCCTTTTACGGTATATCACCTTCTACTTTTCACTCCTCCGATATACCGCTAATCCTTTTTACGGTATATCATCTTCTATTTTTTTCTCCCCTGATATACCGCTAATCCCTTTTACGGTAAATTTCCTTCTACTTTTCACTCATCGGATATACTGAATCGTTGGCCAAATACAATAAAAAATCAGACGGATCCCTCCGCCTGATTTTTTATCACCAAACTTACATATCTTCCCCACTCGGCTGAGTTGCGTCTTTAATATAAGACTCAACTTCAGCTTCGTAGCCTTGTTTCTCTTCTTCGCTCCAGTTTAACTTCTCAGCCATGTAAGCAATTATCGGTTGTTTCCACTGGTTTACCCAATCAATGTTGAAGAACATCGCACCTGTCCGGCGAATCAGGAAATCAATTGGTTTTGTAACCATTTCGTATTGGATCCCATACTCCATAGATGCCAAGATGGGTAGCGGAAGGCCAGTGTCGGTGACATTATCTTTTGATTCAGCCATGATTCCTTTCACAATCTCAATGTTCGAACCATATAATTTCGTGAGTTTTCTAGCATCCTCATGAGTAAGCTGGAACTCTTTTACTAACTGCTCGATTTTCTCAGCAACAAATCCTGGATAATTTTTTGATCCTCCAACATCCCCCCCGGAAATCGTCATTTCCTTCGTTTGGCAAGGTTTATACCCTTCTTCCAGCAAGAGCTTCCCTACCTTATCAACCACGGTTTCGGCCATTTTGCGGTAGCCTGTTAATTTTCCACCTGCGATTGTGATTAATCCCGAATCAGATTCCCAGATTTCATCCTTACGTGAGATTTCTGAAGGATCTTTTCCTTCTTCATAAATTAGTGGACGTACTCCAGCCCAGCTCGATTCGATGTCGGAATCCTTTGCATTTACAGTTGGAAACATGTAGTTAATGGTATTAATCAGATAAGCCCGGTCTTCTGCTGTAACGGTTGGATGTACAGCATCTTTGTCATAAAATGTATCTGTTGTGCCGACATATGTCTTTCCATCACGTGGGATTGCGAACACCATCCGTGCATCTGGAGTATCATAATATACGGCTTGTTTTAACGGAAACTTGGATTGGTCGATTACGATATGAACACCTTTTGTAAGCCTTAATACTTTGCCTTTTTTCGATTTGTCAACTTCACGCATTTTATCAACCCAAGGCCCTGTTGCATTGACGATTTTCTTTGCAAAAATTTGATACTCTTTACCTGTCAGTTGATCAATTACTTTTACTCCTTTTACCTTTTCATTTTCATAAATAAATGATTCAACCTTGGCATAGTTGACCGCTTTTGCCCCTTTTTCAATGGCTTTTTTCATAACCTCAATCGTTAGACGTGCATCATCTGTCCGATACTCAACATAATAGCCGCCGCCTTTAAGATCATCTTTTTTGATGAGTGGTTCCTTTTCCAATGTTTCTTCAACACTTAACATCATTCTTCTTTCAGATTTTTTCACTCCTGCCAAAAAGTCGTAAACCCGAAGACCGATAGAAGTTGTAAATTTCCCAAAGGTACCGCCCTTATGAAAAGGCAACAGCATCCATTCAGGAGTTGTTACATGTGGGCCATTTTCATAAACGATGGCTCTTTCCTTCCCCACTTCTGCTACTAAACCAACTTCAAATTGCTTTAAATAACGAAGTCCACCATGCACAAGCTTTGTAGAACGGCTAGAAGTCCCGGCCGCAAAGTCCTGCATTTCAACAAGAGCCGTTTTGAGTCCGCGACTTGAAGCATCAAGGGCAATTCCAGCACCCGTGATTCCTCCACCAATAATAAATAAATCTTGAACCTCCTTCTCCATGTCCTCCAAAATCGATCTTCTATCTATACTTGAAAACTGTGTCATTTATTTCCACTCCTTAAAAATAGGTAGAAAAAAAGAGACCACAAAAGACATTGCACAATAGTGACAATGCTCCTGCGGTCTCTCCCCAATCTCCTACCGAATTATTAACTTAACTTTATCTTATCATATTTTTTATTTAAATGCCATAGCTGCATGTACAGCTTTTTTCCAACCGTTATACAATTCCTCGCGCTTATTACTACTCATCTCAGGTTCAAAGGTTTGATCGATTGCCCATTTACTTGAGATTTCAGATTGATCCTTCCAAAAGCCCACTGCTAAACCCGCTAAGTATGCTGCCCCTAAAGCTGTTGTTTCATTAATAACTGGACGTTCTACAGGAACTCCTAAAAGGCTTGATTGGAAATTCATCAGAAAATTATTTTTAACCGCCCCACCATCCACACGAAGTGTTTTCAAAGAAATTCCAGAATCAGCTTCCATCGCAGTTAGGACATCTTTTGTTTGATATGCTAATGATTCTAAGGTTGCACGGATAAAATGTTCCTTTGAAGTTCCACGAGTTAAACCAAAAACAGCACCGCGAACATCGCTATCCCAATAAGGTGCACCAAGACCTACAAATGCTGGAACAACATAGACACCTTCCGTTGAATCAACCCTCCCTGCATAGTCTTCGCTATCTTTCGCATCTTTAAACATCCGAAGGCCGTCACGAAGCCACTGAATTGCGGATCCTGCAACAAAGATACTACCTTCCAATGCATACTCCACTTTTCCGTTTAAACCCCATGCAATTGTTGTTAACAATCCGTGCTTGGAAGATACTGATTTTTCACCTGTATTCATTAACATAAAACAGCCTGTGCCATATGTGTTTTTCACCATGCCTTGCTCATAGCATGCTTGCCCAAAAAGAGCCGCTTGTTGGTCTCCAGCAGCACCTGCGATAGGCACTTCTTGGCCAAAGAAATGGTAATCAACCGTTTTTGAATAAATTTCAGATGATGGTCGAACTTCAGGAAGCATTGATTTTGGTATGGTTAAGTGCTCCAATAACTCATCATCCCATTTTAAATCATAGATATTATACATTAATGTTCGGGAAGCATTTGAATAATCCGTTACATGAGCTTTTCCACCTGACAGTTTCCAAATTAACCAAGTGTCAATTGTTCCAAATAGAAGCTTACCAGCTTCTGCCTTTTCACGTGCTCCTTCTACATTATCTAAAATCCATTTAACTTTCGTTCCAGAAAAATATGCATCAATTAATAAACCTGTTTTATTACGGAATGTATCACTCAATCCCTGAGCCTTAAGCTCTTCACAAATACTGGCAGTTTGACGAGATTGCCAAACTAAAGCGTTATATACTGGTTGACCAGTTTCTTTATCCCAAACAACTGTGGTTTCACGTTGGTTTGTAATTCCAATTCCGGCAATTTGCTCCGCTTTCACATTTGCTTCCGATAAAACAGACGCCATAACTGATAGAACGGAGCCCCAAATTTCATTAGCATTATGTTCAACCCAGCCGGGTTTTGGAAAAATTTGAGTGAATTCCTTTTGTGCTACATGAACAATCTCACCTTCTTGATTAAACAAAATGGCGCGTGTGCTTGTGGTACCTTGGTCTAACGAAAGTATGTATTGTTCCAAATTATTTTCCTCCTCACTTACATTTTCTACTTAAAATTAAAACATGCTTGCCTCTTTTTATCTACCTGTGAAGGAAAGTTTTTTTAGGTCTAAAAATATTTTTCCAGAATAAATGTAGTAATGGTCGTTTTAAAATTAACTCTTGTAAGGAGTGGAATGCTTTGATTGAAAAAGAAGTGACAGTTACGATCAAGGAAGGACTGCATGCTAAGCCAGCCGGGGAATTAGTTCAGAACTTAAGCAGGTTTACGAGTGATGTGGAATTTCGTTTTAAGAATAGATCTTATAATGCCAAAAGTATTTTAGGATTAATGGGAGCTGCTATTCGAGAAGGACAAATCATAACGGTTCGTGTTGAAGGTCCGGATGAAGACGAAGCGTTTGAATGGCTTGAGAAGTTCATTTGATACTTTGCAATAGTAACCACGAAGGACCTATAATTAGATTCCTTCGTGGTTTTTCAATTCAATATAGTATACTCAAGCGTCCTTCACACATCGGAAGCCAAGATTTCCGGTTGAGCTATCAGGTGTATTCGAACTCCTAGCAGCAACCCGGTACCGATTGCAGTACGAATGATGGCAAAGATAGGACCCGCCACGCATCACTTTGTTTTGTCCAGTAGATGGTCCTTTCGGATGATCCCGACTCTCAAATACATGAAAATTAGGACTAAACCAATCCGCACACCACTCCCATACATTTCCAACAATATTATATAACCCATAGCCGTTAGCAGGAAATGCAGTGACAGGTGCAGTCGATAAGTACCCGTCTAATTTTGTATTTTCATTTGGAAAGTTACCTTGCCAAATATTGCAAAGATATTCACCGTTTGGATTCAATTCATCTCCCCAAGGATAAATCTTTTGCTGCAGACCTCCTCTTGCTGCAAATTCCCACTCAGCCTCGGTCGGAAGTCGCTTCCCAGCCCACTTGCAATAGTTCATGGCATCGTTCCATGAAATATGAATGACTGGGTGGTCCATTCGGTTTTCAATTGAGGAATCTGCTCCCTCAGGCTGTTTCCAATACGCACCTTCTACTACCCACCACCACGGTGTAGACGCGACCTGATTTTTAACAGTCTTTGCTACTTCCTTCGAGATTAATTGATAGAACACAAATGACCATCCGAAACTTTCCGCTTCTGTTTTATATCCTGTATCATTCACGAACTCGGCAAACTGTGCATTCGTAACCGCATAAGTATCCATATAAAAGGGATCTACTTTTACATTACGAATCGGGCCTTCTCCATCCGCTGGAAATCCTTCTTTCAAATCTGTTCCCATTAAGAATTCTCCACCGGGGATATAAACCATATCGTCGAATGATGACTGTTTTTCTGAATTTATCTTTGGTTCACTTGAAGTTTTTTTCACTTGAGGCTCTATTGCTGTTCTACTTACTGAACAACAAGACTTGATTTCATTACTCATGCTGATTCACTCCTTCAATATAACAATTCGTTATTTTCTTACTTATTCCTGCTGGTTTTCTATACCCCTCCCAATGAATCAAGTTAACACGGTATATTTCCCACAGCATTTTTTAAACTTTTTCCCGCTGCCGCATATGCAAAGTTCATTTCTTTCAGGAGGCCTTCCGCCATTTTGAATGTATTCTCCTAATCTTCTTTCCTTCACTTTATCTGCTACCTTTTGCATTCTTTCGTCTGCATATCGATAAATTTGTTTATAGCTTTGGCAGAAATATTCTACATTCGTTTGTTTCTGCGGATCCCAGCTGCGAGCTCTCGGACATCCTCCATGACATAGATGAAGAAACTCGCAGTTCAAACACTGTTCGGACAGATCTTCTTTTAAACTCGTAAATTCATTAAATTTCTTATGATTAATAATATCAATTAGTGGATCATTGCCCACATTGCCTAAATAATAGTCTTCATGAATATAAAAATCGCAGGGATATGCATCTCCATTTTGTTCCAAAATTAATGTTTTTGGACACGTCTTACGGTGAATACATATTTCCGCCTCTTGGTGAAGATAGACGGCCAACATATTATCAAAAAATCGCTCAGATAGAAAAGGATTTCCGTCATTGTACCAAATATCAAATACCTGGCATAAGAAATCACCATACTGTTTGGGTGTTATCGTGTATCTTCCTAATTGACCTACTTCTTGTGATTTAAAATCCATACATGGAATAAATTGAACAAATTGAAATTCCTCTTCTATGTAAAACTCCATCAGTTCTTTACCTTTAGTGACATTTCCCTCATGAATGACAGTTAGGATATTAAAATCTACATTCTCATCTCTTAAATGCTGAATCCCTTTCATAATCGAGTTAAAGCTCCCACCTCCTGAGCCTGTAACCCGCTTTGCATCATTAATATGTTTCGGACCATCAAGACTAACGCCAACTAAGAAATTGTATTTTTTAAAAAATCCTGCCCATTCACGTGTGATTAACGTCCCATTTGTTTGAATCGAATTGCTAATAATTGTATTTCGTTTTGCATATTTGGCTTGAAGGGATACTACCGTTTTAAAAAATTCTAATCCCGCTAAGAGTGGTTCTCCACCTTGCCATACGAAAGAAGCCACACCATTCGATATCGCCATATATTCCTTAATAAACTTTTCCAGTACATCATCTTCAATACGATTTAAGTTATCAATTCTGCCTTTACATTTGCTATAGTAACAATATTCACAGGCTAGATTACAAGCCTCTGATACCGTTTTCCAAAGAACTCCCGTTACATTAGCTGTTGTTACCCCACATGTACTCACCTATATCCCCTACCTTCGTGTCATCTATATCCATATTAGTAAAAAATTCAAAAAAGTTATGTGAATCTTATCACTTAGGTTAGGACATGATCGGCAACGAGGCTAAAATTAGATAAATTCCTGTACGATTTGTTCTACATTCATTTCTTCCAAACACCAATTTATCTTATTCACGTCAATACTTCCAGTTTTCTCTTCCAAGGTATTAATTGTACCCATAGCAAGACCGAATTTAATAAGGTCTTCTTCCTTAAAACCACGCGATAATCCGGCAGCGAAACCAGCAATAACCGAATCTCCGGAGCCCACTGGGTTTACAACCTTTACTTTGGGTATTCGGACCCGATAGAGATTCTCCCTATGCTTTACAATCGCACCTTTTCCACCTAAGGTAACAACTACCCATTCTACCCCTTGAAAAATCTCTTGTTGTAAAGCTGATAAAATCTCTTTTTCACTCGTTAACGCGGTCCCAATCAAGTCTCCTAATTCTTCTTGATTTGGTTTGATTAAATATGGTTTATTCTTACTTTGCAATGTTACTTTAAGCAGGGAACCTTTTGTATCTAATAAAACAGGCTTATGAAACTTATGAGCCAGCTCGATTAATTGGCTGTAATATTCGTCGTTGATTCCTTGTGGAGTGCTCCCTGAAATCGTAACATACCTTGACTGCTGTACGGCTTCTGCATATCTTTCTAAGAAATCTACTGATTCTTTTTGACTTATATTAGGTCCGCTTTCTAATATTTCAGTCTGCTTGCCCTCATGAATGATTGCAATGCAATTCCTTGTGTTACCTTCAATTTCTACAAAAAAATCTTTGATACCTTTATTATTTATTTCTTTCCGAATAAAATCTCCTAAACTACCACCCAGAAATCCAGATGCAGCTGTCTCTTCCTCTAATTGCCTTAGTACATGGGCTACGTTTAGTCCTTTCCCACCTGCTGTTTTGCCAGCATGATTGACTCGATTCACTCCATCTAAACTAAACTGATCCAACTTGTAGTTTATATCGACAGAAGGATTTAACGTAATGGTTAATATCATGAATATACACCTCACCTCATTATTTTAAAAAAAGGTGAGGACCATCGCCTTGCGCGTCTAATCACACACAGGTTTTTGATTCCCCACCTCATCAAGGTTATGCTTTTCCGTTACTCATACAGATCAGGATCTTTTCAATTACTGCTTCCTTCATTTTCGCTTTTGCTAATCCAAAATATTTTCTTGGATCTGTTTCTTGTGGGTTTTCAATCAAGTGTCCACGTAAACCTTCAGAGAACGGAATTTTTAATTCGGTTGAAATATTAACCTTGGCACATCCTAAAGAAATACATTTTTGAACATCTTCTTTTGAAATGCCAGAGGCACCATGTAATACAATTGGTACATCGACCAAACTCTTGATTTTAGCTAGTCGAGCAAAATCAAGATTCGGCTTTGTTTCATATAAACCATGACCTGTTCCAATCGCAACTGCAAGTGAGTCAATACCTGTTCGTGCTACAAATTCTTCTACTGTATCAGGATCTGTATAGGCAGCATCTTTCGCCTCAACGATAAGGTCATCTTCTTGCCCTACTAGTTTACCTAGCTCTGCCTCGACAGTAGCCCCATATTCATGAGCCTTGTCAGCTACTTTTTTCGCAAGGGCAATATTTTCTTCGAATGATAAATGGGACCCATCAATCATCACCGATTTTGTTCCTAATTCCAAGGACTCTACAATAGATTCATAGGTTTCATGGTGGTCAAGATGAAGAGCGATTGGTATATCATTTTCCTTAGCCGCAACTTCTACAATCGCTTGAATATAGGCTCGCCCAGCATACTTCATTGTACCCGGAGTAGCTGCTAGAATAACTGGCGACCTCATTTCAACGCAAGCTTCCACAACTGTTTGGATTGTTTCGAGGTTATGAATATTAAATGCCGGTACAGCATAATCCTCACGACTTGCTTTTAACAACATTTCTTTTGTATTTTGTATATAACTCTTTGGTTGAACAGATACCATATCTATCATCATCCTTATCTAGGAATTTTTACTTGCAATCGTGTTCTAAGACATATCCAATTACTTCTGATATTTTACTTCCCCAGCAACAGCTGTTGCTTGAACTTCAAATTGGTTATTCAATACGACATAATCTGCAATCTTTCCCGGTGAAATACTGCCTAACTGAGTATCTTTCCCTAAACTTACTGCAGGAGTTAGTGAGCCAAGATGCCATATTTTATATAAAGATTCGCTGCTCCACTCTTGCAGATTTTTAACGCCATCAATTAACTTCAGCGTACTGCCTGCAAGGGAACCGCTTTCTAATTTGGCGACTCCATCTTTCATGACAACTGAAAATTCACCAAGGTGATAATTACCGTCAGGCATTAATCCTGCTTGCATGCAGTCTGTAATTAGTATTAGCTTGTCATCCTTAATCCGTAAGGCAAGTGCGGAAACATCAGGATGAACATGGAAACCATCACAAATCAGTTCAGCAAAGGCTCGGTCATCCACTAATGCCGCTCCAACTACACCAGGCGTTCTGTGATGCAATCCAGTCATTCCGTTAAATAAATGGACATAGTTCCTGGCCCCAGCATCCACTGCCTCCTTGCAGCATTCAAAACTTGCATTAGTGTGAGCAATACTCACCAATACACCTTCTTCGGTCACTTTTCGAATAAAATCGAAAACCCCTTGTCTTTCAGGTGCAATTGCAATTTTTTTAATTGAACCATCCGCTAATTGTTGCCAATATTGAAATTCTTCAACATCTGGATCCCTGAAGTAGCTTGAGTTTTGTGCTCCTTTATGAAGTTCCGTGAAGTATGGGCCTTCTAAAAAAATCCCCTCTGATTGAGCACCCGGAAGACCGTTTTCTACTGCTTCACGAATCGCGATGATTGCACGATCTAAGTCATCTTTTAAAGACGTTAAAGTAGTAGGTAAGAATCGTGTCACACCAAGTGATAATAGCGTTTTAGATATTTCGTTGATTGCTTCAACTTCTCCATCCATAATGTCATGACCTTTTATACCGTGAATATGAGTATCGAAGAGACCTGGTGCAATCGTGTAGCCACTATAATCAACTACTGTTGCTCCCTCTGGGATCTGACTTACAAAAGATCCAAATTTCCCGTCCTTGATGAATAAGTAGCCACCCATTTTCTCCTCGTTTTCTAACAGAAACTTTTCAGCTTTCAAATAGTATGTCATTGTCATTCTTCCTTTAACTAACATCTCACTTGTAATCGTAGATTGTTACGCCCTGAACGACACGGCTAATTACACCATCTGGACTCGGATTATCAGGTGAAATGCCTAGATTTATAGATTTCTTCATTGCCAATGTTTGGGCAAAGACAATATATAATAAAGCTAAGTAAAAATCGTTTTTCACTAATTCACCTGATGTGTTCACAGGAATTTTCCAATCAGCATATTGTTCTACTGTTTCGTCTAATTTTTCACTTAAGGCGATCACTTTTACACCTGGAATTCCTGAGATTTCTTTAAGAATATCAAGATCATATTTTCTCGTATAAGGGTCACTTGATACGAACAATGCAACAACAGATTGATCGTTAAGAATTGATTTTGGACCATGACGGAAGCCTAATGAAGATTCGAATGCTGCAACCACTTTTCCAGCTGTTAGCTCTAGCATTTTTAAAGAGGCTTCGTGGGCCAATTGGCCAAGCAGCCCTGATCCAAGATAAATAATACGATTAAAATCATATTCCAATACCGTATCTACTGTTGTATTTACCGTAGTGACTAAATGCTGACCATTCTCAATAACTAGATTCATCTCTTGGTCAAAAGAAGGATTGTTCGTAAACAATGCGTATGCCATTAACATCATGCAAGAAAAGCTACTAGTCATGGCTAACGATTTATCATTCGCTTCCTCAGGCAGCAGAATAACAATACTATTCTTATCGTCTTGAACGTTTTTTGCGAGCTGACCGTCTTTATTACAAGTAATGACTACTTGATAAAAGTCTTTTATTAGCTGCTGCCCAAGATTTACTGTTGCCACACTTTCAGGACTTTGTCCGGAGCGTGCAAACGAAACAAGAATTGTCGGTATTTCTGAAACCAAATATTCAGTTGGATTAGACACAATATCGGTTGTTGGAACAGCTTCAAAAAAGACTTTATTTTTTCCCTCTTGTTTAAAGATTGGTGCCAGAATATCACCGATAAAAGCAGAAGTTCCAGCACCGGTTAAAATAACTTTAACAACTTCATGCTTTGAGTAGATTTCCTGTAAAAAACCCTTATATTCATTCCTTTTCTCTGCAAAAAGAGAAATTGACTTCTTCCAAACTAATGGTTGTTGGAAAATTTCAGAAGCCGTATGAGTAGCTCCATCTAACTTCAACATAAAAGCATCTCCTCACTTTAATAGAATTCGATATTCATTGTTATGCATGGGATATCCGTGGCATCGGGAGAAGTTCTTTCCCCAATTCAGCCCAAATATATTTCAGCAAGAGCTCCATTTTCAAGGTAGCGTAATCTGGATTATTCCATAGATTGTGGTTTTCGTTGGGATCCTCTTGCAAATCAAATAGCTCCCCATATGATTGGTTATAGTAAACTGTTATTTTATACCGCTCATCTACATACGTTTTTTGATGAATGGTCGTAGGTTCATGGCGGAATTCACAAACGATATGATCACGGGCACTGCTTTGTTTTCCTGTCCAAACTTCCTTTTGACTGATACCCGTCATGTCAATTGGCAGCTCCAAACCTGCAAAATCCATAAAAGTAGGTGAAAGATCGACCAATGATTGCAACGCATCCGAAACAACTCCTGCTGGAATTTGTCCTGGATATCGGACAATAAAAGGTACCTTAATCAAATCTTCGTAATGAAACCCGCCTTTATACTGAAGACCATGCTGGCCAAAGAAATGACCATGATCGCTTGTAAAAACAAGGATCGTATTATCAGCAATACCAAGTTCATCAAGCTTATCAATTATTTTTCCGATATATTTATCCATCATACTAATCATTCCGAAATAGGTAGCAGTAAGCTTCTTATGATCTTCCTCCTCCACGTCACGATGTGAATGGTATCCATGAATTCCAAAACCAGTTTCCATGTAAGAGCTGAAATCAGGGTTCAGTTCCTGAGTTAATTGAAAATGAGGGGGATTTTGCTTATGCTCCCCTTCCTTTCCTTTTGGTATGGTCAATTGCTCTGGATCATACATCTTATCCCACGGTTCTGGTACAAGATAAGGTGGATGGGGATCAAAAAAGCTAGACCATAGAAAGAAATTCTCACCATTTTTCACGTAATCTTCTAGCAGAGCGTTTGTCCTTTCCGCTATCCAGGTATCATAGTGATACTCTTCAGGAATATCCCATGTATATTTTATTTCTGGGTCCATGTTACCCGTGGGTGCAAGAAAATAATCCCGCCAATTTTCACAGCCCTTTTCTTCCATCCATAAAGCATAGTGTTGCCCAACTAGATGTTCATTTGTATGGTTTCTTGCCAGTTCAACATGCTCAAACCCATAAAATTCTTGATCAAATGACTTCCAATACTCTAAATCTGCTAATAATGGATAGGATTCTACCGACTCGTATTCCTCGGTTGTTTTAGTTGGTTGGAAATGAGCCTTTCCTACCAATGCAGTACGATAATTATTTTTCTGTAAGTATTCCCCTATTGTATGTCGATCTTCTAATAATTTTGTTCCTAGAGTCCATGCCCCGTGCTGGCTCGGATACATTCCCGTAATAATGGATGCGCGTGACGGTGTACAGGTTGGATTAGGACAGTATGCTCGCTGAAATGTAATACCCTCCTCAACTAGGCGGTCAAGGTTTGGTGTTTGAATTTCTGAATTAAATGCTCCTATCGTATTAAAGTGCTGTTGATCACTCGTGATTAATAAGATGTTTGGTTTTTCCACAGTCTTCAACACCCTTCCTATTGAACACTCTGAGTCCTGCACCAAGTACACCAGCGTCTCCCTTTGATTGACTTATATGTAATCGGCTAACAGCAGCTTTCTGGTCTGGAATGCAGTACTCTTCCATTTTCTGCTTGATTAATGGAAGAAGAAAAGCATTATTATTAATAACGCCTCCCCCAAAGACTATTTTTTGAGGGTCCAATATACAGGTTATGGCATAACAGCCATGGGCAAGTGATTCAACTACATTTGAAATCACAGAATGTGCATATTCATCCTGTTGCTGATACTTTTCTAACACTTCTTTGGACGTCATCGTGTTGTTCGTCAATCTTTGAATGGCTGGACCTGCTGCCGCTTGCTCAAGTCTTTCTATTCCATTCGCCGCTTTCACAGGAAATAGTCCTAGCTCACCTGCAAATCCCATTCCTCGGATAAAATCTCCGTTATGAATGATTGAAACCGCAATACCAGTACTGATCGTAAAGTAAACAAAGGTTTCATTTTGATTTGCTCCATACATTTGCCACTCCGCAAACGCCGCCATATAAACGTCATTATCAATCACAACTTTTTCTACTGGAAAAGCTTCCTTTATTCGTTTTACAATCGGAAAGCCCTTCCAGGGTAAATTATTTTGGAAAATAGCAATACCTGAATCTCGATCTAAAATTCCTGGTACTCCTAAACCAATGCCCTCTATTTGTTGTATGTTTAAATGGGATTCATCCAATACATTGTTAATTACGTTCACTACTTGCTCAAACATCTTTTCTTTATCTGATGGATCACTTGGTACCTCCGAACGATAAAGAATGTTTGCCTCTTCATCAATAATTGCCGCAGCAATCTTCGTTCCTCCAATATCCACTCCTAATGCTCGTTTCATCTTCTCACTCTCCCCTCACTACAAAAATTTGTTTTAAATATACTGTATTCTCATTATACCGTTGACAGGTTGTTGGGTGCAATTTTATTTTCAAAAAATTTTAGAGAAGTTCTGTATAGAACCTACAGCGATCTCCTCTAACAATTGAGCGGCAAAATTCTACCGGATTACCTTGAATATCATATGCAGTACGGTCTAATAAAAGACTAGGCGCACCCTCTTCAATCTGCAGGTATTTACTCTCTTCTTTACTTGCTAGAACGGGTTCAAATGCTTCGACTGCTTTCGATACAATAATCTCATATTTATTTTCTAATAAACCATATAAAGAAGATGCTTCGATATCTTCACGTCTTAACCCAGGTACTAACTTACTTGGTATATAAGATGTCTCCAGGATAATAGGTTCGTTGTTAGCCGTACGAATACGCTGTAACGTTACCACTTTTTCTTCAACACTAATTTGAAGTTCCTTAGCTATTTTATTAGGAACAGTTTGGATATCTAAGTTCAAAAGAATATCTTTTGGGTTCATCCCTTTATTCTCCATAACTTTACTAAAGCTATAAAAACTAGTTAAGGATTGCTCTATTTTGGGTTTAGATATAAATGTTCCTTTTCCTTGAATTCTTTCTAACAACCCTTCTGTAACGAGGTCATTTAATGCTTTTTGAACTGTATTTCGACTTACATTATAGGATGTCCGTAAGTCATTTTCAGAAGGAATCTTGTCACCTGGCTTCCATTCGCCCGTTTCAATCTTCTTCTCAATGATTTCTTTTAGCTGATAATAAAGTGGAATAAATGTCCCATGATTTAATGGGTTAACCATATTGCCTTCATCCTCTTCTAACGATTTTCAATATTCAACAAGTTAATAATACCATGCATGTTGGGACTTTCAAACTAATACATTTTTAAAATACCACCGTTCAGTTGACGGCTCAACCCGATAACTAAAAAAATTAAGTAGTTAGATAATTAATTTCCACTACTTAACTTTCTGCTTTTTTTTGATTTTCAGAGTACTTCTTCTGTTACCTTACTAAAAGTACGGTCCGCAACACTATAAATGCAATATGCAGCTATACTAAAAATTAACATTGTAGCTCCTGCAAAATAATAAATAGTAACAGCACCAATAATCAGAATCAATAGCAATATAAGAGTATATTGAAGATTGCTAATCGATAATATAAGAGCATTTCGAATTGCTTGCATCCAAGTCACTTTAAATTGAACCATGACTGGGAATAAGTACATCGAAGTAAAGATAAATAAGAGTAACACCAAGAAATAGAGCATGAATAACAAATACTTCACATTGGATGGAATTTGGTTCGTGAAATTAAAGTTAATGATAAAAAGAAAGGCAATGAATAACCAGATTAACTGGAGGACAATTCCTTGTTTTATATTTTCTTTAAAATAACGGAAAAAGGAGGCGAATATCCTGATATCGCCTTCTCTTTTCCATTCACGGACCACTCCAAACATAGCAGCTGTTGCAGGAAAAATCGTGATAATGGGAATACACGTGAGAACCCAAATTAAGTTTAATAAAAAGGTGTTCATGATAAAATCCATTGCCCTATATAATTTACTGTCGTTTATTCCCATATCCGTCTTCCCCTTCTCTAGTTAGATGTCGACATTATGTTACATTAACCCATCTATTTGTTTACCAGTACTTTTTCCAGTCTTTTGCCAACCGAATGAGGGCTTCAAAATAGTAGTAATCTCCCCAAATACAGCTTTCATCAATTCCGCGACCGCCGCCTTTATAATAGACCGCATGCTTTAGAATTCCATTTGCTTCACTATCAATTTCAGTTCGATAGTTTTCATAAAGTGATTGAACCATCAATAATGCAGCATTTTCGTATAATTTTTTATCTTCATCGGTTAGTGGCAGATACTTCGTTAATTCAAGTAATCCACATGCCGTAATAGCCGCTGCAGAGCTATCTCTTTCTTCCTCACCATCAGTAAAGATTAAATCCCAATAGCAAATATAATCCTCAGGTATTCTATTTAAATAGTAGTTTGTCAGTTTTTTTGTTAATTCAATTAGGCTCCAATCATTCGTATATGAATAACTTAACGGAAAACCGTAGATTCCCCATGCTTGACCGCGTGCCCAACAAGAATCATCGGAATATCCTTGTCTTGTATTTCCATACAATGGCTCACCCGTTTCCGGATCCATATAATACGTATGGAATGTAGAAGCATCTTCCCTCACAATATATTTTGCTGCTTGTTTGACATGGCTTTCTGCAATTTGATGATATTTTTTGTCGCCTGTAACTTCAGATGCCCAGTAGAGTAATGGTAGATTCAGATTGCAATCAATAATCATTCTGCCACGTTCTGCTGGATCATTAAGATTTCCCCATGCTTGGATAATTCCCGCTTTGTCGTAATACCTAGTAATTAAAAGGTCAGCCGCTTTAATGGCTGTTTCCTTTGCCTTTTCATTTCCAGTTAATTGATAAGCATTCACACATGACAACGAATATAGAAATCCTAAATCATGATGATCAACTTCAATTCTTTTTTCTAGACGTTCTGCAAAACTGTCTAGCTGCTTTTCTGCAACTTTTCGATATTTTTCATCCCCCGTCCATTCATAAGCAAGCCACAGCATTCCTGTCCAGAAGCTTGTCGTCCACTCTACGTTTTCGATTGGAGGATACACTTGATTATGGCTATTTGAATCTGGAAAATAATCTGTGAAAATATCTAGACTTTGGTCAATTTTCGCTAAAACATGGTCAATTGCTTTTTCAACGAATGCGCGATCTACTTTGGAATTCTGTTCAAATCTTGCCTTATCTATAATCTTTTCTGTTTTTACTTCATTTACAATTACAGTCATTGTTCTACCGCCTTTTTCGTTTGATTTAGTAAAAATGGATCATTCATTTCTTTTAACCAATTGCATAATTTTTCCTCTAAACTTGAAACGATTGGATGTTTTTCCGGTTCTAGGATTGTTTCCGGGCGTTGTTGATAATGATCCTCCATTAATTTATAAAATAATCGGTTTTGCGCATCCTCAGGAGAATACCCATTATGAATCACATACAAATATTCTTTCGTTCTTATCGCACGCCACCCATAGGCGAGATTACTAACTCCTGCATTTTGGAACTGTTCTAATGCCTCTTTTCGACCAGGATAGCAAGTTATAAATGCATGGCCAGGTCCATCATTGCTTTGTTTAATAATGTAATCCGACAGATCTGTCCCCTCGACTGTATCAGGCGTTGTCAGTTTCATTAATGATAAAATAGTAGGCATAATATCAACCGTATTTAGTAATACATCTGATTTGACGGATGGAATTTTATTTGGCCAACGAATGATAAACGGTACTCCGATCGACTCCTCATACCATACATGCTTCGCCATTAGCCCATGTGATCCCATCATTTCACCATGATCTGAAGTAAGTACAACAATTGTATTTTCCTCAAGTTTTTTCTCTTTTAACGTTTCTAGAATCCTACCAAACTGTTCATCTAATCCTGTTATTGCAGCAAAATAATTAAGTTGATTCTCTTTTAGTCTCTCTTCTCCACCTTCTATATGTTCCCCTGTATGTACCAATAGGGGATCTTGAATTTCTATATTTTCTCGGAACTTGATGTCTGTCCCTTCATATACTTTTCGATATTTATCTGGTACCTGATCAAACGGGCTATGTGGTGGATTCCAAGAAACAAAGAGTGCAAAAGCGCTATCTTGATTCCGCTTTTCAATAAACTCAATCGCTTTATCTGTTTCATGTTCGGGAGACCATTGTTGAACTTTTATTTTTTCGGGGCTATCTCCCCAGTAATGAGGAGCTAAGTGGTCGTCCCATGCTCCGTATGAATACCAATGCTGAAATCCATGTCGTTTTGGACCAGGCGGTGTGTAGGCATCCCATCCATTAGCACCAGAAACAGGATTATCAGACACATTAAGTTCAGGTAAATCTAAATGCCATTTTCCGATATAGCAGGTTTCGTATCCTGAGTCTGCCAGTACATCACCTATACAAATTTCATCTGGTTGCAGCATTACGTCTGCACCAACTTTACAGTTGGTAAATACACCTGTGCTTATTGGATATTTTCCTGTAAGTAAGGATGCACGGTGGGGCGAGCATAATGGTGATACCGTTAATGCATTTGAGAAAACGGTACCTTCTTCGGAAAAAGCATCTATATTGGGTGTGATTACTTGATCTTCCCCTTCATAACCCACCGCCTGTCTTCTCCATTGATCCGCAAATATATACACTAGGTTGGGTCTCGGGTTACTCTCCATTTAACTCACTCTCCAAAATGTGTTATAGATTATTCGACCTGCCTTGAGTCAGATTGAATTGTTTGCCTCTTTTGCACTCATCCCCCACTTTAATAAGTAGGGGACTTCTGCTGTTAAACTAAAACTTATATTGATTTGGAATAAGTTTTAGTTTTGTTTTAAAAGTTTCACCTTTTGCGTCTTTTACATTTACTTTTAATTTAATTGAAGGTTTTGTTTTCACTACTTCAATGTTCTTATCAGCTTCTAATACAGAAAATGCCTTACCTTCAATTTCAATTTCGATATAACCCTCGTTTTCCATGGTCGGGTCAGAAACTGCAATTTCTAGAACCCCATCTTTTGCCTGCATTGTAATGGAAGCTTGCTGGTCAACGGTTAAAGGTCCAACTGTCTGCCTCTCATTAGTCCAGAAATTTGCCCCAACGATATGTTCTCTTTTATCATAAACCGCCTGAACAGCATCATCGTTTTTCAAAATCTCAATATCAGGGTTGAGAGCATATTGTTCTGTTTGTTCTTGACTCTTACTTGGAAGAAGGACATATGCATACGTATCTTGCTGCGGTGCAACACCATGGTTAATCCACATCGATGCATACGACCTGCTAACCTTATCTGTTGGTTCTGTATAATTAATGTCAGACCATGCGCCTGTTCTTTCTTCCTTTTTTACAGTAATTTGTTTTTCGTTAGGGAAGTAATAACCGATATCAGCACCTTTTACAGTCCCTTCAAGGAATGCCCAATTCGCAGTAAGCGTTTTTTCTTTGCCATCCTGAATTTCTCCATTAATAATTAGCCGGTTTGAACCATCATCTCGAATTTTTCGATTTTCAATAATCGTTTCCACGTTTCTCGTTTCATCACTTGAAATTCCTGCTCCTAGTGCAACAATTTCATCATTGAACATAAACCATGATTTCTTAGCTACTAAAGTGCTATTCCATGCATCATAAGACATTCCAGCAGTTCCGTAAGTATTGAGCGTTGAACCGCCCACCCATGTTTGTGTGGAATTATGCTCACCGCTGCCATCTGCTCTATGCATAGTATCAATGGTAGTTCCTGGCATCCGGTAAGGATTAACTGTCGCCCAAAAATCATCACTATATTGGGCCAGGTCGCCATTATACAAATATGTCATTCCTTCTCCGGTATACCAGCCTTTTCGATTTTCGTTATTCATATCTTCGTAGTTTTGTACACGTTTTGAGTACATGCTTATACCAAATGCATATCCTGTTTTACGGTGAATAATCCGATCCATATTTGCATAAGTTACATGAAGATCCAGTTCTCCTCTTGAAATGACGGATGCATCATTGATTAAATCTTGTGCAAGTGAATAGTCCTTGAAGTTACTTGTATTTTTAAAGTAGTTATAATATTCATCCTCTTCAATCCAGAATTTTGCCATAGCCTTATATTTTTGAGCATATGGTTCTGGTGCAAATTCCGCCATCCGTATAACAGTTTTAATGATTGTTTGCCCCGCTTGATGGTCTTGTAAGAATGACCTTGAAATCGCTCTTCCTCGCACCATATCCATTAGTGCACCTTTGTACATTAGCGGTTCATATGATTTCCCCACCCATTCATACACATTTTCAACATTAGGGTCAGTGACCTTCCAAGTAGAATCACTTAATAGTTCTAACATATCTGTTAACCCTTCTAGGAGGACATTACCGTAGGAGCCAGTGTATGCAACATCTTCATGCTGGATAAAGGAACCGTCCTCATAAAAACCATCTCCTTGAGTAACATTTAGGAAGGTTTGACTAAGTGCATCGCGCGCAGCTGCGATTTTCCCACTATCCTTTACAATTACACCTCGAACAGCAACGACTTTACTTACATCTATACGGTTTGCACCAACTGCTTCTCGGTAATTATTTGGTGTAGTTGCTCCCGATTTTGTGGGATCTGGCTGAAAATGATCGACTACAGCTAAATAACGATGAACGGTATCTAAATCTACATAATCGTATAAGAGTACCATTAAATCATTTAACTCCTTAGGAACTCCGATTTCCCAATGCCACCAATTGCTCCATTGACTAATTGATTCATTATAGTGATTTTCATAAAGCCATTCTAATCCAGAAGCAATATCCTTAAATAATTCCGGATTCTGATATAAAGTGGAATGTTCATTTGCAAATGATTTCGCCATAGCTGTTAAGTTACGATAACTATCCCGAATATCAGAGGAATTATCGAAGGCAGAATACTCAATCCATAAGAAGGATCTCTCTTGGTTTTTGTTCATGGTCCTCCACAAATGTTCTGCTTTAGTGGTTTGGTTTTCAATTACTTGAATCATTCGCTCATTGGTTGGATCGTAATATTCATTGGAAGTTAGCGAACTCTCCCATCTTTTTCTGAGCCCGTCGTATTCATCCTTAATAGCCTCAGTAACAGTAAACGTTGTTTCACTTGTTAAAGTACCCTCTTCATTCTGCACCTTAACAACTGCTGATCCTGCACCTAAGGCTTCGACTACACCATTTTTAACATTAACGACCTCCTGATTGGAAGAAGACCAAACGAGATTATCCGTAACCGCATCTTGTGGTTGAGATATCACATCAATGACTCTTACTTGACCAGTAACTAATGCTAGTTCAGCAGGCTTTAAACTAATTTTTTCTAATTCTGGCTTTGCCATTTCTTCATTACGACTTACTTTCACGGTAACGCTATCTTGTAAACCATTGTCTGAAAAGACAATAATCTTAGTTTCACCTTCTCCAACTGCAAAAACCTTTCCGTTTTCAATCATTGCAACCTTCTCATCCAAGGACAACCAAGTTATTGTAGAGCTAGAATTTGAGGGTTCAACCATTAAATGTAACTTGGTGCTTTCCTGCTCTACTAATGTGATTTCCTCTTCATGAATAGTAATCTTTTTTGCAGGGTTAATATGCTCTACGGACACATTGTCAAACATTGCTGTACCCGTTCCAGTTTCAAAGAAAAGCTGAACTCGAATTCGATCAACTTCTGCCGGAAGATCTAAATCCTTTTCAATCTTTGTCCAGTCATGAGTTCCTGTGAATCGATCCGAATAAATTAAATCCAATTGTTGATCCCCTACAAATGTGGTAATGCGGATCCTAGCCCCCTGACCGCTAACAATGTTATCTGTTTTAAGCCAGCTGCTAACCCGGTAATGGTCCCCGCCTGTGACAGGAATATCCTGATTAACAGACGTACGTGCTGTTTCATTCGCTCGAATCAATAGGCCATATTTACCTTCCATTCTCGCTTCTTCTGAGATTGAAACAATGGGATCACCAGTTGGCACCCAAACATTCCAATTTGATGCTCCTAACCCATCCCACCCCCCGCCCGGGTCAACCGTTTCTTCAAATCCGGGGTTTAATAAATTTGCATTATTGACATTGTTGGCATTCGCAAAAAATTGATTTCCTGTAAGACTAGTTAATACTAAGAAGCAAATCACAGTTAGTATTCCTATTCTTCTGATAGATCTCATTTTTTTCTACACTCCCAATTATGTTTTCTTAATGCCACTCATGTCGTCGTTCCTTTGGAGAATTTGAAACAGTGGGGACATAATACTTTTCACCACTAATTCATTTTTTATCCTTTAATACCCGATGATGCAATTCCTTTAACGAAATGGTCTTGCGCTAAGAAAAAGACAATAACAGTCGGGATAATCGCAGAAACTGCAGCCCCCATTAATAAGGCGTACTCAGTGTTATATTCGGTCACAAAATGCTGGATCCCTAATTGGATCGTGTATAGATGATCCGATGTTAAATAAATCAATGGTCCAAGGAAGTCATTCCATGTATGCATGAAAGAAAAGATAACTAAGGTCGCAATTGCCGGTTTCGACAATGGCAAAATAATTCTGAGATATATTCCAAATTCATTTAAACCATCAATTCTTGCAGCCTCTAATAATTCATCAGGGATAGATGTGAAAAATTGGCGGAACAAGAATACTCCAAATGGGTTAAATGCTCCCAATAAGATGAGCGATAAATGATTATTCACTAGTCCAAGCTCACTCATCAACATAAATTGCGGAATCATCATCACTTGATACGGAATCATCATCGTTGCTAAATAAAGGAAGAATAATTTATCGCGTTCCGGAAATCTTACTTTCGCAAACGCATATCCTGCCATTGAACTTGTGATCACGTTGAGAATTACCGTGATTACAGTTATTTTTAATGTGTTCAAATAGTAAATATGAAACGGTACCCTCGTCCACACTTCTACATAATTACTCCAGTAAAACGTTTCTGGTATCCACTGAATAGGAATTCCAAATATTTCAGATTCTGCCTTAAAAGAAGAAGAAAGCATCCAAATAAAAGGAATTACCATTAAGAGTGACAAGGCAATTATAAATACATATTTCATGATGGTGCCTAGTTTCATTTTTGGCAGTAGTTTTTTATGATTTTTCTTCAATTCCACTTTTTTTGAATTCGTTACTAATTCCATAAATCGATTCCCTCCTCTTTGTCTAAATTCGTTATGCATTAAGGGATTTTCGTTGCCCTAAATAATTTAATAAAGCAAAAATAAGAATTAAAATAAACAGAACATAGGCCATTGCAGAAGCATACCCATATTCATACTCCTTAAAGGCTGTTGTATAAATATCGTACACTAGCACTTGCGTAGAACGACCTGGTCCTCCTCCTGTTAACGCGTAGATAAAGTCGAACACTTTAAAGGAATTGATGATTGCAATAATAGAAGTAAAGAACATAATTGGCGATAGCATTGGCAATGTAATTTTAAAGAACTTTGTAATGGGCCCTGCGCCATCGATGTTTGCCGCTTCATAAACATCATCTGAAATTCCTTGCAAACCTGCTAAAAAGATAATCATGTAGTATCCGACAGAATGCCATATGTATACAATGGATACGGATACGAGTGCCCAATCAGGAGAAGCAAACCATCCTGGTAGATTTTCAATCCCAAGGTTCGATAAAAATCCATTAACGGGTCCAGCCGTAGGATTAAAAATGAGTTGCCAGACAGCGGCTACAGCAATTGTTGAGGTTACATAAGGTAAAAAAACTGCTGTACGGAACACTTTTACAAATCGCATCCCTTTGTTAATTGCTACCGCAATTAAGATTGATAAAAATAAAGTAACAGGCACTGAAATGAGGGTAAATAATACGGTGTTTACTAATGAAATTTTAAAATCCGTATCCCCAATCAATCTCACGTAATTCTCTAACCCAATAAATTCAATTTTTCCAAACCCATTCCATGACGTAAAACTCATTAAAAATGACGCAATCACTGGCAGGAAAATAAAAGCTAGAAAACCTAAGATATTTGGCAGAAGAAACGAATAACCAACGAGGCGATTTCTCTTTTTTAATGTCGTATTTTTTTTGTTATTTTTACTCATCGTTTTTCTTCCCTTCTATGATAAGAATGAAGCACCGTATTTGTTAATACAGTGCTCATCCCACCATGTTTTGGTGTCATTGATACCTATTTATCAGCGTATTTACTAGCCCATTCGTCTTGAACACGCTTTGCAATATTCTTGATGGCTTCATCTGCCGTCTGTTCACCGATTAGAGCAAGTTCTCCTTCTTGTTTGTAAATTTGCTGCACTACAATATTTTTAACCCCAACGTACATCGGATACTCTGGGTATTCAGTAGTTTCCAAGAAATAGTGTGCATTTACGGGCTTTAGTGACCCATCTCCTAGATAAATAGATTTAACATCTTCATCTACATAACCAGTAAGATATCCGTCGCCAGCAAAGATTTCAGCGCCTTGTTTACCTGTCATATAGCTCAGGAATGTAAATGCCGCATCTTTGTTTTCTGACTTGGAATTCAACATGAGAGAAACTGGTAACGCAAGTGTCGTATTTGCCTCTACGCCCTCAGGATGTGGTACAGGAACGACATCCCAGTCAAAGGATAACTTTCCTTCTTCTTCAGCTTGACGAAGCTGGGCAACATGCCAATCACCAATGATATTCATTGCAACATTTCCCTTTTGAAAGGCTGCATTATAATGCGCACCTGTTGAAACTTGTTCTGACCAGCTCATAATAGAACCATCTTTTTCCAAATCCATACGGTATTGAAGAGAATCTTCGAAAATGCTTAAATCTTTATCAATAATGGATGCTCCAGTTTGGACACCTTGCATATACCAAAGCTGAGGCCATTGTTGAATATACGCACCGTAAGTTTTATCTGCACCACTTCCGCTAGTGAGTTTCTTAGCAACCTCACGGAATTCCTCCCAAGTCATGTCCTCGCTTGGGTATTCCACACCAGCTTGATCAAATAAATCTTTGTTGTAGAACATCATATTATTTGATTTACGATAAGGTAGTCCTAAAACTCCTTCATCGTACTTCATTGCATCATACATAGAAGCAAATCCTGCTACATCTAAATCACTTTTTTCAATATAAGAATCAAGTGGCTCAATAATACCAGTATCCATCATTGTATCGATTTGACCCGCAAAGACGTCATAACCTATACCACCAGAAAGCTGCATTCTAATTTTTTCATAGTATTGTTCTTGCGGGAATGTTTCAAATTCTACTTTGATATCTGGATTTTCTTCTTTGAACTTTTCGTATGCGCTTTCAAATGTTGGTAAATCTGCTGGAAATACCGCTACTTTTAAAGCAACTTCTCCAGATTCTTTTTTACTAGAAGAGTCATCAGTCTTTTCTCCATCACCTGATGCAGAGTCACCACAAGCTGCTAAAAACAGGACGAGTGCAATAAAGATTAGATAACTAAATACCTTTTTCAAAATATTTCCCCCTTTTAACTTCATTTATTTAGTATAATTGCCTTGTGTAAAGGCTTACTTTATTGTAACTTTTCAAACTTTTTTGTAAAAGGTGAAAATTTCATTCCCCTTTTACTTCATTTTTAAATACATACTTCAAGGGGGACAGAAATGTTCTTTATCGCGATTTTGCTATTATCCATTACAATTATCTTAATCTATCGAAATATAACGAGTTACTCCACCATTTTTCTCTTTAGTTTAACAATTGGCTATACACTATCTTTTATTGGTTTGGTGCTCTATCTTAGTAAATCCAATATTTCTTATAAAATTGTGAGTAAGTTTTTTAACTTCACCCCAGGTTCCTGGAATTATCTGGTGCTGCAAAATTTCGATCCAAATTTTCTGATTCGGCTGTTGAATTTTGGGGCAATTCTATTTTATCTTTGTTTTCTATTATTCTCTATTTCATATACAAATAGCAGAATAGGCAATCGAAAAATGATCCCATGGTACATCGTTCTCACGATAATTGCAATCATGCAGTACATTTTCTATGATCCGAAGATAAACCTATTTTTACAAAACGTAGCAATTGATCATAACCTGCATGGACTTTACAATTCCTACATTAAAGTAGTTGACAAAGCCTTTATGTATTTAAATATTGGATTTATTGTTATCGGTATTGTTCTATTCATTCGGTACTATATCGCACATTCACATATTCGTTTTATTAAAAGATACACCCTTTTTAACCTTATTGGTTTATTTCTGCTAGCATGTGTTTATTTATCTATGTTCTCTTGGGCACCAGACATACTGGTAAGGGCCACTTTTAGTACCGATTATCCAAATTATTTACATCCAAGTATGAGTAATTTTTTATTGAATATACAAATTTTCCCGTTAATAGCCGTCCTTATTTTAGTATTTATGGCTTATATCGTTTTTAAATATAATTCAATTGAGATGTACTATAAAAACCTAGTCCATACTACTGACCGAAGAATTGACACCGCTTCTTTGGGGATACGTGCTTTCACCCATTCAATCAAAAATCATTTAGTTGCAATACGTTCAGAAGCGGAGTATTTAAAAGAACGGGCTGGTAATGATGAGGAGGCTCATTATAGTCTTGATCTGATCCATGATTATTGTCAGCAGGCGTTTAATCGAATTGAAGATGCCGGTAACAAACTAAATCAAATTACTTTGAATTTCCAGGCTATTGATCTGGACATTCCTGTCAAAACCGCTTTAAAAAGGGTTAATTTAAAAAATTCAAAGATTTTATTGAAATACCACCCAGCCAATCATTCAATTATTGTTCGCGGTGATGAAGATCATTTACAAGAATCCATCTATAATATGATTAAAAACGCATTAGAAGTTGTTTCAGCAGAAACAGGCATAGTGGAAGTTGAAGTTGAGGAAATCGGCGATTGGGGTGTTATCATAATCAAAGATAATGGGAGTGGCATACAGACCGATAATTTTAATGAGATTTTCCCCCTTTTTATTCGACGAAATCATCCTCAACAAATTGGGGAATAGGACTTTCCTATTGTCATAAAATTGTTTCAGGCCATGAAGGAAAAATAGAAATCGATAGTGTTCAAAATAAAGGCACACAATTTAGTATCTTTTTACCACTTTTTCTTTGATTAACTAATTCGTTAGGAGGCGATTAATATGGAAAAAATTGATATACTTATTGCAGATGACATTGAAGCACATCGTAGACGTTTAGAACGTATTATTTCAAATGAATCCAACCTTGTATTAACTGATTCCGTTGGAACTGGTCAGGATGCGGTCAGAGTGTCATTAGCAAAGAAACCTGATATTATCTTAATGGATATTGAAATGGAAGATTATATGGCTGGTATAAATGCTTCTTCAGAAATTAGCAGCCAGTTACCAGATACTAAGATTATTATACTAACAGTACATCAGGATAATAATCTTGTTTTCGCTGCTTTTCAAACAGGGATAGTGGACTATGTTCTAAAAAATGCGGCAAAAGAGGAAATCATTGAAGCAATTAACTGTGCCATCACAAATACATCTCCAATTCGGCCAGTTATCGCAAGTAAAATTCGTGAAGAATTTGCTAGAATAAAACAATTAGAAGCTAATTTTTCTTCCATATTTAAAATCATATCAACCCTAACACCATCCGAATTGATTGTTTTAAAGTTATTATGTAATAACTATTCTCGGAAAGAAATAGCCAAACTGCGTTGTGTCGAAATAGATACAATCAAAAAGCAAGTGAATAGTATCTTAAAAAAATTTGATAGACGAAATACGAAGGAAGTCATAAAGCTGCTTGTACAACATGAGGTAATCGACATAATAAATAATATGTCTTGAGGGGTTGGGTGGCTATTAATGAAGCCACCCGATCTGTTTTTAAGCCTTTAAATTGTGAATCTTAAATCCTCGATCATCCTGTTCAGAAATGACTACTGTTTCCCCGCATAATTGAAAATCTTCAACTAGTAAACTATCGGCACCATTTAATGAAAATACTAAAATATCTTTTTTACCATCTATTGATATTTCATAGGCTACAGCTTCCATTTCATTCTTGATTGCTCCATTTAAGTGTGATACTTCTAGTTTTCTTGTTTTAACATCTTTTTCCTTTGTTAGCGCCATCATAAGGAAGGGAGCAACGAATGAACCTTTATCCTTATATTGAACTAGAACAGATGGAGCGGAAGTTTCTTTATTATAATGTCTTGATATCTTCCCCTTATTGATCGTTACATGATCTGTTTGAGTCAGATTCAATGGGATGATCTTTAAATTAGTGCCATTTGGATACGTGGTCGTTAACTCCCCATTTTCTGTCCATTCTATCGGTGTTTTTTCAGGAAAGTGCAAATATTGTTCATAGTTATGTACCCCGTTTGTTTGAAAAATATCAAGGACAAACCAATATTTTGATGGGCAATAAATCATTTTTCTCGTTACATGAACAGGGGATTCCAAGCGCCAATAGCCAGTATGTCCGGCCTCTGCGTATTGGTATTTTCCTTCGGTACGGCTAAACTCATTTACCTGCCTAGCTGCGTTTTTCCACTCCCATGTATTCACATATTCTGAAGCAGAAAAGCCATCAACAGTGATTGTATTATGGCGTTTTGCCTCTTTATAATATTTTCTTTCTTCCGTTTCGCAATAGGTATAACGTCCGCCGTCCATTAAAAACTCTCTGCCCCCAGCCATTAATTCAATATGCAAGGTATCGTCATGTCCATGGCCTTTGTTTACATGCCCCATTATTCCATGGTCAAAAAGGAGGTATTCATCCTGTTCAGCCCACCCGCTGCGGAAAACGGTTACACCAGAGTCCGCAAGATTTGCCGAAGTAAATAATGGTTCCTTAGATTTTAATGCATGAAATCTTTGTAATCCATCTTTTCCGAAGTACCAGAGTGCTTCAAACATAAAAGATTCGTCTGTCAACGACTTTAAATCTGGGCGGTTTAATAAAACGGCTCCGGTTGCAAGAATACCCCGTAGATCTGTATCATCACTATCGCCAAGCATTGGTTGATGTCGATTAGGTTTCATTAATTGAAACGATGCCGTATACATTCGATTGGCAGCATCCGTAATATAGTACGGGACCTCATACTTATTTTTTTCTAAAATTAACTTTATTTCTACTAAACAATGAAGCACTTCATGATGATACATTGGCGATTGTTCCTTTTGGTAGCCATCGTTGTAGATTTGTAAAGGAATCATTTTATTAATACGCTGGAGACTTTCGTTTATCCATTGGTTCCTTGTATCTTCATCCATCAAGAATGCTGCTTGAATCAGTCCGTTCAACTCCAAAAATCCCCAATTACTCTGAAAATCAAAAGCTCTAAATGGCTTACTTAAAAAGTTTCCATGCTCTTTCAATTGTTGAAGAAAAACAGCGTTGTCTGATTCATCCCAAAGTGGAGATTGCTGTATGTATTGATAACCCTTTAACCAATTTGTAACACGAATTCCTGCATCTATTTTTCGAAAGGTATATGGGTGAATGCGATTGTCTTCATTCGCTTTAACCCATTCATAAAAAATTCTTTTCCAGTGGGTCACATATTCTTCATTCTTTTCTAACAAATAGGCCATACCTATTTCAGCCATAAAACGCTGGCGATTTAACATAAAAGCCCATTCTTCATCACCATTAAAACAGTAAGTCCAATCTATTGATTTAGGAAAATGAATTTCTTCCTCACACCGTTCCATATCCCAAGGGTGAGTAAAAATAAAGGTGTTTTTACATGCTAACTTAGCCCTATGTAAAGTTTCTTCTGTTTCTTTATTCGAATACTTTCCCACTGCTTCTCTTAAAAATGCTTCTTCATCTACCAATATCCCCACATTTGTTCCCCCTACTTATTTTCAATTTTTTGAATCAATTGTTTTAACTCCACCAATGCCATCGATTCCAATCGGTCATCAACCTCACAGAAATCCAAATCCTTAGTGACCTGGTTCGGTACTATTACACAATACATTCCTGCACGTTTCGCTGCTAGCGCCCCATTTGCGGAATCTTCAAAGACAAGACATTCTTCGGGTGCTACACCCAAGCATTTTGCCGCCTCTAGATAAAGTGATGGGTCTGGTTTTACCTTTTCAACATCATCTGATGTACGGATGCACTCAAAATAATCAAATAGGCAAAGGTTTTTTAAATGAGTAGAAACCCAATTAAAATCTGAGCTTGATGCTAACCCGATTTTTAAGCCTGCTTTCTTTGCGGCAGATAGATATTCCTCGACACCAGGTAGTGCTCCTTCATTCTTCATTCGTTCATTAAACCTGTCCTGTCTTATCTTAGTCAATTCTTCGTGGTCAATCTTTTTCCCAATTTGCTCTTCTAAATATGCAAGGGCATTAAAACCCGCTTGCGTTCCAATCACCTTGCCCCAAACAGACATTGGCAGCTCAGAACCATGCTCCTGAAAGATTTCGTTTAGTACGTTATATTCATTTGTTTCTGTATCATATATCAATCCATCAAAATCAAAAATAACTGCTTTTATCATAAGATCATCTCCTGTCCTTCTAATCCACCTTCTATTATAAGGTAATGTATAAGAAAGTCCATTTCCCTAAACTGACACACTTTGTTCACAAAAGTATCTTCAGTTCAAGATTTTACATTTTACAATCTCCTCTAGTGATACTATAATTTTGAGTATAGTTATGTGAAATGAGGTATAAGATGAACTCTAAAATAACTGAAAAGATACTAGAGACGTATTTATTTATTGCTTTTGCTGCTGCTTTGATATCCACACTTGGCAGTCTTTATTTTTCTGAAATTCTCAAATTCGTGCCATGTGAATTATGCTGGTACCAGCGAATTTTTATGTACCCTCTTGTCATTATCTTGGGAATCGCTATTTTTAAAAAAAATTACTCCATTGCACTCTATACATTTATACTATCTTTAATTGGCGGCTCCATTTCGATCTACCATTACCTTGTTCAAAAAGTGCCAACAGTTGGTGAGAATTCACTTGCATGTGGAATCGTCCCTTGTACAAGCCAATACATAAACTGGTTTGGTTTTGTCACCATTCCTTTTCTTGCCCTAATAGGTTTTACAACCATTGCAATTACCAGTTTTATTACACTAAAAAAGTTGAAAGAAGGAAAATAGATTTGAAAAAGATTGTCATTTTTACAGTTGTAATCGTTGCTATTTTTGGTGCGCTCGCATATGTAACTACTACACAAAACAAACAAAAAGCAGAAGGAAATCCATTCGGAAAAGAAAAATTAGACCCTGCAACAACAGCGCAGCTTGATGATCCGAACTACCAAAATCAAATTCTGCCTAATGAATTAGCATCTAAGTTAGAAAATGGCGAATCAATGACTGTTTATTTTTACAGTCCAACATGTTCACACTGCCAAAAAACAACTCCTGTCATCGTTCCAATGGTCGATGAGATGGGACTTGACTTAAAGAAATTCAATCTTCTAGAGTTTGAAGAAGGCTGGAAAGATTATGGTATTGAATATACACCTACTTTAATTCATTTTGAAAATGGTGAGGAAGTTTCACGTCTTGTTGGGTATCATCCTGACCATAATGAATACAAACAATGGTTCGAAGGCGCAATGGCAAGTTTGAAATAACGAAAAATCCCTGCTCTCGAATTGAGCAGGGATTTTTTCGTGCTTGTCGACGATTGGCAGGTGCCTTACGCCATTTGTGTTAAAGGCTGCCGTCGCCTTTATGTATTAAGCTAAATATTGATTAGCTGGCTTTGAATATTTACTTAACACTTCTGGATTGTTCACACTTTGAAATTCTTCAATTGTGAAAGGAAACAAATAACCGTAATCATTCAAAATTTGCACATTTTTCGCAAAAATATCCCCATGGTTTTTCTGGTAGCCCTCTTCTCGAATCGTTTCCAGAACAGCAATTATCGCTTGAAGGCTTGACATGACTTTAAAAGCCTTATCCAATGTTCGGTTATAGTAGACGTCTTCCTCTTTTGGCGCTAACACATTCCATTCTTCAAATTTTCCAATATACTCATCCTCAAAGTAGGTTGGAAAGATGGAAGAATACATGTAATCAATTAGCTCTGTAATGTGATGTTCCTGCTCTGGAGTTGATGCTACTACAATTTTCAATGTAAAACCCACCCTTATATCTCCAATATAATCAAATGCGCCTTGGCGTATTTGCGCCCGATTTTTTTCGAGCAAGCTCGAAAAATTTCCTTTGAAAAATCGTGGCATCCGCCGGAGGCTATAACTGTATTCAGTCGGTGTTGGAACCCCACACTGAATTGAAGACCCATTACATTCATCCCTACTTACAAACAATGTGGGTGAATGCTGAATAAAGTTAAGTATAGAATAACATAGGATTATTTACTTTTGGTACGGTAAGTCTTTCCTATATATCCACCTTTCTCTTCCATTCACTATGTGGATTGGATATACTTTTAAAAGAATTCAAAGACTAAAGATAATCAAAAGGATGATTATATGTTAACAAAAAAAGCAGGTGAATGGCTGGAACTGTCCGTTCCTAGGGATTGGGAAGGCTTAACCATTGAAGATATCCTTAAAAATGCATGGTCGATGCCAAAGCAAATGATTCATCAATTACGGATGGAAAAAGGTGTAAGACTAAATGGAGAATCTATATACTGGAATACTCCACTGGCACACAATGATAAACTGCGAGTCCATCTTTTTATTGAAGAGGATTATGGAGTTCAGCCAGAATATATTCCTGAATTAAACATTTTATTTGAGGATGATCATCTTTTGATTGCCAACAAACCACCAAGAATGGATACGCATCCGAACGAAGAAAATCAACTGGGCACACTTGCGAATGCGATTGCCTATCATTTTCAAGCAAACGGTGTGTTCACCAAGGTTCGCCATATACATCGCCTTGACCGTGATACAACAGGTGCGGTCATTTTTGCGAAGCATAAACTTGCCTCAGCCATTTTGGATCGCCGACTTGAAAAAAGGGAAATCAAACGAACCTATCTAGCCTTGGTACACGGAATCATCAAACAAAAAAAGGGGACAATTGATGCGGCCATTGGTCGGGATCGTCACCACCCAACTCGCAGAAGGGTATCCCAGAGAGGGCAAAAGGCAATAACTACATTTAAAGTCGTTCAAACTTTTGTAAATAAAAAAATGACACTAGTGGAGCTTGAGCTTTTAACAGGGAGGACCCATCAAATTCGGGTTCATATGAGCCATCTAGGCTATCCGCTTGCAGGTGATACATTATATGGCGGACAACCCATTGTTCCAAGGCAGGCACTACATGCAGCCCGAATAAGCTTAGAACATCCGCTCACTAATGAAAAAATCAATTGTGAGGCGCCTTTCCTAGATCACCCGCCCATTTTTGATAATCTTCTTGTCTAATTTTACAAAAATGGGTCCGTGCACATACGGAAATGGCTTTTTTCCTATAAAATTTACAGAAGACAGAAGTGAACAATGAAAGGAGTTTACCATTGCAGGACTTACTTATTTACCTCATATTAGGCCTTAGTATTGGCGTAATGTCCGGCTTTTTTGGTATTGGCGGTGGCTTTATCCTTACACCAACGCTAATCCTTATGGGATTTGCTCCAGTAATTGCAATCGCAACAAGCTTATTGTATACAGTTGCTACCTCACTCTCCGGAGTGGTAGCCCATTTTCGACTAAAAAATATTAAATGGGAGACATCCATTATTATTGGAATAAGTGGGATACTAGCGACGCAACTAGCCCACCCATTTGTGATTTTCTTAGGAAGATACCAATTAGAAAACACTGTCATTCCATTGATGTATTTAGCACTCATCTTGTATTTTTCAATTTCAATACTTGTTAGTAAACCTCCTAGTAAGGAGCAAACCAATACTAAAACGAAATATGCTTATGTCAAAATCGTGTTAATTGGGTTATTCGCAGGCTTTGTTTCAACTGCATTAGGAGTAGGCGGCGGCTTTATTATTGTGCCATTATTAATGGGCGTGCTTGCTTTCCAGCCAAAATATGCGGTTGGTACAAGCCTCTTAAGTGTATTCATGATTGTTGTGGCGGGATTTACGACCTATGCATCAACTGTCGAGCTTGATTTTGCCGTAATTGGAAGCCTGATTATTGGCGCACTTGTTGGAGGACAGCTTGGCGCAAAAGTTACAAAAGTTTACGAAGATAAACAGGTTAAACATTTCTTAGCGGGTCTATATATCGCAACTGGGGTGAGTCTCGTATTTAAGCTTTTCCATTTAGACTTTTTCGGGTTGCTCATTCTGTTTACCTATTGCTTATATATGCTTTTACATTTCTTACACCATACAGTTAAAATTCGTCTTAAGGAAAAAGAAGTTGGATAACGAAACAACATCCCCTGCATATTAGAGGATGTTGTTTTTTGTTTTTTGTTCGTTCATAAAAAATAGGTTTGAACCTTTTTTTCAATTTTTCCATGTTTGTCCATTTCACATTCGTTGCTCTCCCATACTATATGGTATCTCTTGAAAAAAGGAGGTGCTACCTATGAGCTATGATGGAGGCGGACGCAACAACAACTTTGCGTTAATTGTGGTTCTATTTGTCCTATTAATCATTGTAGGAGTTTCTTTTGCAAGCTACTAGTCACTAGGTTTTAAGCGCATCCACCGCGTATCCCTGTAATATCTCCTCTTTCGGGTGTTTCAGAGGCTAAGGCCTTTGGGACACCTTTTTTATATGTGCGAGTCTAGCCAATTGATAACATCATTAAATACTTCCTCTTTGTTAAGTTCATTTAAGATCTCATGCCGGCTATTTTCATACAGTTGGACAGTTACATCCTTGATTCCTATTTTTTTGTACAGATCCGCTGCTTGGAGAACTCCTTTTGAATAGTTACCAACAGGGTCTTGATCCCCGGCAATAAAATACATTGGTAAGCCGTTTGAAACATTTTTATTTGCGCTATGGTTATTTACTTTTGCTACTCCTCCTACAAGGTCATAGAAGAAGCCAGCTGTGAAAATTCCTCCACAAAGTGGATCATCGATATACTTGTCTACTTCCTTGTCATCCCTTGAAAGCCAATCAAATTCAGTTCTAGTTGGACTGAATGCTTTATTATAGCTGCCGAACGTAAGCTTATTCATAAGCGGACTCTTGGTTGTCTTTCCTTTTCGCTTCATTTCAAACTTGGCAATTCCAAGTCCGACTTTGCCAATGAAACCAGGGTCTCCTCCTGTTCCAGATAGTATCACACCCGCTAATTGCTCACCATGGATTTGTATGTATCTCCGTGATAAAAAGGAGCCCATGCTATGTCCAAATAGAAAAATCGGAACATTAGGATGATCCTTTTTCATAATTTTGGTGAGCTGATGCATATCTTCAACAACTCTATCAAACCCATTTTCATCTGCAAAAAATCCCGCCTGATTTGAGTTCGCACCTGTTTTCCCATGGCCACGATGGTCATTTCCATAAACGACATATCCTGCCATTGTAAGTCCCTTTGCAAATAAATCATAGCGTTCGATATGCTCAGCCATCCCATGGGCAATTTGGACGACTCCTTTTGGTATTACCTGACCATCATTTTCCCACTTTTTACAAAATATCGTGACCCCGTCATCGGTCATAAACGTAAAATCCGTACAAGTCATCAACACTGCCTCCTTCTACGTCTATTATATTCAAATTTAAACTGAATGGGAATGAATTTGGTAACAACCACCTATTTTCAATTAGTAGAGGGTTCGGTAAAATAAAGACATAAGCAATACATGCTGTGATGTTTGTTTCCTACTATTGTTTCAACCGAATACTAATTTATTGGGAGTTTAAGAGATTAAACTGCAACACCAGGCCTTTTATTTATTGGAAGGTGGCGCAATTTATGCAAACACCCACCTGTGAGAGTGCAGGTTGTGAAACAATATGGGGACGGCATATGTGGCATTCCCTTTGTATACTAAGCTGATTTTCGTTTTATGCGAAATCAGCTTTTTGTTTTTTCTGATATATCTCTTCCTTGTTTCCATTTTTTGTGCATATAATAGAAGTAGATTGTTAGAAAAATAGATGAAGGGAATGAACAATATGAGTTCTTTTACTGTGAAAGGTACTTGGATGGGAAACAGAAATGGGGAGGGCACGATTACCACTGATGGACTCCATACAGTCGTCTCGGCTCCAAAGCAGCTTGACGGACCTGGAATTGGTGCAAATCCAGAGGAATTGTTAATTGCTGCCGCAACAAATTGCTATATGCTTACCCTTTCCGCTATTCTTTCGAACCGTGAACTTGAATACACTCATCTTGAGGTTGAAACGGAGGGAACCGTTGGCAAGGATGGAAAGCGCTTAGTCTTCGAAAAGATTGTTCATAAACCTATTATTTTTGTCAAACAAGCCGATGATGAATTACAGGAAAAATTGATTCAGCTTGCCCACCGTGCAGAAAAGGCATGCTTCATTTCACAAACGCTGAAAGGCAATGTCGAAGTTACGGTTGAACCAGTTGTAAAAGTGGTTGGATAAAATGTCTTTCTCCCCTTGTTGAGGGGGGTATTTTTTGAATAAAAAAATGGAGTTATAAAGCTATTAGCTATATTTTCAAAATATTGGCTATAAATCGGATTTATTGGCCATAAATCCAATTTAACAGCCGTAAATGAAATTTATTGGCCATAAATCAGCGCGAACCCCCACTTTTCCCAATTATAAACAAAAAGGCAGTGCGTCTACACACTACCTTTTTCAAACATTATCCTCTTTGTGCTTGATAAACCTTTAAGTTTGAATAAATGATCTCTAATATTGGAGTTTCGATCCCTTTTTCCTGGGCAATTTTATATAAATAGCCTTGTAATTGATCAGCCTCAATATCCAAACCTTTTTCCATATCACGCTGCATCGAGGATTTCATTTCAAATGTCATTTGATCCGTTGTTTTTAAATGTTTTTCCTCAATATCTTCATCAATCGGTGCACCAATTGACCGCATCAAAGAACCGATTTCTTTAAAAAGCTGTAAAATAAACTTTTGACCATTTTTCTCTTCACGAATCGGTCCAATCGGTGATCTCATTAGAGTTGTAAGACCTGAAAATCCAGTGATGAACATGTATTTATGCCATATTTCCCGAATAATGTTGTCACTTAAATCAATATTTGTTTTTGTACCAGACATAGTTTCGGCTAGTTTGGTAATACGTTCTGTTCTTTCTCCAGAAAATTCTCCAAATAAAGCGCGATGGTTAGGGCTTGTCTGCACAATTTTTCCTTCTGAATCCAAGGTTGATTCGATAAAGCATAAACCACCTATTACGTTGTCAGGGTTAAATCTAGATTTAATCACATCCACATGACTGTAACCATTTAATAATGGAAGAATCATTGTGTCTTCGCCAACATATGGTTCAATACTATGTAAAGCACCTTCAAGGTGATACTGTTTTGTTGAAAGAATGATCACGTCAAATGGATCAGCTTCTTCACCTGACTTGATTGTCTTCGGCCTCAGTGACACATTTCCATGAATGCTCTCTATTTGAAGTCCATGCTCCTGCAATTGTTTATACCTATTTTCACGGACTAAGAATGTTACTTCTTCTCCCTTTTCGAGTAGTCTTCCTCCAAAATACCCGCCTACTGCTCCTGCCCCTACAACTAGTATTCTCAAAACATTGCAACCCCTTTCATTTACGAAACTATCAATATTATAACAAAAAAAGGCCAGCCACGCTGACCTAGTAAATATGTTTTTAATTTGATACATAATTCGCTGCGGAACGAACCTCAACTTGAATTGAACTAGCAGTTACAGTTGTTTTCAAGATAACTGGATACGGACGATTATTCTCAAATTTAAAGTCCAGGTATGGGTATGCAACCGTTGCATCAGCCCCTAGTGGAACATAGCCAACAGGTTTTGAATGATGGTGAAGTTCTACGATCTCAAGGCCAGCTTTAGCAACTGCATTATATAGAGTGCTTGAAGTTTGGCATATCCCTCCTCCATATCCTGGTACAAATTCCTTGTTAATAATAACGGTTGCTAGCGCATATCCATTCTCCTTGGATCCATTTCCAACCACATGGTTAAAAGAAAAACGATCGCCAGGTCCTAACACGACATCGTGAACTTCATTTGCTGACTTAGTAATATTAAAGTTTCTTCCGGTTACAGATGGATCGAAATAGGTTGTAAAGCTTCCTAGGACAACATCATTAATGCCTTGGACTTGATCCGGTGTAACATTTGGATTGGTTTCCTCAATTGGAAGAACAACTTGTTTATTAAAAATGGAATCATCTAGTATTCTATTGACAAGCTCATCTTCTTTTAAAATCATTCGGCTTTCTCCACCCTGCAATTCTCCAGTATTACTTAGTTTTACTGGTTTCATAGGGCGATCAATTGTGGCTGCTAAATCACTTGCTAATTGTGCGGCTTTCGCTCTTAATTCCTCTTCGTTTTGGAAATCATCCCGATTTAGGACTTCGATGACACTATTATCCCTAGGGTCTATGATGGAAACTTCTCGTGTTTCGGTAACTTGCTTTGTTTCAATCACTTCAACAGGTGCAACATGATGGAGCTCCACACTTACTGGCTCTTTTTTCTCAATGAGACTACACCCGCTCATCAATAAAACACCTAATAATAATGGCAATGTTGTTTTCTTCAAATTACTCTCTCCCATAGTTTTATTGTCTTTTTTTCTTTTTGGACAATGTTACAAATATTAAAAATGGTTAACAAAAGAACTTACATAGGAATTTTATTAATGAAAAAAGAATATATTCCTATTTACTGTAAGTTCTTCTTGCCTTCTCATATATGGGAAATAGACTAGGATGCATAGAGAATAGAAGAGATTGTGTAGTGAAAGTAGAAGTTTTTACGAATGAAGAAGGAAACCTTTTTCACCTCATTAGACGTTGGATAACTTGTATTTGTTACTAACTTTTGTAATATTTGTCATATTTTTATTATACGTTCTTTTCAACGAACAAATCAACTAAAAAATCTGCAATTAAAAAGATAATTGCAGACTTTTTCCTCTTATTGGGATAGTTCTTTAGATTTTTGAGAACAGCTTTCCATAGCGGCAATAACACTCGCACGGAAGCCCTGTTTTTCTAGGGTTGCGACCGCCTGAATGGTAGATCCACCTGGGGTGCAAACCTCATCCTTTAATTCACCCGGATGTTTTTCCGTTTCCAAGACCATTTTTGCTGCACCTAGTAAAGCCTGTGCGGCAAGCTTGTATGCTTGTTTTCTAGGTATCCCCTGCATAACAGCACCATCAGCTAATGCTTCGATAAACAAAAAGGCATAGGCTGGGGATGAACCACTCACCGCGGGGATAGCATCCATGAGTTGTTCCTCAATAACCTCAGCCTTCCCAAATCCTTCAAACAGTCGGATAATTTCAGATAAATCTTCCTTACTCACGTAAGAGTTGATGCAAAGCGCACTCATTCCTTCACCAACCAAGGATGGCGTATTTGGCATGGAGCGTACTGTCTTCATTGGCCGTTGAAATTGCTGTTGGATAAAATCAAGCGTAATTCCAGCTGCGATTGTAATAATAATCGTGTTATCTTTCACAACTTCCCTAACCTCGTTGATCACTTCCGCATATAGATTTGGCTTAACAGCTAAAAACAAATAATCAGCATTCTCTGCAACCACTTTATTATGTTGAGTAGTTTTAATTTGGAATGTTTTTTCCACGAATTGAAGGGTATCCTCCGTTTTTGCACTTACAATTAATTGCTGCGGGGTTGCAACCTTGGAAGTAAGCATCCCTTGAATCATCGCCTGAGCCATTTTTCCACAGCCAATAAAACCTATCTTTCTGTTCATAAATAATCCACCTCTATCACCTATTATAGGGAAATTGTTAGGTTAAAAAAACTTTCATGATACATACAATTTAAAAGAACGGACAGACTAATCCAAAAAAGAGGTGAAAACAATGACTCGATTTGAAAGACTCCTTGACACCGTTTTTGGATATTCGGGGTGGCATGATCTCACAAATACATTAGCAACCAGGGAACAAGAAATGGGTTATTTATATGAAGATGATGATGATGATGAACCCGTTATGTAAGTTTTAGGGGCTTTCCAATGAGGAAAGCCCTCCTTTTATGTACGGTTATAACAATGGCAGCTTATAATATGATCATTTACCATTCCTGTTGCCTGCATAAATGCATAGCAAATCGTCGAACCAACAAATTTGAACCCGCGCTTTTTTAAATCTTTGCTTAACCGGTCACTAATGTCCGTTGTCGCTGGGACTTCATCTAACGTTTTAAAGTGATTTTTAATCGGTATTCCATCAACAAACGACCAAATATAGGTATGGAAGCTTCCGAATTCCTCTACAATACGAAAAAATGCTCTTGCGTTTGTGACAACTGCGTTGACTTTTAACCGATTTCGGACGATCCCTTTATTTGATAAAAGCTCTTCTATTTTCGTCTCATTATATGTAATGATTTTAGCTGGCTCAAAATTATCAAAGGCCTTTCGGTAATTTTCTCGTTTCTTTAAAATCGTGTACCAGCTTAAACCAGCCTGTGCCCCCTCTAAATTCAAATACTCAAAAAGCAAGCGATCATCGTACACGGGAACACCCCATTCATGATCATGATAATCTACATAAAGAGGATCCTCATTCACCCAGCCACATCTTTTCAAAGCTTTCCCACCTTATTAAAGAGCCAGCATTTGCTGACTCCAGTTTTATACTTCAATATAATCTTCCTTACCAATACCATTAAAGAAGAAGCTTCTTTCCCCAATCGAAAAAAGCTGGAGTTCATGCATAGCGCGTGTACAAGCCGTATAAAAAAGCTTTCTTTCATATTCTCTTCCGTACACTTCATTTGAAGCATTATAAATAATAACTGCATCAAACTCGATTCCTTTTGCCAAATATGTTGGTAAAACAAGAACACCTTTATCAAATTGATAGGTTTCTTGGTTCATGAGTCGTACCTGTGCTTCATCTTTTAACGCATTGAAGGCTTCCTTGCTTTCTGCATTTGTTTTACAAATCACTGCAATCGTTTCGTGTCCCTGTCCTTGAAGTGCCTTTATTTTTGTTAAGATTTCTTTGTGGAGATCCTCTTTTGTTTCCACTTCTTTGAATAATGGAAGAGCGCCTGAACGGTTAAATGGTTCAATTTCATTCCCCGCAGCCACAATTCCTTTTGAAAAATCAACAATCTCTTTTGTAGAACGGTAGCTTTTTTTCAATAGAATGACTTCTGATTTGTCTTCCTCATAAAGCTCCGGTGATAAAAGAGTTGGTGCATTCATGGAATGTGCATAGATGGCTTGATTATAATCGCCAAGGATGGTCATGCGGCAATTTGGAAACAATTGCTTTAAATATTCAAATTGGAACGGCGAATAATCCTGTGCTTCGTCTATGAACAAATGGCGAATGTTCGTATTTGATTGCTTTCCCTCAATTAAATCCTGTAAGTATAGAAATGGAATAGCATCCTCATAATTTAAGCGATTTTGTGTCAATTTTTCGATTGTAGAAGAGCAAATTTCATTCCATTTTTCTGTTACCTGGTGTTCTTTTGTATGAGAAAATAATTGTTTATAAATTCCTTTGCGATCAAGGTAATCCAGCTTTTTAATGGCAGCCTTTATTGGTTTAAAATGCTTCCGCACAATTTCTTTAGCAATTAGCTTTTCCTCACGTTCATAATCATCAAACGTATCATTTGAAAACTCCTGCTTTTTCTGCAATTGCTTAAAGATTTCAAGATGGTCCTCTTTCTCCATCAATTCAGCTTCCTGGAGAACCCAATCCTTTTTCCGTTCCTTCCGTTCGAATTTGACCACTTCTTTCATCAGCCACTCTGTAACCTTCGAAAGTCGATTTGGAATCGATATGGACGGATCTAAAGAGTAGAAATACTCCTGAATTGTTTCCTTCGATATCATCTTTTTCTTCTTAAACCCAATGTTTTTAAAAAGAATCCCATGTTCGCTAAGTTCTTTTACATAGGTTTGAATGAGTTCCTTAAAATCTAGGTTTGCTTTGTAATGAATAGCTTGAAGCCTTACATCGTAATTAGGTTGATCCATCTCTGTTAATAAGTATTCCATTTGTGAAAATGGGTCTTCTATGTCAAAAAGACCACCTAAGCGATGTTCAACGTATTCCTGAAATGTTGATTGTTGCATATTTTCTTCCCCAAGCTCTGGAAGAACGGTAGCGACATAACTATTAAAAAGGGGATTCGGTGAGAACAGCATAATATTATTAGAACTCAGCTGCTCACGATACCGATATAGTAAATAAGCCACACGCTGTAAGGCAGCTGACGTTTTACCAGAACCAGCTACACCTTGCACAATTAAATAACGACTTTTTTCATTTCGGATGATTTTATTCTGCTCCCGCTGAATCGTAGCAACAATGCTCTTCATTTGTGTATTGGCATTATTGCCAAGTACCTGTTGCAGCATTTCATCACCGATCGTAACCCCTGTATCAAACATACTTTTCAGCTTACCGTTTTTTATGATGAATTGCCGTTTTAATGTCATTTCCCCATCGATCGTTTCAAAATGGGTTTCATACTGAGCAGGCCCAGGATAATAGTCATAGTACATACTTGAGATAGGTGCTCTCCAGTCAAAGATTAAAAAGTCTTCTTCGTTTTTATCTAATAAGGATGCAATTCCAATATAAATTTTTTCTTCACTTGTTTCTCCATTTTCGGCAAAATCAAATCGACCAAAATAGGGTGATTCCTTCAATCTTTCAAGTATTTTAATCTGTTTAAAAATCTGCCGATGATTTCTTTCACGTTCACCTATAAGCTCGGATTGCTGTTTAATACTTTGAAATGTTTCAATGACATCATCAGGTTCATCAAGATTGACAGTTACGTCTTCCCAAAATGACTTACGAAGGTCGACAATCTCACTTTTAAAGCTTCCCACCATTGATTCGATAGCTGCTTTCTTACTTTCTATGACCTTTAGCGCATCTTCAAGTCTATCTTGTTCCTGAATCCAGTCTGAATTTTGCTTCTCCATGAACACCACTCCTCGTCTACGTGAACTTCTGTCTTTATCTTAAAAATCTCATAGTTGACAAACACAATAATTTGTTATAAACTTATAATAGGATATATTGAACGTGTTTATTTATAAGTTTCAAAAAAAAAAGACAGAACAATGACATCTTACCATGTCGTTCTGTCTTTTTCAATGTTTTTTAACTATTTTTCATCATACAATCCAAGGTTCTCTTAATTCCTTCCTCATAAGATGTTGCCGGAAGAGGGCCGATTTCCTGCTCATATTTTGATCCATCCAGTACCACCGGATCTATCGTTAAATACAGCATCTCCACAACTTTTTCCTACTATTTTTATTAACCACCGGTCAATGGGATGCAAAAAATAATTTCAAGATTAATGCGGTTGTTAATCTATTCCATGCACATTTTCCGACCATTATTTATACAATATAAAAGCGGACCCGTATTCGAGTCCGCCCTAAATGATTATTCAGCTTTACTTAATACTTGTTGTTCTTGTTGCTCTTCGACTGTATTTGCAGCTTTCTTTTGCTTCACATAACCAATTGCAATTACAGCTGCGACAACGAGAATTTCAAAGCCATACTTCACAAAACCGTTACTAAAATATGTGCTTAGGAATGGTTCCGCAACAATCATCTTTGATGCAGTCCAAGCTAAAATAGCGGCACCAATCGTAATGATAATTGGGTAACGTTCCACTAACTTAATAAACAATGTACTTCCCCAGATCATAATTGGAACGGAAATAATAAGTCCTAATACAACAAGTAAGAAGTTACCCTGAGCAGCTCCAGCAACCGCTAATACATTATCTAGACCCATTAATGCGTCCGCAATAATAATCGTACGGATGGCTGCCCAGAAGCTTCCGACAGCTTTTATTTCATGGCCCTTGTCATCAGATAATAAATTATAGGCAATCCATAATAGAAGGATTCCGCCGATAAGTCGTAGCCCTGTGATTTCGAGAAGCCATACAACTGCTAGTGTTGCTGCAATCCTAATTACAATGGCCCCTACTGTCCCCCAGATAATAGCCTTCTTTTGTTGTTCCTTAGGCAGTTTTCTTGCTGCCAAACCGATAACGATGGCGTTATCTCCTGCTAACACTAAATCAATCCCAATAATAACTAAAAGTGCGGTTAAAAACTCTACGCTTAAGATTTCCATCAAAAGTCTCCCTTCTATTCTTTTATTCTATAAATTTAGGAAAAACAACAATGAATTTCACTAGAATAAACTTATTTCAGTGATGATGCATACTTATCATCTAAACGTTTTTCAATCTTTGCGAGCTCTTCCTTGTCTCGTAAAATTTCTTCTTTATTCTTTTTAATTAATTCTTCAAAAGAAGTTGTTTCTACTTTTCTCTTTAGCATACCTTTCACCTCACTATCATCGTAAAACAAAAATGACCTTTACCGTAATTGGTAAAGGTCATAAATAAAGACCTCTACCGTAAACTCGGTAAAGGTCTTGCTAACAACATTTAAGTTGCCAACAAAGCCGAGAGTGGTTACACTCTGAAATGACGACTTTGCTGTAAAAGCTACTCCCCTTTAGGAGATAATATTCGAAATATTTATTATAAAATTAATTTTACATAGGTTTTATGTTAATGTCAACACTTTTTCAAATAATATTTTTCCCGTAAAAAATTTCATCCATTTCGGTAATCAATTTATCAGCAATAACTTGTTCCTCTTCTGGTGTAAGTTTTTCTTTTGTATTACTGAAAAACAAGTAATGCTCCAAATCAAATTCCTTCAGTTTGCATTTTGTGTGGAATATATTTTCCTGATATACATTCACATCAATCATATGATACATTTCTTGGATATCGTCCGGAATATAATTTTGAATGGAATTGATTTCATGGTCGATAAATAGTTTATGTCCCCTGACATCCCTCGTAAATCCTCGTACCCTGTAATCAATCGTCATTACATCGGTCTCGAACGATTGGATCATATAATTTAACGCTTTAAGAGGAGAGATTTCCCCGCAAGTTGATACATCAATATCCGCCCGAAATGTGCTAATTCCTTCGTCCGGATGTGATTCCGGATAAGTATGAACGGTAATATGACTTTTATCCATTTGCGCAACAACTGATCCTGGAATCGGCCCTGGGGACTCTTCAAAATCTTCGGCATGCGGCTCTTCTACTGGTCCTTCTGATACAAGGATGGTTACACTTGCCCCCTGCGGTACGTAGTCTTGCTTGGCAACATTTAAAATATTTGCTCCAATAATATCCGCTACATTGCTTAGTATTTCAGTTAAGCGATCGGCATTATATACATCATCAATATATTCAAGATACGCATTACGTTCCTTTAACGACCTTGTATAACAGATATCATACATGTTAAAACTTAATGATTTCGTCAAATTATTGAAACCATGTAGCTCTGTTATCTGGTATTTGGAAAGCTTCATGTAATTGTCCCCTTTTTCTATATTTTTTTCCATATTTTTATGTTGGTTGAATCACAGAATTCTATTCATGTTATACAGATTTAATAATGCATAAAAAAAATATCCGGCCAAATGGCCGGACGTTGAAAATGATTTATGATCATTTAAAAGGGGGGATGAAAAAGCTTATCTTTTCCATGTCTTAATAATACTTTGTAAATATGAACAAAGTATGAATAAAGGGTTAAGTTTCTATTAATTAAATCTTTTCAATCTGCTAGAGTGCGACAACGATTTCTGTTACAAAGATTATTAATCCACTAAATTGCCCAACCTCTCAGTTGGCCATTATCACGTTTTCATCTTAATATTCATTCTTCTAATACTAGCTCGAAGCCAAGTATTATCACATTTATTCTCTTCCATTCAAGTAATATACAATCGACTGATAATCTCCACCGCGCTCTGCAAGCTTTCCATTAACACCGTTAAATTCAGTTGATAACGGTAAGCCTCTGAACATCAATTCATCACCGTAATGAATTTCCTCTGTTCCATTTATTGAATAAGAGATGGACTCATCCAGTCCTTTTAAAGGTAGAATTTGTTGCTTTTTTACATTTGGAGTCGCTAGCACTTTGTAATATCCGACCAGTGCTTCTTTTTTATCTTTGGAAACGATCATCCATGCTGTTTCATTTTGTTGGAATGGACTTAAGAGTCGATAAAAGTCTCCGTCACGAACAAGGGTACGATGTGTTTTATAAAATTCAATCTGCTTCTTTATCTCATCACGTTCTTCTGCACTTAGCTCTAACGGATTTAATTCATAACCAAATGTTCCAAAGTAAGCTACATTCGCTCGGGTTTCAATGGACGTTGTTCGTAATGTTTGATGATTAGGAGCAGCTGAAACATGTGAGCCCATGCTATAAATCGGATATACGAGTGATGTCCCATACTGAATCTTAAGTCTTTCAACAGCATCCGTATCATCACTTGTCCAAGCCTGCGGTGCATAGTAGAGCATACCTGGATCAAATCGTCCGCCCCCGCCTGCACATGATTCAAACATCACAGCTGGAAATTCAGATGTTAACCTTTCGTATAAGGCATATACTCCTAAAATGTAACGATGATAAAACTCACCCTGTTGTTCGATGGACAAAGCATTTGAAAATGCATCAGTAATATTTCGATTCATATCCCATTTAATATATGAGAGATTGGTTTTCCTAATGATGTCTGCCATTTTCCCATAAAGGTAGTTGACAACTTCTTCTCTTGAAAAATCAAGAACAAGCTGATTTCGACCAAATGTTAAATGCTCATGTGGTCTTCCAACAATCCAATCAGGGTGTGTTTCGAACAATTCGCTATTAGGGTTGATCATTTCAGGTTCAAACCACAAACCGAATTTCATTCCTAACTCATTCACTTTTTGGGAGATAGAAGTTAATCCATTCGGTAATTTCTCCTTATCTTCAAACCAGTCACCTAGCGAAGATGTATCATCATTTCTTTTTCCAAACCATCCATCATCTAATACAAATAACTCAATTCCTAGTCCACTTGCACTCTTTGCGATATCTGCTAGCTTTTCCTCATTAAAATCAAAATAGGTGGCTTCCCAGTTATTAATTAAGATTGGTCTTTCTTCCTTTTTCCATGGCTCACTTATTAACTGGTTTCGATATAAATCATGATACGTTTGACTCATCCCGTTTAGCCCATTTTCTGAGTAGACCATAACCACTTCTGGGGCCTGGAAGCTTTCTTCCGCTTCTACTTGCCACTTGAACTGATGAGGATGGATTCCCATCATTACTCGTGTTACGTCATAATGGTCAACTTCAACCTGAGCTAAAAAGTTACTACTATACACAAAATTAAATCCATAAACCTCATGATTATGTTCTGTTGCATCTTTTCTTTTCAATGCGATAAATGGATTATGATGATGGGAGCTGGCTCCTCGAATACTAGCAATTGAATGTGTTCCAGGTACAAGTTCGCGTTCTTCGATATGTCTTTCTCTTGACCATGTTCCCGCTAAATGAACCATTTTAAAATCAGCATCTGGAAGATCAATGGACGAACTCATAAGCTTTTTAATATAAATGGTGTCCGAGCCAGTATTTTTCAACGCTACACTTCTCGTGATCACAGGATAATCATGAAAAATGGTATAAGTTAAGAGAAGCTCGGTTTGAATTTTCTCATCAAGTAAAGTAAAGGTTATGGTACTTGCTTCGTTTTCATTTGCATACGTAGCAGGTAATCCCTCAAGCTTTGGTTTTCCTTGTGTGATTTCATATTCCTTAAAAATGAAACCATTACCGATTCTTCCTTCATTCGTTTCTAGCTCAATTGCTGCATCACGGAAATCTCCTTTTCCGTAAATAGGGTATTCCTGTCGAATCGTTTCTAGTGAGAATGCAGGATCATTTTGAAAGAAATGACAGCTTGCTGCAGTTGGAATATCAGTAAGTTGAAAATGAGAAAAGTCATTACGATGTTTGATGGCTTTCCCGAAATATAACTGACCAAGACTACCATTTTTTAAGACGTTAAAAATATAACTAATTTTTCCGTTCGTTAAGTGGAATTCATTATTATGCTCATTAATAAGGATATGCATGTCTGTTCTCCTTCCAAAAGTAAAGAGCCTGATGCTTCAAGCTCTTTACCTTTCAATGATTTAGATTGGCTGAATGATAAACTCAAATTCTTTATCTTCATTTGCCTTTAGTAGGTGTTCATCGTGCACTGGTGCGCCCCAGCTATCATCACCGCCGACACCCATTTGTTTTCCTGCGACCGTAACAACTGTATAATGCACAGGTGGAAGCTCGTAAATATGCCCGGCATTTTCTAGCTCAAATGCTGTATATGGTGAAAAATTACATTCAACTGGCTCAGTAACTGAAGAAATCTTAATTCCAGTTCCTTCGTTGTTGGTCAAACGAACCCAGCGAACACCAGTGCGATTTCCAGATTCCTGTGGCATGACATAACCTGAAAGATTATCTTTGACGGTATTTGAGAAGATACCTAATTTAGCACCTTCTGAACGATCCGAGTAATTTTCAGCAGGTCCCTTCGCATACCATTCTAATTGGTCATAATCTGCCGAAACCTTAAATGAAATGGCATGAATAGGCATTTGTGGTAAGCCTTCAACACCACGATACACCGATTTCACTTTAACACTTCCGTCTCGTAGTACGGTATATTCAACTGCAACATCCACTTCACTATGAATCGGTAGTTTGTAGGCAAAGCGAACACGAACGAAATCTGTCTCTTCTTGTACGTCAATACCCACACATTTCCGGGCAAGACTTGCTGTTAACCAAGCTCCAGAGTGATAGGTTTGTGAAAACCCTCGATCATTGTCAGTTGTCGCTCTCCAGAACAATGGTGCAGGAGGCATTTCAATCATTTCTTTTCCAGCATAATTTAACGAAATTAAAGTACCCGCCTGTTTTGAGAAAATAACCGAGAACTCTCTTCCATGTACACCAATATTTACGTCACCATATGCAACGCGTAAATCACTTACTTTATCCTTTTGAATTTCTATCGTTTTTTCACCGACATTAAAAATAAATTGTCCAAATGCGATTTCATAACCAGCATCCGCCCAAATGGTTTTGTTCTTTAAACGGAATGAGGCTACAATACTATATTCACCTGATACATCCATTACACTAGAAGGCCAATCGAACGCAACTTTCCCCTCACTTAACGGAGCAATCTCAACATTCGTTGAAGTACGATACACCTCGACACCTTCACGATATAACGTATATTCAAACACATACTCAGATGTATTTGTAAACAAATGATCATTTACAATTCTTACGCCATCTTTATCTGGAAATAACTTAATATTTTGGTATAGGAACTTCACTTCCTGCATCTTTGGTGAAAGCTCTCGATTGGCATACACTATTCCATTCGTACAGAATCCGTAATCCGTTGGACGATCGCCAAAGTCCCCTCCATATGCTAGGAACTCCTGACCATATCGGTCTTTTTTAATAAGAGATTGGTCAATATAATCCCAAATGAAGCCACCCTGGTACATCGGATACTTACGTTCTAAATCTGTATATTTGTTCATGCCTCCGAGTGAATTCCCCATCGCATGCATATATTCACAGCTGATATATGGTTTTTCTGGCTGTTCGTTCAAATATTTTTCAATATCAACAGGCTTTGCATACATACGACTTTCCATATCACTTATCTCATCATAATCGCGATTATGGAATACCCCTTCATAATGAACAAGACGACTTGAGTCAACTTGTTTGAAATATTTAGAAACACTTAATATCACTTCACCGGCATACGATTCGTTACCACATGACCAAATTACAATAGATGGATGATTTTTGTCTCTTTCAAACATGGAAACAGCACGGTCCATTACGATATCATGCCATTCTGGCTTATTACCTGGAACATTCCAAGATGGCTCGACTGCACCCATCTTTTGCCATGATCCATGTGTTTCCAAATTCATTTCATCAATTACATAGATTCCATATTCATCACAAAGCTCGTACCAAAGGCTTTGATTTGGGTAATGGGATGTACGTACCGCGTTCATATTTTGCTGCTTAAGGGTTTTAATATCCCAAAGCATATCTTCTTTCGTTATAGAACGACCCGTCCGATGATTAAATTCATGACGGTTAACGCCTTTAAAGACGATTCGCTCACCATTTATTTTCATCACTTTATCAACTAACTCAAATCTTCTAAAGCCTACACTTTGAGGAATCACTTCTACTAGTTCTCCAGATTCATTGAAAACCTGTATATATAATTTGTATAAATAAGGATTTTCAGCACTCCATAGCTTAGGTTCGTTAAGTGTCACCGAAAATGAGTGAGTGCTATCTGAGAGATTCATATTTTCTGTCAAAACGGGTTCGTTGTTTGCATCACAAAGTTCAGCTACAAGTTTTGAGTTTGAAGGAGCAGTACCCATTAATTCAAGATTCACATTAAGAGTTCCAACTGTTAGTGTTTCGTTTAGTTCCGCTTTTACATGCAGATCACGAACATGAATTTCGGGTATTGTATAAAGATACACATCTCTAAAAATTCCCGAGAATCTCCAGAAATCTTGGTCCTCCAGCCAACTCCCTGTACTCCGTTGATATACTTCTACCGAAAGCTTATTTTCTCCATCCTTCATAAATGGAGTTAGTTCAAATTCAGCAGGTGTAAAGGAGTCTTCACTATAACCAACAAATTCGCCATTTAGCCACACAAAGAAAGCTGACTCAACTCCTTGAAACGAGATAAATACTGGTTTTTGAATCATGTTATCGGGAACAGTAAAATACTTAACATAGCTTCCAACTGGATTATGATCAACAGGAATTTCAGGTGGTCGAATCTCATGATGTCCATCCCACGGATACATTGTATTCACGTATTGCGGTTGCCCATAACCTTGCAGCTGGATATGCCCAGGAACTTTAATATTCTCCCAGCTCCGACAATCAAAATCTACTTCATAAAATACTTCAGGTCTTAGGTTTGGATTGTCTGCATAGTGAAACTTCCAGTTTCCATTTAAATCATAGCGCAGTTTCATTAATGCTTTATTTTTAGCTTCCGCTACACTTTCATAATAGACATGGTCTGAATGTGCCGGTACTCGGTTTACTGCAAAGATATTCAAATCAGTTAGCCAATTCAAGTTTGGAATTATCGTCATCTTGTATACTACCTTCCTTTACTACTGTTATTTTACGGACCCCATCATTCCTGCAACGAAATGCTTTTGCATTAGGAAGAAGATGATTGCTGCCGGTAAAGTGGCGATTACAATCGCTGTCATAATTACTCCATAATCTGGTGTATAGCTTGATCCTAGATTCGAAATAAGTAATGGTATTGTTTGATTCTCTGGAGATTGCAACACGACCAATGGCCATAGATAGTTATTCCAGCTAGCCATAAATGTAATTATCGCTGCTGCTGCATATGTTGTTTTCATAGTCGGAACATAAATTTTGAAAAACACTCCTAATTCGCTCAACCCGTCTATTCGTCCTGCCTCCAGTATATCCTTAGGAAACATCTTTGTATTTTGACGGAAGAAGAAAATGAGAAACGCGGTAGTGATACTTGGTAATACAACCGCAGTTAATGTATCAATCCCCATAAATGGAGCATTTTGTGAAATGGAACCGAACATACGGAACAACGGTACCATTAATGCTGCAAATGGAATCATCATTGAAAGTAATAAAATATTGAATACAACGTCTTTCGCTTTACTTCTATGAATTTCAAATCCATAACCGGCTAGCGAACCAATTAATAATGCTAGAATGGTTGTCGAGATTGATACCTTGGCTGAGTTTACTAGTGCAGGCACCAAATTAACGGAATCTAATAGATTTTGAAAATTCTCGATTAAATGTGAGCCTGGCAATAATCTGCCTTTTGTTACGTCGACTGACTTATTCGTCGCACTTACAATCATCCATAGAAATGGGAAAATGGAGATAATTGTCGCCATAATTAGTATTCCATAGCTTATTACACGGTTGAATTTACTCATTTTTTATCACCTGCCACTTTAAACTGAATGATTGAGAAGAAAATAATCATGATTACGATTGCATAAGACACGGTCGCTGCATATCCAAAGTCTGGTGTATATTTGAATGAAATATTATAGATATACTGTGATATTGTGATTGTGGAGTTACCTGGTCCCCCACCAGTGATATTCATAACCTCATCGAATAATTGCAGTGTTCCGATGGTTGACGTGATCGATGTAAATAAAATGATTGGCTTTAACATTGGTATCGTAATTTTGAAAAATTGTTGAATAGGTGATGCTCCATCTATTTTTGCTGCTTCATAAATTGACGGGTCAATGTTTTGAAGAGAGGATAGATAAAATATCATATTGTATCCTGTCCATCTCCAAGTAATGGCAATAATAATCGCTACCTTCGCCCAGAATGGGTCTGTAAGCCATTGAATGGGTTCAGAAATAAGTGATACTTTCATTAACATTACATTAAGAATTCCGTCTACTCCAAATAGATATTTAAAGATAACAGAATAGGCAACCAACGATGTAACAGCTGGTAAAAAGATTGCTGTCCGGAATAAGCCCTTAAACTTTAATGTCTTGTCATTTAGCAAAACTGAGAATACAAGGGCTAATAAAATCATGACTGGTACTTGAACTAGCAGATAAATGACAGTATTTTTTAATGCTGCAATAAAGGTCGGGTCCAGGAATAAACGCTTGTAGTTGTCCAATCCCACAAATGTTAAATTCGTTCCTGTCCCTGATTGGAATGACATGATCAATGCTTGAATCATTGGGTAAAAATAAAACCAGCAGATCATGATCGTTGCAATGGCAATAAATGACCAGCCAATAAGGGCATTTTTCGTACGAAGACCTCTTGTAGATTTTTTAGGTTTCGGGGTAATAATGGCGTTGGATTTCGCTGTGTTCATTCTATGTTCAACTCCCTGCCTCTTAAAATAATTTAAAAACATGATTTGCCGCCAATGCTGGAGGAAATTGATGTCTTTTTTCGCTGTAAGTTAAAGTAATAGCCTCGGAAGATCTCGCCATAGCTCACTCATAAACATTAGGAGTTGCGAGTTTTCCGAGGCATTGCCTCAATATCATGAGTCAGATTCTTTAAGACTTTTTGGTGTTACCTTATTTCACTTGTGCTTCTGCTTGTTTTTGAGCATCTTTTAACACATCGTCAATTGATTTACCTTTTAGGTAGTTTTGCATTTCAACAACTAAGATGTCTTCGAGCGCATACGTATGCAAGCCATAATTCACTTGAGGAATTTCTTCTGTCCATGTTGAGAAATCAGAAATGATTTTTTGTCCTCCAAAGAACTCGTCTGCAGCTTGATAAGCTTCACCTTCAGCAGCTGGCATATAAGAACCGATCGCACCGATTTCAGTAACTAATGTTTGATACATATCAGCGTTAGAACCAAATGTTTTTGTTAAGAAATCTACTGCATTTTCTTTACCTGCTACATCAAGTACATACCATGAGCTTCCGCCTAGGTTTGAAGCATTTACAGAACCTTCAATACCAGGAAGAGTTGGGAATGGTACGACTGCCCAATTTCCAGATTGTGAAGCTTCGGCTTTGACTGATGGTGTTATCCAGTTACCTGTTGGAACTGATGCAACATCTCCACTATTGAATGCAGCTAAGAACTGGCTCCAGTCAGAAACAGGTTTTGCAATATTAGCATCTAGAATTGATTTATAAACTTCAAATGCCTTAGTAAGTGCTTCATTTCCTGCTAGATTTGGTGTAACACCATCTTCTTTTAAGTACCAAGATCCACTAGATTGGATCATCATACGAATTTGTCCAAGGTCATTTGGATCAAGCGTTAACAAATCCTTACCAGTTGTTTCTTTAATTTTTTTACCAACTTCAATAAATTTGTCCCAATCAACATTAGTGATATCTTCTACTGAGTAACCTGCTTCTTCTAGGTAGTCTGTTCTTACATAAAAGCCTGCTACACCAGTGTCAAATGGTACACCGTAGTTTTCTCCTTCATAGCTTGTTGGAGCAATTTTGTATGGTGCAAAATCATCTACATTAATTGAACCAGTGATTTTGTGAAATGCATCTGGATATGCTTGCAGGAAGCTTTGTGCACGATAATCTTCTATTAATACGATGTTTGGTAAACCCTTAGTTGTTCCAGAGCTTAAAGCAGTATTAAGCTTTTGGATAATATCGTCTTGAGCATTCTCTACGATATTCACTTTCACATCAGAATTTTCACTTGCGTATGCTTCTTTCGCGATTTCCATTGCCTTGATGTTAAAGTTAGGGTCCCATGCCCAAACTGTTATTTCATTTGTATCTTTTGACTTGTCCGCTGTTTTATCTGAATCCCCAGATGAACATGCAGATAACATTAAAATACTAACTACTAATAACGCTAAAATCTTCTTCACAAATATTCCCCCTCGGATTATTCTTTTTTTGAAAGCGTTATCCTTTCTACATATTTATCTTAGCACCCAAAGTCGCAGATTCGTTAGGACGATATTTCACTAAATTTGTGATATTTTTACTAGTTGTATCCGTTTTCAAAAATTAATTTGCAGGATTTTTATATATTGTGATTATTTTTATAAGTATTAGTCGATTTTGTTCTATAAAAAAGACCCCTTTCAAAAAGGAGCCCAGATTTGTGTTATTCTTTTTCAACAGGTAATGTGATTCTTACTTTTGTACCGTTGCCTATTTCACTCGTAATAGAAACTCCATAGGTTTCGCCATAAAGGAGTTGGATACGCTCATGGACATTACGAATACCAATTCCAGTGAAACGGTCTTGCTTTCGATTAGAGACAGGAAGTTCATTCTCCTCCGCCAAATCCATTCCATCCCCGTTATCTACAATTTCACATATTAGATCTACGCCCTGTTTCCAAATTAAGACCTTTATTGAACCATCAGGCTTCCTATTGAATCCATGAAAAAAGGCGTTTTCTAAGAAAGGTTGAAGAATTAATTTAGGAATCATATAGTCTTCACAATTAGCTCCCACAAAATAACTTACCGTGATGCGGCTGCCATAACGCATTTGGTTAATGAATACATAGTCCTTTAAGGTATTAACTTCCTGCTTTACTTGTACAGTTTCACTACCATTCCCAATCGTATTTTGTAAAATAGAGATAAATGCATTTAGAGTTTCCTCAGCTTCTGCTTTACTACCATGTTTGACCATAAACTTAATCGACGTTAATGTATTATAAAGGAAGTGCGGATTAATTTGTTGCTGAAGTGCAGCAAGCTCCGCGTGGCGTATCTTCTTTTGCGATTCAACATGCTGGTCTACATAATCATGAAGCTCATCCAGCATGGAGTTAAATGCTTGTCCCAACTCCCTCGTTTCATACGTTCCATTTACCGATACATATTGATGGAAGTTCGTTTTTGAAGCATTTGAAATTTCACGTACGAGTCGGTACAAAGCGTTTGTTATTCGCCTTGACATGAGAAATACAAATAGAATTGCGACGACAATGATGACACTCAATGTAACAGCCATTTCTTTTTTATCAATTAATCCACTAACCGCCGTATCCTTATCAATCACATTTAAAATATATAAATCAAATGACTCTAAGTATTGGCCAAAGAAAATATGTGCTTTGCCATCAAACTCCTTTATGACGTACTTGTCAGGGTTTTTATTAAGCTCAGATGCATAATCTTGAAGGACAGGGTCTCCTTGACCAATTAGTTCGTCACGATTGCTCGAAACAATTCGGCCATATCCATCGATAACAAAGATGTCATTTCCAGGGCTTGTATAGTTTGTATAAAAACTTCGAAACTCCTTTTCTCGAATCGCAAAATACATGACCCCATATATATTGCCTGAACCACGTTCTAATAAGGCCCGTGTTGCGATTACGAATGGGCTCATTTGCTTTGAATTAAGATTCTCACGTTGGTCGTAATTATAGATTAGCTTTTTAAAATGTCGCTTTGTACTAGCTGTAAGATGACTTTCCGATAGCTCATTATCAGAAATCGGCCAATAATTTCGATTTGTTGAATAGCTAATCCCATTTTCCCCTAGTACCGTTATACTAACGTCATATGCCTCAAGATTAGGCTCCACTCTCTTCATTAACTGGCGAAGGTTAAAATAAGAATTCATCTTCTCTGCATTTGTTTGCTCCTCTGTCAGAATTGTTTTCAACGTCCCACTCTGCGATAAATTATTAGAGGCTGTGACGATTGCATAATGAAATGATTCGAAGCTGTCTGTTACTTGGTCCAATACTTTTGCATTGGTGATACTAAATTTATCGATAAAAAAATCTTCTGCCATACGCAGAGTCGTCCAAGTTATAATAATGGCGACTGAAATGATACTTATGACTGTTAAAAAAAACATGATTAAAAATAAGCTATTATGCTTAAGATGAAATCTACGATTCTTCATTCTATTATCCTTATCTCATCGATTTCCTGCGATACTGGCTAGGTGACATCCCTTTTATCTTCTTAAATATTTTTGAAAAATAACTGTGATCTGAATAACCGACCATCGGACCGATTTCTGAAATTGGAATATCACTCTTAATAAGTAATTTTGCAGCTTCCTCGATGCGAATTTTATTTAAATATTCAATAAAACCTTCTTTATTATGAACTGAAAAGTAATTGGATAAATAAGAAGGATTAAAATGAAAATAAGTGGCTACTTCTGTTAGAGTAAGCGGCTCCGCATAGTGATCTTGTATATATTCAAGAATCATCTTCATGTTTGAATTACTAGAATAATTTCGTGTTGTTTTGATACATTTATAGAACTCCTCAATAAACATATTAAATTGCTCTACAACCTTATCCGCAGTCTTCGCTTCCTCAATAATCTGTAAAGACTCATACTTCATACTTTCAAGTTCCTTCACATCGTATTCCATATTCCCCAAAAGAATGGATATATTAAATATAATATTTCCAAAAAATGATTTAAACCTCGCCACATCAGTTGTATAGCATGTTGAATACGTCTTTGTATATTCTCTTACATATGTAAGTGCCAAATCAAAACGCTCATGTGTAAAATCATCTGTGAAGCGATCTAAGTTAAACGCATCACAGGTTGGTGCTTTCATAGGCAGATCTGATTTCTGCAAAAAGGTTTTCTCAGGGAAATAAAACCGATATTGAAGCATAGGCAGGATGTCTTCTCTAAATACTTTTCCTACCTTACTAAAAGCAGAAAATACATCACTTAAAATAATAGCCACTTGTGGGATTGTTTTCTCAATTTGAGATATCCTGTTCACCACCTCTGGTACATGTCCTTTATTATAATTCAGCAGGACTAACTCAAGGTTTGGTTCTAGTTGATAACGATAGCTTGTGATTGAACCCGTTTTTAAATCATCAACTATTTTTCTCATAGATGTTTGGTTATCGGTAACTCCATTTGTGTCGACCGCTATTAAACAAAAACTACTATAAGGGAATGCATTCAAGCGCTTCGTTGAATTAACATCTGTTTCATACCCTTTGATTTGTTTTTCAATAGCTTGTCCGATCAAAATAGAATCTTCAATCGTATTCTTTGTACTTTTCGTTAATGGGATTTTCTCTCGAGCTCTTTTTAATACAGTTAACAATCCCTGTGCATCTAGCTTAGGCTTTAATATATAATCCACAACACCGCTTTGGAAAGTAGACCGAACATAATCATACTCGCCAAAACTGCTTAAGATAATGACTTCGATGTCCTGATAATTGGCTTTTATCTCTTTTGTTAACTCTTCACCATCCATGATTGGCATGACGATATCCGTGATGACAATATGGGGATTTGTCTGATCAATTAATTCAAGTGCCTCTTTCCCATTTGAAGCTTCTCCAACGATTTGAAAACCTTCCTCTTCCCAATTCAAATAGTATTTTATTCCTTGCCTTATTAATATTTCATCGTCAACAATTAGAATTCTGCATAATTCGTTAGCCGTCAATTACATCACTCCACCTACCGAGACTATTTACAGTTTGAATTTATTTTACATTATACACGTCAAAATCTGCACTGACATCTTTTCAACAATTTTAATAGCCAGCTTCTCAGCTGGCTAATTTTAGGCATACGCCTTATTTTCTTCATCTTTATGAAAGAAACTCTTCATGGCATGGAAGACATCTGCTTTTTGTTTTAAAATATAATACTTAAATCGCTCATCCTCAATGTTCTTATAGGCTGACATAAGGGTAGAATGACGATTGTATTGATTTACTTCTCCGTAACCGAACATATTCGAAACCTTCATTAACTCGCTGACTAATTTTACACATCTTGCATTATCTGAGGTTAAATTATCTCCATCTGAGAAATGGAATGGATAAATATTGTAGCGTGTGGTTGGATATTTATCATCAATGATTTCTAATGCCTTTCGATAAACGGATGAGCATATCGTTCCTCCACTTTCACCCTTTGAGAAGAAATCTTCTTCAGATACAACCTTGGCCTCCGTGTGGTGGGCAATAAATTCAATTTCGACTGTTTCATATTTCGTGCGCAGGAATCGAGTCATCCAGAAGAAGAAGCTTCTTGCCATATACTTCTCCCAGATCCCCATTGATCCACTCGTATCCATCATCGCAAGCACCACAGCCTTTGAATCTGGTTTTACAATCTCATTCCACGTTTTAAATTTCAAATCCTCACGATAAATCGGATGGAAACTCGGTTTCCCAGCCATCGCATTTCGTTTGTATGCCGACATCATCGTACGTTTCTTATCAATATTCCCCATCAATCCCGTACGACGGATATCATTAAATTCAATATTTTCAACAATGTTTTGATCCTGTTCTTTTCGTTTCAGGTTCGGCAGCTCTAACTCCTTAAACAAGGCTTCTTCAAGCTCCATCATGGAAACTTCAGCTTCATAATAGTCTTCACCAGCTTGATCGCCTGCACCCTGCCCTTTTCCAGGACCCGCTTTGCCTTGATTTTGACCTGATCCATCTCTTGCTATAACGTCACCTACCTGGCTTTCTCCATCCCCTTGGCCAACGTGTTTATTTTTGTCATAGTTATAGCGGATTTTATATTCGTCTAATGATCGAATTGGAATTTTAACGACATCTCTCCCGTTTGACATAATGATACTTTCTTCCGTTATCAAATCAGGTAAATTATTTTTTATGGCATCCTGTACCTTTTCCTGGTGTCTTGTTTGATCATCATGGCCTTTGCGATGGAGGGACCAATCTTCTTGGGAAATGACAAAGTTCTTCGAATTACCTTTCGACATAATTCTTCCCCTCCTAAACTATTTTTTTATAACCATTCACATTTTTGCCTTGGCCTTCATACATTATCTTGACTGCTTTTAGTAAACTTTCAGTAAACGAAATACTGTAAAAATTGCACCTGTCTGAATTAAAAAGAGATCCACTTCTTACTACTTTGAAAAAAATGAAGCAATAGTAGATTACTCTATACTATGCAAAAATATCGTATTATTGACAAAAGATTTCGCAATTTAGGCGGTATGTCTTAATAATAGACAAGTTTCCCCTTGGCACATAAATTGGCCACACAAGTTTTTTGTTTGTTCTTATCTAAAGCCTCATTTGAAAAATAAGGGATTAGACCAATCAACTGGTCTAACCCCTTATTAAAATTATCGATTTAGCAAGCTTCCGACATAACGAAGCAGTTCATTCGCTGATGTTGAATTATAGCCGTGTTCATCAATTAGTCTTGCTACAACTTCATTCACTTTTTTCAGCTGTTGCTCATCTGGTGTTTTTGTTGAAGTAGTAATTTTTACGACGTCCTTCAGGTCGGCAAATAATTTCTTTTGGATTGCCTCACGCAGACGTTCATGTGAATTGTAATCAAATCTTCTGCCTTTTCGTGCATATGCCGAGATACGAATTAGGATTTCTTCTCTAAATGCCTTCTTTGCATTTTCAGAAATTCCAATTTGCTCTTCGATTGAACGCATCAGCTTTTCATCTGGATTCATTTCTTCGCCCGTTAATGGATCACGGAGCTTGTTTTTATTGCAGTATGCTTCAACATTATCCAGATAGTTATCCATTAATGTTTTCGCGGACTCTTCATATGAATACACAAATGCCTTTTGCACCTCTTTTTTCGCGATATCATCATACTCACGTCTCGCGATTGAAATGAAGTTCAAATAGCGTTCACGGTCTTCATTTGAAATCGACGAATGATGCTCAAGGCCATCCTTTAATGAACGCAATACATCTAATGCATTAATAGATGGATTTTCCTTCCGGATGATGGTTGAGGAAATACGATTGATTACATAACGCGGGTCAATACCGCTCATACCCTCATCCTGGTATTCCCTCTTAAGCTCTTCTACATCAACTGCATTAAAGCCTACCACACTTTCTCCATCATACAGTCTCATCTTTTTAATAATATCGACATCGCCTTTTTTTGGCGCTTTTAATCGTGTTAAGATCGTAAACATTGCTGCGACTCTAAAGGTGTGTGGCGCAATATGAACATCTCGGACATCACTTTCATTAATCATCTTTGCATAAATACGTTCTTCCTCAGAAACTCTGAGATTATAAGGTACAGGCATTACGATAATACGCGAATGCAATGCCTCATTTTTCTTATTAGCAATAAAGGAACGATACTCTGTTTCGTTCGTATGGGCGACAATGAGTTCATCCGCTGAAATCAGGGCAAAACGTCCTGCTTTAAAATTCCCCTCTTGCGTTAAGGATAATAGATGCCAAAGGAACTTTTCATCGCATTTTAACATTTCTTGGAACTCCATCATTCCACGGTTCGCTTTGTTTAATTCCCCGTCAAAACGATAGGCACGCGGATCTGATTCTGATCCAAATTCTGCAATCGTTGAAAAGTCGATGCTTCCAGTTAGATCGGCAATATCCTGGGATTTCGGATCTGATGGACTAAATGTTCCAATTCCGACACGCTTATCCTCGGAAAAGAATATTCGTTCAACCCTTACATCCTCAATTCTGCCGCCATATTCTTCCTGCAATCTCATCATATTTAATGGTGACAAATTACCTTCAATTCGAACCCCGTACTCATCAAAAAAGTCTTCTCTTAAATGATGTGGAATAAGGTGTAAGGGGTCTTCATGCATCGGACAACCTTTAATGGCATAAACCGCACCTCGCTCCGTATGGGAATACGTTTCTAATCCCCTTTTTAACATGGAAACAAGTGTTGATTTACCGCCGCTCACAGGACCCATTAATAATAAAATTCGTTTACGAACATCTAGTCGTTTGGCTGCTGGATGAAAATATTCTTCGACTAACCGCTCAAGTGCTTCCTCAAGACCAAATAATTGGTGGTCAAAGAATTTGTACTTGCGCTTTCCATCTTCCTCTTCAATTCCTGCGTCCTTAACCATATTATAAACTCTGGAATGAGCAGACTGAGCAACCCAAGGCTTTTCTTTTAGAAGTTCCAAATATTCAGCGAAGGTTCCTTCCCACTTCAAGCGTTGTTCCTCTTCACGAAACTGTTCTATCTTTTTTAAGATATCCATTAATTAGGGGCCTCCTCCATCTTTGATGTCTTTTGCACGGTTTATTTAAATGTATGCGAGGATGTCCTTTAACATGCTTTAATCTTACAAAATTCAACATGTCCAATTCTGAATTATGAAATAACAACCTTTGTTTTCCTGTTTGGACAAATTGAAAAATATTTTTATAAAAGTAAGGGTATAAATAGAGGAAAGGCTGCTGGATAATGTTAAAGGAGTTCACTACTAGTGTATGTGCCAGTTTTGAAAGGTGCGAAAATGTTTACAATTTGTCCATAGATAACATTCACACCAAATTGAAATTGGGTTATAATACACATAGATGAGTTTTTTAGGTATTCTTGAGGGTTCAAACTTATTGAACTTCATACATAAGGGAGGAAATGAACATGAAATTAATCCTTATTTTAGGTGTAATCGTGACCTTTTTAGCAGCGATCTTTACATCTGCATACGAAGATAAGCCAAGTGTTAATAAAAAATAATTACAAAAAAATGACCTGAACTGACCTAGCCAAATGAGACATATATAAAACACCTATCCATATTAAATTTAACACTTTTTC